>JAZSMO010000001.1:0-3542 GCA_045535935.1 Lachnospiraceae bacterium | reverse complement strand
AGACAGAAGTGAAATATAAGCCGACATATGTAAAGGGAACCATACAACTGCTTCCGGGCGAAACACGGATGGTCAGTACGATCATTCCGGGCGATGCTATTTATGAGAGCAGTGACAGAGATGTGGTTGCTGTGTCCAACAGCGGTCATATGATTGCAGGCAAACCGGGCACCTGTACGGTGACACAGACCTGTAGGAATGAGAAAACGGTTTACTCCGTCAAGGTAAACGGGGAAGTGGATCTGATTGTTTTTGCCGGTCAGAGCAATATGTGCGGCTCCGGCGGAAATTCCGAAAAAGCACCTCTTCCGGATTACGGGACAGCCTATGAATTTGATACAACTACAAGTACAAAACAGCTGATTTTAATGAAAGAACCGTTCGGCGAGGGGACCAACCGAAACAACGGACTGGAAACCAATTACCTCTACAGCACGAAGGGTACGCTTGTCTCCGCTTTTTGTATCAATTATTACAAGCAGACAAAGACGCCGGTCGTAGGTGTGACGGCTGCATGGGGCGGTTCGTCGACCAACACCTGGCTGAAAAGAGGATTGGTAAAGCAGACTCAAAGTCGTCTCAAAAAGGCAAAAAAATATTTGAAGAAAAACGGTATAAAAATCCGTCATATTTATATGGTTTGGTATCAGGGAGAATCCGACGGAGAGAAAAATCTTTCGGCATCGACCTATATGTCCCGCATGAAAAAGATTTATAAAAAGATGAAATCGACAGGGGTAGAGAAGGTGTTTATGATTCGGATTGCCCACGATGCGAAGCATCCGGGACGTAACAGCACCATTATGAAGGCACAGAAAAAGTTATGCGCAAAGAATAAAAATTTTGTGCTGGTGTCAAAGAAGGCTTCAAGTTTTGTGAAGTCCTACGGAAAATATTATTACGATTCCGTGCATCTTAATCAGAAAGCGCTGAATATCGTAGGGTATGAGGCAGGAAAAACCGCCGGTAAATATGTGAAGAAATTAAAATAATACAGTATCAGGAGGAGAGGATTGTTTCCAAAACTTCCGCAATTCCGTCGTGTTCATGATCCAGTGCAGTGACAAAAGCTGCGCTGGATTTTACTTTTGTATCACCGTTTTTCATGGCATAGCTGATACCTGCGGCTTCCAGCATGGCGATGTCATTTTCTGAATCTCCGGCGGCATAGCTGTCAGAGACAGGAATCTGCAGATGATGACAGAGAAAACGCAACGCATTGCCTTTGTTTGCTTCTCTCGGCAGGATTTCCAAATAACCGTTTTGGGAGAACATGGGCTGCAGAGTGTCGCCGAGTTCCCGCTCAATCCGATTTTTGAGCGGCATCAGCATTTCTGAGCCGGCAAGACTTAATGCAAGCATTTTGTAGGGTTCATCTGTGAGTGGTGCAGACAATATATCTGCATGGATTACCGGCATTTTTATACGCGAAGCGTAAGCGAGAACCTCCGGTGTTTCCCGGCGACAGACGATGGAATCCTTTGTATAAGTCTGAATGTGAATTTGCATTTCCTCTGCCATGTTCTGGAGAAGATCTACCATTGAAAAAGGAAGTGTGGCCTCGTAGACCGGTTTTTCTGCGTTACAGTCATAGACGAGACCGCCGTTGTTTGCAATGATATAGGAATGAGGGAAGGCGATGTCAATATAGTCGCGTACTTTTAAAATGCTGGAAAGAGGGCGTCCGGAAGTCAAAATAAATCCGTGTCCTGCCTCTGCCATTTGCTTCAGCAGACTGCGTACACGGTCGGAAATCGTTCCGTCCGAGCGTACCAGTGTTCCGTCAATATCACAGAAGAGTAATTTTGTCATTGCGTTTGTCCTTCCTGCTTCGTTGTTTTCAGTGTTTCTATTATAAAAGAAAGCCGTGTGCAAGGTCAATAATCTGTGATATAATCTTGAACGAATAAAAAAGAAGGGAAGCATTAAGATGAAGCGTTTGCTGGTCTATTTAAAAGATTATAAAAAAGAATGTGTGTTGGCGCCGCTTTTTAAAATGTTGGAGGCGTCTTTTGAATTGATTGTACCGCTTGTGGTGGCTGCAATCATAGATACCGGAATCGGAGAGGCTGCAGGAAAGGGCTATATTATAAAATCCTGTCTTGTGTTGTTTGCACTTGCGTTTATCGGACTGATCTGTTCCGTGACTGCACAGTTTTTCTCGGCGAAAGCAGCCGTCGGATATGCGACAAAACTCCGCCATGCGCTTTTTGGGCACTTGCAGAGTCTTTCCTACTCGGAGATAGACCGGATCGGAACGTCCACGATGATTACGCGAATGACCAGTGATGTCAATCAGACCCAGACTGGAGTCAATATGGTACTTCGCCTGTTTTTGCGCTCCCCGTTTGTTGTGTTCGGTGCCATGATCATGGCATTTACCATCGATGTGAAAGCAGCGCTCAGCTTTGTGGCTGCAATAGTGCTTTTGCTTATTGTAGTCGGCGGGATTACAAAGATCAGTATTCCGATGATGAAGCAGGTGCAGGGGCGTCTGGATGATGTGCTTCTTGTTGCGAGAGAAAATCTTGTGGGTATCCGTGTGCTTCGGGCATTTTGTAAGGAAGAGGAAGAAGTGCAGCGTTTCGCCGAAAAAAACAGGGCTTTGACTGAACATCAGAATAAGGCGGGAAGTGTTTCGGCGCTGATGAACCCGCTGACCTATATCATTATCAACCTTGCGATTGTATGGCTGATTCATACCGGTGCGGTGCAGGTTGCCCACGGCGCATTGACACAGGGGGAAGTGGTGGCACTTTACAACTATATGTCACAGATACTTGTGGAACTGATCAAGCTTGCTAATTTGATTATTACCATGAACAAGGCGTTAGCCAGTGCAAATCGAATTGCGGATGTATTTGAGATAGAGACGAGTATGGAGTGGAAGGATTCCGTGATGTCTGCAGAGCCGGGAGATATCGCAGTGCGATTTGAGCATGTGGGACTGACCTACAACGGAGCCGGTGAAGAAGCGCTTACGGATATCGATTTTTTGGTGAAGAGAGGGCAGACCATCGGCGTGATCGGAGGAACCGGTTCCGGAAAAAGTTCTCTTGTCAATCTGATTCCGCGTTTTTATGATGTGACGAAAGGCGCAGTGTTCGTGGACGGAAAAAATGTCCGTGATTATACGCAGGAAGAGCTGGAAAAGAAAATAGCGGTCGTTCCGCAGAAAGCGGTGCTTTTTAAGGGAACCATCGAGAGCAATTTAAAATGGGGAAAAGAAGATGCAACGCCGGAGGAGATGGAGCAGGCGATTATCGCTGCACAGGCGGCGGATGTTGTAAAAGCAAAGGGAGGCCTTCAGGGTGAAGTGGCACAAAGCGGCAAAAATCTGTCCGGCGGACAGAGACAGAGGCTGACCATCGCCCGTGCCCTTGTGAAGCAGGCTCCGATTCTTATTTTGGATGACAGTGCGTCGGCTCTCGATATGGCGACCGATGCAAGGCTTCGAAAGGCCATCCGTGAGCTTTCTTATCAGCCTACGGTGTTTATTGTGTCCAAGTCGGATCGTAGCCATGTCGTTCTGTGAGCCAAGG
>JAZSMO010000009.1:0-41451 GCA_045535935.1 Lachnospiraceae bacterium | reverse complement strand
TCTCAGAAGAATCTTCCCAAATCATATATGAGTTATTTTAACAAATTATGTCTACTTTGGCAATGATTTTTTACAACAATATCATTGCATCTCCGAAAGAAAAAAATCTATATTGCTCGTGCACGGCGGTTTCGTATGCCCGAAGGACGTTTTCCCGTCCCGCCAATGCCGACACCAACATAATCAGTGTAGATTCCGGCAAATGAAAATTCGTAATCAATCCATCTAATATCTTAAACTGATATCCCGGATAAATGAAAATTTCCGTGTTGTCACAGCCCGGTTGAAGAACCCCGTTTTCATCCGATGCACTCTCCACCGTCCGACAGCTTGTCGTTCCGACACAGACCACTCGCCCGCCGGCTTTCTTCGTCTCATTGACCGTCTTTGCAGCTTCCTCTGACACTTGATAATATTCGGAATGCATATGGTGATCCAGCACATTTTCTTCCTTTACCGGGCGGAAGGTTCCAAGCCCCACATGTAATGTGACATATGCGATCTTTACACCTTTCTCCTCCACTTTTTTTAAAAGCTCCGGCGTAAAATGAAGTCCCGCCGTCGGCGCTGCCGCACTTCCCTCGTATTTGGCATATACAGTCTGATAGCGGGTTTTATCCTCCAGCTTATGGGTAATGTACGGCGGAAGAGGCATCTCCCCAAGACGGTCAAGTATTTCTTCAAAGATTCCTTCATACTCAAACCGTATCAGCCTGTTTCCTTCTTCCAGCACATCGGTCACTTCCGCGCGAAGCAGTCCGTCGCCGAACACAAGGCGAGTGCCCGGTCTTGCCTTTTTGCCGGGCTTCACGAGCGTTTCCCACACATCATTTTCTCTTCGTTTCAGCAACAGCACTTCGATTGTCGCACCGGTATCTTCCTTAGTCGCAAAGAGTCTGGCCGGGATGACTTTCGTGTCATTTAAGACAAGACAGTCACCCTCCTCCAAAAAATCGATCACCTCTTTGAACACATGATGCTCTATTTCGCCTGTCTCTTTATTCAGTTTCAAAAGCCTGGAACTGCTCCTGTCCGAAAGCGGATCCTGCGCAATCAGCTCCTGCGGCAAATCAAAATAAAAATCCGATTTTTTAAGTTCTGTCATGATATGATAGCCTCATGTTGTATGAACAGTTCTCTTTAGCTTCTCAGTTCCACACCGTAAGCTTTGTTTAACTGTTTCAATATTTTCTTCACATAACCGTCTACAGACTCTGCGGTAAACGCTTCATTCTTAGGTGTAAACACAACGGTAAACGCCATACTCTTCTTGTCCGACGCGATCTGCTCTCCCTCGTAAATATCGAAGAGGGAAATCTTTGTAATATACTTACATGCTTCCTTCATTACTTTTTCGATTTCTCCGCATGTAATATTTCTGTCAGCAACAAGTGCAAGATCTCTTGTTTCCTGCGGGAATTTCGGAAGCGGCTCGAAGGTTGCTTTTTTATCATACCACTGTGACATTACTTTCAGATCCAGTTCCATCACAAACGCCTGGCTGCGCATATCTTTGGAATCCGCAATATCATAAGCCAGTTTTCCGAAATATCCGATCTCCACACCTTCGCAAAGCACTTTTGCCGTCTGGTACGGATGCAGGAACGTATTGCTCATTGTTTCATATTCAAATTTTACATGTAAGGTATCTGCAATCTTTTCTGCGATACCTTTCATGGTATAGAACGATTCCTTTTCGCCGAAAATTCCGACACAAAGTCTCGGTTTCTCATCCGGATACTGTGTAAGCGGAAGTTCATATGGCATATATACATTACCGATCTCAAACAGTCTTCCTTCCAGATTGCCCTTCTTCTGATTCCTTGCAATCGCATTGATCATGGAAGCGGCCAGTGTCGTTCTCATAATGGAGATTTCCTCACTGATCGGATTCATGATGCGAATCGCTTTACGTTCTACGGAATCTTCCGGAATCCGGAGCATATCCAGATCCGCCGGTGAGAAGAACGAGTAGTGAATACACTCGTATGCACCGACACCGCAGAGTGCTTTTTTCAGTTTCAGTTCTGATTTCTGTACCTGGTTAAGTCCACCGATTGTCACCTGTGCAGATGGCATAAATGCAGGAACCACATGTTCATAGCCGTACATACGGATTACTTCTTCTGCAATATCCTGATATGTTTCCACATCTTCACGATAAGCCGGAACACAAAGATTTAAATTATCTCCGTCGATGGCCGGTTCAAAGCAAAGATTTGTCATAATCTTGAGAATTTCTTCGTTCGGTACAACAATACCGAGACATTTATTTACTCTGTCAATACTTACGGTTAAAGCTCTCGGCTCCACACTGTTTCCTGTATTTACATCCACGTGTGTCTTTGCAACCTTACCGCAGCCGAGTTCTTCGATTAAATGAAGGGCACGTTTCATCGCCATAACTGTTGCATATTCGTCCACACCCTTTTCATAGCGGGCACTGGAATCCGAACGTTTGCCTACCGCCCTTGAAGTTCTGCGGATATTGTCGCGGGCAAACTTTGCAGACTCAAAAAGTACTGCACTTGTTGTCTCTCTGATTTCGGAGTTCAGTCCGCCCATAACACCGGCAAGGGCTACCGGTTTTACACCGTCACAAATTACCATATTGGCATTGTTAAGCGTAAGTTCCTGTTCATCCAATGTCACAATCTTTTCGCCGTCTTTTGCACGTCTTACCTGAATAGCATTGCCTTCCAAAGTAGAAAGGTCAAACGCATGCATCGGCTGTCCGAGTTCTTTTAAAATATAGTTTGTAATGTCAACAACATTAGAGATCGCATCAATTCCCACAAGGGCAAGGCGACGTTTCATCCATGCAGGCGATTCCCCGATGGTCACATCCGTCACATAATGCGCACTGTATCTCGGACAGAGATCCGGACAATCTACGGACACTTTGAATCCTTCCAGCTCCGCATCTGTCTCTGTATAATCAAGGGCCGGCATTTTCAGCTCTTTTTCGAGCACTGCAGCCACTTCTCGTGCAATACCGAAAATACTCTGGCAATCCGGTCTGTTTGCCGTAATTGCAATATCAAAAATCCAATCATCCAGACCGAGCATCGGTTTTACATCCGCCCCGACCTGCGCATCTTCCGGTAAAACAAGAAGACCGTTATATCCTGCTCCCGGGAACATGTTCTCGCTCACTCCGAGCTCCACGCCGGAACAGAGCATACCGAAGGACTCATAACCGCGAAGTTTTCCTTTTCCGATGGTCATGACACCTTCTACCGTCTTGTGATCTTTTGCTGTCGCATAAACTGTCGCTCCCACAAGGGCTACCGGGAACTTACCGCCGGCTGCAACATTGTCTGCACCGCAGCAAATCTGGAAGGTTCCGTGCTCTCCGCAATCTACCTGACATACATGGAGATGTGTCTCCGGAATCGCCTCGCAGGTCAAAACCTTTCCGACAACAACTTTGCTGATGTCTTTTCCCACTTCGTATAATTCTTCCACTTCAAATCCACAGGAAAACAGCTTATCCTGAAGCTCCTGCGGTGTAATATCAATATCTACATATTCTTTTAACCAACTAAGAGGTGTAATCATATTTTTTACCTAACCTTTCCCTGCGAACTAGTCATTTAACTGCGAAAGTACACGCAGATCCGATTCGAATAACAGTTTAATATTGTTGATACCGTATTTGAGCATTGCAGTACGTTCAATACCGATACCGAACGCAAAGCCACTGTACTCATTCGGGTCAATTCCGCAATTTTCAAGCACTTTGTTATTTACAACACCGGCTCCGAGGATCTCGATCCATCCGGTACCTTTACAAAGCTTACAACCGGTTCCGCCACATTCAAAACAACTACAGTCCACTTCTACGGACGGCTCTGTAAACGGGAAATAGGAAGGACGAAGTCTTGTCTTTGTTCCCTCTCCGTAAATTTTCTTTACAAACACATCCAGCATACCCTGAAGGTCACAAAGAGTAATTCCTTTGTCCACTACAAGACCTTCCATCTGTGTAAACATCGGGGAATGTGTCGCATCATCATCAGAACGGAACACTTTACCCGGTGACAAGATCTTAATCGGCGGTTTGGAATTCTCCATAACGTGAATCTGTCCTGCCGATGTCTGTGTGCGGAGCAAAAACTCCGGAGACAGATAGAATGTATCCTGCATATCTCTTGCCGGATGATCCTGTGGTGTATTTAACGCCGTAAAGTTATAATAATCCGTCTCGATTTCTCTTCCTTCATATATTTCAAATCCCATACCTGCAAAAATATCAATCAGCTGATTGCGCACAAGTGTAATCGGATGAAGATTTCCTTCCTTTTCTTCCGCCGCCGGCAGGGAGATATCAATTTTTTCCGCTTCGTATCTTGCCTGAAGCTCTTTTTCCTTCATCTTGACATCAAGGTCACCTAAAAATCCAAGCGCCCACTCTTTGAGCTCATTAACCCCTTTCCCGTAGGCTGCACGTTCCTCCGGAGCAATATTTTTCATTTCCTTCATCAACATACCGATTTTTCCGGCCTTGCCGTCCAAGAATTTTTTCTTGAATTCATAAACTTCTTTGGAGGATGTAAGTTCCTCTGCGCCGGAAATGATTTCCTGCTTAATCTGCTCTAAATTTGCATTCATACTTTTCTTCCTTTCTTAGTTCCTGTAATTTGTGCAGGATATGTCTGCTTTTGCATAAAAAAAGCCCCATGCACAATCCGTTATGCAAGGGACGAATAAAATCCGCGGTACCACCCATGTTCCCCAGGAGATATTCCCGAGACACTCTTTCGCGCGTAACGTGCGCCGACGTCTCTGCCTACTGTCATTTCAACAAAGCTGCTCCGGTGGGAAATTCAATCAACATCTGAACGTAAGGGGCTTTCAGCCGGTGGCTCCCTCTCTCTGACCGAAAATGTATCTCTACTGACACCTTCATGGCATTTATAATTTTTATGAAACTCACACAAAATATCATAATAAAATAAACGAAAATTGTCAAGAATACCTTTTTCTTTTTTCCTATGATACTATATTTTGTAAGGGAAGGAGGATATACCTATGAAAAAATTGGAGGATTATGTACGTACCATTCCTGATTTTCCGGAGCCCGGCATTTTGTTTCGCGACGTGACAAGTGTACTTGAAAATGCGGATGGTTTTCACCTTGCAATTGATTCTCTCTTAGAACGCCTGGAAGGTGTTTCTTTCGATGTAATTGCAGGTGCCGAATCCAGAGGATTTGTTTTCGGAGCACCGCTTGCTTATGCCCTCGGCAAACCCTTTGTTTTGATTCGCAAAAAAGGAAAACTCCCATGCGAAACGATTTCCGCCTCATACGAACTTGAATACGGAACATCAGAAATCGAAATGCACGCCGACTCCATAAAACCCGGACAAAAAGTTGTCCTTGTGGATGACCTGATTGCAACCGGCGGAACCATTGAAGCCGCTGCAAAGCTGATTGAACAGCTTGGCGGAGAGGTCGTGAAAATTTTATTTTTAATGGAGCTGGCCGGTCTGAACGGTCGGGAAAAACTAAAAAACTACTCTGTCGACGCTGTAATTACCTATGAGGGTAAATAAGACAGCCAACTTAAGAAAGGAAAAAAACATGGAAAAATTTTTCAAGCTAAAAGAAAACGGCACGAATGTCAAGACTGAAGTCATCGCCGGTATCACTACCTTTATGACCATGGCTTATATTTTAGCCGTAAACCCAAACATGCTCTCTGCAGCAGGCATGGACCCGACAGCAGTTCTCATTGCAACCTGTCTTGCCTCCTTTGTCGGAACCATATGCATGGCCCTTATGGCCAACTATCCGTTCGCTCTTGCACCGGGTATGGGACTGAATGCTTACTTTGCTTACACCGTATGTATCGGTATGGGATATGATTGGCGAATCGCTCTCGCCGCCGTAGCTGTGGAAGGTATCGTATTCATTGTTTTGTCACTGACAAATGTTCGCGAGGCAATCTTCAATGCGATTCCAAGTACACTGAAAAAGGGCGTGAGCGCCGGAATCGGTCTCTTCATCGCTTTCATCGGTCTTCAGGGCGCGCACCTTGTCGTAAATAATGATTCCACTCTTCTTTCCTATGTAAATTTCCGCGGAAACTTCAATACAGAAGGAATTTGTGCAATCCTTGCCCTCATCGGTCTTTTTATTACCGTTATTCTTTATGTAAAAGGATTTAAAGCAGCTATCCTGATCGGTATTATTGCCACATGGGTACTCGGTATGATTTGTCAGGCCGTCGGATTATATCAGGTAACACCGGATGCCGGCTTCTACTCTTTATATCCGTCCCTTGGATTTACCGATTTCTCTAAATTCGGCGAGACCTTCGGCCAGGTATTCAAAGCAGATTTCTCAGGTGTCAGCATAACAAACTTTATTGTAATTATTTTTGCATTTCTGTTTGTTGATATGTTTGATACCATCGGAACACTTGTAGGCGTTGCCACAAAAGCAAAAATGCTCGATGAGAATGAAAAACTCCCTCGTATCAGACCGGCTCTTTTAGCGGATGCCATCGCAACACTTGTAGGTGCTATCTTCGGCACCTCCACTACAACAACTTATGTTGAAAGCTCCGCAGGTGTCGGTGTCGGCGCAAGAACAGGTTTTGCCTCCGTCGTAACCGGATTCCTGTTCCTCCTTGCAATCTTCTTTGCTCCGGTATTTACAGCTATCCCGGGCTTTGCGACAGCCCCTGCACTTATTTTTGTCGGTTTCCTTATGGTTATGGCGGTTGTTGATATCAAATTTGACGACGTAACAGAAGCGATTCCTGCATACCTTTGTTTCCTTTGCATGCCTCTTATGTACAGCATCTCAGAAGGTATTGCAATCGGTGTTATCTCTTACACATTGATTAACGTATGCTGCGGCAAAGCAAAGAAAGTAACACCGCTTATGTATGTGTTAACCGTTTTGTTCATTGCCAAATATGTATTTTTATAAACTTTCTCATACAAAAGGCGTCGCTGTTTTTGCGACGCCTTTTCATTTTTACCATGAAATTGCATGGATAATTTCTTTCAGTGCCAATGGCAGGAACGGTTTGGTCAAATAATCATCCACCCCGTAAACTGCCGCTCTTTCCAATGTCTCAATGTTTTTATCGCCGGTCATAAACACAACCGGAATCTGATATTTTTCACGGATTCGCTCCAGCGTTTCAAAACCGTCCATCTCCGGCATTGTAACGTCAAGAAGAATCAAATTAACTTCTTCCCGCTCCAATATCTCCAATGCTTCCTTTCCGCTCTGCGCACCGATAATGCGACGCCGCGGTTCGTTCTTCATAATAATTTCCACCATTTTAATATTCATGGCTTCATCATCCACAACAAGAACGGTCTTCACATTCGCATTTGTTTCCTTCAGTTTATAATCCTTATCCTCATCAATGATGGAAAGCATCACATCCGCAATCTCCGGATCAAACTGGCTTCCTTTTCCTTTTTCAATCTCAGAACGAACCACATCCTGCGGAAGCGCTTTTCGATAACTTCGGTTACTTGCCATGGCATCATAGGTATCTGCTACTCCGATAATTCTGGCAATTTCCGGAATATTCTCCCCTTTCAAGCCATTTGGATATCCGTTGCCGTCATAGCGTTCATGATGGAATTTTGCTCCCATGGAAATCTGTTTGTCCTCATAGATATCCTTCAAAATATGATAACTGGTCACCGGATGAATTTTAATCTGATCATACTCTTCATCCGTAAGCTTGCCCGGCTTATTGATCACTTCTTCCGGAACACGTATCTTTCCGATATCATGCAGAAGACCTGCGTAGTAAATATTATCCTGCTCTTTCTCGGACTTGTTCATACGCTTTGCAATCTCTCTGGAATACTCTGCCACACGAAGAGAATGTCCGTTAGTATAACGGTCCTTCGCATCAATCGTACGTACCAGTGCACGGATTACTTTTTGGTTCATATCCTCAATCTTTGCATTGCTCTGTGCTTCCATCTGAATCGAGCGGTTCATTCTGGCAAATGTAATCCCCAAAAACAGGATAATGACAAATGCAATCAACGAACAAATAACAATATTTCTTTGCAGGGTTGTTCTGGAATCGGCAAAAAGTTTGTCATTGCTCACAAGCATGACAACATTCCACTCTTCCATCACAACGTCGGAAAACACCGTATACTCTTCCCCGTCCAATGTCATCTGAAATACATTTTTATCCTTCGCATATACTTTTTCCAGTAACCGTTTCATCTCCGAATCGGTCTGCAAATAATTCTTTCCTTTTTCTTGCTGATTGTTATGCGCCACTACCAATCCGTTTTCGTCAACCACAAAGCCATATCCTTCGCCCTTGTTTATGGAAATTCCCTCTGTGATTTTCTGGATACGGTCCATCACAATATCGAGTGAAATAACACTTTCCCCGTCCCGGAACAACTCACTGACGGAAATCATGATTGTTCCTGTCTGTGCATCCAGGTAAGGCGACACCAACGTCGGTTCCCCGCCCATTTCCAGCGCTTTTTTATACCATTCTCTTGTCTTCGGATCATAATCTGCATCCGGAACCCAGCCGATACCGTCAATATATTCTCCTGCGAACAAACCATAAATTCCGGTAAAATTCTCATCAATTTCTTCCTTGTACCGCTCAGATTCGTACACAAGAAATTTTTCGATATCCGCAGACGTTGCTCCTTGTCCCATCATGTATTCCACCGAAACAGCAGTGGACTGTACGACTTCCATCCCCCGCGTCAAATATCCGTCCAATTCCTCCGCAACCTGAGCCAGATTACTCGACCCGATAGCCTGCATATTCTCAACAGAATTGGAATAAAACATTTGGTAGTTATACGCAACCATGACACCCAATGCCACTATGGTACACAAAATTGTTATTATATACCATCTCCTACCTATCTTTTTCATGCTTCCGCCTCCAGAATCTGCAGTCCTTCTTCCACAGTTGCCACATATAAATCCATAAGCTCCTGCGTATGTTCCTTGATATAAGCAAGCTTATCTTCTTCCCCTGCCAAATAGCCTTTACCGGCCATTTCAAGACTCAGTGCCAGTTCAGAAAGTTTAACTCCCCCCACACTCAGCGATGTCGATTTCATGGAATGTACATATGTAACATAGCTCTTCCAGTCTTCCGATTCAAAACTGTTCTTAACCTGTTCCAGTTTCTCCTCTTTTACCTCGCAGTACATCTGTAACACTTCCATATACATCTCTCTGCTGTGTGCACAATACTTCATTCCTACAGACTGATCAATACATTCACTCATTCTTTTTTCCTCCTCTGCCACATTTTCACTTGAAATACTTTTTCCCTTTTCAACTACATGCTGTACTTTATGCTCCGGAATATATTTGATTAACATATTTTCCAGCCGTTTAATATCTACCGGCTTACTCAGATAATCATCAAATCCGTGCCCTAAGTACAATTCTTTCGCTCCGACAATTGCGTTAGCCGTCAAAGCCACCACAACCGTATCTCTCTTCCAGCCGTTATCCAGTATCTTTTGCATCGTCTCAATACCGTCCATTTCCGGCATCATATGATCCAAAAATATAACGTCATACACTTCCTTTTCCACGAGAGCCAGACAATCAGCGCCGCTTTTACAAACTGTTGTTTTAACCTGATTTGCCTTGAGAAGACTTTCCATAACAAACAGATTTAACTCATGATCATCGACAACCAAAATCCTGGCATCCGGTGCAATAAAGCTCTCCACATATTGTTCTCGCACATAAGTTTCATATCCCGATTGAAAATCTCCGATTTGACCGTCACCGACCACTATCTGAGGAATATAAACTTCAAAGACGGAGCCCTTGCCATATTCACTGTTCAGCTTAATTTGTCCGCCCATATTGGTAACCAGTCGGTTTGTGATTGCAAGACCGAGACCGGTTCCTTCAATGTTACGGTTCTTGTTCATATCGACTCTCTCAAAATCCACAAACAATTTATGAATATCTTCCTCTTTGATACCGATACCGGTATCCTCCACGTGGATGTGCAGTGTCATCACATTCCCCGATTGGTTCGCAGAAGACACGTGAAAAGACACCTTGCCTTCTTTCGTATATTTTATGGCATTGTTAAGAAGATTAATGATAATCTGACGAATTCTTCCCGCATCACCCTGTAGCACAGCAGGCAGCGCCTTATCTGCCCGGACATCAAACTGCAGTTCCTTTTCATCCGCCATAGGCTGAATTATGTTAACCACATCATGCAACAGTTCTTTCAGTTCATACTCTTCTTTTACAATTTCAATTTTTCCGGCTTCAATCTTCGAAAAATCGAGAATATCATTGATTAACGACAGTAAATTTGAACTTGCACTTTGAATGTTTTTTGAATACATCCTCACATTTTCATTTTCACATTCACGCATTACCATCTCATTCATTCCCATAATCGCATGAATCGGAGTACGTATTTCATGAGACATACTGGCAAGAAAATCCGTCTTCGCCCTGTTTGCGCGCTCCGCATCTTCTTTCGCCTCGCGAAGTTCATCGCTTTCCTGTGCTTTTTCTGCGGTAAAAAACACATATGCAGCACCGATTAGGAAAAGGACAAGCAACAGTCCAAACACCCACAAAACGAGAGTTGTAATGTACATCATTCCCTCGGAAAGCGCTTTTTCCGGCACAATTCCGACTGTATAAATCCCGTGTTGTGCCACTTCGGAAACAAACAAAAAGTATTTTCCGCCGCGAGCGTTCACATAGGTGCTTGCCGATGTTGCAATATTCATTTTATCCTGTATTTCTTCAAAGCCATTTTTGCTTTCTTCCGTCAAAAGAAATTCCATGGAATAAGTTTTTTCATTTAAAAACGGAACAATAACTTCCGATTCCGTATCTGCCAACAGAACCTGACCTTTCCCCCCGTAACATTCCCTTCCGAACGTCTGTTGAAGCACACTGACATCATACATTTTATACA
The DNA here is from genome assembly GCA_045535935.1 of Lachnospiraceae bacterium. GTDB lineage: Bacteria > Bacillota > Clostridia > Lachnospirales > Lachnospiraceae > SVFI01. The sequence goes on along the minus strand of JAZSMO010000009.1, from coordinate 30,505 downwards.
AAACATATTTTACATTACTTCCGCTGTACACAGGAACCGAAAACAATAATCCCTTTCCTTTGGCAAAGGAAACTGCTTCCTCCCCCCGAAAGGAACGTTTGATTCCGCTAAAATGACTGATATCAATGTTATTTCCGAAAATCACGCTTCCGTCCAGCGCAACCATTCCGACGGAAATACCTTCCTGTTCCTGCCGGACGGTGCCCAAAACTGTTTTTACATTTCCTTCACTGTTTTTTATCGCATTTGCTATATTATTCAGCTGTACAAACTGAATCACAATCCCCTGATCTACCTGTTCTGCCACAAGCTCCGCATACTCTGTAACCTGATTTTCTATGTTGTCGGTCAACATCTGGTTCATTTTATAACCCAACAGACCGCCGACACACAACATAATCAAAAGAAGTATCAAAAGTCCGGATACAACTCTGACTATGTTTGCTCTCTTTCCCTTATTCATAAACTTTCACACCTTTTACAAACCAATCCATCTGTGTCATCAACGCTTCATCGCTGATACTCTCATCTTTTCCGCAACGCAATTTCCCATCCGCATCATATATCTCCCCGGAAAATACATCTGCGCCTGTCATTATCTCATCCGCAGCTTTTTCAATCTCTGAAGCCGCTTCCCCGGGAACCAATGGTGACAACTCCGTCAATCCGACCGCATTGCGTTCCGTTCCGAACCAGTAAAAATCTACGATATCTGACTTTCCCTTTATACAATCAAGAATCAGTTCCCGATATGTAATATCCCAATGCGAAACAACCGCGGTCAGGAAATTTTCAGAAACACCTTTCGGTGCCAGATGATATCCGATAGATGCAATTCCTCTTTCTTCTGCAACATCCACGACATTCGGCTGATTCTGATGATATGTAAGCACATCCGCTCCGCATTCATCTATCAGTTTTGCCGCAGCTTGTCTTTCCGCCTCCGCATCGTCCCATGCATTTGTCCATGTCACAAATACTGTTGCCTCCGGGTTCACTCTTTGTACACCGAGTGTGAATGCGTTAATTCCACGGTTCACTTCATCGTTTGACATTGCAGCAATATATCCGATTTTATCTGTCTCTGTCGCATATCCTGCCACAATTCCGGAGAGGTATCTCGCCTGATACATTCTTGCAAAATAGCAATCCAGATTGTCACCTCTGTTCTCAAAAGATTCCGAATAAAATGCGATTTCCGGGTACTGTTTTACAATTTCTTCCGCTTCCGCAGCATAGCCGTAACTGGAAAGAATGATGATATCCGCCTGCTCCTTGGCAAGCTCATGAATCGCCTTCGGACACTGTCCGCTGTTCTCTAGTACATTCTCTCTGACCAAAAGTTCCACGCCCATCTCATCGCAGGCACTCTTTATTCCCCGGTAATGAAGACTGTTCCATCCCTCTTCCTCCATTCCCCCGGTCATCACAAACCCGACAGTAATATGTTCTTTCTTTTCTCTGCCGGCAAAAGCAATCACCAAGATAATTGCTGCGACAATAGCAAACGCAACGCTGAAAATTGCGTAATGTAACCATTTCTTATTTTTCATAAATATGTATCCCTTCTACATACCAATCAAAGTCATTTAATAACTTTTCATCCGGCATGTTTTCCCCCTGACCTATTTTTATCCGGCCTTCACAATCCGTAATCGGTCCATAGAACACATCAAATGTGCCTGCATCAAACATCTGTCTTTTCTCATCGACAGCCTGTGCAATCCCCTCTTTCACATTCCCAGACAAAGGTGCAAGTTCCACAATTCCTGTTTCAACCCCTTCCCAGTAATTGTCCGGCTTGAACTTTCCCTGTAAACATTTTAAAATCTGCGGTGTATAAAACGACTCCCAATTCCAAACCGGTGCCGTCAGAAAGCTGTCCGGATAATCCTCCTGATTATTCATATTGTAGCCGATGGACCAGATTCCGCGTTCATCCGCCACTTCAAGCGGTGCAACCGTATCACAATGCATCGTCAAAACATCCACATCACACGCATCAACCAATAATTCTGCCGCCTCTTTATTCGCCGTATCATCGGTCCATGATTCACTCCATGCCACATGTATCTCCGCATTCGGATTGACACTGCGCACGCCGAGGGCAAACGCATTGATTCCCCTGTTTACCTCCGCAATCGGAAATGCTGCCACATAACCGATGGAATCGCTTTCCGTCTGTAAACCGGCAACAATACCCGAAAGATATCTCATCTGATAAATTCTTCCGAAATATGTTGCAACATTATCTGCCGTCTGCACGCCCGTCGCATGAAAAAATATCGTTTCCGGATTATTTTCGGCCACATGGGCTATATACGGCCCATAATCAAAGGAATTACAAATGATAATTTCACATCCGGAATCAATCATTTCCTGCATAACCTGTTCACAGCTTTCATCAAACGGTACACTCTCTTTGTACATAACCGAAAGATTCAGTTCTTTTGCACTGATTGATATTCCTTCATAATGGGACTGTCCCCAGCCCTTATCATCAATTGTTCCGTTGTATACGAAACCGACTTTTGTTGTTTTTCTTGTCACCTCAGTATCTTTTTCATTTCCTCGCATGAATAACATGCCGACAATGATGAGAACGAGTATCGTCGCTGCAACGCATATAATTTTTTTCATCATACACCTCATACATCTTTTGTGCATTTATATATAAGCACACAAAATAATTATATCAAATATTCCATCCGCAAACAACCGTATGCTGCAAGTAAAACTGCACAGAATTTAATACAGGCAGACCGTTTTTTTGGTCTGCCTGTACATATTGCGCTTGTGTTATGCCTATTTTATTTTATTCTTGTAACCTGCTTTTTTAAACAGTTTTGTGTAAGCTTTCTTCTTACTCTTCGGCACTTTAATTGTAATTTTGGAAGATACGCCTTTAAACGCTCCTTTTCCGACGGAAGTAATATTCTTACTCTTAATCGTTATTGTTTTTAATTTTTTACAGTTGCGGAACGCATCTTTTCCGATGGTCGTTACATTTTTCGGAATCGTTACCTTGGTAAGTTTTTTACAACCTTTGAACGCATTCTTTCCGATAGTCTCAACCGTACTCGGAATGGTCACGGATGTCATCTTGTTATTATTCTTAAATGCATCATCCGCAATCGACGTAACCTTGTAAGTCTCATTTCCAATCTTAACAGATGACGGAATTTTAACTTTCTTTGTACTCTTCTTTGTAAGACCGGTATACTCTACCGTTTTGTTTCCGTCTTCGTCCGCAGTCACTTCATACTTCGCGCTGGTAGAAGCCACGGTCTGTCCTACCTTGGACGGTTCCTTAATCTGCCATGTCAATGTAGCAATCTTGGATACATCCGGTGCATTATACGCAAAATCATCGTAACTAAATGTCGCTTTTGCTGTATAAGTTCCCACTTCCGTTGCCGTATTACCGGTATATGTTACGTTAAGTCCCGCCGGAAGTCCGGTAAGTTCCACTTTCTTCGCTTTTCCGTCATAAGTGTAGGCATCGGTATAGTTCCATTTCACCTTGCTCATGTCAAAGTTTGCTTTTTCACCGCTGTCATAACAAATCGCATAAGTCGAGAAGCAATCGGTCTTGAACGTGATATGTTTTCCATCTTTGGAAACTTTACAATCAATCACTTCCGTGCGTGTTTTTCCACCCTTTTCTTTGTGATGACGTACCATTTTAAACTTACGGTTTTTCTTTTGGATTCCCTTCGGAATCTCCATGGTGATTTCCATCGGCGCTTTTGTGTCGGTAATTTGTGTTTCACCTTCAACACCTTCTACCTTAGCAGTCACACCGATATCCACATACTCATATCCCTTATATCCGGCGCCGTCCTTCTCGCCTTTGACTGCGCCCTTGACACCGTCTACTACTTCTTTATCGAGATCTGACTCCTTTTTGCCATCTGTATGTACATTGACGGTCAGCTTTTTGCTCTCTTCAATCGCTGCTTTCTGATCATCCGTCAGCTGATGCATGGAGTTTGGCTCCGGCGTCTCTGTCAAAGATACTTCTCCGCTGAAATCACCGCTGGTAGTCGTCTCGGAATCGATGTTGTAAAGGAGAACGTCAATATCATCTGATTTTTCTTCCTCGAATTTGTCATGGTATGAAATCGAAACATTCTCCACCTTGGTCGGCTGACCTTCCAGATCTTCCATGGAAAGTACGGTTTTTTCTCCCGTCACACCATTGACAATCGTCGCAGAATACTCTTTTCCCTCTTTAAATCCGACCGAAAGCTTTTCATAGCATCCGCCGAATTTCATATCACAGTAAATATTGACATGAAGATTCGGAAATTCAAATGCTTCCGGCATAGCCGCGCGGTAATATTCATGATTGGATGTGACAACCTCAAGGAATGCCTGTGCGAAAGCTTTTTCATCTTCCGCCCATTCAATCATATCGCCCATAACAAAAGCTTCGCCCGTATCATCTACTTCGTAGAATTTACCCATATATCCGCTGATATAGTTCATGTCTTCGAAACGATCCGGAACAGTCACTTCTCCGTAATCTTCTTCATAAGGTGTCGTGTCGTTTTTAATCGTTTCCAACGCCGGTTGCACCTTGTACACAATGTCTTCCACATAGAAGCCGTCTTCATTGTCAGCATGCTTCGTGTAACGCCAATCGTGACCGGATTCAAATATAATACCTTTCATATTGCCGGATGAGGATACATACTGGTCTTGCAGCTCAACATCACCGAGATGACTGACATTGATTATCATGTAACCGGTATTTACAATGTTCATTCCTTCCGTCGACTGACTTTTATCCGGTATATCATGACCGAAATTGCTTGTCACTGCATACAGCACTTCCTCACCGTTTGCCAGTGCAGAAAGCTTGTCAATAACTCCTTGAATGGAATCCGCATGCGCATAATAAATCGGTTCACCGCTTCCCCAGTTCACGCCACCGGCTTCGTACTCATAGTCATACAAATAACATCCTGTATACCCGAGATGTTCCTCGCCGTCCGTATAAGCAATTCGTCCGCTCTCATCGCCTTTGAAGCGATACCAGCGCTCATCCACATAATAATCTTCATCGCCCTCACCCCAGCGTACGGTTACCGGAAGAATCATATCAAAACCTGCCGTTACATCATCACGCACCTGCAGGTGATACACGTCATATTCTTCCCCGGAAGATTCCTGAACAAACTCCACGACATCTTTCTCGTAATTAAGGACATCCGGTTCAAAGCCTTCCACCCATTCGCCGTATTTCTTCGACACTACAACATAGTAGTCCTGATTCAGATAATCCAGCTCCGGCTCCAAATAAATCGTTGTATCATCAAAAATTGTCGCAGACGTGTAGATACCAAACAGCGGAAGCTCTGCGTACAGCGTCACAGACTTGTTCTCCTGTCCATCCTCTTTATAGGTAAAGGTATACGCACCGCGTTTTTCCAGACGGAGATTATAATACCATTCTTCACCTGAGGTACGTATTTTTTCTATGGCAATATATTCATTATCAACCGGTTCGTCTTCCAACAAAATTTCTTCCTCTTCATTGAATTGAACCGACATAGTACCGTTCAGCTCAGTGTTTGCCCCTTCTTCATCACGAACGACAAATGCAAACGTGCGCTCTTCCATAAGCGCAACCGCAATTTCATTGAAGTATCCGGAATCATCGTGAATATACGGACCATCTTCATTGTATTCAATATGATCCGCAACTTTCAGTCCGTCCGGACGCTCTTCGTACCAGATACCGATCCGCGGAGAGGCTGTCCATACTTCCTGCTTCGGATCACCCGGAACGCACTCTACATTGGCTTGCAGCTGGAATCCCCTGTCTGTGACTACCGTCACCATATAAACAGCCTGAATTTCTGTTTCCTCGGCCGGAACTTCGATCTCTTCATACGAGATAAAGTCAGAAAGCTGCTCCGGAGCTGTAATCCATTCTTCTGTATCAGGTTCCTGTACCTGCAGGAAATTTTCAGGAATGTTCTGTGTCATTCCTTCTTCCGCTTTTTTTACAATCACATAAAACTGCGGTTTTTCCTCCCTATCGTAATATGGCAGAGTTTCAAAAATATAGGAACCATTTTCATAATCAGCTGCTGTGTAGAAACCGACTCTCGGCTGACCCATGGATAGTGTCACATAATCCCACTTTCCTTCTGCATACTGATAACCGATTTTATAATCACCGGCACAGAAAAACTTGATATCCATAATTTCAGGATCATTTGCATTCACATTTTCCTCAATGACAGCGTCCTGGGTCGGCTCACCATCACTATTAAAAAGCTCAATATCCTCCAGAGAAAGAGCTGTTTCCGATGTCACATTTCCTTCACCGTCTCTTTCAATGTATTTTAACGATACAGTCATATACGAAATCTCTCCGTACACTGTTTTGTGGTACTCCGGATATTCCACCTTTGTCGGAACATCATTTGACCAATCAAAATCAGTTGTCACAGCAAGTCCCGTCACAAGTTCTTCATAGTTAATATCCAAACGAGAGGTATCTGTCCATGGATTCCCATTCGGATTTCCTTCTCCATCTGTGTTCTGACCATCAATATTTGCCCTAAGTTCAAAGCGAGCACCTTCGGCCGTTATCGTCACCTTATATACATTTTGTGATCCCTGCACCTCGGAAAGCGTCGCATACTCAGCTACCGCCTCCGCTTCAGTAATTTCAGCCTGCAAATCATGATCCCACACTGTCAGATACGGGCTGCCCTCCTGCAAATATGTTTCACCATCTCCCGCAGCCTCCATAATCAAATAAAAGAAATTTTTTTCTAAATTCGTATAAGTATAATCGTATACATAGGCGCTCTCTCTTGTCTCGTCTTCAAAAAAGCCAAGACGCGGATATTCCACATGGAGTGTTACATAATCCTCCGCTTCCTCACCGTAGTAAACCTTGAAATCACCGGTCTGACGAATCTGCAAAAACATAACGTAACGGGTTGTTTCTTCATCATAATTCCCTTCATCATCGCTTCCGGCGATACGATAGGAAATGCCCTCTGTTACAGCCGTTCCTTCTCCATCCCTAATTACCAGCGAAGCTGGATCTATATCCGTCATACTGCCATTTTCATCAAACAAAGCAAACTGAATCCACGCCCCTGTATTGCGCATCCAAAATTCTTTCAAATACGACGAATCAGCCTGCAGTTCATCTGTTTGTGTTTCTTCGTTCCAATTAATATCCATGGTAGCATAAATACCCGGATTCTCCACAACCGGTTCTGCAGAAACTTCTACAGCCGCCGGGCTGACTACACTGACCATCATTGCCAGCACAAGAAAAAACGACAAAAACTTGTTAAAATGTTTTTTCATACGTGATTCCTCCTTTTCACGAACATATCTCATGTGTACATTATATAACTCGCAAATAAGTTATGCAAGCACTCTTGTTCCGTTATAATGGAAAAAACAAATGAAAAAACATCGGAGTAACGGCATGATAAGACTTAGAATCATTGAACTATTGGAAGAACAACAAAAAACAAAATACTGGTTGTACAAGCGAATGGAGATGAGCTACGGCAACTTTAATAAACTGGTAAACAACGAAACCTCATCCATCCGTTTTGAAAACCTGGAAAAACTCAGCCTTTTATTAAATTGTCCGATTGATGATTTATTTGAAATCACCCGTTCGGAAACAGAATAATATGCAAAAATCCGGAAGATTCCTTTTCATCTTCCGGATTTTCTGTTTTGGATCTATAAATTTTTCTCTTTCTTTCTTTTGAACACTTCATGTAAATATTCATTAGCCGGAAGTAAAAACCGGTTCAGAAGCGCTCCCGCCAGCACAATATAAAAACAAAGATACAGCCACAGCATAATAATCGTCACTGTCGCCAGACTTCCGTATACGTTGTAAGCAAAAAAACGATTGACATAGACAGAAAACGCCCACGACGCCACATACCAAACCAAACTTGCAACAAAAGCGCCCGGAAGCTCATAGCGGAAGTATTTTTCTTCCGCATTCGGAAGCCATGTAAAAGCCGCTCCGAAAAAAAGCGTCAACACGAGTGTTACAAAAAGCGGCCGGAAGGTAAACAACACATCAAACAAGTAATGAATATGCGGAAATGCTCCTGTCAAAATCCGGACAATCCAATCACCGAAGACAACGAGAACAAGAACAACGATTACCAGCACCAAAAGCAACACCGTGTACACGCTGGCTCTCAGCCGCAAAAAAACATAATTTCGCTTTTCTTCCACATGGTTGATTACATTCAGCCCGCGCAGAAAAGCAAGCATTCCCTTTGCTCCCGACCAAATCAGCACAAGCAAGGTCACCGATAATACTGCACCGGAATTGTCATACATGTTTGCCACGACCGATATGGATACCGGAATCATATGTTCCGGTAAAATCCGGGTGAGAATCTCCATTAGCTTCGCTTCTGTCAAAGGCGTATACGGAAGCACCGAAAAAAACACAATCATCACAGGCATCAATGACAAATACGTAAAAAATGCCACACTGGAAGCATATGCGCTGATATGATATTTCCGCACCATGGCCAAATATTCTTTTGCTATTCTTACCGGTTTATTTTTCATTCTTCTGCCTTCATCTCCACAAGTTCTGTTTCCACATAATAAAACTGCAAAATTGTCTCAAAATCCATACCACGCTTTGCCATCTGCTTCGCTCCGTTCTGGCTCATTCCGATGCCGTGACCAAAACCGCCGCCGCAAACCGTATAGGACGTAATTTTTTCTTGCTGTTCTTCTTCCTCCGACGTCTCACGAACCGTATCAATCACAAGGAATGCGCTCGGAAGCATACCATTTGCAGTTCCGTCCTTCTCATAGGAAGTCCCCAACTTAAGTTCTGTACTGACATTCGCCAGTATATATCTTACATTTTTCTCAGATAAAATTTTTACCGTCGCATCGCTTCCTTCCAGTATCATTTCCGTGACTGCTCCGCCCGGTGCACGTTTGACAATTTCAATATTATTTAATTGTCCGAACTCCTTGATTTCTTTTGGCACAAATCCATCTGAAGTCTCTGTCAATATCTGCTCCGGATTTGCCCCATATCTCTTTTGCAAGTTAGCCAAGAGCAACTCTTCATCTACCGCTGTCTCATATTTCCAGCGATAATAAGAATCTTCCTTCTCATAGCTGTCACTGTCTGTATCACAGATAAACCGGCAAAACTCTTCTTCCGCCGTCATTGCGGTCACATTTTCTTCCTCATTTTCGCCGTCTGCGCATACACCTATCTGCCGGGCTTTAAGATATGCTTCCCCCTCCGCCAACCATGCAGAAAGATCTGTTCCATAGCCGCAGGACGTCGAATAGAAATAAGTTGTCACAGGCTTACCGTCTTTGCTCACTATGACCCCTTCCGTCTCGCGTACCGCCTTTGTCGTCGCTTCATTTTCCGTGATATTGTTATATACCTGAAACGCCGCACTGTCATCTACATGCGCACCGTAGCTCTGTAACCGCGAGCTTTGCATATGGGCATAAGCGTAAGTCCTTGCACTGACCGCCTGTGCCTTCAAAGCCTCAAGAGGATAAGAAGCGGGCATTTCACTCGGAACCACCGAATACAAATACTCATCCAGCGGAAGCTCATTGATAACAAGAAGCCCTTCCTGTGTCCGTTCTACTTCCATTGTTCCGCGATACCACGGTGTCCCCTGGTTTCTCTCCACAGACAAAAGTGTGGTCTTCGCAGAAAGTGCTGCCGGAACAAACGTAATACGATCATTTCCAAACAGTTCACTGTTGTTGTCTATGGCTACCTCTTCTCCGCCTGCAATCACACCTTCTCTGTCGCCACTCTTCCATGCCATATCTGTATCGCACTTAAGGAGCACTTCCTCATGGTAAGCCGAAGCAAACTCTGAAGTTTTGATTACCACCCTGATTTTATCCAAATAACCATCTCTTGTCGCCAGGGCAGCCACAATTTTCCCGCGTTTATCCAGCACAAAATCCGTAAAATCATATCCGATTTGAAGATCAGCCACCGTGTATGGCTCATATTCCCCAAACAGTTTATATACTTGAATCCCCTCATCGTACTCATATGTACCAAACTCTTCCAATTCGATGGTCCGCTCTTTGACACTGAGCAATTTTCCGTTGATTTTTTCTGTATAAGGTTGCACCGATGCACAACCGCCGCCTTCAATTACAATATCTGCAATATCTTCATAGCCGTTGTACGAATTATCTAAATTAGCACAGCCAAACTCCTTACCGTCATAAATAACCGTCAGATTCTGTTCCGTATTTGCACGAATCCACGCAGCCTCCAATAAAACCTGTGTTTTTTCCGTCTCCGCCACCTGCAAAATTACATGCTGCGTTCCGATCACCCGAAGAGAATCTCCGGGCTCTATCTGCGTCTGCAATCCCGCCATCTCTTTCACTTGATAATCGTAAAGTCCATCCTCGCTTTGTGCCAGAATCGCATCATCAATTACCGCAATCACGTTTAACTGCCGAAACGCAAGTCCAAGCTCCGGCTCCTTCTCCTCCATAAAAGCAATCAGATTCTCGGTCGTTTGTTCCCGCAGCCAATACCCTTTTTCTTCAAACTCTTTTGTACACTGTTCCAAAAACAAAATTCTGTTTTCCTGTTTTGCTTCGGATAGCAGATGGGTAATTTCTTCCCATGTTATCTGTTCTTCTTCCGGCGGAATATCTTTTGCTTTTTTTATAAGCCATGCGCTCCCGACTACAAGAATCGCAGCAAGAACAAATATGGCTATACATAAATAAACAATCCTTTTTCTCATTTGCTTCCCTTTCACAAATCAATTCAAAAGAAAACAGCCCTTGCGGACTGTTTTCTTTTGTTCCCGAAATGCCGGTTCCTACACTTTGACTCCTAGCTAACGCCAGGTGGGTGACCGCAATTACACTTCTGCCTTCCTCTGACCCGTAGGTAAGGCCTGACATCCATGCAACAATATAGGAATCCCGTTTAAAGTAACTGTAGGTTCAAAATAGTAGGAGTTGTCGCACATTTCAGGTTACTATTAGTATACTCAAATTGTTAGCTTATTACAACTGTTTTTTCTTTGGAATAATCTTCATTTTCTCCATTCTTTTTTCTGCCTGCTTTAAGAGTTGCTGCTGAGAATATTCTTCCAAAATCTGCAGAAGCATACGAAGCGCCTGCGACAAAACTTTTCGATTGTCGTGGTCTTCTTTGCTCATACGTCTCAGAATGGCAGCCACATCTCTTATTTTCAATTGAGACAGCGTTTTTGCTCCCGTTTCCTCAAACACATAAAACAGTGCTTCCACAAATTTTTTTCTTTCCTCAATGGTCATAGACGCAATGAACTCTTTCATCGTGTGTTCCACCGTCGTAGACGAGGAGGAAATATCATCCACATACACAAAATCTTCCCCCAGCACCTGCCAGGAAAACATATCATGTTGAAACAGACCGATTTGCGTACTGGAAACCACTTCATACGGTTCATCATGTTCAAACAAGATACCAATCATGGATGATTGCGGAATAATTCTGTATATCCGTCCTGCCAGTGCTTTATAAGCATCTGTTTTAAGTATCTCCTGCGTAAATCCCGGACTGTCAAAGCTGCACACCTGACGGATACGGCGACGCACAAAGGAACTGCAAAAAGTCGCTGCATAAATCGCCAGATTTCCGCCCTTGGAATGTCCGCCCATATAAATTTTACCGAGCTTGGAATACGCTACCTGTTGCAAATATTCCACCGCCTGTATCTGCGACGGCACCGGCGACTGGAAACACATATTAAAATCTTCCTTCCATCCCACAATCGTATCGTCCGTTCCCCGGTAGGCAATGCAGAAATTTCCGTCTCCAATCTCCACCGTAATGGCAGCAAACTGTTTTTCTTCCCGCTCATCGATCTGATTGACATAGTGGGACAACTTCATATTGCGAAACCGCTTGCATCTGGAAAGCTCATCAAACAGCGTAAATACTTCATCCGGAATCACTCTGCCGAGATTCATTTTTTCATCTGCATGCAAAAGAGAAAACTTTTCTCCCGCTTCTTTTATGGTCACACTGTTTCTTCCCGACAGGTCAAATCCCGTCTGCTCAAAATCAATGTATACAAGCGTACTTAAAATTAAATTGTCCACTATATTAAACGGCGACTGTTTCACGGTCAAATCACCGCGCCAGTCCAGATAATCCATGAAATTGGCCATTTTATCACTCCCGCTATTCATTATCTATATTTATTCACCTTGCTATATATATCTTACCACAAATCATACACATGCAACAAAAAAATCCGCAGTAAAAATACCGAGGTATCCTACTGCGGATTCTAAAACATGTTTTACTTGTACTTTGTATACGCCGTACAGTGTTTCTTCACGGTCAGTTTTTTGCGAAACTTCTTGGAATACATATTAACCAAGATCCGCATGCGCGGAAAGTTCGCTCGCAACTGTCCTGTTATTGTTTTATTTTATAATGCGTCAACTAACTTCTTAACAGCTGCTAAAGCTTCATCCGGAAGCTTGTCATAGCCGTCTTTCTTAGATGCGAAGCCTTCAACAGCGTCTACACGGTTCTGCATAGCAGCCTTTAATGCAGCACGGTACTCAGCGTCGTCTAAGTTCGGAGTGAAATCAGCTGTCTTTCCTGACCAATCGTACATGATTTCTACATCGTCAAATGGTCCCCATTTTTCGAATTTAGCTTTTCCTTCCACGATTGTTTCAAGAATTCCTAATGTATCTGCCGGTTTACACTTAGTTCCCATGAAGTCACCTGTGTTAACGATGTAGCAGTCTACGTTTTTCTCTTCTACTAACTTTTTGAACTTCTCGTAGTCATTTACGAGTGGGTATGTTCTGAATGGGTTAGCATATGGAACGATACGTAATGCGTTCATATCTGTACCTGCAGCAACACGTTCTGCTGTAGATGTCTTTGTAGCAAGTGTCGCACCCATAACTGATGCAAGAGCTGCACCTTTTAATTTGATTACAGGTGGGATTGTAGGGTCTTTCATGATCCAGAAAATAGCATTTACAGGAGCATCAATCTTATCTACACGGTTTGGAGACCATAATTTAGATTTGATTGCACGTCCGTTACCATTTCTAATATCTTCTGTTACAAGCTGGATCTTGCCTTCTGAGTCTAATGTACAAGAGCAGTTCTGAGCTGATAATAAGTACTCATTATCAGGACATCCTGTAGGATAATCAGATGTCTTGTCGAAGTATGTCGGCTCTAAAGCGATAGATGCACATGTATCTGTGTTGATGATGAAAGCGTCATCATGAAGAACTTTGATACCGCCGAACTCATCGTATTTTCCTGCATGTTTTGCATGTGTTAATGTAGATTTACCTGATCCTGAGAGACCGTAAACAGAAGCAACGAATTTCTTTCCGCCTTCTAAAGAGTACTCTTTCTGTCCGCCGTGGCAAGCTGCATAACCGTTTCTGTTAGCAAGAGCCCAAGCCATTGTAAGAGTTCCTTTTTTGTGCTCTCCGAAGTATCTCATACCAAGGATTGCTGCACAGTTTTCGTTTGTGTCGAAATAGCAAAGTGTAAGCGGATCGCTTAAGCAGCTGTAGTCAACGTCAGGAGCATCGTGTGGAGCCCACTGCGGATCAGAGAAGATGTAAACATCTGCTTCTTTTCCGTCGCCGATTGCTTTAGAGTTTTTGTACATTTTTACGTACTCATCTGACATATACTGGAAGTTGAGCATCCAGTTGTAAAGGATGTTCTCTTCTCCTTCCGGAATAAGAAGGTGTGCTTTTACCATGAATTCCGGATCAAGACCGATGAAACACTCTGCATGATACATTGTTTTCCATCTTGTCTCATAAACAGCGTCCATAACCACTTTATCAAGTTTAACAGAGTCAACGCCCGGCTCACCTTTGATACGACGAGCTGCTGCGTAACGACCTGTTACAGCACCATCGTTGAATAATAATACTTTTGCGTCTTTTTCAAGACCGAATGTCTCACCGTCTTTGATCGGCATGTCTGTTACAACAGTACCCGGTGAATTTTTTGCCAGCTCATATGCTTCTTTTAATGTGTTAACTTTAACAACATTATTTCCATAGAAAGCTGCTTCGATGATAGAACGAGTTTTAGAAAAACCTACTTTTCCAGCACCGATCTCGTTGATTGGATAATACGCTTTTGTTGCCATATTATGTAGTCCTCCTTGAAATATGTATTTTTTAACCGCTTATGCGGTCGGTTCCTTGTTATGCACTACCATCAGTGCACCGATTGTATTATCTCAAAAGGCATATCAAAAGTCAAGCATTTTGTCGCCGATTTTCGCTTTGATTTCAGCCTTCTTTTGTCAGCATTCCGATACCGGAACTTGAACCGATACGGTCACATCCCTCTGCCAAAAACGCCTCAAAATCTTCTCTTGTATTGACACCTCCGGCCGCCTTCATCTTCACTGCTGTTCCGATGTGTTCTTTAAAAAGTTTGATATCTTCCAACGTCGCACCGCCGGTTCCGAATCCTGTGGACGTCTTGATATAATCTGCGCCCGCATCCGTTACGATCCGGCAAAGCCGCTTCTTTTCTTCCTCGGTCAGGTAACAGGTCTCCACAATCACTTTCAGTATTCTGTGATTGCACTCGTGCTTGAGCGTCACAATCTCCTGCTCCACTTTGCCGAAATCACCGTTCTTCACATCTCCGATGTTGATGACCATATCAATCTCTTTTGCACCGTCCTCAATCGCCTGACGCGTCTCTGCCACCTTGGCCGCCGTCACGCTGTAACCGAGCGGAAAACCCACCACCGTACAGATATCCAGCTTATCGCCGTATTTGTTATGTACTCTGCGGACATAGGACGGCGGAATGCAAACAGATGCTGCTCCGTACTCTACTGCCTCGTCACATAATTTTTGAATATCTTCCCATGTGCAAAAAGCCTTAAGCTGCGTATGGTCAATATGTCTGATAATATCTTTTGTATCCATTTTTTATTCCTCCCTATTACCTTTCATATTTTACTTTTTTTCAGCCAAAAAGTCTACCCGGTTTCCGTAAATGAACTGCAAATAAAATGTGAATATTTTCTTAAATCCGAAAAAAAACTTGCCCGTGTTTTTTTGTTCATGTTATATTATAGTAGTGAAAACTTTTCCAATTTCTATGAAAGGGGGATTTACATGGAACACAATGTATTTTCCGACATTACACCGGATATTGTAAACCTCGCCGATCTCTCCCGCCACGCCGGGATTATCGAGCAGGATTTATTTACAAAATATGAAGTGAAACGAGGTCTGAGAGATTTGAACGGCAAGGGGGTTCTTGCCGGTCTCACCAATATATCGGACGTTCGTGCCAATAAAATCGTGAACGGCGAACAGGTTCCGACTCACGGAAAGCTGTTTTACAGGGGATATAACGTAGAAGACCTTGTCAAAGGGTTTGATGAAGATGATCGTCTCGGATTTGAGGAAGTTGCATATCTCTTACTTTTTGATGCCCTTCCAAATCAGGAAGAACTGGATAAATTCAAAGGGCTTTTAGGATATTATCGTTCTCTTCCGACCAGCTTTGTACGCGACATCATCATGAAGGCTCCGAGCCGCGACATGATGAACACACTGGCGCGAAGCGTTCTGACGCTCTACTCCTACGATGACAGAGCAGATGATACTTCTTTGGAAAATGTACTTCGTCAGTCACTTCAGCTGATCAGTCTTTTCCCGATGCTGGCTATTTACGGTTATCAGGCTTACCGCCATTATCACGACGGCAAGAGTCTTTATATCCACCAGCCGCTTCCGGAGTTATCCACTGCAGAGAATATTTTGCGTATTCTCCGACCTAACAAAAAGTACACTCCGCTCGAAGCCAAAATTCTTGACATTGCGCTTATTTTACATATGGAACACGGCGGCGGTAACAACTCATCGTTTACCACGCACGTAGTTACCAGTTCCCTGACGGATACCTACTCCGTTATCGCTGCAGCCATCGGATCGCTGAAAGGTCCGAGACACGGCGGTGCCAATATCAAGGTAGTACGCATGTTTGAAGAAATGAAACACGAAGTTTCCGATTGGGAAAACGAGGAAGAAGTTTCCGAATATCTCCGCAAACTCCTTCACAAAGAGGCCTTTGACCACGCCGGACTGATTTACGGTGTCGGCCACGCCGTTTATTCCAAATCCGATCCTCGTGCCCGTGTGTTTAAATCTTTCGTAGAGGAATTGTCTCTGGAAAAAGGGTTGGAAAAAGAATTCGCCCTCTACTCTCTTGTAGAAAAGCTGGCGCCGAAGGTAATTGCAGAAGAAAGACAAATGTATAAAGGCGTCAATGTCAACGTAGACTTCTACTCCGGCTTTGTATATAAAATGCTCGGTCTTCCGGAAGAACTCTACACACCGATTTTCGCTATCGCACGAATCGTCGGCTGGAGTGCACACCGCATGGAAGAGCTCGCCAACAACGGAAAGATTATCCGTCCGGCTTACAAACCGATTCACAAAGATATGAAATATGTTCCGATTGAGGAACGCTAATCATGCAACGAAAAAGAGCATCCGGTCGGATGCTCTTTGTATTTGTCTGAAATTACATATTCAAAAATGCTTTCACAGCCTGTTTCATCTCATCCTTCTCACACTCTGTCTTATGAAGAACCGGTGCGGTGCGGATCTCCTCAATGGCATTCGGAACAGCTACATTGGAAATCTTGCACAGCTCATCAATAAGTTCAAAATCAGACATGCTGTCATATTTCGTATCAATGGCATTCATGACGCTTCTTGCAAATTTGTAAGGGCTGG
Organism: Lachnospiraceae bacterium; assembly: GCA_045535935.1. Lineage (GTDB taxonomy): Bacteria > Bacillota > Clostridia > Lachnospirales > Lachnospiraceae > SVFI01. Next base: position 13,687 of record JAZSMO010000009.1, on the reverse strand, counting down.
CTGTAGATGCGATGACAGTTACGGTATCGTCTCCGGATGCTTTCACATATTTGTCATATGCAGCTGCTGCAACCGCTGTATGGGTATCGATCACATAACCGCAATCCTCGTAAAGAGCTTTAATCTTGGCAAAGGTCTCCTCCTCTGTCGCATATCCTCCGATGAAATCTGCCATTTTTTCTTTCATCTCAGCAGTTACATCGTATTTTCCTTCTTTTGCAAGAGAAGCCATAAGTGCAGCATTCTTTGCGCTGTCCTCTCCTGCCACCTTGTAGATCAGTCTCTCAAGGTTGGAAGAAATGAGAATATCCATGGATGGTGAGCTTGTCAGAATAAACTCTCTGTTTTTATCATAGGTTCCTGTTGCAAAGAAATCGAAAAGAACCTTGTTATCATTGGAAGCACAGATAAGTTTTCCTACCGGAATTCCCATGTTCTTTGCATAATATGCCGCAAGAATGTTACCGAAGTTACCTGTAGGTACCACGACATTCATCGCCTGACCGTCAGTAAGTTTACCCTGAGCAACTAATGTTGCATAAGAATAAACATAATAAACAATCTGCGGAACAAGGCGTCCGATATTGATGGAGTTGGCAGATGAGAACTGGTAGCCTTTCGCATCCATCTCTGCTGCAAGCTCTTTGTCGCCGAACAATGTTTTCACACCGGTCTGTGCATCGTCGAAATTTCCGTGAATACCGATAACATGTGTGTTGGCGCCCTTCTGTGTCACCATCTGTTTTTCCTGTACCGGGCTGACACCGTTCTTTGGATAAAATACGATGATCTTAGTACCTTCTACATCAGCAAATCCTGCAAGCGCAGCCTTACCTGTATCGCCGCTTGTCGCAGTGAGAATCACGATCTCATTTTTTACATTATTTTTCTTTGCACTCGTTGTCATAAGGTGTGGCAAAATAGACAATGCCATATCTTTAAACGCAATCGTCGCACCGTGGAACAGTTCCAGATAATATGCGCCGTCTGCATAAGCGAGCGGTGCTATCACTTCCGTATCAAACTTGGCATCATATGCACGATCGATACAGTTTTTAAGCTCTTCCTCCGTAAAATCTGTCAAATACAATTTCATGACTTCATAAGCCACTTGCTTATATGACATCTTGGATAATGCCTCTATCGTAACGTCCAGTGCCGGAATACATTCCGGTACGAACAATCCTCCGTCCTCTGCCAGTCCCTTTAAAATCGCTTCCGATGCCTTTACCGGCTGCGAACTGCTTCTTGTACTTTTGTATAAAACTTCCATTTCGGTGTACCTCTTTCTTTTAAAAAATCCATTCTGCTTCATTATACACCAGAAATGACTTTAAGCAATAATATTTTTTTATTTACTTATAAAACCTGTGCCCTCCATGCTCTCCCCGAAAAGACAGACAATTTTCAAACCATGACAGATTGGAAGGATTCGCTTTTGTTGCATTGACAAAATAGAGCGCACCGTTTGTAGAATCCTCACCGTCAATGGCTTTTTTTACCGCCTTTCTCGTCTCTGCAGAAATGGAGACCGTATAATATCTCCCGTCACGAATCGGAGAAAACTGTGCTTTTCCACCACTCCCCTGGAACACGACCCCTTCTATTGTATTCGGAAATTTCGCGCTGTTCACCCGGTTGATAATGACATCTGCCACCATCTGCTTTCCAAGCATATCCTCGCCTCCCGCTTCGGCCTGTACGATCCGGCATAAAATCTCATAGTCAGAGGTCGAAATTCCGGCGATTCTTTTTTTAATCAGTTGCTTTTCTTTTATGATCCGCGGTTCGGATGTTGTATTTTGCATACAGTAATCCGTTGTCTGATAGGTATATAAAATATCTTCATCTTTTGTATGACAACCATTTCGTCCGCCTGTTTCTGTCACAAATAACGGAGTCCATGTCAGCAAAACGATAACTGCCAGGGCTGCTAACGTTTTTGCACGTTTATCATACATATATGAAATTCTCCTTTCACTCCATGTCATTATTTTATAAACAAATGTAATAATTTGTTCATAACTCTTTCATTAGTTTATACAAGCTTTGTAAAAAATATTTCTAAAATTGTAATTTTCTTCATCCTTTGCTATAGTGAAACTATGAAAAAATTAGTCGGAGTATATGAATCAAAGAAAAAAAACGGAGAACGATATTATCGTTCTTCCATAACATACAAAGGTCGCCACATCAGTCTCGGAAGCTTTGATAATGCGGAGTCTGCGCACGTTGCATACAAAGAAGCAGACTGCGTGCTGCATCATCCGGACCGCTATCAGATTTCGCTTTTGGAAACTTATTTTTCGGATGAACATTCCCAAAGAAAAAAAGACAAAAAATCTTTCGCAAAAATCGACGTTCTGTCCTTTGAAAAGGTGGTTATTTTGTTGAATTTCCGCGACAATGACATCTATTTTCATTGTCCGATCTATCTGTACAAAAGTTATTTTCATTATTATCTGGAACCGGGATATCATCTGACCTTCGATAAAGAAGATTTATTTTACTATTCTTCCCACAAAATTATGCGCCGCGGAAATCATCTGTTTGTGGCAGATTACGGTATGCAGGTAACCATCGCCTCCCGATACGGAATCCGCAATTTTGCGGTCAAGGACAGGGATTACCGTTTTATCAATCAGGACGATACGGATTACCGCTATTCCAATATCGAAATCATTAACCCGTACCACGGCGTACTGCGCGAAGGAAGCTTCGGTTCCTATTCGTATCGCGTGCTGATCCATATCAACGGAAATTATGTGGTGGGTATCTATGACAATATAGAAACAGCAGCCATTGCATATAACAAGGCTGCTGATCTGTGTCATCAATATGGAATTAATAAAAAATTTCCGGTCAATTATATTGAAACGATGTCTCCGAAAACTTATGCGGAAATTTATTCCGAAATCAGCGTTTCGGAATCATTTCTGAACATGCTTACCTCTGGCTGTAATCAATAAAACTGATATTCATATTGACTTCGCCCGAAATACCGGACACCGTTCCTTCCGATGTATACTGCCACATAGCAAACTCATACGGATAATCCGGTGTCTTCCCGCTCTGGGACAACCAGATATCATAATCGCCGAGCATAGTCAGATCGATTTTGCGCAGCAACCAGTATTTATCTCCGTACACCATCGGCCGATATCCCACTTCTGCAATCCGGTTGCAAAATGCATTGGTAATCTCCGTCAGTTGTGTCTTCGGAAGCAGATCAATTCGAGAGGTGTCATTTGCCACCAGTCCGAGATCAAAAACCACCGGATATGTCACACGCATCTCAATCAGATTTGAAATCACAAATTCTGCCTCTTCCAACGCTTCTTCCACCGATACCGCCTGCGATTCAAAATAAATACCCACAGGTACATCCGCCTCGTTGGCCGCATGAATATAATCAAAATACCTCTCATCGATCGTGATTATACCACTCTCATATCCGCGGTAACCGATACGGAGCATCACAAAGTCAATTCCGTCTTTTTTGAGCTTTTTAAAGTCCACATCTCCGCTGTTCTTATCTATATCAATTCCTTGCCATGAAGCCTGTTTTCCGTTCGAGAAATATTTCATTTTCGGTTCTTCGTAAACAAACCCTGCTTCCTCATAAGTATTTTTATCCAGGTAGGCGTTAATCATAATCCACTGCTCGGTTCCGTCCGGACGCACGACCATCGTCTTGGTTCCACCCTCCGAGAGATCCGCCTCCTGTTGCTTCTTCAACTCTTCCTCCAGGAGCTTTTGGGCATTTTTTTCGTATAATTCATTTTTGGCTGCCAGCGTATTGTCCGAAACTGCTTCGTCTTCCTCATACATATTCCAGAAATCGAGCTGATCGGAAGTAAGCTTTGACTCACCGAGTGCAAGTTCATCCTGCTCCTGTTCCTGCGCCGCTTCCTGCTCTTGTTGCAGCTTCGCACTTTGCAACGAGCCGACTGATTTATTTTCTTTGGAATTTGCTGCAAGCACAACGCAAAACACAAGTACAATAAAACCTATCACTGCCACTGCTGTATATAAAACAGGAAGTCCCGATTTTTCATTATTGTCATTAAAATCATCTGTCAATTTCATACGATATCACCTTTCTATATGAAGTTTAGCATAACTTTTTCTATTATACAAAGAAATTTTATGCTACACTAATTTATGAAAATAAAGCAAAAGGATATTGGCTCATGAGTTATACATCATTCACAACTTATATACGTAAATTGACCATTTGTTTTTCGGCAGTTTTTCTTTTGGTCTTCGGCCTGATTGGCTGCGGTCGTTCACAACAGGCGTATTCGAAAACGGATTTCTGTTTTGATACCGCCGTCACGATCACCATATACGATTCCGTGTCCCGTGAAGCAGAAACAAACAAGCTTTTAGATGAGGCACTCGCTCTCTGCCACGACTATGACAATATGTTCAGCCGAACCCTTGAGGGAAGCGACATTTACCGTATCAATCATGCGGGCGGCGAGTGGACAACCGTCTCCGACGAGACCGTACGCCTGATTCAGTCCGCACTGGAATACTGCAAGATGACCGGCGGTGAAATCGACATTACGATTGCCCCGGTGAAGGATCTTTGGGATTTTTCGGGAAATGAAGACGTGAAAATGCCGGCCACTTCTGAAATCGAAGATGCTTTGACACATGTTGACTATTCGCTCATTGAAATTGAAGGAAGCAAAGTCCGTCTAGCTGATCCGGAAGCCGCCATTGACCTTGGCTTTATCGCCAAAGGCTATATCGCTGACCAGCTTCGGGCACATCTTTTGGAAAACGATGTCAAAAGAGCACTGATTAATCTGGGCGGAAACATTGCCGTGATCGGTGACAAGCCGGACGGAAGCGCTTTTACGATCGGAATTCAGAAACCGTTTGCTCCTGCCGGAACCTATCTGGAGACTGTTTCTGCCTCCCAATCCATCCCGGGAACTTCCTCTGTCGTGACAAGCGGAACCTACGAGCGTTGCTTTGAATATAACGAAAAGCTGTACCATCACATTTTGGATTGCCAAACCGGTAAGCCGGCACAAACTGATCTGTCCGGTGTCACTATCATCACGGACTCTTCGCTCCATGCGGATGCGCTGAGCACGACTTGTCTTCTGCTCGGACTGGATAAAGGTGTTGCTTATATTGAGGGACTCGACGGGGTTGAGGCTGTGTTTGTTACAGTAGGCGGCGAGATGATTGACACAAGGGAATGATGTTCCCTTGTGTTTTGTCTTTATGGCTTTGAAATGTTTTATCTTGGATTATGTAAACTCAATTTCACACAAGCCAAACGGGGTATATAAAAAGAATTTCTCTCTACATACCCCGCTCATGAATCAGCAATCATTCTTTACAAATCAATCTGCACCTCCACCGGGCAGTGATCCGATCCCAGTACCTGTGTATGAATGTCAGCCGACGCTAACTTATCTTTTAACTCCTCCGACACAAGGAAATAGTCAATTCTCCATCCCGCGTTCTTGGCTCTGGCCTGGAAACGATAGGACCACCAAGAATAGACTCCTTCCGTATCAGGATAAAAGTGGCGATAAGTATCGATAAATCCACTCTCCAAAAGCGTTGTCATCTTCTCGCGCTCTTCATCTGTAAAGCCTGCACTGTGATGGTTTGTCTTCGGGTTCTTAAGGTCGATTTCTTTATGGGCTACATTTAAATCTCCGCAAAGAACGACCGGTTTCTTTTCCCTGAGGGCATTCAGATAAGCTCTAAAAGCATCCTCCCACACCATACGATATTCAAGTCGTTCCAGCTGCTGTTTTGAGTTCGGCGTATAACATGTCACCATATAGAAATTCTCAAACTCAAGTGTAATCACGCGGCCTTCCTGATCATGCTCTTCTATTCCGATGCCATAGGACACAGAAAGCGGCTCTCTTTTTGTAAAAATCGCCGTCCCGGAATAGCCTTTTTTTACCGCATAGTTAAAATATTGGTGATAACCCGGAAGGTCAAGCTGAACCTGACCTTCCTGAATTTTTGTCTCCTGAAGGCAGAAAATATCCGCATCCGCCTCATTAAAAAATCCCATGAAATCCTTCTGCAGACATGCACGGATTCCGTTTACGTTCCATGATATGAGTTTCATATTGTCATTCCTTTACTTCTTAAACGATCATTCATTATCCCTTTACTCCGCTTTCAAAAAAGCTGCATAACCGCATTTCGCCTCATACAAATCCGCCTTGGATGTCGCTTCGTGAGGTGCGTGCATATTCATCACCGGAACACCGCAGTCGATGACATTCATTCCATAAAGGGAAAGAATGTAAGCAATCGTTCCGCCGCCGCCGAGATCTACTTTTCCAAGCTCTGCGGTCTGGAAGGTCACTCCCGCATCATCCATAATCTTGCGGATTAACGCAATATACTCTGCATTGGCATCGTTGGAACCGGATTTCCCGCGGGAACCGGTAAATTTGTTAAATACCATTCCGTGGCTAAGGTACGCCACATTCTTTTTATCAAAACTTCCCGCAAAAGCCGGATCATACGCCGAACTTACATCAGAAGAAAGCATCCGGGAGTTTGCCAGACATCTGCGAAGTGCAAGGTCATTGTACTCTCCGGTCAAATTCATGATTTCAGCCACGCAGTTTTCAAAGAAATGCGACTGCATACCGGTCGCACCGACACTTCCGATTTCTTCTTTGTCCACTAAGATGCAGCAACTTGTTCTTTTCGGCTTTTTCTGCTCAAGCATCGCCACAAGCGAGCTGTAAGAACACACTCTGTCATCCTGTCCGTAAGCCAAAATCATACTGCGGTCAAGTCCTGCTTCTCTCGCTCTTCCTGCAGGCACAATTTCAAGCTCCGCTGAAATGAAATCCGCCTCTTCCATGTCATATTGCTGCTTTAAAATATCGAGTGCAAAGGCGCAGACTTTATCTTTCGTCTGCTTGCCGTCTGCTTCCGCAGAGGTGTCATCCGACTTCTTTGCGTCTTTCGCCTCGAATTTCAGCGGGCGGTTTCCGATGATAATATCGAGCGCCTCGCCTTCAATCACCTTATTCGCCTTCTTTTCCATCTGTTCTGCCGCAAGATGAATCAGCAGGTCTGACACAAAGAATACCGGATCATCTTCTGCTTCACCGATATTAATATCTATCACCGTACCGTCTTTTTTCACGACAACACCGTGAATTGCAAGCGGAATCGTTACCCACTGGTACTTTTTGATACCGCCGTAATAATGCGTATCAAGATATGCAAAGCCGCTGTCCTCGTAAAGTGGATTTTGCTTTACATCCAGACGTGGAGAATCAAGATGTGCACCAAGGATATTCATACCATCTTCCAATGCTTTGGAGCCGATATGGAACATAATCAAGGATTTTTCCATATTCACTGCGTAGACTTTATCTCCGGCTTTCAATTTCTTTCCTTCTTTTATAACCTTGGCAAGTTCAACATAGCCCTTGTTCTCAATTTCATTGACAATGTATGTGACACACTCTCGCTCGGTTTTTCCCTCATCAAGAAAAACACGATATCCCTGACTTAACTTCTCTACTTCTTTTAACTGTTTGTCACTATATTTTTCCCATGCACATTCTGTTTTCATGTTTGTCTCCTTTTCTATAAAAAGTTCTTGTTTATTGTCTTATATAGAAAATAAATCCTCATTTTTTTATAATTTCTATTTAAAATAATATTTATTCGGGATTTTATAGAAATAATCCCGGAAATCTCATCTCAAAACGCCAATTTAGTTTACATAATAATTTTCTTTTCTATAGCAACAAGCAAATTCTATTTATTATATAGAAATCACCGAAAAAAAGCTTAATAATTTCTATATAATTGAATAATATAAGCTTTTTTAGTAGAAAAAGGGGCCAACAGCCCCTTTTCGGTTAGATTTTTCCTATTTATGCTCTACGATGGATTTCTTAGGGCATTTTTCCATACAAATGCCACATCCTTCGCACTTCTCCTGATCGATTACGGAAAGGAAGTTTTCAATCTTCACCGCATCGTTCGGGCAGTTCTTTGCGCAGAGCGTACATCCGATACAGCCGACCGTACATTCTTTCATAGTCACAGGACCTTTTTCTTTCGAACTGCACGCTACGACATACTTCGATTCATACGGAATAAGCTCAATCAGATTTTTCGGACATGCAGACACACATTTTCCGCAGGCTTTACAAGCTTCCTTGTCAACCACTGCCACTCCGTTTACCACGTGGATGGCATCAAACGGACATGCCTTGACACAATTTCCGTAACCCAAGCAACCGTAATTACATGACTTCGGACCGCCGTTCGGAACAAATGCAAGCATACCGCAGTCTTCCACACCGGTATATTCGTAATCTACTTTTGCTTTTTCACAGTCTCCCTGGCATTTTACAAACGCAACCATACGGGTCGACTCTCCGGCTTCTACACCCATGATTTCTGCAATCTGTTTGCCGACCGGTTCACCACCGACCGGACAGGCGTTTACAGCCGCTTCCCCTTTGACAATAGCTGCTGCAAGACCGGAACAGCCCGGATATCCGCAGCCACCGCAGTTATTCCCAGGAAGTACACCGAGGATCGCTTCCTCGCGCTCATCCACTTCCACTTTAAACTTAATTCCTGCTATCCCGAGGAACAGACCGATAAATAAACCGACTGCACCGACAACGACAGTAGCTATTAAAATCCCTGTAATATTCATCGCTATTCCTCCTATAATAATCCTGAAAATCCGCAGAACGCAATCGCCATAAGACCTGCCGTCACAAGCACGATCGGCATTCCCTGAAATGGACGCGGAATATCATTGTACTCAATTTTTTCACGGATTCCCGCAAGGATTACAATCGCAATCGTAAATCCGACGGCTGTCGCAACGCCATTCACAACACTTGTTAAAATCGTGTATGATTTCTGCACATTGGTAAGCGCGACACCGAGAACCGCACAGTTTGTCGTGATGAGCGGAAGGTACACACCCAGTGACTCATAAAGAGATACCATGAATTTTTTCAGGAACATCTCTACAAACTGTACAAGCGCTGCAATCACAAGAATAAATACAATCGTCTTAAGATAGGTAATATCAAATCTGACAAGTACAACTTCATAAATAATGGATGCCACAAAGGACGCAAGCGTAATAACGAAAATAACCGCTCCGCCCATTCCGGCTGCTGTTTTTACCTTTTTGGATACTCCGAGGAACGGACACAATCCCAAGAACTGGCTGAGCACTACGTTATTTACAAGCGCTGAACCGATGGCAATTAAAATCAATTCTTTCATTTAGGCCTCCTCCTTTTCCCCAGTATCGTAAAATCTCTTACTACAGCCCTTCTCGCTGCAATTCATACAATCCTCACTACAACCGGAACCGACCTTGCTCATGTCTTTTCCTTTTTCTTCTCCTTTGATCTTTGCATAGTTCTGAATCGCTGTCAGAACTGCAAGTACAAAGAAGGCTCCCGGAGCCATAATAAAGATGCTGGCCGGTACATAAGAAGACGGCATGATCGTGTAACCGAAAATCTGTCCTGCTCCGATGATCTCACGCACCGCACCGATACAGGTAAGGGCAAATGCAAATCCAAGCCCCATACCGATACCGTCAAAAAACGACGGAAGAATCGGATTCTTGGACGCATAGCTTTCCGCACGTCCCAAAATAATACAGTTTACAACAATCAGCGGAATATAGATTCCGAGTGCACTGTAAAGAGACGGAATAAACGCTTCCAGCAGAAGCTCTGTCAATGTAACAAATGACGCAATAATAACAATAAACGCCGGAATACGAACTTTATCCGGAATCACCTTTCGCAGAAGGGAAATAAACGCATTACTCAAGGCTAACACAACCATCGTTGTGAGTCCCATACCGAGACCGTTCATAGCAGAAGTCGTAACCGCCAGCGTCGGACACATACCAAGCATCAGAACAAAGGTCGGATTTTCTTTCAATAAGCCGTTATATAAACGTTCGACACACTTATTCATTACTGAGCGCCTCCTTCCTCTGCAAGATATTCTCTAAAGCAGGCAAGACCTGCATTGACACCGTTTACAAACGCATCTGTCGTGATGGTTGCACCGGAAATGGCATCGATCTGCTCCGGTGATGCCGCACCGGTCTTTGCTGTCACGAAAGTTGCTACCTGCTTACCGGCAAACTGCGGAACAAGAACTTCGCCCGCTCTCATACCAAGACCTGCAGTCTCCGCAATACTGAGAATGGAAACACCGTTCAGTGTACCGTCATTGCGGACTCCAAGCGTAAACTGGATGTCTCCGCCATAACCTTCGTGGGTTGTCACCGTAATCACATAACCGGCCAAATCACCGTTTCCGTCAAAAGCTGATGCAACACCGTCTATCGATGCATTATAGCCCTGCTCGTTCACATAGGCCGTCAAATCTTCCGGCGCAAGATCCGGTTTCACTGCAATTTCTTCAAACTTTTCTGCATCCGAAAAAACTTCTTTATAAGCTGCATCCTTAGCAAGCTGCTGCTGTTGGGCGATCGGCTCCTTGGTCACGTCATACACAAGACCGAGCAAAACGCCGCTGATCAGCGTAATAACAAAGAGAATGAGGGCATCTTTTAACATATTTTTCATGATCTTTCCCCTCCTCTTCCAAATGCTTTCGGATACGTGATCTTTTCAATCAGCGGAACTAACAGATTCCCGATAATGATTGCATAAGATACACCTTCTGCGGATGCACCGAACACACGGAATATACCGGTCAGCACACCGAGCAAAATACCGAATACATACTGGCCTTTTTTGGTGATCGGCCGCGTGACATAATCCGTTGCCATAAAGAACGCACCGAGCATCAGACCACCGCCTGCAAGATTGGCGGAAATATAATGGAAATCAATTCCTTTTCCTGAGAAAAGAACAAGGAAAATCACAAAGCTGACAATATATGTACCCGGAATCCGAAGATCAATGACTCCCAAAATAATCAGGAAACAGGCACCGAGCACAATCGCAACCATACTGGTCTCGCCGATCGTTCCGGCTGTTTTTCCGATGACCATATCATAGACATTGACAACGCCGCCTTCTTTTAAAACAGCAAGTGGGGTTGCCCCTGTGTATGCATCGCAGTCAAAATTCGTCATGATGGAGGTAAAGGAAATCAGAAGAAAACATCTGGCTCCGAGCGCCGGATTCATAAAGTTCTGACCCAGTCCTCCGAACAACATCTTTACTACTACAATTGCGAACACACCACCGATCACGGCAATCCACCAAGGTGCGGACGGCGGTAAATTCAATGCCAAAAGTAAGCCGGTGACAACTGCTGACAGATCTCCGATCGTACTTTTCTTTTTACATATTTTGCAGAAGCACCACTCGGCAAGAACTGCGGATGCTACTGTTACAAGCACCAGAATCAGTGCATTGGTTCCGAAATTGACCACTCCGAAGATTGTTGTAGGTAAAAGCGCGATAATAACGCTGAGCATAATCTTATTCGTCGTGATCGCCGCACGGATATGCGGATTAGATGATACTTTCATTAAGCCACTCATTCTGCTTTCCTCCTACTTCTTTTTTCTTCGGTCTTCTAAAATCATTTTTCTCATAGATTTGATCTGCTGAGTCAGCGGACGTTTGGCAGGACAAATAAAACTACAACAGCCGCATTCACAACATTCCATACCGTTCATCGCCACGAAGGCCTCTTTATCACCGCGTTCAGCGACCTTACCGAGACGACTCGGTACCACTCTACCCGGACAAACTTCCACACACATACCGCAGTTGATACATGCACTCGGCTCACATGCGGAAACATCGTCCTTTGTCAGACACAAAAGGGCTGACGCTGTCTTTGTCGTCGGTACATCCAGATCGAAAATACCGAATCCCATCATCGGACCGCCGGAAACGATCTTCGCCGGTTCCTGTTTAAAGCCGCCGGCCTCTTCAATCAGTTCATGGTAATTGGTACCTATACGCACACGGAAATTGCGCGGATCTGCAATGGCATCACCGGTCACCGTAACAATGCGGTACATCAGCGGTTTGTTTTCAAGAACTGCTCCGTAAATCGCACACACGGTATCCACATTGTTAACAACGCATCCTGCATCGGACGGAAGCATATCGGAGTTGATGGCACGTCCCGTAGATGCATAGATAAGCTGACGCTCCGCCCCCTGCGGATATTTTGTTTTAAGCGCTTTGACCATAATACGATCCTCGTCCTTGGTCAGCTCTTTTAACTTTTCAATACAATCCGGCTTATTATCCTCCACAGCCAAAATACCCTTGGCGTTATCAAACAAAGCCAACGAACATTTCAATCCGCCGATCACACGCTCCGGCTCCTCAATCATTCTGCGGTAATCGGAAGTCAGATACGGCTCACACTCCGCACAGTTGACAATCACATAGTCAATCTTGTCCGGCTCCTTCGGGGAAAGCTTTACATGTGTCGGGAAACCGGCTCCGCCCATTCCGACAACACCTGCTTCCTGTATTTTTTTGATGATTTCTTCCTTGGTATGCTGCTCCAAAGGCTTGCAAGGTCCGAAATCCACCTCTTCGTATTGTCCGTCATTTTCAATCACAATAGAATTTACATTGTCGCCAACGACCACTCTGCGCGGTTCAATGGCCTTGACTGTTCCGGAAACAGTCGCATAAATCGGTGCAGAAACGAAGCCGCCGGCTTCTGCTATCTTCTGTCCGACTAAAACGCGGTCTCCTTTTTTGACAATCGGCGTCGCCGGTGCTCCGATATGCTGGGACAAAGGATAGACAAGGTCTCCCTTTGGCAGCACATCTTTGATCGGTTTGTCTTTGCTGATGTCTTTTCCGTCATACGGATGGATTCCGCCGGTAAAAGTCAGTTTTCCTGCCATATCGTGCCCTTCTTTCTGAAAATATTCTAAACACTAGAATACCATTTTTTGACCAAAATTGCTATATCTTTTGCTTATTTTATGTTATGATTACGTTAGCTTTTGACAAAGACAAGTACAAGGAGTTTATCATGAAAACCATTCAGACTTTACTGTCACCGAAACTGTGCAGTTACCCTCTTGATATGATCGGTGAACCTGAGGATATTCTGTTTGTCGACATTGAAACGACAGGCTTTACCGCCCGGACATCCAATCTTTATATGATCGGCTGTATCTTTTTCGAGCACGGACAGATTCACTTAATCCAGTGGTTTGCAGAAAAACCGGAGGAGGAGAAAAAAATCCTCTCTGCTTTTATACAAAAATGTCGCAGTCATGCGATATTGATTCATTATAACGGTAACAATTTTGACATTCCTTACATGAAACAAAAATGTTCCCAGTACCATATGGATGAACCGTTTTCCGACATGGAAGGCGTTGATATATACAAACGCATCATGCCATACAAAAAAATGCTTCACCTGGAAAATGTGAAGCAAAAAACCGTGGAATCCTATTTGGAAATCTCACGCGAGGATAAGTATAACGGCGGTCAGCTGATTGAAATATACAAAAGCTACGTCCGCACGCCATCCCGCGAAAATGCGGAGCTTCTTCTGCTCCACAATGCGGACGATATGCGCGGAATGCTTCAGCTTCTGCCGATCCTGTCTTATGCTGACATGTTTGTGCAGCCGTTCCGTGTCGCGAAAGTACAAGCCAATAAATATACGGATGAAAACGGTCAGAAACAGACGGAAG
>JAZSMO010000051.1:0-9204 GCA_045535935.1 Lachnospiraceae bacterium | reverse complement strand
ACCGCTTGGCCTCCGACTTGGTTGCACCCGGCATCTGTAGGCCGCGTCGCATAAGTTCCTCCAAACTCTTCGAAAGATCGATGTTACCTCCCGCATTATAAAAAGCTGTAAGAATTGCAGCTCCGTCTAAAATATGGTGCTCAGGACCATGTATGCGGACAAAATCCTGTTTTGCAATATGATGAAAAATCTCCACCGGATTTTTACTTTTTTCTCGTAAGCATTCGCTTACTATCGCCCCACACCTTTGCTCTAATGTATATTCCATGCATCATTCTCCCATCTCGCACATTCCAATATACGCATCCACCAACTCAAACATCCAATCCCGGACATCGGAAAACTGATATCCTAGTGTCTTTGCCTTATCCGTATTGATGTTATACTGCACCGTTCCATTATATGGCGCCTCATCTCCGTCTTTACTTAAAACTGCAGATTTTCCGGTCTTTTCCTCCACGTAATCCAAGATTTCACGGATAGAAATCGTTCCATCCGAGCACCCATTGACTGCGCCGGTCAGTCCTTTATCAATCAAAAACGCAAGGAATTTTCCCGCTTCATCGGATCTGATAAAGCTCATCTGCGCATCGAGGTTATCGATGAACATAGGAACACCGCTTATCGTATGCTCCACATAAAACTGCAACCGTTTTGTATAATCATCTTCTCCCACCACAAACGGATATCTGACAGCAAGCCACTTCCTATCTCCATAGTTCTGCCAAAGTGCATACTCCGCCTGACGCTTTACCTCCGCATAGGAATCATCCGGACGATTGCACCACTTAAGAAATCCTGCATTTCCGTCAAACTCATCTTCTTTTACATCCATGTGGTCTAAAGTATAAACTGCTGTACTTGACATATAAATCAGCCGGTCACAAGAAACTGTATCCATCAAATATTTAATATCATTGGAACAATAGGCAATCTTATCAATTGCAACGTCAAAATGCTTTCCGTTCAAGGCCTCTTTCATACTTTCCGGATTCGAATGATCCAGTAAGATACGGCTAACCTTATCGCCAAACGGATCTTTGGCCTGTCCTCTGGTCGCAATGGTCACATCATGTCCATTTGCAAGCAATTCCTGAACCATATGTATTCCGAAAAACTTCGTTCCGCCGATGACCAATATTTTCATTTTTCCTCCTAAACTGACAATATCTTATATTGCTTTTGCATCTTTTCTTTCAAAAATTCGGTAAACGCTGCAATTTCCTCCTGTTTAATATCTTTCTTGCGTATTAAAGACGCTTGATTGGAAGAAGTATATACTGCAAAAAATTCTTTCGTCTCCATAATTTCGTAAATCTGATCATAACGAAGTTGTCCGGACGACTTTGTCACCGGCATTTCCATCAATATGTGATCATCATAAAAATGCAGATGACTCTCTGCGCCAAAACCGACCGCTTTATCCGTTTTTGCACGCTGCTCATTCATCTTATTAATTTTATAACACTGAATACCGACAATCATCAAAAAATATGCCACACCAATCAGTACCACCATTCCCACTGTCATATAGTCAAGAATCCAGCTGACCGCAAGCCCTGCAAGCACACTCATTACCGCCGTTATAATCAGCCCTGTTTTTCTCTTAATAAACGTCGTAATATACAAAAATTTCTTATGATCTTCCTGCTCCATCTTTGTCACAACATAAAACTTTTCCTGCTCCATAATCTTATGACTCCTTTATCCTTTTTCCGCACATATGCTCCGGTCTCAGTTTCAAGAGAAGTGTTGCCTTTGCATAAAGCTCAATCTCTTTTTGAATATACGCCTCATCCTGCGTAAACTTACGACTGAGCTTATTTGAAATATCGATAATCATCTCCATGTTATCAATTACCTCCAGCTTACCAAACACAATCACACTGTTTACATGAAGTGCCCAATCTCCATCCTCGCACACGCCACTGTCATACACACAAAATGAAACTTTATCATGTTTTTGAATCGCATCCAGTCTGTGTCCTTTTTTTCCGCAGTGAAAATAAATGCATCCGTCTTCCTCATTGTAAAAATGATTCATTGGCATTCCATACGGATAATCGCCATCACCCAGCACGGACAAAACACCTCGCGTTTCTTCTTTTAAAAGCTTCACACATTCCTCTTCGGAAATGGCTTTGTTTTTTCTTGTCAGCTCTCTGAACATATTAGCCTCCTACAACTGAATCAGATACATATCCGCCCATTTTTCTTCTGCAATAAAACTGCGACAAACCACGCCTCCGGCGTTTACAATTGTCTTTACCGACGGTTCATTATCACGATGCACCGCCATATGAAGTTCTTGCATTCCGGCCTGACGCGCTATTTCCCTGACCTGACGGAACATCTCTGTTGCATATCCCTTCCTGCGTTCCGATGGTTTCACGCTGTATCCGACATTTCCGAAATCCTGCAAAAAGTCATTTAATGTATGGCGCAGATCTATGATACCCACGATGCTGCCATTTTCATCCACCGCAAAAAACGTATCGGTTACAACCCACGCCGGATTTACGGTTTCCGTGGAAGTATTGGCAGCGACGCTGCGCACCCACTCTTCATAATCTTCTGTCTGATCCAAAAGTTCGCTTCCGCTAATCACTCGCTCACCTGCGTCAAAATGTGCCTGACGGTAAACCATTGCTTCCTCTTTCATTTCTAATGTCGGTCTGACTAATCTGACCTTCATCTTATTCACCTTCCACCCTTGTAAATTTCCCCTCCGTCAAACTACACTCAAAACTCATTAAATCCTCGCTCATGTAAAAGTCATAAAGCATGCTGTAGCCCTTCGATTCTTCAATCGACACACAGAGCGGTTCCTGTCTCAAATCCGCCGATACCCAATATCCGATAATCTGATCCGTTAAATTCCATACGCCTTCCCGATACTCATAGACTTCAATCGTCGGGCTTTCAACATCGGAAATCTCAATACGTGTTAGCCCGTCCTCACTCTCCCAGCTACCTTCTATCATCGCAAATGCGCTGTCTCTTTCCGCCAGACGTTCCTCCTGCAACTGCTTTTGCTTCTCTTTTTCCGCCTCGGTATAATATGCATCCTCATCACCAGACACAAAATAGCCGTAATCGTCCGCCCAGTCACCACGAAGCATCGCATAAGACTCCGAGTCCAAATAGCGGATGTCATAATACAGCATATCATTCACAGTTACTTTTAAACCACTGATTTTATCAGCCTCTTCCGTGTAAATCGTCAGAACATTGTCTTCCCCCTCAAACTCGACATCCTCAAGGATAACTTCAAAATTTTCATCATAACACCGAATGGCTTCCACACTCGAAAATGCATCCTCCGAAAACTTTACCACAAGTTTGTCATCATATACTTTTGTTTTCTCAATCGAAACCGACAGTTCATCTTGCGTTTCGTATGTATAAGTCTCCTTTGGCAAACCGCTGCAGGCCGTCAATAAACAAATCGTCAAAAGTAAACAAACGCTAACTATTTTCTTCATTGGTTCTCCTTCCTATCGGCCAAACAGCAAAAATCCATATCAGAAATGCCAATATTCCTGTCATGCTCAAAAGATATAGTAGATTTGTAAAGCGCAATATAATAAGTCCGCCAAGCAGTGCACATACACAAAATCCTATCCACAAAAACTTTGCCACTATATATTCTTCCTTTACAATAACAGTCTGTTTCCGCATGGCAATACATCTCCATGGCACAAGAAGGACCAATGCTATCACCAGCATTGCAACAACAGAAAAAAGCATAGTTAAAAACGAAACCAAACCGTTCGTTCCCGCCACAAACAAATTTGCAATCCCGGAAAATTCCGATCCATCCACCTGCATACTATCCACATAGTCAATCTGCGGCGTCTGCATACGTACTTCCCATGCATAAGCAAGCGTTCCATATAAAAGATATAATACGATAACTGCCAGAGTTATGATTCTGGCTTTTTGCTTTCCTGTCAAACCCTTCATTTTTCTCCCCTTAATCTACTATTCTTCGTTTTTTCCACCTTATAAATAACATTAAACTTCCCAAAACAAATAATGTGATATAAATCTCCCGATAATCTTCCACAAACAGTGTACATTCATAGGAATCTCCTACCGGATAATAATAAATCTCTATTTCATCTCCGACAGATGCACTTTTAAGCTCCGGCCAGCGACTTTGGTATTTCTCCTGTCCCACATAGAATTCCAAAACCGGCCACTGTTCTGCCTCGCTTCCGGTCCTCACTTCTTCATATCCCACAAATGTTGCTACACTTTTGGTCTTCTCAAAATTACTGATAAATTCACACCCAAAAAAACATATTCCGATGACAAAAAACAAGAAACCTGCCACTGCAAAAAACGGCGTTACTTTTTTCTTCCTTTCGCCATTGACGATGCAAATAATCACCGAACTTACAAACATAACAGCGTATAAAACCATCGCTCCGAAACTTGACAATATTTCTCCCAAATAGGACAGTCCCGGCATAAATCCGTAGCCCGGTAAACTTTCGTAGTAAAGCATCAGTCCGACGGAAACAAAAATCGAAATAATTTCCGTCACAAACAAAATCATCCAAAATTTCTTTAATTTCTTCTTTATCGCTTTTACAAAGAAAATGATTTGTAGTATAAAAACTACAAGATATGCAATCAATAAAAATAAAGACATATGTAACCTCTCATCGCTTTTCTACTTCTGCCAAATCATAAATATACTTAAACGCAATCACATCTTCCGAATCCGCTGCCTGTCCCTCCAATTCCTCTTTCAACGAATTATCTTCATCAATAATAAAATAAATGCACTCGCAACCAAGTGATGCAGCTTTTGGCATAAAATAGTCCGCCACCCATGCTGTATCCTCCGGAATATTCTCAAAACCGTCCCTCGTATCAGCCACGTAGTCACATTCGTACTTTTCAATGATTTCCAAGGCATATTCCAGAGGTTTACGATAGTCCTC
This sequence comes from Lachnospiraceae bacterium, assembly GCA_045535935.1. Lineage (GTDB taxonomy): Bacteria > Bacillota > Clostridia > Lachnospirales > Lachnospiraceae > SVFI01. The sequence continues at coordinate 4,249 of JAZSMO010000051.1, read as the reverse complement.
CATACAACAAAACTTTTTCCATTTTACAAAAACTACATTTTTCTCTTCTTCATATCGCACATCACAACATTCTGATAAATACATGTTTTTACCTCCTTAGTTCAGACAATACAGCATCACCGCCTGCTGCACCTTGAGCAAATACTTTTTAAACTCATATCCTACAAAGTACTCTGAATCTATCACATCTTCCGATACTTCCTCTCCCCGATAAAACGGCGGACAAGGATTTAAAATCGCCCCCTTATTTGCAAAATCCATGATTTCTTTTGTCACCTGACAATTTTTAAAATCAGGAAGTACATTTCCGGGTAGTGAATCTGTGCAGACAATATCTTTCCCGACAATTGCATCATTGATATTGTCGTATGTCTTTATACCTTCAATCTCATACCCATTTCCGCAACACTGCTCCAAAGAAAATCCCATAATTTCCGATGCCGCCTTCCATGACAGCCCGATATTCCCGTTTTTGCCTGCAAACAAATAATGGTCTTTCGTAAAATCTTTCCGTATCTTTGAAAGTGCATACATGTCTGTCAATATCTCACATGGGTGATTGACGTCCGTCATCGCATTGATCACCGGAACTTCCGAGTATTTAGCAAGTTGCTCTACTACTTGAATATCCTTATGTCTCACAATGACCATATCTGCCCAATTATTCAGATACCCGCAAACATCCTTCAAATCCTCTTTCTTATCCAGCGTTTCCGTAGGAAACAGAATCGGTTGCCCGCCAAGCAGATAGATTCCTTTTTCAAACGTTACTCTTGTACGAATGCTTGAATTCGGAAAAAATAGTACTATACTTTTCCCTTTCAGAGCATCTGCATGTTTGCCCCGACAAACTTCATCCGTCATATTAAAAAGATCATAGATATCACTCGCTTTATAATCTGTCAGCTTAATAAAATGATTCATTTCTTTTCTCCCAAATACAATAACGCAAATACATTTCTATTATACAACATCTTTCCGCTACATACCACGGAAAACAAGAAAAAAGCCGTCGCCCCGCAATGCGGAGCAACAGCCCTTTTCTTTCTAATTACCTTACGGTCGAATGACTCTGAATATAAAAGATTTCCTGACTAGGCTTCCATTCCTTCTTTTTCGGCGGAAACTGTGCCTCAAACTGCGCAAGTCCTTCCTCTGTCATAGCTTCAAAAGCCGGACTTTCGTAATAATACCAGGTTCTTCCGTCCAGTGCATTCTCTTTTAATTGTTTGACGAGCAAAGCCGCCGGATATACGTCACCTTCCATACAGACATGATATCTATGACTACTGAGAAAACCACGTGCCACGTAATTTGCCGGATCGCCGAAATTCACAATCACATCGTAACCGAGTTTTTCTGCAATCTCAAAAGAATGTTCCAGCAAAATACGGCTGTATCCCATTCGCTGATAATCCGGATGAATACTGATCGGCCCGAAACTTACAATCGGCTTCTCATTTCCATCCTTATCCTTCAACATCGCTTTCATGTACATGACATTTCCGATAATCTCACCGTCCACTTCCATCACAAGTGCAAGTTCCGGGATAAAATCTTCATGTCCGCGCATCACATGTACCATATAGTGCTCATCGCAACCTTCTTTGTACACATTCCAAAACGCTTCTCTTGTTAAGTTTTCTACTACGCTGTAGTCTTTTTCTGTTTCCTGACGTATGATATAGTTTTTATTCATTATTTTTTTCCTCCTGAATGTTGTTATCTTTCAACTGCTTCCCGCGGGAGGTTTGTTAGCGACAGCAAACCTCCCGGTTATGCTACCGTCTCCTTTTTGTTGTACTTAGTCAAACAAGCACTCTCCTTTTTCATAAAAATATGTATCATCAGCCCATCGGGCGGACTACCATTATAATATCACTTTTTATATGATTTTACCACACAAACGGTATCATCCGATACTTTACTTTTTCTTTGTACTCTTTATAGCCTGCCAGTCCCTCTTCCAGTACCATTTCCTCATTCCTGATTCTCTTTACAAGCAAAAACGGATACACACAAAAAATGATAAATCCGATCCACGATCCAAGCACCACCGGAATAGACAAAAACAACAGTACCGTCGAAAAATACATCGGGTGTCTCACCACTCCGTAAAGTCCGGTGTCAATTACTTTCTGTTCCTCCTGCACTTCTACCGTGCGTGATAAATATACATTCTCACGCATCACTTCCGCATAAAGGCCGTAAGATACAAGCAAAACGACCGCAGCGACAATCACAACCGGAAACGGGACGTGCGTCCAACCAAATCGAAAATCCAAGGCAGATAAAACAAATCCTGCCAAAAACATAACAAGCGATGCCCCGACCACCTGTTTCTGGTCTCTTTCACTTTCCTTGCTGCGAAGACGCTTCTCCAAAAGTTCCGGGCTCTTAACAAGAAGTACCACGCCCAAAAGAAACATCGGAACAAACAACAGCCCCATGAACAGCCAGCCATTAAAGTACTCCCATGTTCCGGCCGGCAAAAACAACATAAGACCTACCATAAGTAAACCTGCTATGTATTTGGTTAATGCACTGATAATCAGTTTTGTTTTGCTCATGTGGAATCTCCATTTCTCCCATCAAAAACCATTTACAAATTCTATAATCTATAGTAGTATTGTTCTCACATATATTAACACTGATTTTCTATAATCATAACACATTTCAAGTTTTAAACAAGCACATATCATTTTCTGATTCAATTATTATTTTATCTTACATTTTTTCAAAATATCTAAACAATTCCCGGAGGTTACTTCTTTTGAAACAAGTCGACACAATTTCTCAAAAAATAATTTATATGCTACAACTAAATCTACCACCTAATACTCCAATTTTTATTGGTTCTTCCAATATAGAGCATATTAAAAGCAGACACCCTTACGAATATGATAAATATTATGACAAAATACAGGAAATTCTTTCTGCGCCGGACTATGTAGGTATAAATCCAAATAATAATTCCATACAATTCGTCAAATTGTATAAAGTCGATTCTGAATATATTAGAGTTGCAGTTAAAATTAGTAACACCAAAAATAGTTTTGTTAAAAGCTTGCACTTACTAAGTACTTATAATGCGGAACGATATATCGAAAAAGGAACCCTAAAAAAACTTGACAACAATCATCATAGCGTATAATATTTTTATATACATCATATGTTAAACAAATGGAATCTGAGGGCGGAACAGGCGGCCGCCACCCATAGTTAGGAGATGTGGATTGTCACCCACCTATTCCATTTAAATAAAAAATCAGACAACTTTTGTTGCCTGATTTTTTATTTTTACTTTCTAAATTCCTCCATCGCTTTCTCAAGCAGATAATCTTCTCCCTCATCAAACAACACGGAAACCGCCTGCAGATCAAACGGAATTTTTACATCCAAAGGTACCACCGCTTTGCGGGCATGATCCGTGTCCACAAATACACTTCCGTCCTCATTTAACAAAAGTGCTCCCGAATATGACAACATTCCATACTCAAAGTTTACAGAATTTACGCCCTGACAGCTTCCGTTGCTATGAGTAAATCCCATCACAGTCACATTCGGATAAGCGGACGCCGCCATAGTGAAGTGATCTCCTGCACTGACAGTATTCGCATTGACAAGTATTATTATCTGTCCATGTCCCCAAAGATCTTCTCCCTGATAGGTCTCACACTGCCCGACTTGATAAATCACACTTCCGTCATCTGCAACACTGTCTATCTTGTACTTTTGTGTTTCCTTATCAAACACACCATCATAAGCATATACATGTTCTCCGGAAGGAGCAATCAATTTCAAAACATGCTTCACATGATTTCCGGATCCTCCGTAATTAGAGCGAAGATCGAAAATTAAATTCGTTACCCCCTCCTCTTTTAAAGCAAGCATCTCCTCCCGCAATGCTGTCTCCATCTCAGAAAAGTTCTCTTCGGAATCATAATTCATAAACCGCATACGAAGAAGTGCCGTACTTTCATCCACACGCATCCAATCCAGGTTCGAAATTTCAGCCCCTTTGTCGATGACATCTTCGATACAATCCATCATTCTATCATAATAGTTTCCGATTTTTGAAAGCGTAACGGTCTTCTCCTCACCTGTTTCGGCGATGAAACAAACCTCCGCCGTCTCATTCCCCATCCCTGCTATGGAAAGAGCTTCATAAAATTCCTCGTTTTCTTCTACTGCAAACGAGAAAATCTTTTCTTTTCCGGACAAATTTTCAACCGGCTCACCGTTCCAT
>JAZSMO010000048.1:0-67050 GCA_045535935.1 Lachnospiraceae bacterium | reverse complement strand
TTGTTTCCATGGATATGGCGCAGAATATTCTTGTAGTAAAAACGGTTTCCGGTATGGCGATGGCTGTGGCAGCTGCCATCGATGCCATGAAATATCCGGAGATTGTAGGTTCCATTGCGGGTGATGACACGATTATGATGGCGATCCGCTCGGTGGAAGATACCAAAAGCATTATGAATCAAATTATGCTTCTTTTGGAGTAAGAGGGAATGTGTCCGGAAGAACATAAGGAGAATACGATATGTTAGAAAGATTAGCAGTAAAAAATGTAGCACTGATCGATGAGACGGAGGTTGAATTTTCCGATGGGCTCAATATTTTAACTGGTGAGACCGGAGCCGGAAAATCGATTCTTATTGATTCCATCAATTTGGCACTGGGGGCGAAGGCAGATAAAAATCTGATTCGTCATGGGGCAGAATACGCCTATGTGGAATTGTGTTTTTCGGTGTGCAAAGAAGAGACAAAAGACCAATTGCGTCAAATGGAGATATTTCCGGATGAAGAGGGAAAAGTAATCCTTCAAAGACGCATTATGCCGGGGAAAAGCAGCTGTCGTATTAACGGGGAAAGCGTTTCTGGCAAAACACTCAAGGATGCGGCGTCGCTGCTGATTGATATTCACGGACAGCATGAGCACCAGTCGCTTTTGAGTGAAAAAAAGCATTTGGAAGTGTTGGATGTATATTGCGGAAAAGCGCTTGCGGACTGTACGGAACAGATTAAAGAGGTTTACATAAAATACAGGGAAGCGGACAAAGAATATGAACAGGCGCTTTTGGATGATGCGGCGAAAGACAGAGAGATCGCATTGGCGCAATTTGAAGTAAAAGAGATTGAAGAGGCCTCTTTGCAGATGGGAGAAGATGTCAGACTGGAAGAGGATTTTCGTCGCATGGAGCATATGAAGTTCATCGGAGAGTCTGTTGCGGCGGCCTGTGGGTGTCTCGGCGGCTACGAGCAGGAAAATGCAGAAACTTTGATCGGGCGGGCATCGAAGTGTGTCAAGGATGCTATGGGCTATGATTCGAAGCTGCAGGATGCAGCCGATCAGCTTTTGCAGGCGGAAGAGATGATCCGGGATGCTGAGCGGTTTTTGCAACATTATATGGATGATCTTGAAATTGACGGTGAGACATATGTCTATACCAAAGAACGACTGAACACGATCAATCATTTAAAGACAAAATATGGCAATACGATAGAAGAAATTTTGGATTATGCGCAGGAAAAAGCAGAATTTTTGCATAAATTTGAAGATTTTGAGCAGTATAAACAAAAACTGTCATTGCAGAGGGATGCATATTACGAAGAGCTTTGTGATCTTTGCAAAAAAGCGCATGAGGAGAGAGTGCGACAGGCGCATGTATTGGCGGCCAAAATGCAGGATGCGCTTTTAGAATTGAATTTTCCTTACGCACAGTTTGAAATCGAAGTGACGGAGGATGAAAAGTATCTTACTGCCTCCGGTGATGATTATGTGCGATTTCTTATTTCGCTGAATGCAGGAGAGGTATTAAAACCTCTTGCAAAGGTGGCCAGCGGCGGTGAGCTTTCGCGTATTATGCTTGCGCTCAAAGCCGTACTTGCAGGTCAGGATCAGATCGAGTCGCTCATCTTTGATGAGATTGATGCAGGAATCAGCGGAAAAACAGCATGGAAGGTTTCCGAAAAACTAGGAGTTCTCGGAAAGCATCATCAGGTGATCTGTATTACGCATCTTCCGCAGATTGCAGCCATGGCAGATCATCATTTCATGATCGAAAAGCATCAGACAGCGGAGCGGACGACAACGACGCTGACTGCACTGGATTTAGATGGTATGCTTTCAGAACTGGCAAGGTTACTCGGCGGTGATGTGATGACCGATGCTGCCCGGCAAAATGCAAAAGAATTGAAAGAAATGGCAATTCATACAAAACAATACTAATTTATATTTGAAAAGACATGCAAATACTAGGTAGAGTAATCTGCCTGGTATTTTTTTGTTGGAAAGGAGGAAAACGAATGCGTTATTATCGGATTTTTTTATATGTTATGCTTGCAGCCACCGGTGTGGCGATGTTACTGGTCTATCACTTTATGATAGTAGAATCTGTGCCGGATACGATATTGCTTCGGGAAGGACAGGAGGAAACGATTGCGTTTTCCATCCCGGTTACGGCAACCATCAATGCAAAAGAGGATGAGACGTTCAGTCAAGTGTCGACCTTGCAGGTGACACAGGCTATGTCAGATTCCGGATTATGTGTGGAAACGCCGATGACTACTTCGTTTTCCATAGTTCCCGGCGATGCAACGTCCTATACGATGGATTTGAAATGTATGGGATTTCTCCCGATGAAGACCGTGACACTTACGCCCGTCGATGATCGCGAAATTTATATCAGCGGTGAACCGATCGGAATTTATTTAAAAACGCAAGGGGTTCTTGTGATTGACACCGGAAGTTATGTAAACTACAAAGGGGAAGAGGTATCTCCGTCCGAGGATGTTCTTCAGCCGGGAGATTATATTACCGAGGTGAACGGGGAAGGAGTTGTAGGAAAACGCAAATTCGTGTCACAGATTGAAGACAGCGAGGGAGAGGAGATGATTCTGACAATCCTTCGGAACGGAGAAGTTTCAGAGGTGCAGGTAAAACCGTGTATGAGTGAAGATGGTATATATAAACTGGGAATCTGGATCAGAGACAGTGCACAGGGAATCGGAACACTGAGCTACTTCACATCGGAAGGAGAGTTTGCAGCGTTGGGGCACGGAGTAAACGATGCGGATGCAGGATGTCTTTTGGAATTGAAAAAGGGAAGTATTTATGAAACCAGTATTTTATCAATCCGCAAAGCGGAGGATGCACGTCCCGGAGAATTAACCGGAGTGCTTACCTTTGATGATGCGGATTATATCGGGAAAATCGAAGAAAATTCATCGGAAGGCATATACGGAAGGCTGTCAAAGGAGTTTGCCGAAAGTGATAGCGGAAATGAATTTTTCGGAGATTGTATGGCATATCCGGCCGGTTTGAAGCAGGAAATTATATGCGGTCCGGCGCAGATATATTTTGAACTGGAGGAGGCACCGGCTTTTTATGATGTTTACATTGACGAGATTAGCTATAATCCCGGTGAGAAAAACAGAGGAATTATGTTAACCATAACAGACGAAGAACTTTTAGAAAAAACAGGAGGAATCGTGCAGGGGATGTCGGGCTCGCCGATTGTCCAGAACGGCAAAGTAGTCGGCGCCGTAACGCATGTACTGATCAATGATCCGACGAAGGGGTATGGGATATTTATTGAAGAGATGTTGGGGCACTAGAGTCCGTGCGGATAAATACGTAGTCGTATTCATCGAAAGGCCCTCTTTTGATGAGAAAAATGCGGAATTACACGGTTTAACGACGCACATTTTTAAAAAACTATAAAATGTGTGTTGTTAACAGTGATTATTTAAGGTATAGAGAATATAAACCATTAGAATTTATTAGAGATGGTAAAAAGTTCTAATATGATTTTGCACCATATCGTAGTCATTACTAAATTTCGTGCTTTGCACGGATTTTAGTAATGGCTTTTTCAATAAAACACTTGACACATACATCGCACTACGATATTATACATATATAACGAGGTGCGATATATTGAAGTGTGATATATCGTAGTTGGAAATAGAAGGAGGCGAAAGGAATGGATGCACATATTAAGAAAGTTTATGTTCCCATGACAGAAACAGGTTTTTATATTTTGTTATGTCTAAGAGAAGAAAACCATGGATATGGGATCGTACAGAAAGTTAGGGATATGACAAATGAGGAAATTATTTTGGCACCGGGAACCATGTATGGCAGTTTATCGAAAATGGAGAAGGATGGGTTGATTCGCTTTATTCGTGAAGAAGAAAAAAGAAAGATATATGTAATTACAGACCTGGGAAAAGAAGTACTTGCTATTGAAATGAAACGAATTGAACGGTTATTTAAGAATATGCAGGAGATGAGATAATGGGAAAAAGAAAAACAGTTTTTAAATTTTTTACAATACCGCAGTATCAGCAGGAAGAGAAATTTTTAAGTGAGATGCATGAAAATGGATGGAGCTTTACCCATGTGTCTTTTCCCGGACTTTATCGATTTGAACAATGTGAGCCAAAGCAAGTATCATACAGGTTAGATTACAATCAGGAGGGAATCCGAAATAAGAGAGAATATATTCAGATGTTTTCTGATTGCGGTTGGGAATATATTGAGGATTTTGTGGGATATAGTTACTTTCGAAAAGAAGGACAGCCCGGAGAAGAAAGCGCAGAAATCTTTTGTGACGATGCGTCCAGACTTGATATGATGTATCGAGTATTTAGAGGGAGAATTATTCCCCTTATTATCATTTTTGCAATGGTTATCATTCCGCAATTATATATGACAACGACGGGATATGGGAGTCGAAGCAGCGTGCAAGATGTGCTTTCTTTTACCTTTTTAGGATTGGCGTTATTGTATCTTATCTTATTTAGTGTGTCAGCCTTCCAGTTTTATCAGTATGAAAAATTAGTGAAAGGGGATAGTACAGGAATTCGATTAAAGTATATTGGCATATTAACTCTTATTATGGTCTTACTTATCGGAACATGTGCATTTTTCTGGTTATCAAATCGTTCAGTTTACGAAGTAAAAGAAAGAGACTATGGTTATCTTATAGAGGCTGAACAGCTAAATTCACATGTTGTGAAGGAATGTGCTCTGAAAAAAGGAGATACGATATCTTTTGACTTTAATTTTAATTATGAAACAGGATATATCCATTTGAATGTTTTACAAAAAGGAAAGGAATCTGTATTCTATGGAGATTTTTATGCATTCTATGGAAATGGTGCACCACATGTAATTACAATTCAGGAAGATGGGAATTATATAATCGATATAGAAGGAAGAAATGTAAAAGGGGAAATAGAGGTTGCTATTTCAAAATAAACGAGGGTAATCCCTCAAGTCATTTCATGACTTGAGGGACACCCTCGTTTTTGTTTTGCGTTTTGATATATTCGGATATATTTGCCAAATGATTATTGCTGAACAATGAAAAATTTAATATAATAGAAATGATGTACGAACACAAAAAATCAAGGAGAAGGAGAACACGATGCTAGATAAAAGCTACTATGAAAAAACAGATGAAATTATAGCAGTCTATGGCGCAAAACCGGCCTCACTCATTCCGATTATTCAGGACATTCAGAGTGAGTATCGTTACTTGCCGGCGGAGCTTCTGGTGTATGTTGCAAAGCAGATTGGGATTACGGAGAGTAAGGCGTACAGTGTTGCTACGTTTTATGAGAATTTCTCGTTTGAACCGAAGGGAAAATATGTCATTAAGGTGTGTGACGGTACTGCATGTCACGTTCGCAAGTCAATTCCGATTTTAGAACGCTTATATAAAGAACTTGGTTTGTCAAAAGGCAAAGTAACGACAGATGATATGCTTTTTACATTGGAAACAGTATCCTGTCTCGGAGCCTGCGGTTTGGCACCGGTACTTACAGTAAATGATAAAGTATTTCCATCGATGACACCGGACGCAGCAGCGCAGCTGATCTGCGATCTGCGTGAAGGCAACGTGGAATTATAATCGCTACAACGGAGGGTTATATGCAAAAATTAGAAAATAAAGAAATGTTAGATCAGCTCCGCGATGTAAATAAGGAGCGAATGGATAATAGCAAGTGCAGAGTATTGATTTGTGCGGGAACCGGTTGTCTTGCGAGCGGTTCCGGAGAAATTTATGAAAAAATCAGTGAATTGATCGGCGAAAATCCGGATGTAGAAGTACATTTCGGACCGGAAATTGCGCACGGCGACGGCCCGATGGAAGTAAAGAAAAGCGGATGTCACGGTTTCTGTGAGATGGGACCTTTGATGCGCATCGAGCCTCTCGGTGTTTTGTATACAAAAGTAAAATTGGAAGACTGCGAAGAGATTTTCGAAAAAACGATTAAAAACGGTGAGATTATCGATCGTCTGATTTATACGCAGAATGGTGTGCAGTATCCGAAGCAGGAAGAGATTCCGTTCTATAAAAAACAGACGCGTCTGGTATTGGAGAATTGCGGCCGTATCGATGCAGAGTACATTGGAGAAGCTTGTGCGCAAAACGGATATCAGGCATTTGCAAAGGCTTTGTTTGAGATGACACCGCAGGAAGTTATTGATGAAATATTAGAGTCCAATCTGCGCGGCCGCGGCGGCGGTGGTTTCCAGGCTGGATATAAGTGGAAGCAGGTAGCCAGACAGGAAGAGAAAATACGCTATGTCGTTTGTAACGGTGATGAAGGTGACCCGGGTGCATTCATGGACAGAAGTATCATGGAAGGTGACCCGCACAAGATGATTGAGGGTATGATGATTGCAGCCTATGCAGTCGGTGCGCAGGAGGGATATATTTATGTGCGTGCAGAATATCCGCTGGCAATCAGTCGTCTGAAACAGGCCATCAGCGATGCAGAGGCAGCAGGGCTGCTCGGTGACAATATTTTAGGAACGGATTTCAGTTTCCATTTACATATTAACAGAGGTGCAGGAGCATTCGTATGTGGTGAAGGAAGTGCACTTACAGCTTCTATTGAAGGAAATCGTGGTATGCCACGTGTAAAACCGCCTCGTACCGTGGAAAAAGGTTTGTTTGAAAAGCCGACGGTATTAAATAACGTGGAGACCTATGCCAACGTTCCGATGATTATCTTAAACGGTGCACAGTGGTATAAGGGCATCGGTGCAGAGAACAGCCCGGGTACCAAGGCATTTGCCATCACGGGAAGTGTGAAGAATACCGGTCTTATCGAGGTGCCGATGGGAACAACACTGCGCGAAGTTATTTTCGATATCGGCGGCGGTATCAAAGGCGATGCGGAGTTTAAGGCCGTTCAGATCGGAGGTCCTTCCGGCGGATGTCTGGTGACACCGCAGCTTGATGTCAGCCTTGATTTTGATTCCTTAAAGAAGATGGGCGCAATGATCGGTTCCGGCGGTCTTGTAGTGATGGACAGCAATACCTGTATGGTGGAAGTGGCTCGTTTCTTTATGAACTTTACGCAGAACGAAAGCTGCGGTAAATGTGTTCCTTGCCGTGAAGGTACCAAACGCATGCTCGAGATTTTGGAGCGCATTGTTGCCGGACAGGGATGCGTAGAAGATTTGGACCTTCTGGAAGAGCTTGCAACGATGATTACCGATACTGCACTGTGCGGCTTAGGTAAGAGTGCAGCGCTTCCGGTTATGAGTACGTTGAAATTGTTCCGCGATGAATACTTAGAGCACGTAGTGGATAAGAAATGTAAAACCGGTACTTGCACAGCGCTTCGCAATTATGTGATTGATCCGGAGAAGTGTAAAGGATGTTCGAAATGTGCCAGAAATTGTCCGGTTGGTGCGATTTCCGGTCAGATTAAAGAACCGTTTACCATTGACAGCTCGGTATGTATTAAGTGCGGAGCCTGTGAGAGTGCGTGCCCGTTCGGAGCAATCAGCGTAGAAAACTAGGGGGTTAAAGATGAAGTATATTACAATTAATAATAGAAAAGTACCATTTGAAGATGAAAAAAATCTTTTGACCGTGATTCGTAAAGCGGGCATTGATTTGCCGACATTCTGTTATCATTCAGAACTTTCCACCTATGGTGCATGTCGTTTGTGTGTGGTGGAAGATAACAGGGGAAGAGTGTTTGCTTCCTGCTCGGAGGAACCGAGAGACGGAATGGTGATTTATACCAATACACCGAAATTACAGCATCACAGAAAGATGATTTTGGAACTGTTACTGGCGTCTCACTGCAGAGATTGTACGACCTGTCGTAAGAACGGTGTCTGTGAGCTGCAGACACTGGCTCAGCAGCTCGGAATCACTTCTGTCCGTTTCGAGAATACCAAGGAAACGATACCGATGGATGATTCCTCCAACTGTATTGTTATTGATCCGAATAAATGTATTCTTTGCGGTGACTGTGTACGTACCTGTGAAGAAATTCAGGGTATCGGTGTATTAAACTTTGCACACCGCGGTTCGGAAATGCGAGTTATGCCTGCATTTAATAAGTGCATGTCAGAGACAGATTGTGTGGGATGCGGTCAGTGCCGTGCGGTATGTCCGACCGGAGCTATTACCATCAAGTCCAACGTTCATGAAGTATGGAATGCCTTGGCAGATAAAAACAACAGGGTCGTTGTTCAGATTGCACCTGCAGTCCGCGTAGCCATCGGAGATGAATTCGGTATTCCGAAGGGAGAAAATTCTCTGGGCAAATTAGTGGCAGCACTGCGAAGAATGGGATTTGAAGAAATCTACGATACCAATTTTGCTGCAGACCTTACAGTAATCGAAGAATCGAAGGAATTCCTTGAGAGATTGGAATCCGGAGAGAATTTACCGCTGTTTACTTCATGTTGTCCGGGATGGGTGAAGTTCTGCGAGAACAAATATCCGGAGTATCGCAAGAACATTTCTACCTGTCGTTCACCACAGCAGATGTTTGGCGCCCTTTTGAAGGAAGACGGTCGCATGAATACGGAAGATCCGAGAAAAACCGTTGTAGTTTCGATTATGCCTTGTACAGCAAAGAAAAACGAAATTCTGCGTCCGGAGCATTTCACAGACGGAGAGCAGGATGTTGACTATGTACTTACAACCGTAGAAGTAGCACGTATGATTCGAGAGGCAGGTATTGATTTGACACAGGTTCCTTCCGAATCTTTGGATATGCCGTTTGGTCTTGCGTCAGGCGCAGGAGCGATCTTCGGCGTAACCGGTGGTGTAACGGAAGCTGTTCTTCGCCGCATCGTGAACAGCAATCGTCCGGAAGACTTAGAGACGATCAGTTTCATGGGTGTCCGCGGAGATGAGAGTATTAAGGAAACATCTATCAAGGTCGGAGAGCGTGAAGTGAAGATTGCAATCGTAAACGGATTGGCATCTGCAGATGAGTTATTACAGAAGATGAAAGCCGGAGAAGTCTATTATGACTTTGTGGAAGTCATGGCTTGTAAACGTGGATGTATCGCGGGCGGTGGTCAGCCGACACCGATTGGACCGCGTACAAAGAAAGCCCGTATGGACGGTATCTATAATATCGACCAGGCTTCCCAGATTAAGCTTTCCAGCGAAAATCCGTTTATCACCATGTTATACAATGGATTGTTAAAGGGAAAAGAACATAAATTGCTTCATAATCATACAGAGCATGCTTGTGATGAGTGCTGATTTGTTTAAAAGAGAGCCCGTGTGGGCTCTCTTTTTTGTGATACATCAAACAAGAAAGTTTGTTTAATCCTCAATCAATCGCAGCCCCGCAGTGTCGGTGACCGGAAGGGAGAAGCAGATGGCCTTTGCTTTGCTGTTCGGACCTGCATGTTCGATGATGGCTTTCATGATGTCATTTTTTTGCTCGGTTTTTGTCACGATATAGATGACTTCTTTTTCTGCGGCAAGGGACATGTGCATGAACTTTTCCGCCATTTCCATACCGGTTCCTTTGGCGTGGAGCACCGTTCCGCCGTAAGCACCTGCGCCTCTGGCTGCATCCATAATAAGTTCTGTATATCCCTGTTCTGCGATGACTACAATCAGTTCATGGTTTGTATGTTTCAAGGTCGTTTCCTCCTCTTTCTGATAATCTTCACTTTCGATTAAAAACTGTAATGGCTTTTTGCCGCCGATACTGGAGAGCGGAATGATGAACGAGATACCTCCGCCCGGTGCGTCAATCTTCAGCTTCTTTTCAAGTGCCCGCTTGATTTGAATCCAGGTGTGTTCCTCGACGACAGAAAAGGCGACGGATTTTTCGACGCGGTCAAGACCGAGATAGTCAAGGACTTCATTGGATGCAGTTCCAAAGCCAAGGAAGCCAAACATGACATTCAGATCATTTTCCTGAAACAATTCATAATATTTTTTTGTGATACCACGGTCGATAATCGTAGTCATTAAATAGATATTTCCCATAAGAACCTCATTTCCATGGAATTCCATGTATTATAATTCAATAATTTCGAAGTCGTCATATGAATCAAGCGAAACTGCAACGTATTCTTCCGCAATTTCGTGGTGAAGTTTGTTTTCCTTGATGCGGAAGATCAGTCCCATCGTCTGAATCGTGATGAGTGGAGTCATGGCAACCATCGCAACAATACCGAATGCATCCGTAATGATATTGCCGCCGAGAGCACTGCATGCACCCATGGCAAACGGAAGAAGGAAGGTGGCTGTCATCGGTCCGGAGGCAACACCACCGGAGTCGAAGGCGATCGCCGTAAACAATTTCGGTACAAAGAAGGTCAGAAACAAGGCGATGAAATAGCCCGGTACCAGGAACCATAAAATCGATATTCCGGTCAGAACACGGATCATGGCAAGTCCGACGGATACAGATACACCGATGGATAGACTTAAGCCCATTGCCTTGGCGGATATTGCACCGGAAGTCATTTCTTCAACCTGTCGTGTCAGCACGAATACTGCAGGTTCGGCAAGAACAATAAAGTAACCGATGAACATACCGATCGGAACAATAATCCATGCAAAAGGAAGTCCGGCGATGGTCTGTCCGAGGTAATTACCTGCAGGCATAAAACCGACATTGACACCGGTCAGGAATAAGACGAGACCGATATATGTGTAGATAAGGCCGATGAGGATACGGATCAGAGAACGTTTGCTGATATCTCGAGCAATGCACTGGAAGATACCATAAAATACAATGATCGGTAAAAGAGAAACGGCCATTTCTTTTATATAATGCGGGATCTCTGCGACAAACAACTGCCATAGATCCACGGTATTGTCAATAATCGGGATCGACTCGGAAACTTGTTCGGTAGATTCCGGTTTGTAGATCAGTCCGAGAAGAAGAACCGCCAGAATAGGGCCGATAGAACACATGGAAACGAGACCGAAAGAGTCTTCTTCCGCATGGCGGTCGCTTCGGATGGCAGCGATACCGATACCGAAGGACATAATAAACGGAACTGTCATGGGTCCCGTGGTCACACCGCCGGAGTCGAATGAAATTGCAAGAAAATCACCCGGGACAAGAAAAGCCAGAGCAAAAACAATCGCATAAAATCCAAGCAAGAGGTAGGAGAGCGGGATTCCGAGAAGCATACGCAAAATGGCGAATACAAGGAACAGTGCCACGCCGCCTGCCACTGCATAGATCAGAATGCGGTTCGGTATGGATGGAATCTGCTGCGCAAGCACTTGTAAATCAGGCTCTGAAATCGTGATGACAAATCCCATGATAAAGGTGATCAACACAACAATAAGAATGTTTTTTGAGCGCGTAATAATAGAACCGACTCGTTCGCCGATCTGATTCATCGACATATCAACACCGACGTTGAAAAATAACATTCCGATGATGAGAAGAACCGCACCGATGAGAAAGGTCATCAGAATGCTCGGCGGAATCGGAGCGATGGAAAAACAAAGCAGTAAAACAATCGCAAGAATCGGAAGGACTGCTTTTAATGTCTCCGTCAATTTATCTTTAAAAACAGTTGGAATGGTGAACAATAAGAAAACCTCTTTCTGATATGTAAATATTTATGCGTACTGATAAAAACAGTATATCATGTCTACGAAATAATTAAAAATAAATTATGGAAAAGAATGTAATATTTGTTATAATATTTAAAGAATTTGAATGACAAAATAAAAAATTTACAACAGAAAGAGGAATCCTATGAAAAAAGTCAAATCCCCAAAACCAACCCCGGATTTTTCCGTAAAAGAAATAGCAATGGAAAACCAAAATAAAACAGCACTGATCGGTATTACGATTATGAATGCAATACTGGCGGTTGCTTATCTGCTTGAGGTTTTTAAAGATGCGCGCAGCATAGGTTCGTATGCGGTGATTGCAGCCTTGTGTATTTTGCCGTGTGTTATTTCATGGGTGATTTATCAGAAAAAGAAGGACGCATCGCTTGTACGTTACATATGCGGCGTCGGATTTGCACTTCTTTACTCCTATATTATGTGGTCGACGTCCACAGATATTGCTTTTTGTTATGTCATCGTTATCATGGTGATTTTAGTCGTTTATGTAGATCTCAAATTTTTGGTCGGTCTCGGTGTTTATGCGTTGCTCGTCAATATAGTGGTGATTGCACGCAAAGCAATGGCAGGACAGCTTACGGGAAGTAATCTTACCAATGCTGAAGTCGTGATTGCATGTCTGGTTTTGACAACGATGTTTACCGTACTTGCGATCAAAAAGATTGAGCAGATTAACAATGCAAATATTGCGAAGGGAGAAATGCAGAAGAAAAATTCCGAAAGAATTCTGACGAAGACGTTGGATGTGGCGTCTTCCATGACGGCCAATATCGAGGAAGCGGTCGGGGAAACCGAGCAGCTCAAAGAGATGATTGGCGATACGCAGCGTGCGATGGAGATGCTTGTTTCGGACACCAATGTGGAAGCAGAGGCGATTGCAGTACAGAAACAAAGTACGGAAAAAATTAATGAATATATTATGGGAGTCGGAGATGCAGTTGAATCCATTGTCCGTGAAGTAGACAGTACCGAGGACAAATTGGATAGCGGAAATGCAGTGATGAATGATCTTCTGGATCAGGTACATATTTCAGAGCAGTCTAACGCAATGGTTGTGCAGAAAATGGAAGGTCTCAGAGAGTCCGCAGGTAAAATGCAGGATATTCTTGAAATGATCCGAAATGTAGCAGACCAGACAGGGCTTCTGGCACTTAACGCCAGCATTGAGGCGGCAAGAGCCGGTGAGGCGGGAAGAGGCTTTGCCGTTGTTGCAACGGAGATTACCAATCTTTCCTCACAGACGAACGATGCTACGGGAGATATTGATGCGTTGATCGATGAGATTGTCAATGCGGTGGAGGATGTAACTGCGGCGATGAACAAGCTTCTTGAGAGCAGTCAGATGCAGAATCAGTATGTGAATGAAACTGCAGACAGTTTCCGTCAGATTCATACCAGTACACAGAATATTTCGCAGCAGGTGACACATTTGAAAGAAACGGTTGAGATTGTGACCGAAGAAAACCGTCTTGTGTCAGAGAAGATTGAGAATGTTTCGGAGATTATGCAGAGAGTAATGGACGGCGCTAATTCTACTTATGAAACCTGCAATGTCAATCTGGAAAGTGTTGCCAATGTCGCTTCTGTTATGGACAATCTGGGCATAGAGGCAGAAAAACTGAATCGATAATTTATGACAATTATAATGAAATCAGATGGAGTGTATTCATCTGATTTTGTTATTTGCAAATTTTGAAAGAACAGCATATTATGAAACGATAAGGAGGGAATGTAGGTGCGAAAGGACAGAAAACAGAAGTATATGACGTTGTTACTTGCGGTTGCTATTGCAATATCGTCCGGTGTTTTTTCTGGGATAGCGGTCATGGCGCAGCAGACAGGGACAAGCATTGAGGTGACGACGAAAGAGGGACTTTTAAGTGCACTTAGCGGAAATTATGACAAGATTGTGATTACTGAGAGTATTACCGTGAGCAACGGGGCGGATGAAACCGGCAAGATGCTTCCGATACAGATTCCGGGCGGCGTTACGATTTGCGGCGGCGATGGAATCAGTCTGGATTTCAGGTGTCCGATGCAGATTGCGGGAGATGATGTTGTTATAAAGGATATTGAACTTTTGTTTAATTCCGGTACGGCACTGGGCAGCGTTCCGCATCGGGAAATCTTTCTTGCAGGTCACAGTTTGACTTTGGATGGGGTTAAGACTTATCTGGAAGGGAGCGGCGGCTCTCTTGGGGATTTGGGAGGCGCAGAGACAGAATTGTTACCGACCGTGTATGCTGGCGGTTTTGAAGGGACTTCCGTTGGGACGAATGCGTCTTTGACCATAGTAAATGCCAATTCGGAGACGGTGTTTGAGGATATTTATATGGGACACGGGGAAGGGACGGATGCAAAAGTATCCTATGCCGGAACCGCTGCACTCAGTCTTTGTACCAAGGTAAGTGTTCGCGGAGGAATCTACACGCAGGAAAACAGTAGTGCGACTATTACGGCCGGTGGTAGCGGGAATTTGAGTGATATGAACTTTTACGGGAATTCCGCAACTGATATAACGATAAACCAAAGCAATTTATACCGGGCAGGCGTTTACAATGTGGGAAATGTTACTTTGGATCAAGGGGCGTACTTGCAGTTGGTTAATGGTGGTTTACATAATATCAAGGTTGTGAATGATTCCTGCATAGATTATGACAGTATGACGAATGTTGGCGTGTCCGGGGATTTTATCGGCGGTGTGTATGATCCGGAAAACAGTATGGATACGAGAGGGGTACTTGTATTAAATGAGGAGGGGGCAATTACCATTGCCGGACAGGTGAAGGGAAGCACGTGGTTTTATACGGAAAATCGCAATTTTGCCGGAGATTACTTGGAAAAAACATATATTACAGCGGGCGAGTCAGAGAAGGGTGCTGACGTTTTTTTTCTTCCGCAAAGTGAGGCAGAGTACTATGAGATTTTTTATAAAAATAGTGGATGGACGGTGGTATCCCTCTACGAGGAAGCGGTTTATCCGACAGTGACGGAGATTGTGGTTTTATCGCAACCGGTGTCGGTTGATATTGCCAAGATACGAAGTGAAAATTATCAACCGGCTCCGGAGGCGCCATATTGCCGGATACAGTGGAAAGATGAAGAAGGAAATGTAATCGATACAGAAACCGCGGAAGACATGTATGGAACTGTGCTTGGAATCAAAACAGAATACTGGGAAGATGAAAATTGCACAGGACAGTTTGACTGGGGCAATACAGTTATGTTTGTCACAGCGCAGCAGACACCGGGATACTATTATTTTTATGCGGGACAGGCAAGCGAAGTAAAGAGTGGGGATTATACCTATCTGTTTTGTGATGTAGTTTATGACGGAGATTTATATACCGTATCGGATATCAGAGCACTCGGTTCTCATATAAAGGCGCAGATGAAGGTGAGTTTTTATGATTCGTCCAAGGGAGAAGTCGATCCGGCGGTATTAGGAAATGATCCCGGAGATGTATCGGGAGATAATCCGTCAGAACCGGGAGATAATCCGTCAGAACCGGGAAATACTCCGACTCAGCCGCAATCGCAGGAGAGTGCATCCGGAAGCAGTATGGGCGCAGGTGCATTGGAGGATACGAATGCCATCACACTGAAAAAACCGGTGATTCGAAAACTGACGGCAAAGAAAAAAACAAAAACTGTGACTGTGAAAGGCAAGAAGAAAACTTCCAAGACAATCAAACGACTGAAGATAAACAAAAGGTATTATGTCAGAATCCGTACGTACAAAACGATAAAGGTAAACGGGAAATCCGTAAAGATATATTCCAAGTGGTCTAAAGTCAAGAAGGTAACGACAAAATAATTTATATTTTTTTATGTCTATGAAAGATAAAGCCCTATCCAAATAAAAAAAATAGTGGTACAATACCCTTTGCGCGTAGTTGCAAAGAAGGGATGTTAGAGTAAATGAGTATGATTGCAAGAATAAAGAAACTTTTTGAACCGACGGATATGACGGTCGGTACGCCATGGAAAAGTATCGGTTTGTTTTCTGTCCCAATGATTATCGGAAATATTGCACAACAGCTTTACAGCACGGTGGACAGTATTGTGGTCGGACATTATGTGGGAGACAATGCGCTGGCTGCAGTCGGGTCAGCTGCACCGATTTTCAATCTGTTGCTTGTGCTCTTTATCGGTATTTCAGCCGGTGTCGGTATCATGGTAGCGCAGTATTTCGGGGCGAAGATTCGTGAGGATCTTTCAAAGACCATCGGAACGTGCATAACGCTTACTGCACTTTCGTCGCTTCTGTTGATGCTGGTAGGACCGCCACTTGTCAAGCCGCTTTTGCGACTTTTGGATACGCCGCAGTCGCTGATGAAAGATTGTACATATTATTTGATTATTATGGTGGTAGGCGTTGCCGGTATGGCATATTACAATATTTTGAGCGGTATATTAAGAGGAATGGGTGATTCATTTTCGGCACTTTTATATCTGCTTGTGGCAACGGTTCTTAACATTGGACTTGATTTGTTGTTTGTGGCACAGTTTCACATGGGGGTCGCAGGAGTAGCACTTGCGACTGTTCTTGCACAGGGCGTTTCTGCTTATCTTTGTCTGCGTAAACTCATGCGTATGAAAGAAACGTTCGACCTGACAAAAGAAGAATTGAAAATGTCGAAAGCGCATCTTTCCCAGATTGTTCGTCTCGGACTTCCGTCCGGTGCGACCCAGGCAATTTTCTCATCTGCAATGATTATTGTACAGTCGTTGACCAACAGTTTCGGCGAGCTTTTTATTGCGGCCAACGTGATCGTAATGCGTGTGGATGGTTTTGCTATGATGCCGAACTTCTCCTTCGGTACGGCGATGACCACATACACCGGTCAGAATGTCGGTGCGCAGAAATATGATCGTGTATCGCAGGGAGCGAAGCAGGGAACGATCATGGCGGTACTTTGTTCTGCGACCATTACCGGAATTATTCTTTTGTTCGGTAAGCATCTGATGCGTATTTTTACGGACACGCCGGAGCTTGTGGATATGAGTTATTATATGATGTGTATTCTTGCGGTCGGATATATTGCGATGGCAGTTACCCAGAGCTTATCCGGTGTTATGCGAGGAGCGGGTGATACGGTGACTCCGATGTGGATTTCACTTTGTACCTCGGTGCTGATCCGTATTCCGATTGCTTATGGTATTTCATGGCTGACAAGAACTCCGCAGCTTCCGACAGGACGAAGCGAGTGTATCCAGATTTCGCTTCTTTCCGCCTGGGTGCTTGGAGCGGTTCTGACGGTGATTTTCTACAAAATCGGCAAGTGGAAAAATAAGGCATTAAAATAATAAGTAGGAACAAAAAAATTGGCCCCCGAATCCGTATCTATGAAAAGGAAGGGGGCTGTTTTTATGAAAAGATGGACAACTGCAGGGAAGCTTTTATTTTGTGCGATTACTCTCGGAGTTGGCATATGGTATTTTTTGGGGAAAGATTATCATCCGGCGTTTCGGGCGCAGGAGAGTGCAGAAGAAGCAGGGATGACGGATGAGACGGAGCCTGCAGATGAGACGGAACCATCGGTTGAGGCAGAGCCGATAGAGGAAGATTTGGCTGAGTCAGATACACAGGAGATATGCTGCTTGCCATTATATAGCCGGTGGGGAGTTATGTTAACTGCAGAGGATGTGACGCAGGAAGGAATGAAACTTGTATGCACCCAAAGCGGTGGTAATCCGTCCGGTGAACTTATGACGGGTGGATGGTACGAGCTGGAAAAGAATGTAGATGGACAGTGGCAGAAGGTACCACTTTATGCGGAGGTGTGCTGGGAGGATCTTGCATGGATGATTCCGATGGAAGAAAGGACGCAGTGGGAGGTTAACTGGACGTGGTTGTATGGAAGCCTTGCGCCGGGAGAATACCGCATGGCAAAGGAAATCACGGATTTTAGACAGACCGGAGATTATGATACCTGCATACAGTATGCATATTTTGTTATTGAATAATTTGTTTGGTCTATGAGCCATGCGCTGTTTGGGTGCATGGCTTTTTGTGTATAAAAAGGCAACTTATGTATCACTTGCGGCAACTTGCGACTTGTACGCTTGCATAGAAAAAACAGATATGTTAGCGTAAGACAAAAGGGAGGGAACGACGTGAAAATAACAATTCAGATTGATGAACATATGCAGGATACGGAGATAGCCGTTACCTGCAACAAACTTACGCCGGAGATAGAGAAGATGCTTGCCACGCTCCGTATGCTTGATCAGCAGCTGATGGTGACAAAGGAAGATGAGAATTACCTGCTTGATGTGGCAAAGATTGCATACATAGAGGCGGTGGAGAGAAAGACCTTTGTTTATACAGAGGAGGATGTGTATGAGTCAAAGCTGAAACTTTACGAGATGGAAGAGAGACTCTGCCAAAGCGGATTTTTCAGAGTCAGTAAAAATACACTGGTACATCTGCGGTTTATTAAGTCACTGAAAAACGATATTGCGCGGAAGCTTCGGCTAACCCTGAAAAGCGGGGAGCAGATTATGGTTTCCAGACAATATGCGGACGAGATAAAGAAACGATTGGGGGTAATGTAAATGGAAAAGAGATATACGTTATTTGATTTTCTCAGACAGGTATTTTTTATATTCGGAATTACGGTAGCATGTCTTTCCGTGTTTGTGATTGTGTTCGGAGAGGATGCAAAAGATATTTCGACGATTTTTGCACTGGGAGAAGAAGGGTTGTCGCTTGCTACTTTAGGACAGTATTTTCTGATGGCATTTTTGCTGAATGTAGTCCGATATGTACTGTTTACGGACCGGATTATCAAGAACTGGTCAGTGTTCGTTCGGACAATCAGCATGTTTGTTGTGATTGTTATATTGATCGGACTCTTTGCCTATGTGTTCGGATGGTTCCCGGTCGGTGACGCCTTGTCATGGATTATGTTCTTTGTCTGTTTCTTTGTTTGTGCGGTTGTCAGTGTAATTGTGTCGACGATGAATGAGAAGAAAGAGAACGAAAAACTGCAGGCTGCTCTTGAGAGAATGAAAAAGGGGGAGTTGTAAATGGCTCATGCGATTTTAGTCAAAGACTTGGAACATAGTTTTGGAGAGAAAAAGGTTTTGAAAAAGATCAGTCTGGAAGCAAAAGAGGGAGAGATCATCGGAATGCTCGGTCCTTCCGGTGCGGGAAATACGACTCTGATCAATATTTTGACCGGGCAGCTTACGCCGACCGGTGGTACCTGTCAGGTGTTTGGAAAAGACTGCGGACATATGAGCGGTGAGGACTGTCAGAAACTCGGAATTATGATGGACAGCTTCGGACTCTATGAGCGGATGAACTGTTTTGATAATCTGAAATTTTATCAGATGCTGGATGGAAAAAGCGTAGATGAAATAGACGCGGTGCTTGCACAGGTAGGACTGATAGAGGCAAAGAAAACACTTGCGTCCAATCTGTCCAAAGGTATGAGAAACCGTCTTGCCTTTGCCCGCGCAATCCTGCGCAGCCCGAAGCTGTTGTTTCTCGATGAACCGACGAGCGGTTTGGATCCGATGACGACGGAGGCGATTCATGAAATGATTCTTGCGCAGAAGGAAAAGGGGGCTACCGTTTTTTTGACCACACACAATATGTACGAGGCGCAGAAACTCTGCGATCATATTGTACTTTTAAATGAAGGAGAGATTGTGGAAAGCGGGAGACCGGAGGATATTTGCCGCAGATACAATCATCAGAAAAAGATTTGTTTGCATCTTGTAAGCGGTGAGGATGTGGAACTGCAGCACGATGCAGCAGCCGGTGAGAAAATAGCAGCTTATCTTGCAAGTGAAACATTGGAAACGATTCATTCGACGGAACCGAATCTGGAGACCGTATTCATGGAATTGACAGGAAAGGGATTAGATAAATGAGATA
This sequence comes from Lachnospiraceae bacterium, assembly GCA_045535935.1. Taxonomy (GTDB): domain Bacteria; phylum Bacillota; class Clostridia; order Lachnospirales; family Lachnospiraceae; genus SVFI01. Next base: position 47,562 of record JAZSMO010000048.1, on the reverse strand, counting down.
TCATATCAAAGCTATTTTGTGGAAGCAGATAAAGGATACATTAAAAAACAAAACCATTCTGATACAGTTTGTCATGTTTCCGGTGATGACAGTCATTATGGAAAATGCAATTGAGTTGCAGAATATGCCGGCGCATTTTTTCGCAAATCTTTTTGCCATTATGTACGTCGGAATGGCACCGCTGACAAGTATTGCGGCGATCATTGCGGAGGAGAAGGAGAAGAATACACTTCGCGTTCTGCAGATGTCCAATGTAAAAGGCGGTGAGTATCTGCTGGGTAATCTGATTTACATTTTTATTATATGTATGCTTGGTTCTCTTGTCATTGGGTTAGCCGGAGGTTACACGGGTAAGACATTGCTTACTTTTATGGCAATTATGGCAGCAGGACATCTCATCTCAGCCATTCTCGGAGCGGCGATCGGTGTCATCAGTAAAAATCAAATGAGTGCAACGTCACTCACCGTCCCGGTTATGATGATATTTTCCTTCTTGCCGATGTTGTCCATGTTTAACGAGACGATTGCAAAGGTGGCAAAAGTTGTTTACTCACAACAACTTCATTTATTGCTGCAGGATATTCAGCATCCGGAGTTATCTGCGCAGTGTCTGACCGTGCTCGGTGTGAATGCGGTTGTGATTCTTGGGGTATTTATTTTTGCCTATCGGAAGGTCTTTGCGATAAGCAGGTAGTTGTGCTATTCTATACCCATATAAAAGAGGGAGTAGATGGGTGATGAAAAAGAAATTTGTTATAATGGCATGTTTGTTTTTGATAATGTTGCTCGGCGGTTGCGGTCTGCTGGAAACGGTGATGATTGACAACCAAAGAAATGAAATACAGTCCTTGGAGGTCTGGTCGGCGGCAGAAAATGATGAGTGGATTTATCATGTGAAGTATCCCCATTACTACTATGGATTTAATCGTGTAGATATGGGCAGCACTACAATGTATGACTTTTCACAGGCAATCCCCGTAGATAAGATGCCTACAAAGGATTTTGAATTTTTGCGGGATTACGTGCACGGACTTTCGGCGGAGGAAAAACAAGAGGGAGATACGCTGGCGTATGCGGTTCTGCTTCGTTACTATGACGAGAACGGGGAAACGGAAATGGTTTACGTCGAAGGCTATGATGCGTTTCCGGAAGGGTTTGATACCTTTGTGGAAAGAGTCAATAAGGTTTGCGGCGCAAACTATTTGACCGGCAGCGGAAGTTTGCAGGAGGTAACTCCGGAGTTTTTGCATGAGGTTTGGGGTGTGACGGACGAGGATGTTCCGGGTGGTACTCTTGCGGATTTGATTGAGCAGGAAGAACTTGATATGAAAAAGCTGACGGATGTCTTTCACATGCAAAGTACATTGTATTCCTTTTACGCAGGACAGAAAGAGGGAATCATAGCTCCGTATCGTTCAACAGAGCTGCGCGAGACAGACAGTACACAGGAAGAGTATGACACATTTGTTGCGGCCTTTGAAAGCAAGCTTTCGGAAAAAGGATATGAACTGGAAAAAAGTGCAGATGTAGCGCAGGATCAGGACTATATGATTCGATACGGCGACTACTATATTGGCAAGACTTCCGATTTTTCGAAAATGACAATCGAAGAACCGCAGTATGAGGGCGATGAATATCATATTGTTTTGGATGCCCACATGGAAGGAATGACCATGTCTGCGGACTTTATCTACAGTCGCGATCGGAAGTTTGTTTTGATTGCTTGCAATGATGTGGATGTGCAGGAAGCATTTGTGACGTGTGGGGAGTAAAATACATAGGATATATGCGCAAGGATTACGAGGATAATGTATATGAAAATTATTAAAATGTGTTTTGTTGTTATATCCGCCATGCTGATACTGGTTGGGATATTTATGATAGCAAATGGTTCTTTGGAAGCATTTCCGACGCCGGAACAGATGGAGAAAGCAAGGATTGGCGGTATAGTACTTGCCGGCATTGGTGTGTGTATCGAATCCGTCATTTTTATTAGTTTTTTAAAGGAAAATAAGAGTGATGAGTGATGTGAACTTTGAATTTTTGTGATTGTACGGTCGGGATTATATTTTGATAGCTGACGACCGTAAGAGATGGAGGCGATTACGGTTGCTTTTGAAAAAATGATTGTTTTAACCGTAAGAATAAGGAGTCATTACGGTCTCAATTATGAACTTGCATTTTTCGACCGTAAATTATCCTGCATTTTACGGTTGTAATGGTTATATTCTTGAAATCAACCGTAAAAGAAATAGAAATTTACGGTTTAATTTTAAGAACTAACATTTTCAATCGTAAATCATAAGAATTATTACGGTTGAATTAGCGAAAAGTATGTATGCAACCGTAAAGTGCCCAACATACAAGAAGAGAACAGAAGCTTTCAGTTAGCAGGTGTATCGCCAATAATAAAAGGGTCAGCAGGAAATGCAGACCCTTTGTTCTATTTTTTATTCAACATCGGAATGGCTACCTTCTGATTAAATACTTCAATCAGCGGTCCCATAAAGAATGCGGTAATAATCGTTCCTACACCGATAATGGTCGGGATTTCGGCAACCTTTCCGCCGCCTAAAAGGAACAGTCCGGCGCCCAGAAGCACACAGATCACGTCTGTGACGATACGGATATACTTAAACTGGCCGATATGCCATTTGTTTACAAGAATCAGTGCAACCGCATCGTAGGTGGAAACACCGAGGTCTGCCGTCATGTAAAGGGCAGAACCGAAACAGATAATGACAATGGCAATCAATAAGCACAAGAGCCGCACAATCATGGACGGTTCCACAATCACCGTCTGCAAAAATTCATAGGTCCACTGCGTGATGTATCCTAACAAAAATAAATTGATGAACGTCGCAATGCCTATGTAATGTCTGTCTGCAAACAAACTGAACAAAAGCAGAACTGCGTTGACGATGACATAGAGGGTTCCGAAGGAAATCGGAATCAGCTTATCCAGCCCGCTCATCAGTGACTGGAACGGATCCACACCGAGCGCAGCAATTTTGAAAATACCGACGCTGATGGCACAGATAATTACGCCGAAAAGGGACATAAAAATTCTTCTTGTTTTCATAAAAATCTCCTGTAAATGTAAAAAATATAGTATTATTATATAGGCAAAAGAGATATTTGAAAAGGAAAATATACAGCAACATGGAAACAACAGGACAGAACAAATTCGACATATTAAAACAGTATTATGGTTATGATGATTTCCGCGAGGGACAGGAAGAGCTGATTGATGCAATTTTGGACGGAAGAGATGTGTTCGGGATTATGCCGACCGGCGCGGGAAAGAGCGTGTGTTATCAGGTGCCGGCCTTGTTGATGGAAGGAATCACACTGGTGATTTCGCCGCTGATTTCCTTAATGAAGGATCAGGTGCGGGCACTCAATGAAATGGGAGTGCATGCGGCGTATTTAAACAGCTCGCTGACATATAATCAATATAAGTTAGCGCTGGCTAACGCAGCAAGGGGGCAATACAAGATCATATATGTGGCACCGGAGCGTTTGGAAACACGGGAATTTCTGGAGTTTGCACTGAATGCTCCGATCTCCATGGTGAGTATCGATGAAGCACACTGTGTATCCCAGTGGGGACAGGATTTCAGACCGGGTTATCTAAAAATACAGAATTTTATTGGAAAATTGCGCATCCGTCCGGTGGTCAGCGCATTCACAGCGACAGCGACCAGGGAAGTGCAGGAGGATGTGACAGAGCTTTTGGGACTCCGGAATCCGAAAAAAGTTGTCACCGGTTTTAACCGTCCGAACCTGTATTTCGGGGTCAGTATCCCGAAGGACAAGAAAGCGACATTGAAACAATATTTGAGTGCTCATGGCGATGAAAGCGGAATTATTTATTGTGCCACGAGAAAAGGCGTGGAAGAAGTGCATGAGATGCTCCTAAAAGAAGGCTATCCGGTTACCCGTTACCATGCGGGACTGGACGATGAGGAACGCAGGAAAAATCAGGATGATTTCATCTATGACCGAAAGCCGGTTATGGTGGCGACCAACGCATTCGGAATGGGAATCGATAAATCCAATGTCCGCTATGTGCTTCACTACAATATGCCGAAGAACCTGGAAAGCTACTATCAGGAAGCAGGCAGAGCCGGGCGGGACGGAGAGCCGGCGGAGTGTATTCTTTTGTTCGGGAAAAGGGATGTCATCACCAACGAATATTTTATTGAACAGGACAGAGAGAACGATGAATTGTCGGAGACAGAGCTTGAGATTGTCAAGGCGGCGGAACGGGAAAAACTGCGCCGTATGACATGGTATTGCTACACGCAGGGGTGTCTTAGGGAATTTATGCTCGCGTATTTCGGAGAAGAAAGCAGCACATGTAATAACTGCTCGAATTGCCTGAATCAGGGCGAGGTTACAGATGTGACCAAAGAGGCGATTGCCTTTGTGAAAGGCGTGGAGGAGACCGGAGCGCACTTCGGTGAAAAATTGATCCTTGAGATGCTGCACGGAAGTCTGACACCGAAGGTAAAACAGTTTAAACTGGATCAAATGGAAGCGTTCGGTGCATTAAAGAAAGTAAGCATGGACAAACTTTCACGGATTTCAAGACAACTCCAGATGAAAGAATATATTGTGGCAACATCATCGGAATATCCGATATTGCAGGTGGGAGAAAAAGCCCGGGAACTTTTGGATGGGACAGAGCAGCTTCTGCTTCGGGAAGAGAAGAAAGAGAAGCAAAAGAAAGAGGGAAAAACAAGAAAAAGAGAAGATCGCTCCCGCATGGCAATGTCGAATTCTATCTTTGAAAGATTGCGTAAAGTGCGGCTTGATCTGGCAAGGCAGGAGAAGGTTCCGCCATATCTGATTTTTTCTGACAGAACGCTCGTGGAACTGTGCCAAAAAATGCCGCAGACAGAGGAGGAAATGCTGGAAATAAGCGGGGTCGGAGCGCATAAACTGCAAAAATACGGCGATGCATTTCTGTCGGTCATCCGTGCATTTTCACAGGAATGAGAATATAAGCAAAAGAAATATCGCAAAAACAGAAAAAATGCATCAGCTAAATTGAAAAAAGCTGATACATTTTTTTGTTTTGTAGAAATAAATGTAGAAAACGAAAAAACAATGCGATAAATCCGGGTTGCGACAGGAAAAAATCCTTTGCTATAATCCATCTCAAAAGAATGGAGGGATGAACATGCAGCAATTAAATGTTGTGACTACACAGGATAATGAGCGGATGTTTAAAATACTTACAGAATTGATGCATCAGGACAAAGAATTTCAAATTGTCATCAAGGTGCCTTCCGGAGGAAAAGGTTATGTACAACAGGCCGTGGCAGAGGAGAAAGTAAAACCGGTCAGAGATTTGGAGAAAGATGTGACGGACATGATTCATGAGCTCGGTGTTCCGGCGCATATTAAAGGGTATCAGTATCTGAGGGAAGCGATCATGATGTCGGTGGAGGATATTGAAATGCTGAATTCCATCACGAAAATTTTGTACCCGACAATCGCAAAAAGATTTCAGACGACACCCAGCAGGGTGGAGCGCGCCATCCGTCATGCCATAGAGGTGGCGTGGAGCAGAGGAAAGATGGAGACGCTGGATGCGCTGTTCGGCTACACGATTAACACGGGAAAAGGAAAACCGACAAATTCGGAGTTTATTGCGCTGATTGCTGATAAGATCCGATTGCTTTACCGGGACTGAAAAAGGGGTGCAAAGATAGAAAATAGTGCTTTAAAAAAACAAGGGTTTGGTGTATAATATTTAAAATGTATTATATCTGTAAGGGGTAACAGATAGTCAGACTAATATTGGAGGATAACAAGATGAAGAATATACTGTTTATCGCATCAGAAGGTGTTCCGTTTATTAAGACAGGAGGGCTCGCAGATGTAGTAGGCTCGCTTCCTAAGAGTCTCGATAAAGAATATTTTGATGTACGTGTTGTGTTGCCGAAATATACATGTATTCGTCAGGAATTAAAAGACAAAATGAAGTATAAAACTCATTTCTATATGGATTTTGACTGGAAGAGTGAGTATGTCGGTGTGCTGGAAGCTAAGGTGGACGGCATTACATATTATTTCATTGACAATGAATCTTATTTCAGCGGATTCAGTATTTACAGCGATAATGTACTGGATGAGATTCGTAAGTTCAGCTTTTTCTGTAAGGCTGCACTTTCCGCACTTCCGTTGACAGGATTCCGCCCGGATTTAATCCACTGCCATGACTGGCAGACAGGTCTCGTTCCTGTATATTTGAAGGAAAGATTTGCAGGCGGAGAATTCTTCCGCGGCATCAAGACAGTTATGACGATTCATAATCTGAAATTCCAGGGAAGATGGAACGTAAAGGATGTCAAAAACATTACGGGACTTCCGGATTATTTCTTTACCTCAGACAAACTGGAAGCATATCAGGACGCCAACCTTCTCAAGGGCGGTATCGTATATGCAGATGCAGTGACGACAGTTTCCGATACCTATGCGGAAGAAATCAAAACCAAGTTCTACGGAGAGGGACTTGACGGACTTCTCAATGCAAGATCCAATGCACTCAGAGGTATTGTAAACGGTATTGATTACGAAGATTTCAATCCGGAAACGGATAAGCATATTGTTGCGCAGTACAATGCTGCTAACTTCCGTAAGGAGAAAGTTAAAAACAAACGTGCACTTCAGAAAGAGCTCGGTCTGGCAGAAGATGACAAGAAGATGATGATCGGTATTGTTTCACGATTGACAGACCAGAAGGGATTTGACCTGATTGCCTATATTATGGATGAGCTTTGTCAGGAAGATGTGCAGATCGTAGTGCTCGGTACCGGTGAAGAGCGATATGAAAATATGTTCCGTCACTTTGACTGGAAGTACAACGACAAAGTATCTGCAAACATTTATTATTCCGATGCGCTGTCTCATAAGATTTATGCGGCTTGTGATGCATTCCTGATGCCTTCGCTTTTTGAACCGTGCGGACTGTCACAGCTTATGGCACTGCATTACGGAACACTTCCGATTGTCAGGGAGACCGGCGGGCTCAAAGATACGGTTCAGCCGTACAACGAGTTTGAAAGCACAGGAACCGGATTTAGTTTTGCAAACTACAATGCATACGAGATGCTTGCGACGATTCGCTATGCCAAGTATGTATATTATCAGCGTAAGCGCGAGTGGAACAAAATGGTGGATCGTGCGATGGCAGCAGATTTTTCGTGGGAAGTATCTGCTAAGAAATACCAGGAAATGTACGATTGGTTGATTGGCTAACATTTAAGAGATAGGACCGGAGCTCTTCCGGTCCTGTTTTTACGAAAGGAAACAAAATGGCTTTTGATGGAGTGACGATTGCGAGTATCGTACAGGAATTAAATGAAAAGATTTTGGAAGGGCGTATATATAAGATCGCACAACCGGAGAAGGATGAACTGCTTCTTACGATCAAAGTATCCGGCGGTCAGCACCGCCTTATGCTCAGTGCAGATGCATCCCTTCCTTTGATTTATCTTACGCAGGAAAATAAAAAAAGTCCTATGACAGCGCCGAATTTTTGTATGTTACTTCGAAAACATCTGCAAAACGGACGTATTGTTGCCATAGAGCAACCGGGGCTTGAGAGAGTGATCCGTTTTGAGATTGAACATTTGGATGAGCTGGGGGATCTCTGCCGCAAAACGCTTGCCATGGAGCTTATGGGAAAGCACAGCAATATTATTTTTTATGACGACAAGCAGAAAATCCTCGACAGTATCAAACATATTTCCGGTATGGTATCCAGCGTCAGAGAGGTATTGCCGGGAAGGACATATTTCATACCGGAAACAGAAGATAAAAAAGATTTCGTCAAAAACACTGACACAATAGGAGAGTTTATCGAACTGATTACCACGAAGCCGGCGGCAACCTATAAAGCGATATATAGCAGTTATGTCGGGATATCGCCGATTCTTGCGCAGGAAATATGCTATCGGGCGGGAGTGGATGCGGACATACCGTCAGGGGCATTGTCTGCGGAACAAAAGTCTGCATTACAGACTGCATTCGCGAACTTTGCCGGGAGTGTGCAAAAAAAGGAATTTGAACCGTTCATCGTGTACGATGGAAATGAGACACCGATAGAGTTCGGCGTGGTGCCGTTTTCGATTTATGAAAACAATCCGAAGGAGAATTATCAGAGTATTTCCGAGGTGCTGCATACGTATTATGCCAAGAGAAGTGCCAAGACAAGGATAAAACAAAAATCAGCGGACCTTCACCGCATTGTATCGACTGCGCTGGAACGCAATGTCAAAAAGTATGATCTGCAGTGCAGACAACTTCAGGATACAGAAAAAAGAGAAAAATATAAAGTGTACGGCGAACTGCTTCACACATATGGATACAGTGCCAAGCCGCAGGCAAAGAGTATCACGGTGATGAATTATTACACAAATGAGGAATTGACCATACCGCTTGATCCGGATCTGACTGCGCTCGAGAATGCAGCGAAATATTTTGACAAATACGGAAAAATGAAAAGAACCTATGAGGCGTTGTCTTCGTTTGTCAAAGATACCAAGGCGGAGATTGACCACTTGGAATCGGTGCAAAATGCCCTTGATATCGCGGAGAAGGAGGATGACCTGCAGCAGATTAAGGAAGAACTGATTCAGAGCGGTTACATCCGGTATAAAGGAAACAGAAAAAAAGCTAAGTTTACCAGCCGGCCGTTTCATTTTATCAGCAGTGACGGATTTGATATGTATGTGGGACGGAATAATTTTCAGAATGAAGAGATTACATTCGGATTGGCACAGGGAAATGATTGGTGGTTTCATGCCAAAGGAATGCCGGGTTCCCATGTGATTGTAAAAAGCGGAGGAAAAGAACTTCCGGATCGCACGTTTGAGGAGGCCGGAAGACTTGCGGCTCATTTTTCAAAGGCAAAAGGGCAGGATAAAATCGAAGTGGATTATGTGGAACGAAAACATGTCAAAAAACCGGGCGGAGCTAAGCCGGGATTTGTTGTTTATTATACCAATTATTCTCTTTTGATTGATGCCGATATATCACAGATTCGACAGGTAGAAGATGGAAATAGCAATTGACGCAGGCTGTTGTATCTATTATAATTAAATGATGTGTATGGGATTCTTTTTAGGAAAAGGATGGGTATAGAAATGATCAAAAGTATGACCGGCTTCGGCAGATGTGAATTGACCGAAGGCAATCGTAAATTTACAGTAGAATTAAAATCCGTAAACCACAGATATCTTGATGTTGCCATTAAGATGCCGAAAAAATTCAATTTTTTTGAGTCTTCGATCCGCAATGTGTTAAAAGAATACATTCAGCGCGGAAAAGTGGATGTGTTTATTACATTTGAAGATTTTTCGGAAAAGACGGCTTCGGTAAAGTACAATAAAGAAATTGCGGCAGAATATTTGAAATATTTAAAACTTATGGGTGAGGAGTTCGGCCTTGAAAATGATATCCGGGTTTCGACACTTTCCAGATATCCGGAAGTGCTCAGCATGGAAGAGGTAGATATCGACGAGGAGGAATTGTGGAAGCTTCTTGAAAAGACAATCCGCGGTGCAGCTCAGCAGTTTGTGCAGTCCCGTGTCAAAGAGGGAGAAAATCTTCGCGAGGACCTGGTGACCAAACTGGATGCCATGCTGGAACATGTGGACTATATTGTGGAACGCTCGCCGCAGCTCATTGAAGACTACAAAAATAAAATTTATGATAAGGTAAAAGATCTTTTATCTGATGCACAGGCAGAGGAAAATCGCATTCTTATGGAAGTGACGATTTTTGCAGATAAGATTTGTGTGGATGAGGAGATGGTACGTTTGCGCAGTCATATTGAAACGACGAAGCAGACTCTTCTCGAAGGAGGAAGCGTCGGACGTAAGCTTGATTTTATTGCGCAGGAAATGAACCGAGAGGCCAATACTACATTGTCAAAAGCCAACAATCTGGATATTTCCAATCGTGCCATTGAACTTAAAACAGAAATTGAAAAGGTCAGAGAACAGATCCAGAATATTGAATAAAACGAGGAATTTATATGCATACACTGATTCATATCGGATTCGGCAATATGTTAAATGCGGATAAGATCATTGCAATCTTACAGCCGGATTCCGCACCGGTAAAGAGAATGGTGCAGCACGGCAAGGAAGAAGGACTTGTTGTGGATGCGACCCAGGGTAGAAAGACAAAATCTGTTTTGCTGATGGAAAATAATCGTATTGTCCTCTCGGCGCTGACACCGGAAACGCTTGCGGCGCGCACAGAGGCAGAGAATGGAGAGAAGGCATGAATCAAAAAGGTATTCTGATCGTCATATCGGGCTTTTCCGGAGCGGGAAAAGGTACATTGATGAAAAAACTGACTGCAGAGTATGACAATTACGCACTCAGTATTTCCATGACGACCCGCCAGCCGCGTGAGGGCGAGGTCGACGGAAGAGAATATTTCTTTGTTACAAAAGAGGAGTTTGAAGATCGCATAGCGCAGGACGGAATGATCGAATACGCCGGCTATTGCGGCAATTATTACGGAACGCCGAGAGCCTATGTGGAACAGCAGCTGGAAAGCGGCAAGGATGTGATCCTTGAAATTGAGATTCAGGGAGCGCACAAAGTAAAAGAAAAATATCCGCAGGCACTGCTTTTGTTTGTCATGCCGCCGAGTGCGCAGGAACTGTACCGCAGGTTAAAAGGACGAGGTACTGAGACGGAGGAGGTCATTTTGAAACGTATGACCAGGGCCGTGGAAGAGTCGGAAGGGATTGACACCTACGATTATATTGTGGTAAATGATAAATTAGAAGATTGCATTGCGCAGATTAATGCAATCGTGGACGTGGCGCATAATACTCCGAGCAGTAATGAGGAGTTTATCGATACTATCAAAAAAGAATTGAAAGAGCTTTTGAAAGGAGATTTAAAATGATACATCCGTCTTACACAGAATTAATGCAGGTAGTTAACAGCGAGGTTGAACCGGGAGAAGTTCCTGTAGTCAACAGCCGCTACTCTATCGTTATGGCAACTGCAAAGAGAGCCAGACAGATTACAGCCGGCGATGAACCGATGGTGGAGGCTTCCAAGGAGAAAAAACCATTATCGATTGCAGTCGATGAACTGAAACAGGGATTGATCAAAATTATAGGAGATGAAGAAGAGGAAGAATAATCTTTCTCTTTTTCTATATTATTTATATGAAAATTATGTTTATATCCCTTGGATGTGACAAAAATCTGGTGGATACGGAGATGATGCTCGGTATGCTTTCCGAGCAGGGACATACCTTCACCGATGATGAGACGCAGGCGGAGGTTATTGTGGTCAATACCTGTTGTTTTATCGGGGATGCCAAGGAAGAAAGTATCAATACACTCATTGAGATGGGTGCATTGAAAGAAAACGGAACATTAAAGATGTTGATTGCTGCAGGCTGTCTTGCACAGAGATATCAGAAGGAAATCCGGGAGCAGATTCCGGAGGTGGATGTGATTGTCGGAACAACAGCGATCGATCAGATCACGGAAGCAGTGGCAGTATGCAGGGAAGGTAGCAGTGCGGTCACATCGGATATCTGTAAAGATTTTGTGAAAGATATTCATGCAGATGTTGTGTGCGGAAAAAAGCGCATCGTGACGACCGGCGGACATTATGCATATATGAAAATAGCAGAGGGGTGCGAAAAGCACTGTACTTATTGCATCATACCGAAAGTAAGAGGCAATTTCCGAAGTGTTCCGATGGAGGTGCTTGTTGCGGAGGCGAAAACTCTCGTGGAAGGCGGCGTGAAGGAGCTGATACTTGTTGCCCAGGAGACGACCCTGTACGGTAAGGATCTGTACGGTGAAAAATCGTTACCGAAGTTGCTCAGGCAGCTGGCAGAAATTCCGGGGCTTCACTGGATCCGCATTTTGTATTGTTATCCGGAGGAAATTACAGAGGAACTGGTGGAGACAATCCGTACGGAGAAAAAAATATGTAATTATCTGGACATTCCGATTCAACATGCATCGGATCATATTTTGCGCCGTATGGGACGTCGCACCAATCAGGAGCAGCTTCGGGAAAAGATTGCAATGCTCAGGGAGGCAATACCGGACATTTGTCTGCGAACGACTTTGATTACCGGTTTTCCGGGAGAAACGCAGGAAGACCACGAACAGCTCATGCAGTTTGTGGATGAGATGGAATTCGATCGCCTCGGAGTATTTACCTATTCGCCGGAGGAGGATACCCCGGCCGCAGGTTTCCCGGATCAGATAGACGAGGAAATAAAGAGCGACCGACAGGCAGAAATTATGGAACTTCAGCAGGAGATTGCATTTGACAGAGCTGCGGATATGACAGGGAGAAAAATGCTTGTCATGATAGAAGGTAAGGTTGCAGATGAAAATGCCTATGTGGGAAGGACTTACATGGATGCGCCGAATGTCGACGGACTTGTGTTTGTCAATACGGATATGGAGCTGATGACCGGAGATTTTGCAAGGGTGACAATCACCGGATCGTACGAATATGATTTGATAGGAGAGATTACAGATGAAAATGAATTTACCGAATAAGTTAACAATGCTCAGAGTAATCATGGTACCTTTTTTTGTGGCTTTTTTATTACTGACACCGGAGTATCCGTCATTTAAGTGGGTGGCATTTGCCCTTTTTGTTGCGGCTTCCCTGACTGATTTGCTGGATGGTTATATTGCCAGAAAATATAATTTAATCACTAATTTCGGAAAATTTATGGATCCGCTGGCGGATAAGCTGCTCGTCAGCGCAGCACTTGTCTGTTTGACGGCACTTGGATTCATTCCGGCGTGGATGACCATCGTAATCATCAGCCGCGAGTTCATTATCAGCGGATTTCGTCTGGTTGCAGCAGAGCGAGGAATTGTTATTGCTGCAGGCTGGCTCGGCAAATGGAAAACAGCGGTGACTATGGTTATGCTTGCGGTGATGCTTCTTGTTGTCAATGCATCCGGTTTTGCGGTTGATACGACGGGAACTATCGGCGGCGTTTACGGAGCGTTTATAATGCTTGCGGATGTTCTTCTTTGGATTTCCGTGATTTTAACCATTGTATCCCTTGTGGATTATCTTGTGAAAAATAAAGATGTAATGAAAGAAGAGGTTTAAATGGCGAAAAAAGAAGTTGCCATTGAACAGAAACTGGCAGAAATTTTACAAAAACATAATCTGAAGCTGACGACGGCGGAATCCTGTACGGCGGGACTTTTGGCGGGGACTTTTATGAATGTTCCGGGGGTTTCGAGCCTGTACGATGAGGGATATATTACCTACGCGGACAAGTCGAAGCGCAAGATTCTCGGGGTCAAAAAGAAAACACTGAAAACGCACGGTGCGGTCAGCAGACAGACGGCCAAACAGATGGCAAAAGGGGCTGCAAAAGCATCAGGAGCAGATGTGGCACTCTCGGTTACCGGAATTGCAGGTCCGGACGGCGGAACGCCGGAAAAACCGGTGGGGCTTGTCTATATCGGTTGCTATGTAAAAGGAATCACCAATGTGATCAAGTGCAATTTTAGAGGTGACCGAAGACAGGTGCGCGAGCAGTCCGTGCAGGCGGCAATAGAACTGGCCATTGCATGTATGGAAGAAATTCTGGGCTGATAGGGCCGGAAAGGGGAAAACGATGGATAATAAAGAAATGTTAGAAGAAATTTCAGAAGAAAACAGGGAACCGCAAAAGAACAACAATACGCCGGTGGTAATCATAGTAACCCTACTGTTTATGCTGGTAATCGGGCTCTGCGTTTATATTGCAGTGTCTCTTTCGAAGGTGATTCCGGCGGACGGAGACTCTATTGATACGGAATACGAATCGGAAACGGCCAATCCTTGGGAGGAAATTCTCGGAGATGATTTTAAGGAAGATACGGATGAGGAACCTCAACCGGAAGAGGAAACAGAAGAATACAGTAGTGATGACTACGCTGATGGTGACTATTCCGTGATTCCTGATAGTGTCTGGGAGGATAAGACATGGGTACAGGAGTACCCTAACTATGCAAAAGGAACTTTTGATGGTCCCTATTATGAGGAAGTGGTCGATTGCATTGACAAGAGTGTATCCTATAACGTAAAACGGGAGCTGGATGAGTATAGTGACCGGGAAAAAGGAATCTGTGTGCGCCTTTCCTATATTCAGTTGGAAGGTGATATTCCGAATTTAGAAAGCATAAATGAATTGCTGAAAAGCAGTGCTTATATCTATATGAACAATGTCGACAGTATCAAAGAGACAGTCGGGGAAGATCATGCAGGCATTTATGCAGATACCCGTTCCTATGTGACGTATAACACAGAAAATCAGATCAGTGTTGTCGTGAGAGATGAAGTGAAGTTCAGCTATTTATACAATGATGTTTCGTTGAGTGCAATCAATATTAACTTGGATACGGGAACAATTTTGGATAATACGGAAATTCTTAATTTGGACAGTGATTTCGGACAGGAATTCCGTGATCGAAGCAATGAGCAGAACGGTATCAGTGAAGGCGGAATCGAACCTTATTCCAATCAGGAGATTCTTTCCATGCTGCAGGATCCGGGATCGATTATTATCTTTTATACGCCGATCGGTTTGGAACTGGGATATCACTACAGAGGCGACTATTACAGCGGTTGGATTACAATAAGCATGACGGATTATGCAAAGTATCTTCCGTCTTTATAAAGAAAACGTGATGAGGAGGATATATGGCTTGCCATATATCCTCTTTTGTGTTACATTCTTTATGGAAGCAATCTGCTTCTGTTCAATGGCATTTTCGCCGAATTTTCCAAAATGAAAGAATTAAAAAGGGGTGAGGCCATTGAGGGTGTTTTAATGGACTTTTGTTGTGTATAATAAAAAACAGATCTGAAAAAAGGCAAGCCTAAAAAACTACAAAAAAACAATTGACAAAATCGAACATTTGTTTTAATATAAACAAGACAGAACAAATGTTCTTATAAGGAGAATGAAAATGGAAAGAGAAGATAAACTGAAAGCATTAGACGCTGCATTATCCCAGATTGAGCGCCAGTACGGTAAGGGTGCAGTGATGAAATTGGGAGACAACACAGCCAGCATGAACGTTGAGACCGTTCCGACCGGTTCCCTGAGCCTTGACATTGCACTCGGTCTCGGCGGTATTCCGAAAGGACGTATTGTAGAGATATACGGTCCGGAATCCAGTGGTAAGACTACCGTTACCCTCCACATGATTGCAGAGGTTCAGAAGCGAGGCGGTATTGCGGGATTTATTGATGCGGAGCATGCACTGGATCCGAATTATGCTAAGAATATCGGCGTAGATATTGACAATCTCTATATATCCCAGCCGGATAGCGGAGAGCAGGCACTGGAGATTACCGAGACGATGGTGCGTTCCGGTGCGATTGATATTGTGGTGGTCGACTCTGTTGCGGCTTTGACACCAAAAGCAGAAATTGACGGAGATATGGGAGATTCCCATGTCGGTCTGCAGGCGAGACTGATGTCACAGGCGCTTCGTAAGCTGACCGCTGTAATCAGTAAGTCCAACTGTACCGTTATCTTCATCAATCAGCTTCGTGAGAAGGTTGGAATCATGTTCGGTAATCCGGAGACGACTACCGGCGGACGTGCACTCAAGTTCTATTCATCTGTGCGTCTGGATGTCCGCAGAATTGAGCAGCTTAAGCAGAGCGGTGAAGCAATCGGTAACCGTACAAGAGTTAAAGTCGTAAAGAATAAGATTGCGCCTCCGTTCAAAGAGGCAGAGTTTGATATTGTGTTTGGTGAGGGTATTTCCAAAGTGGGAGATATTCTTGATCTTGCCGCAGAGAATGGCATCATTAATAAGAGTGGTGCCTGGTATGCATATGAAGGCAATAAAATCGGACAGGGAAGAGAAAATGCAAAACAGTTCCTGCGAGACAACCCGCAAGTGTGTGATGTTGTAGAAGCGAAGGTCAGAGAATTGTTCGGGCTGGATGCAGACGTGGTTGCGGAAGACAAAGGAAAAGAAAGCGAAAAGTCTTCCAAGTAGCCCCAATAGTTTGTCAAAGTAATCAGATAAGAAGGTTTACATAACATGTTGATTACAGATATTGTTGCATATCAAAAAAACAAATATAAAATATATGTAGATCATGAATTCGCCTTTGTCTTGTACAAAGGCGAATTGCATAAATATCATTTGGAAAAAGACGTGGAGATCGATGCGGCGGTTTATGCAGAATTGACAAAACAGATTTTACCGAAACGGGCGAAACTGCGTGCGATGCATCTTTTGACCAAACGTCCTTACACCGAGTATCAGTTGCGTCAGAAATTGAGAGAAGGTATGTATCCGGATCAAAGCATTGAAAGTGCGATGGCTTATGTCAAATCGTTTGGATATATCGATGACGAAGCTTATGCGAGAGATTATATTTCCTATCATTTGGAGTGTTCCGGCATCCGCAATATAGAACAGAAATTACAACAAAAAGGAATTGACAGTAAGCTGATCGGACGCATACTCGGTGAAATGGATCCTTTGGAGCTATCCTGTGCCCAGACAGAGCAGATCAGAGCTCTGTTTCAAAAGAAATACAAGGGTTGTATTCCGGAAGATGCGGCGCAAAAAAACAAGATGATAAATTTCTTTTTAAGAAAAGGATATTCGGTGTCAGAGGTGAAACGGGCACTGAAAGAAATATCTTTGGATGAAGCCAGTTTTACTTGACATAACGTCTAATTCAGTTTAGAATTGTATTGTTGTAAATTGGATTTTAGGATGTCTTCTACATACATTCTATATAATATCAGTACAATGAAAAATAAATAAGGAGGTGCTCCTGTACATGCCGGGCAGTGTAATTACAATTGTCGCAGTAGTTGTTGCGCTTGTGATTGCTGTTCCTGTAACTGCTGTTATTGCGACTTCCAGATACAAGAAGAACGTGGAGAGCAAGTTAGGTAATGCAGATGCAAAAGCCAGAGAGATTATCGATGAGGCTTTGAAAACTGCAGAGGCAAAGAAACGTGAGGGCCTGCTCGAAGTGAAGGAAGAGTCTATTCGTGCTAAGAACGAGTTGGACAAAGAAATCAAAGAACGTAGAGCAGAAGCGCAGCGTTTTGAACGCAGAATACAGCAGAAGGAAGAAAACGTTGACAAGAAAGCCGACGCGATCGAGAAAAAGGAAGCAGCATTGGTGGCGCGTGAGGAAGAGCTTGCAAAGCAGAAGAAAGAAATTGCAACTCTCAATGAGCAAAGAGTACAGGAACTGGAACGAATCTCAGGATTGACCTCTGAACAAGCAAAAGAGTACTTGTTAAAAATTGTCGAAGATGAAGTAAAACATGAAACTGCTGTCATGATCAAAGAGATGGAGAGCAGGGCAAAGGAAGAAGCGAACAAAAAGGCAAAAGAATATGTAGTGAATGCCATTCAGAAATGTGCGGCTGACCATGTGTCAGAAACTACAGTTTCGGTTGTTCAGCTTCCGAGCGATGAAATGAAAGGCCGAATCATTGGACGTGAAGGAAGAAATATCCGTACACTTGAGACAATGACAGGTGTAGATCTTATTATTGATGATACACCGGAAGCTGTTATTTTATCGGGATTTGATCCAATCAGACGTGAAGTTGCCAGAATTGCTTTGGAGAAACTGATCGTAGATGGACGTATCCATCCGGCCAGAATCGAAGAAATGGTCGAAAAAGCACAAAAAGAAGTAGAAGTAATGATCAAAGAAGAGGGTGAAAATGCCACACTTGAAGTTGGTGTTCACGGCATTCATCCGGAACTTGTGAGATTACTCGGTAAGATGAAATTCAGAACCAGTTATGGTCAGAATGCATTGAAACATTCCATTGAAGTTGCACAGTTGTCAGGACTGCTTGCTGCGGAAATGGGACTTGATATCAGACTTGCAAAGAGAGCAGGTTTATTACATGATATCGGTAAAGCTGTGGATCAGGAGAGAGAAGGTACCCATATTCAGTTAGGTGCTGAGCTCTGTAGAAAGTATAAGGAATCTGCTGTTGTTATCAACGCAGTAGAGTCTCATCATGGTGATGTAGAAGCCCAGTCGTTAATCGCATGTATTGTGCAGGCTGCTGATACGATTTCAGCTGCGAGACCTGGGGCACGTAGAGAGACGCTTGAAACTTATACAAGCAGATTGAAACAGCTGGAAGATATTACAAACAATTTCAAAGGTGTCGACAAATCTTTTGCTATTCAGGCAGGTAGAGAGGTTCGTGTAATGGTAGTTCCTGAGCAGATTTCTGATACCGACATGGTACTTTTGGCACGGAATATTTCTAAGCAGATTGAAAAAGAGCTGGAATATCCGGGACAGATTAAAGTCAATGTCATCAGAGAATCAAGAGTAACAGATTACGCGAAATAAAAACTTGAATGATGAGAAGAGCCGGAAATACTGATGTATGTATTCAGTGTTTCGGCTCTTTTTTTGTTCTGCCTGTGTTTGGATGGTTGATAAATGCCGAAATACATTTTATAATCAAGAAAATGTACATGAAAGGGGAAGTTCTATGGAGCATTATGAAGAATTGTTGATTTTGGCAGAAGAAATTGCAACTAAGGCACATAGCGGGCAGGTGGATAAAGCCGGAGTTTCGTATATCTATCATCCGAAAACAGTTGCATCCAATTGCAACAGTATTTATGCAAAGATTGTCGGCTGGCTTCATGATGTGATAGAAGATACCGATGTGACATTGGAAGAGTTGAAACAGCAGGGATTTGATGATTTTTTGTTGGAAGCACTGGACTGTGTGACAAAACCGGAGATCGGCTACGATGAAACGGTATATTATGACAGAATCAAACATAATAAAATTGCACGGGAAGTAAAACTGGCTGATCTGACACATAATGCGGATATTTCCAGAATTCCGGCGCATATCAGCGTGCAGGAACGTGAAAAAATGTTGAAAAAAAAGGAATTCTACCAGTCTAAAATTCGATTTCTGCAGGAAGAATAAATATCATGGAGTTTTCCGGACAGATATGTTATAATGTGAATATAGAAGGATACGGAGGTGCGATTTATGAAGTGCGTGAGAACAGCAATAGAAGCAGATGTTTTTGAATATGAAGGCGGCAAGCAGTTAGAAGACGGATTTGCGCTGTATGAAAAAGTCATTACCAATGGATTTGCGGATATTGAGAATCTTGTTATTCTTGAGCGGGACGGACAGATGTTATGTCCTTATATCAAAAACAGACGAGGTTGCACATTCATTAAAAACGGTGACTATATTATTTTAGATCAGGACGGCACCAAGCATGTCTGCGGACCGGACAAAATTTGGCAAAGATATCAGAAAGTGGAGGAGTAGAAAATGTTTGTTTTATTGGCAGGAGGATTGCTTGTTATTATTGTTGCAGTGATTGTTGCAGTTGTTTCTTCTGTTTCGGCGGCTGTGGCAGCAAGTGAGGACATCGAGGAATAAACCGCAATATATGAATTAGGAAAAGAGAATCACCAAAACTTATTCGAAAGCTTTGGTGATTTTTTATATTGTGTAGGAAGATAGCACTTGTCATTACTGCGTTCGTGTAGTAAAATAGACAAAGCTTATAATTGTATACAATTATCCAATGAAGTTAAGGATGGTGACAGTATGAAATCATACAAAGAACTGAGCAGAGAAGAATTATTAGAACTTCAGGGGGCTCTGAATAAAGAATATGCGGATGCAAAGGCAAAAGGCCTCAGTCTGAATATGGCGAGAGGTAAGCCGGGATTTTCACAGCTGGATATTGCGATGCCAATGCTGGATGTGGTGAACAGCAGCTCCGATATGCGGACGGTGCTCGGAAATGATACCCGTAACTACGGTGATTTAGATGGTATCGGTGAGTGCAGAAAGCTTATGGCAGATATGATGGGTGTTGAGAAGGACAATGTAGTTGTCTGCGGTAACTCCAGCTTGAATATTATGTATGATACGGTGTCACGTTCCATGACCAAGGGTGTCAACGGATCGACTCCGTGGTGCAAACTTGATAAGGTGAAATTCCTGTGTCCGGTACCCGGATATGACAGACATTTTGCGATTACGGAATTTTTCGGTATTGAAATGATCAATATCCCGCTCCATGAGGATGGTCCGGATATGGATATGGTGGAACAATATGTAAATTCAGATCCGGCCGTAAAAGGTATCTGGTGTGTACCGAAGTATTCCAATCCGACCGGTATCACATATTCGGATGAAGTGGTGAAGCGTTTTGCGAACCTTAAGCCGGCAGCGGAAGATTTCAGAATTTATTGGGACAATGCATATTGTATTCATCATCTGTATGAGGAGGATCAGGCAGAGATTCTGAATATTCTTGATGAATGCGAGAAGGCGGGCAATCCGGATATGGTCTATATGTTTGCCTCTACTTCAAAGATCAGTTTCCCGGGATCCGGAGTTTCAGCTGTGGCATCTTCGCAGGCGAATGTTGATTTTATTGAAGCTCAGATGACGATTCAGACCATCGGACATGACAAGATCAATCAGCTCAGACATTCCAGATTCTTTAAAAATATCGATGGCCTGAAGGGACATATGAAATTGCATGCAGATCTGCTCAGACCGAAATTTGAAGCAGTTCTCAGCACGTTGGAGGCAGAACTTTCCGGACTTGAGATCGGTGAGTGGACAACACCGAAGGGTGGCTACTTTATTTCTTTTGAAGCGATGGACGGATGCGCAAAGGCGATTGTGGCGAAATGTAAAGAAGCAGGAGTTGTATTGACCGGTGCAGGTGCTACCTTCCCGTACAAAAAAGATCCGAAGGACAGCAATATTCGTATTGCACCATCGTTCCCGACGCCGGAAGAAATGAAAGAAGCGACGGAGTTGTTTGTGCTTTGTGTGAAGCTGGTGACGGTGGAAAAACTTTTGGCAGAGATGTAAGGAATGGGTCGAACATGGAAAAAGTAGAAAAAATCGAGCGCCTGGAGCGAAAACTTGTGCATGAAGGGGCCGTAATCAGTATTTATGAGGATACGGTGAAGATTCCGAACGGAAATGTGGCGAAATGGGATTTTATCGGTCATAAAGGAGCTGCGGCGGTGGTTCCCGTCTGTGAGGACGGCAAAATATTGATGGTACACCAGTACCGCAATGCGCTGGACCGGGAGACGATTGAAGTTCCGGCCGGCGGAAGAGACAGTATAGATGAACCATATCTTACTTGTGCTTACAGAGAACTGGAGGAGGAAACGGGATATCGTGCAGAGAAAGAAGATTTTGAGTTTTTGATCTCGTTGAAGACCACGGTTGCATTTTGTAATGAACAGATTGAAGTCTATGTGGCAAAAAATCTGAAAAAGACGCATCAGCATCTGGATGAGGATGAATATATCAATGTGCAGGCATATGAGCTTGACGAATTGATGGACATGATTTATTCCGGTAAAATGCAGGACGGAAAAACCGTATCTGCGCTTCTTGCTTACAAGTTAAAATACGGAAAATAAGGATTGTGATATAGAAACAGAAGAGGACAACTTCTGTTTCTATTTTTTTGCCGCAGAGCATATATTAAACAAGTGGCATCGGGGAAAAGGAAGAAGAGGGACGGAAAGGAGGCGGTGAGAATGAGGTCGCAGGAGGAACACAGACAGTTGATTTTCTTTCTTGCCGGATTTTTGATCGGAGTATTATATATTTATTTTAACGGAACGGCGGGGATGGAAGGAAATGATTTTTTGAGCATTCGAAATCTGATGCAGGTAAAATACATGGATATTGTTTATGAGGATTACTTCTGGTATTTGTTTAAGAAAAGATTGGGGATTGTGTTGTTTCTTGTCATTTGTTCGCTGGCGCTTCCGGGACGGTATATTCTGTTCGGATTTCTGATGGTGTTTGGGTGCAGCATGGGAAGTATGCTGTCTGTGCTTATCATGAGGTACGGACTGCGGGGGATTGTGCTGTTTCTGGGACTGATCCTTCCGCAGGATATCGTGTATCTTCCGGCGTTTTTTGCATGGGTATATTTGCTCACCGGATGGAATGAGGGTCTGTTTTGGAAGGGAGATGCTGTGAAAAGGAATAGCGGAAGAAGGCGGAGGATTTTGCCGAAGATGCTGTGTTTATCAGGGGTTACAATAATAGGTGTACTGTTAGAGTGTTATGTCAATCCAAATATGATAAATTTTTGTTTAAAAATTTTTTGAAAAAATTTTACAAGATGTAGTGCCCGATGAAAAAATAAGAATCCACATGTTGCGATTTGTGCTGTTTTTGCAGTAAAAAAGCTATTTTTTGCGGCAAAATAGTATTTGATTTTATTTGGTTTTACCCGTATAATGAATTTCAGACGTCTGTTTAGATGACATAACTACTTGGTGAGGAAGGGTTTCATTTTTATGAAAAAGGATGTACAGGAGTTTATTTCATATTTACATAATGTTAAGAAAACTTCGAACAATACGGAATTATCATATAAGCGGGATCTGGCCAAAGTATGTCTGTTTATGGAACAGAGAGGTATTATGTCGGTTTCGGCTGTAAAGGCAGAAGATCTGGATGAGTATATCAAGGATTTGAAGAGCCAGAAATTTGCAGCGGCGACCGTATCCAGAAATATTGCATCGATTAAGGCATTTTTTCAGTATATGCTTCAGCAGGGAAAGGTGTCGGCAGATGCCTCACAGAATTTAAAAGCGCCAAAAATTGAAAAGAAAGTTCCAGAGATACTTTCCATGGATGAGGTGGCAGCACTTTTGGAGCAGGCAAGCGGAGATTCTCCGAAGGAGATCAGGGACAAGGCTATGCTGGAGCTTTTATATGCAACAGGTATCCGTGTGACGGAGTTGATTACATTAAAGATTTCGGATGTTAATCTTTCCATGAGTTTTATTATGTGCAAGGATTCGCACAAAGAGAGAATGATTCCGTTCGGCAATAAAGCAAAAGCAGCGCTTGCGCGTTATATGGACGGTACGAGAGAAGAAATGGTGGAGGACAAGTCCTCGGATGTATTGTTTGCCAATTGTTCCGGAAAACCGATGAGTCGACAGGGATTTTGGAAATTGATTAAGTTTTATGCAAAGAAGGCGGGGATTACAGCAGATATCACGCCGCACACATTACGCCATTCCTTTGCCGCACACTTGGTGGAGAACGGTGCGGATTTGAAGAGTGTGCAGGAGATGCTCGGTCATTCCGATATTTCCACAACACAGATATACGCCAATATGAATCACAACAGAATTCGCGAGGTGTATGCAAAAGCACATCCGCGAGGATAAAAGTAGAATATATAAGAGTCTTGCAGGTCATGTGATGCGAAAGTAATCGATATGTCTGCAGGGCTCTTTTTTGTGTTCTTTCACATCCGGAGGCAGCGTGCGTATATTAGTAATAAAAAGGGTGAAAGTATGTATCTGGATGATTTTTGTCAAAAAGAAGTAATCAGCATCAGGGATTGTCGAAAATTGGGGAATGTTTTTAATTTGGAGTTCGATTCCTGCAGCGGGTGTATTTGTCAGTTGATTGTCCGCGAGCGATGCGGTTTAAAAGGCTTTTTTGGGATAGGAGAAGAAATAACGATTCCTTATCAAAAAATCAAACAAATCGGGCCGGATATTATTCTTGTGGAAGTTTGAAGTTGACATAATTATTTCAATCCGTTATACTAAAATGGAATGTTGTTAACATAAGTACATTGGATGAGGTGAAAAAATATGAAATGCCCGTTTTGTGGACATGAAAACACGAGAGTAATTGATTCAAGACCTGCGGATGAGAATAATTCCATTCGAAGAAGACGTGTGTGCGATGAATGCGCAAAGCGTTTTACTACATATGAAAAGGTAGAGACAATTCCTCTGATTGTAATTAAGAAAGATAATAACAGAGAGACTTATGACCGTTCCAAGATTGAAGCGGGAGTGCTTCGTGCGTGTCACAAGAGACCGATCAGTGCCAATCAGATCAATCAGCTTGTGGATGAGGTGGAAACAGAAATCTTCAACAGAGAAGAAAAAGAAATTTCCAGCAGCGTGATCGGAGAGCTTTTGATGGATAAACTCAAAAATCTCGAAGCAGTTGCCTATGTGCGTTTTGCGTCGGTTTATCGTGAGTTTAAAGATATTAATACATTTATGGATGAGCTTAAGAGCGTGTTGAATAAGTAAAAGATTAAAGTTATCGGCGGTTTTGCCGATATATGATACAGAAAGATAAAGGAGGTGTGATGTATGTCAATGGATAAGATCGGTATGTACGGCGGTTTTTATAATCAGTACAGAATGCCGCAGATTCAGCCTGTTTCCGTAGAAGACGTGAAAAGACAGGACATGGAGAAGGCAGCGCAGGATAATCTGACAGCAGTCGGAGCCGGTGCACAGCAGGAATATACATCAGCGCCTCAGAGTAAGGCGCCGCGTATGGCAGACCTTGAGGACATTTCCTTAACTTTCAATGCAAATGAGACTTATGACTATATCGGAAAAGATGCTGCTCTTGAAAATTTGGATATGATGAGCGCTATTTCCGATATGCAGAAAGATAAAGTTTTGGAGCAGTACCAGTATTTTGTCGGGCCACAGGCCTTCGAAAGTCCGGTAGTAACAACGCCGGATGGTGTGGTGGTGCAGAAATAGCAGAGAGAAGACACCTTTTTAGGTGTCTTTTTTTGAGATAATACATGAGGAGTAGATATGTTAGAACAATTTTATCCGAAAGAATATAGGGAATCTACGTATGAGATTGATTTTGAAAAGTTCCGTAATGCAGGGTATCGGGCGGTTATTTTTGATATTGACAATACACTGGTGGAGCACGGGGCGCCGGCGGATGAGAGAAGCATAGCGCTCATTGAAAAATTGAAGGCGCTCGGATATGAAATTATGCTGCTTTCCAACAATAAAGAGCCGAGAGTGAAAATGTTTAATGATGCAGTACATGTGAAATATATTTATAAGGCGGGAAAACCGGGAACCAAAAACTATCATGCAGCTATGGTTCTGATGGGAAGCACGCAGAAAAATACACTTTTTGTGGGAGATCAGCTTTTTACGGATGTCTGGGGGGCGAACAGAGCAGGGATTTATTCGATTCTCGTCAAACCGATTGACAAAAAGGAAGAAATTCAGATAGTGCTGAAACGTTATCTGGAAAAAATTGTGTTGCATTTTTATAAAAAAGCAAGAGGTTGATAGAATGAAGATTGATGGAAAAACAAGAACCTGCGGACTCATAGGGAATCCGGTGGAGCATACATTGTCTCCGGTCATACATAACAATCTGGCGCAGATGCTGGGAATGAATTTAGTTTACGTTCCTTTTCTGGTGGAAGAAGACCGGGTAGAAGATGCAATAAAAGGCGGACATGCACTTCACATTTTGGGAATGAATGTGACGGTACCGCACAAAAGTGCAGTGATTCCGTATTTAAATAATATCGATCCGCTGGCGGAAAAAATCGGCGCAGTCAACACACTTGTATATGAAGAGGACGGATATAAGGGCTATAACACGGATATGTCAGGGCTGTTCCGCGCCATGCAGACAGAGGGCATCCGGATCAAAGATGAGAATGTGCTTTTGCTTGGTGCGGGCGGTGCAGCCAGGGCAGTTGCATTTCTTTGCGCAACCTGTGGGGCGTCAAAGATTTATATTTGTAACCGTACCCTTCAAAAAGCGGAAGAAATCGCTGCGGAAATCCGCGGGCAGGTTCCGGGAACAGAGATTGCGGCGTGCAGGTATGAGGATATCACAGCACTGGAAGAAGAAACGTTTCTTGCTATTCAGTGTACCAGTGTGGGGCTTTATCCGAATGTGACGGATGTGGTTGTTGCAGACGGGCCGATTTATGATAAGATACATACCGGAGTCGACTTGATTTATCGTCCGTATGAGACACAGTTTATGAAGCTGGTGAAGGCTCATGGCGGAAAGACGATGAACGGGCTGAAGATGCTTCTGTATCAAGGCATCATTGCGTATGAGCTTTGGAACGGGTGTGATGTGACAGAAGAGCAGGTAGAGCCGATTTTACTAAAGATGAAAGAAGAAATGGGAATTTATGAGTAATATTATTTTGATCGGATATATGGGATGCGGAAAAAGTACGGTGGGGAGACGGTTGTCCTATCGACTAAAAATGCCTTACACAGATACAGATAAAATGATCGAGAAACAGCAGCTAAGGACGATCAATGAAATTTTTGAAGCAGACGGTGAGGAAGCGTTCCGTGATATGGAGACAGAGTGTTTGAAACGTCTTTTTGAGAATAAACAGGACTATGTGATTGCGGTCGGCGGAGGATTGGTGTTGAGAGAAGAGAATCGGACACTGATCCGGAAATTAGGGAAGGCCGTCTATCTTTGCGCAACACCGGAAACGATTTATGAGAGACTGAAAGGAGATACGACAAGACCTCTTTTGCAGTGCGACAATCCGAAAGAGAAAATAAAGACGATGCTGGATGCACGCGGACCTGTCTACGCGTCGGCGGCAGAAATTGTGATTGATGTGGATGGAAAAAGTTTTGATCAGATATTAGACGAGATAGAGGAGGCAGTTTCAAAATGAAAATATTGGTATTAAACGGTCCGAATCTTAATTTCCTCGGGATTCGTGAACCGGAAATTTACGGGAAACAGACGTACCAGGATCTTTTGGATATGCTACAGGAAAAAGCGGATAAAGAAGGATTTGAACTTGTGGCGAAGCAAAGCAATCATGAGGGACAGTTGATTGATTGGATCCAGGAGGCTTACTTTGACGGGACGGATGGTATTGTAATCAATCCGGGGGCACTGACACATTACAGTTATGCTCTTTTTGATGCCCTTTCTTCTGTGACGACCATCCCGAAAATCGAGATACATATTTCCGATATCACAAAGAGAGAAGGGTTCCGCAAGGTGTCGCTGACGAAGGACGGATGTGATAAACAGATTTACGGACACGGCTTTGCGGGGTATCTGGAAGCAATCGATGCGGCGATCGAACTGGCACGAAAAAAGTAGTTGAAAAAAGTAATAATTTAGTATACACTAGTAAAGAATTGTGTAGTGAAAAATTTTAGGAGGAAAATAGATTATGATTTCTGCAGGTGATTTCAGAAATGGCGTTACGATTGAAGTAGAGGGTAATATTTACCAGATCATCGAATTCCAGCATGTAAAACCGGGTAAGGGAGCTGCTTTCGTACGTACCAAATTAAAAAACATTATCAGTGGCGGTGTAGTTGAAAAGACGTTCCGACCGACTGAGAAATGTCCACAGGCGCGTATCGACAGAAAGGATATGCAGTATCTTTATTCAGATGGTGACCTTTACAACTTTATGGATGCTGAGACATTCGAGCAGGTTGCACTCAATCAGGATGCAGTCGGCGATGCCATGAAATTTGTAAAAGAAAACGAAATGGTAAAAATGTGTTCACACAACGGCAAGGTGTTTGCGGTAGAGCCGCCATTGTTTGTTGAACTGGAGATCACAGAGACAGAGCCTGGATTTAAAGGAGATACAGCGACAGGTGCTACCAAACCGGCTGTTGTTGAGACAGGTGCGACTGTTTATGTACCATTATTCGTAAACCAGAATGACGTAATCAAAATCGATACACGTACAGGAGAATATCTTTCTCGTGTATAATAACTGATAGTTACAGTTAAAAAGCCTAAAAGACAATGAAGAGATTCATTGTCTTTTTTTATGCTTCATATCTAAAACAAATCAAAATCATTTCTGACGGAGGACAGTACATATGAAAGAATTTTCAAAAAAAATAGTAGAAGAAATTAAAAAGATGATACCGGGAGATCAAAGGGTTGAGATGAACTCAATCATGAAAAATAACGGGATTACGGAAGAGGCAATCAGCATTGTGGAAAAGGATAAAAATATTTCGCCGACCATTTATCTGAAGGAGTTTTATGAAGCGTACCGGGAAGGGGTAGAGTTGGAATTGCTGGCGATGGAGATCATTCGGAGAAATAAGGAATACCGGTTGGAAGAGTCTTTGGATGTCGGCTTTTTTGTGAACTACGAAAAAGCAAAAGGGAAAATTGTATTCAAGCTGGTGAACAAAGATAAGAATGAGAAGCTGTTGCAAAAAATCCCGTATTATGAGTATATGGATCTGGCGATGGTATTTTATTATCTCGCTCACAATGAAGAGGTGGGAAATGCCACGATATTAATTCATGATTCCCATTTGAAAATGTGGAATGTCACAAAAGGTGACATTTATAAGGAGGCCTGCAAAAATACGCCGGTGCTGCTTCCGGCGGCGATCACCGGGATGCGGGAGATTATTGAGCAGATGATGGGAGATGCGGTCAGGAATGAGGAGTGCATCAAGGAAGACGTTCCGATGTATGTTATGACCAATCCGATGAAAATGAACGGGGCAGCGACCATGGCGTATCCGAATGTGATCCGTAATTTTGCAAATGCCCTTGGGAAAAATGTCTATATTATTCCAAGCAGTATCCATGAAGTTATCCTTGTTCCGGAAAGCGGTACGGAAGGCGGAAGACTGAATGAGATGGTGCAGGAAGTCAATGAAACACAGGTGGATCCGAAGGAGGTGCTTGCGGATCATGTGTATTTTTACGACAGAGAGGAGGACCATATCAGATCCTGCGTTTATGAACATGTCAGCTACTGCTGATGTGTTTCGGATAATTCGCAATGGAAAGAGAACGTTATTTTTGCTATACTATATCTGACAGGATCAGAAAGAGAATGGTGAGATGTACAAAGATTGCAATTTATGTCCGAGGGAATGTCATATAGACAGAAAACAGAAGGGAGGAGCCTGCCATGTGAAGGAGCAGATGCAGCTTGCAAGAGCTGCACTGCACATGTGGGAGGAACCATGTATTTCCGGAGAAAAAGGATCCGGTGCGGTTTTCTTTTCCGGGTGCAGTCTCGGATGTGTATTTTGCCAGAATGCTTCCATTTCCGGCGGAGAGACAGGAAAGGAAATCACAGTGGAAAGGCTGGTGGAGATTTTCTTTTCGTTGGAGGCGCAGGGAGCAAATAATATTAATCTTGTGACGCCGGATCATTATCTTTTGTCTGTTTGCGAGGCGATGAAGATGGCCCGTGACAGAGGGCTTGCTCTGCCTTTTGTATATAATTGCAGCGGCTATGAAAAGCCGGAGATGCTGCGAAAGCTGAGCGGATTGGTGGACGTATATTTACCGGATTTTAAATACTGGGAAGCGGATACGGCCGCCCGGTATTCGAAGGCTCCGGATTATCCTAAAGCGGCCATGGCGGCGATTGAAGAAATGGTAAGGCAGACAGGAGAGTGCGTGTTTGATGAAAACGGCATAATGCAAAAAGGCGTGATTGTGCGTCACCTCCTTCTTCCGGGTAGGGTAAAGGAGGCAAAACAAATCATAAAGTATTTGTATGAGACCTACGGGGATCGCATTTATCTGAGCCTGATGAACCAGTATACACCGATGGCGGAAAACGAAAACATGCACAGATATCCGGAACTGCTGCGAAAAGTGACAGAGAGAGAATACGAAAGACTGATCCGGTATGCGCTTGACCTTGGGGTTAGCAATGCATTTATACAGGAGGGAGAGACGGCAAAGGAAAGCTTTATTCCTGCGTTTGATCTCGAAGGAGTTTGATTATGAAACAATGTCCATACATGAAAAAATGCGGGGGCTGTCAATATATAGATGTTCCCTATGAAAAACAACTGCAGGATAAAAAGAAAAAGATGCAAAATCTTCTCGGCAAATTCGGGAAAGTGGATCCGATCATCGGGATGAAGGATCCGTATCGGTACCGTCATAAAGTACATGCGGTATTCGGCTATGAAAAAGGCGGTCCGATTTCCGGTATCTATGAAGAAAAATCTCATCGGATCGTCAAGATTGACCGTTGCCTGATTGAACATGAGAAGGCGGATGAAATTATTCTGTCTGTCCGAAGCCTGCTCAAGTCTTTTAAAATAAAAACCTACGACGAAAAGACGGATATAGGACTTTTGAAACATGTGGTGGTCCGGGTTTCAAAAGCAACCGGACAGATTATGGTAATTCTCGTGCTCAGATCGCCGATTTTGCCTTCCAAAAATAATTTTGCCAAGGCACTGGTAAAGCTTCATCCGGAAATCAGCACGATCGTGATCAATGTCAATGAAAAGCGGACGACCATGGTGCTCGGTAAGAGAGATATTGTCCTTTACGGAAAAGGATACATTGAAGACACTCTGTGCAATGTTAAGTTTCGCCTGTCCCCTCAGTCGTTTTATCAGGTGAATCCGGAGCAGACGGAGATTTTGTATGCAAAGGCTATGGAGATGGCACAGCTTACCGGAAAAGAGACGGTGGTAGATGCATATTGCGGCATCGGAACCATCGCTTTAGTGGCGGCGCAGCGTGCGGCAAAGGTATTCGGTGTGGAATTAAATCCGGAGGCGGTCAAGGATGCGAGAGAAAATGCAAGGAGAAATCAGGCAAAGAACGTATCGTTTGTGTGTCAGGATGCGGGGCAGTGGATGGTGGATGCGGCTTCGCGCAGGGAAAAGGCGGATGTCGTTTTTATGGATCCGCCGCGAAGCGGAAGTGATGAGGCTTTTCTGTCTTCCGTTTGCAAACTGGCACCGGAAAAGATCGTTTACATTTCCTGCGGACCGGATACGCTGGCCAGAGATCTTGCATATTTGACAAAGCATGGGTATGGCGTAAAAAAAATTCAGCCGGTCGATATGTTCCCGATGACTTCGCATGTGGAATGCATCGTGCGTCTGGGCAGAAAAGGTTAAGAAATTATATCGCATGAAGGAAGAAAATGAGTAGATTTATTTACAATTTACGTAGCGAGTGCTATAATAATTGGAAAGAATAAAGTCGGGTAAAGCTCGGCTTTTCTTTTTTATAGGGTATCAAAAAGTGAAAAGGGGTATAGCGTATGTCACTTGTTTTTACAAATGAAAATTGTGTTGGGTGTAACAAATGTATCAGTGCCTGCAGCTGTCTTGGAGCCAATGTGCAGGTGGAGAAAAACGGAATTAATCGCATTGAAGTAGACGGGGATAAATGTATCGCATGCGGGGCGTGTTTTGATGTGTGTAAACACAATGCAAGAGAGTTTAACGATGATACGGAGAAGTTCTTTGCAGATCTGGCAAGAGGTGAGCGTATATCGATTCTTCTTGCACCGGCGTTCAAGGCCAATTATCCGGCTGAATACGAGCAGGTACTGGGTGCACTGAAAGCGGCCGGTGTCAACCGTATTATCAGTATTTCATTTGCAGCAGACATTACCACATGGGGTTATATCAATTACATAACAAAGAACAATTTTATGGGCGGCATTTCACAACCATGTCCGGCGGTGGTCGGCTATATTGAACGCTATATTCCGGAGCTTTTGCCGAAGCTGTTTCCGGTGCAGAGCCCGATGATGTGCGGTGCGATTTATGCCAAAAAATATATGGGAATTACAGACAAACTTGCATTTATCAGTCCGTGTATCGCCAAGAAAATGGAAATTGATGATCCGAACAACCACGGATATATCCAGTACAATGTCACATTTGATCATCTGATGAAATATGTTCGTTCGCATCAGCTTACGGGAGCGCCGTGCAGCGATGAAATCGAATACGGACTCGGTTCCGAATATCCGATGCCGGGTGGTCTGAAGGAAAATGTATTCTGGTTCTGCGGAGAGAGTACATTGGTTCGTCAGATGGAAGGTGAGAAGCATATGTATCATTTTCTGGAGCAGAACAAAGATCGTATTGCGAAGGAGAAGACACCGTATCTTTTCATCGATGCGTTGAACTGCTCTCAGGGATGTCTGTATGGTACGGCGACTGAGCCGGAAAAGAATGAGACGGAAGACGTTTTCTATGAGATGCTTCGCATCCGTGAAAGCTGTAAGCAGGAAGGAAAGAAAGGCGCATGGGCAAGAGGGCTTACGCCGGAAGAAAGATTGAAAGCTTTAAATGAACAGTTTTCCAATCTTAATCTCAATGATTTCCTGCGCAAGTATACCGATAAGTCTGTAAAATGCCGTCACAAGATTCCGGACCGCATGGAACTGAACCGCATTTTCAATGATATGAACAAGTTTACCGAGGAACAGAGACATATCGATTGTTCCTGCTGCGGCTATGAGAGCTGTGAAGAGATGGCAACAGCGATCCACAACGGATTTAACAATAAGATTAATTGTATTCACTATATCAAGGATCTTGCTCAGAAAGAGAAACAGGAGATTTCCGAGTTGATGGAAGAACTGAATCGTCAGAAGGATGAGATTTCCCGTATGGTGGCGACAATTGATGATGAGTTTAACGGATTGAATGATGCAGTAGAGCAGATGGAGGCAGAAAACAGTACCAACGCCGAAGAGAGTACGGGGATTTCCGATGAAGTGCGCAATGTCACTGACTTCTGCCAGAGACTGGAACAATCTCTTGCTGAGATTTTTGAATTGTTAAAGCTTTTGAAAGCCAACAACACGCAGGTAGTAAATATTGCGACCAAAACCAATCTCCTTGCTTTGAATGCTTCCATCGAAGCAGCCAGAGCAGGCGAGGCCGGAAGAGGATTTGCGGTAGTTGCCAGCCAGATTAATGTGCTTGCAGCCAGCTCCAAGAAGGCGGCCGGCGACAGCAACGAAGGACAGATCAAGATTGAACGGGCGATCAACAGCATTGCGAATGAGGCGAATGCACTTCTTGCGGTAGTGGATAAGGTGAGTGAGAGAACAGAACACCTTGCAGAGGCGACAAGCGAGATTGCACAGTCCTCTGAGAATATTTCTGCAATCAGCCAGAATATCAAGGATATGCTGGATCAGCTTGTAAACGGAATACAGTAAGGTAGGAGAGTTAGGCTAATGAAAAAATTTATAGAAGAATTTAAAAAATTTATCAGCAGAGGAAATGTGGTGGATATGGCCGTTGGTATTATTATCGGCGGTGCGTTTACCGGAATCGTGACTTCGCTGGTGGAGGATATCATCAATCCGCTCATTGGTTTGTTCGGCGGAATGAATTTTGACCGCTATAAGCTTACGCTTCTCGGTGAAGCGACATTAAATTACGGTGAGTTCCTCACAGCAGTTATGAATTTTGTCATCATGGCGTTTGTAGTATTTCTTCTTGTCAGTGCCATCAATAAGATGTCGGATAAAGTGAATCCGAAGAAACCGGCGGATCCGACCACGAAGAAATGTCCGTTCTGCAAAAGCGAGATTCATTTGGAAGCGACCAGATGTCCGCATTGTACTTCTGTCATCGAGGAAAAGTAAGCTATGTCGACAGAGTTAAAAACCGACGGTAAGTATTATGAATTGGAAGATATGGTCCGTGCGAATTGTCAGGATTGTATCGGATGCTGCGATTGTTGCACCGGTATGGGAGATACGGTCGTGCTGGATCCGTATGATGTGTGGATGATAAAGAAAAATATGGGAAAAACTATGGAGCAGTTGCTGGAGCGGCGGCTCCTTTCCCTTGGTATGGCGGGAGGACTTATTCTGCCGCATATTCAGATGGACCATTTGACGGACAGATGTCCGTTTTTGAATGCACAGGGGAGATGTTCCATTCATGCATATCGTCCGGGGATGTGCAGATTATTTCCGCTTGGCCGAAACTTTGAAGACGGGAAACTCAGTTATATTCTGCTGACAGAGGAGTGCAAAAAGAAAAACCGCTCCAAAATCAAGGTGAGTCAGTGGATCGGCATAAAGCCGGCGGCAAAATATCAAGATTTTGTTTTGCGATGGCATGAATTTCGGAAAAATCTTGCCGGTGCATTGGCGGAGATGGAAGAGGAACAAATTAAAACGATTCTCATGTATGTGCTTACGTTTTTCTATTTTGCACAGCCGGAGGAGACGGAAGATATATTTTCGGTGCTCGCCGAAAAAATCAATCATATAGAAGAGGAGATATTATGAAAGAAAGAGAAAAATTTGGATCCAGACTGGGATTCATCCTTGTTTCGGCGGGATGTGCGATCGGTCTCGGTAATGTATGGAAATTCCCGTATATATGCGGACAGAATGGCGGTGCGGCATTTATTCTTGTCTATCTGCTTTGTCTGATCGGATTCGGACTTCCGATCCTTATTTGTGAATTTGCCATCGGACGAAAAAGTCGTAAAAGTGTTGTAAAAGCGTTTGATGAGTTGGAACCGGATAACACAAGATGGCATCGATTTGGCAAGTTCGGCATTGCGGGCAACTATCTTTTGATGATGTTTTACACGATGGTAGCCGGATGGATGTTGGCTTATGCTTATCGCATGATTCGCGGAACGCTCAGTGGAGTCAGTATCGATGCGGCGAAGGCAGAGTTTGATCTGCTGACCGGAAATCCGGGAGAACTTGTTTTCTGGACGATCCTTGTCATTGCAGTTTCTTTCGGCGTTTGTGCGAAAGGACTTCAGAACGGTGTGGAGAAGATTACAAAAGTGATGATGCTTCTTTTGATCGGTTTGATGGTAGTGCTGGCAGTGAATTCCGTGTTTTTGCCGAATGCGATGGAAGGCGTGAAATTCTATTTGGTTCCGGATTTTTCAAAGATGGTCGATAACGGAATCGGAACGGTTGTATTTAACGCAATGTCCCATGCATTCTTTACGCTCAGCGTAGGTATGGGAAGTATGGAAATTTTTGGTAGTTACTTAAATAAGGACAGAAAACTGCTCGGCGAAGCCGGCAATGTACTGGTGTTGGATACGTTTGTGGCATTGACGGCCGGATTCATCATTATTCCGGCGTGCTTTGCCTACGGAGTAGAGCCGGACGCCGGTCCGTCACTTTTGTTTATCACACTTCCGACGGTGTTTGCGCACATGAAAGCAGGGGCTGTATGGGGAACGCTGTTTTTTATCTTTATGACATTCGCAGCGCTTTCCACGGTCATTGCCGTGTTTGAAAATATCATTGCCATGATGATGGATGCGACGGGATGGAGCAGAGCAAAGACGGTGTGGATCAATCTGGCGCTTGTGACAGTGTTATCCCTTCCTGCCATTTTGGGATTTAATGTGCTTTCTTTCATCGAACCATTGGGGGCAAAGACGAATCTGATGGATTTGGAGGACTTTATTGTTTCATATAATATCCTTCCACTCGGAAGTCTTTTGTTTGTATTGTTCTGTGTAAAGAAAAACGGATGGGGCTTTGACAATTTCCTGGCAGAAGTAAATGAAGGAAAAGGGAAGAATTTTCCGAAAGCACTGAGAGTTTATATGACGTACGTGATTCCGGCGCTTATTGTGATTATTTATCTGAAAGG
This sequence comes from Lachnospiraceae bacterium, assembly GCA_045535935.1. Classification (GTDB taxonomy): domain Bacteria; phylum Bacillota; class Clostridia; order Lachnospirales; family Lachnospiraceae; genus SVFI01. The sequence goes on along the minus strand of JAZSMO010000048.1, from coordinate 12,283 downwards.
ATATTATGATTTCTTTGCAAAGCAGATTCCGGCAGTACGTGTATTTTGGATGGTAGTTGCGGTATTGTTCTTACTGCTTGTCATGAGCTTTACATTAAGCAAAAAGAAAAAAGAGTAACGCAAAGGGCGATTTCCGCGAGCAGGAAATCGCTTTCTTGCGTAGGATAAGAAAAAGTGAGGTGTCATCATGCAGTTTCATGTAACCGGAATGGCCTGTGCGGCCTGCAGCGCCAGAGTGGAGAAAGCGGTGGCGAACGTGGACGGCGTTACAGAGGTATCGGTCAATCTTCTTATGAATCGCATGCAGGTAGCAGGAGAAGCAATGCCTTCGGATATTATTTCGGCGGTGGAAAAGGCCGGATACGGAGCAAGGGAAGCCGGAGAAACAACAGCGGGAGCAGAGGAAAGAGAAAAAACGAAGACCGGTTTGGCGGATGCGCAGGAGCAGGAGTGGACGAAAGAAGAAAGGAGCACAAGATTTCGTCTTGTGACCTCGCTTTGTCTTTTGTTGCCGCTGATGTATCTTTCTATGGGATATGTGATGTGGGGATGGCCATTGCCGGAATATCTGGCCCAAAATCCGCTTGCGATTGCTCTTTGGCAGATGCTTTTGACGATATGGATTATGTTTGTAAACCGAAAGTTTTTTGCGGTAGGTCTGGGGAGTCTTTGGCGCAGGTCACCGAATATGGATACATTGGTAGCGCTTGGAAGCGGTGCGGCTTTTGGTTGGAGTTTGTATTTACTGTTTGAGATGACAGAGCATTATGTGCAGGGAGACATTGCCGGTGGTGCACATTATCTGCATGGGTTCTATTTTGAGTCGGCGGCGATGATCCTTACACTGATTACGGTCGGAAAAATGTTGGAGGCCGGAGCAAAAGGAAAGACGACCGATGCGCTGCGCAGTTTGATGGAAATGTCACCGAAGACAGCCACGCTCCTTGTGGATGGGGAAGAAAAAATTGTGCCGGCGTCACAGGTGAAAAAAGGAGATATATTTGTTGTCCGGCCGGGTGAGAGTATTCCGGTGGACGGCATTGTGCTTTCCGGTATCAGTGCGGTGGATGAATCGGCGCTGACCGGTGAGAGTATTCCGGTAGATAAAGAAGAAGGGGAAAGTATTTGGGCTGCGACGATCAACCGGTCTGGATTTATGAGATGTGAAGCGACCCGAACCGGGGAGGATACGACATTTGCACAGATTATCCGCATGGTCAGCGATGCGGCGTCGTCCAAAGCACCGATTGCCAAGCTGGCGGATAAGGTTTCCGGAGTATTTGTTCCGGTGGTGATTCTGTTGGCGGTAATCACGTTTGTTGTTTGGATGATAACCGGACAAAGCATGGAATTTGCACTTGCAAGAGCAATCTCCGTTCTGGTGATCAGTTGTCCGTGTGCACTCGGGCTTGCCACGCCGGTAGCGATCATGGTCGGAACTGGAAAAGGGGCGAAGATGGGGGTGCTGTTTAAAAATGCAACAGCATTGGAGCAGGCCGGAAAAGTGAAGACTGTCGTGCTGGATAAGACGGGAACCATCACGAGGGGAAAACCCGTCGTTACGGATATATGTCCGGCAGAGGAAGAGAGCATAGATGCGCTGCTTGCCGTGGCGGCCGCACTGGAGAAGAAAAGCGAACATCCGCTGGCAAAAGCGGTGGTGGATTATGTGTCAGAGAACCCTGTTCGCATGCAGGGGGAAGTTACCGAATTTACCGCAGTGGCCGGAAACGGTCTTACAGGGATTTGGAACGGGCAAAAGATTGCCGGCGGAAGCATGAAATATATGGAGAGCATAGCAGAGATAGAACCTGAAATGAAAAAAAAGGCGCGTGAGCTTTCCGGGCAGGGTAAAACAACGATGTTCTTTTCGAAGGACCGCAAAATCCTCGGTATGATTGCTGTGGCTGATGTCCTCAGGGATGACAGTGCAGATGCGATTTCGCAAATGAAAGAGATGGGAATTCGCACAGTTATGTTAACCGGAGATCATGAAATGACGGCAAATGCAATCGGAGCAGAGGCCGGAGTGGACGAAGTGATTGCAGGTGTTCTTCCGGGAGGCAAAAAAGATGTGATAGAGAATTTGAAGAAGCATGGAATGGTTGCGATGGTCGGAGACGGAATCAATGATGCGCCGGCTCTAATGGCGGCGGATATCGGGATTGCCATGTCATCCGGAACGGATGTAGCCATGGATGCGGCGGATATTGTATTGGTGGGCAGCAGGATGTCAGGAGTCGTGCATGCACTTTCGTTGAGCCGGGCCACGGTCAAAAATATAAAAGAAAACCTGTTTTGGGCATTTGTTTACAATACACTGGGAATACCGATCGCAGCCGGAGTGTTATATCCTGCTTTTGGGTTGACATTGAATCCGATGATCGGTGCCGCGGCCATGAGTTTGTCCAGTTTTTGTGTCGTTACAAATGCGCTTAGACTGAATCGTAAAAAGTTTACCGATGCGGCATCGGTTGAACATTCAAATTTCGAAAAGAAAAGAAAGATAGAAGAGGGAAAGAGTATGGAAAAGAAGATGGAAATCAAAGGTATGATGTGTATGCACTGCTCCGGCAGAGTGAAAAAATGTCTGGAGGAATTGGAAGGAGTCAGCGAGGCAATCGTAGATCATGAAACCGATAGTGCAATTGTAAAATGTACCGTGGAAATCGAGGATGCAGTTTTGACAAAAACGGTCGAAGAACAGGGCTATGAAGTGGTGTCAATCCAATAAATATGAGCACTTTCCGGTTGCGGAAAAGGCACTTGTAACGTGGCGGACAATGTGCTATAGTTTGACCTGTATAGTTTAGCATAAAATATGTATCATACGAGGAATGAAAATGAAACTGGAATGGAAAACTTGTTTGAAAATCGGTGTGACAGCAGTGCTTATTTTTTTGTTTGTCACGTATTGGAAGCAGATGATAGGTATTGTCGGATTGGCTTTGTCGGCTGCAAAACCGCTTTTGATCGGTTGTCTGATTGCCTATGTGGTCAATATTCTCATGAGCTTTTATGAAAAATATTATTTTACCGGTAAGAAATTCAAAAACAAAACATGGGTAAGTAAAACCAGACGTATTGTTTGTATGCTTCTTGCTTATCTTTCCGTGGTCGGTATTTTGTTCCTGATCTTCAGTCTTGTGGTTCCGCAGCTGATCGAGTGTGGCAAATTACTGGCAAAAGAAATTCCGGTTGTGCTTGATAAGGCGACGGATTATGTACAAAATAACGAGCAGCTTATGAAGATGCTCGGCGAGGCCGGTATCAGTATCCAGCAGAACAGTCTGGCAGATTGGGAAGATATCTTGAAAAAGGCAGCAACTTTCATTGCTTCCGGTATCGGTGGTGTGATGGGATCCGTGTTTACGGTGATTTCCGGTGTGTTTTCCGGTGCTGTAACCTTGCTGATCGGGGTGATTTTTTCTATTTATCTGCTGATTGGCAAAGAAACATTATTTGCACAGGTTAAGCGTATCTGCAAAACATATTGCAAGAGTAGTGTTTATACAAAAATCAGCTATGTATATCATGTGTTTCATGACAGTTTTCACAAGTTTATTGTCGGACAGTGTACGGAGGCTGTGATTCTCGGTGCATTGTGCGTTGTCTGTATGTTGATCTTCGGATTCCCATATGCAACCATGATCGGTGTGTTTATCGGTTTTACGGCTCTGATTCCGGTTGCGGGAGCATATATCGGTGCGGCGGTCGGCGCATTTATGATTTTGACGGTATCACCGGTGCAGGCGCTTTTGTTCCTTTTGTTTATTGTGGTTCTCCAGCAGGTGGAAGGAAATCTTGTGTACCCGAAGGTGGTCGGTTCGTCCATCGGACTTCCGGGCATTTGGGTGCTTTCTGCGGTGACAATCGGCGGCGGTGTTCTCGGTGTGGGCGGAATGCTTCTCGGTGTACCGATTGCAGCAGCGTGCTATCAGATGCTCAGAGCAGATATGAAAAAAAGAGATAAAAAATAAACCTTATTGTACTGAGAAACCTGCAAGTGTCGGTTTCTCAGTTTTTGGGATTTAAATAAAAATCAAAGAGGATATAAAATGAAAGAAAAAAATCAGCTGGGACAAGAACCGGTACAAAAGTTGCTGGTTCGATTTGCGGTTCCCAGTATTATATCAATGGTCATCGGAGCACTGTACAATATTGTTGACCAGTTTTTCATCGGGCACAGTGTCGGTGAGCTTGGAAATGCTGCGACGAATGTAGCGTTTCCGCTAAGCACCTCCTGCGTAGCGCTGGCATTGTTGTTCGGGGTTGGCGGTGCGGCTTCGTTCAATCTGACGATGGGACGCGGAAAGCCGGAAAAGGCGATTCACTATATCGGAAATGCGGCGGTTATGCTGTTTATCAGCGGAGTGGTTTTGAGTGCCCTGACCTTAGGGCTTTTAGAGCCGCTGTTAAAACTTTTCGGTTCACCGGAACAGGTGATGCCTTTTGCTATGGAATATACAGGAATCACGGCGTTTGGATTTCCTTTTTTGATTCTTTCTACGGGAGGCGGACATCTGGTAAGGGCGGACGGTAACCCGAAAGCGGCGATGCTTTGCAACATTGTGGGTGCACTTGTCAACACAGTGCTGGATGCGGTTTTTGTATTCGGATTGCAGATGGGAATGAGAGGAGCAGCTCTTGCGACGGTGATCGGTCAGATGGTAGCGGCCGGTATGATTATCGTGAATCTGTTTCGCTTTAAGACCGTCCATTTGGAGAAATGCCATCTGCGACTGGAGTGGGAACATGTGAGTTTGTTGACAAGACTCGGTGTGGCCAATTTCTTTAATCAAATTGCCATGATGGTAGTGCAGATTGTTTTGAATAAATCGCTGACCTATTATGGAGCAATGTCACAGTACGGAGATGCCATTCCTCTGGCGTGCGCCGGAATTATTTCGAAAGTGGGTATGGTATTCTTCTCCATTTGTATCGGGCTGTCACACGGAATGCAGCCTATTGCCAGTTTTAATTACGGAGCCGGAAATTATCAGAAGGTCAAACAGGTATATTTGTTGGCGCTTAAAATGGGAACATTAATTTCCTGCCTTGCATTTTTTGCTTTTCAGATATTTCCGAGACAGATCATCGGACTGTTCGGTGATGGCGGAAGTGAAGCCTATTATCTGTTTGCGGTGCGGTATTTCCGGATTTATATGTTTTTTGTGTTTTTGAATGCGGTGCAGCCGATTTCCTCGAATCTGTTCACATCTATCGGGAAACCGGGCAAGGGAGTGTTTCTGTCGCTGACCAGGCAGATATTATTCCTGCTTCCGCTGATTGTGATTTTTCCGCTTTTTATGGGGATTGACGGGATTATGTATGCGGCGCCGATCGCCGATTTTGTGGCGGCTGTCGTATCAGGTATATTGGTGCGAAAAGAATTTTGTGAAATGAATAAAAAAATAGCTCAAAAGGAGAATGAAGCATGAGAATCATTATTGTGGGATGTGGAAAAGTAGGCGCGACCATAGCGGAGCAGCTGGTGCAGGAGGGGCATGATATCGCCGTCATTGATATGAGCAGTGATGCAATCGGGGATATTACCAACCGTATTGATGTGCTGGGTGTTGTCGGGAACGGTGCCAGTTATTCTGTTCAAAAGGAAGCTGGGATTGAGGAGGCAGATTTGCTGATTGCCGTTACCGGTTCTGATGAGCAGAACCTACTTTGTTGTTTGTTCGCAAAGAAGGTCGGTAATTGTAATACCATTGCCAGAGTGCGCAATCCGTTGTATGCGCATGAAATCGGATATATCAAAGATGAATTGGGATTGTCCATGGTAATTAATCCGGAATTTTCTGCTGCGACTGAGATGGCCCGTCTGCTGCGCTTTCCTTCGGCAGATAAGATTGATACGTTTGCAAAGGGCAGGGTGGAGATACTCAAGTTTGTCGTGCAGGAAGGATCTGTTCTGGAAGGGAGCAGCCTGATGGAAATCAGCAGGAAATTAAATTCCGGTGTTCTCTTTTGTGCGGTGGAAAGAAAAGATGAAGTTGTGATTCCGAAAGGTGATTTCGTCATTCAGGGGCATGATGTTGTCAGTATTGTTGCGTCGCCGAAGGATGCAAAACAATTTTTTGAAAAGATCGGTGTCGAGACACATCAGGTTAAGGATGCGTTGATTGTTGGCGGTGGAACCATTGCCTACTATCTGGCGGAGCAGCTTCTCAGCATGGGAATTCACGTAAAAATTATCGAACAGGATCCGGCGCGCTGCGAAGTACTCAGCGAGCTTTTGCCGGAGGCCGTAATTATTCACGGAGATGCTACCAACCATGATATTCTTATGGAGGAGGGGATTGCAAATGCGGAAGCGTTTGTATCCTTGACCGGATTGGATGAAGGAAATGTATTCCTCTCACTGTATGCACAGAGTTGTTCCAAGGCAAAAATTATTACAAAGATTAACCGCATTTCCTTTGAAGATGTTGTTTCGAACTTTCAGCTTGGAAGTCTGATTTATCCGAAGCATATTACGGCGGAATATATTGTCCGTTATGTACGCGCCATGCAGAATTCGGTCGGAAGCAATGTGGAGGCTATGTGCCGTCTGATTGAAAATAAGGTGGAGGCGTTGGAATTCAGAGTAAAAGAAGGATCAACGCTTGCGGGAAAAGCGATTATGGACCTGAAATTAAAAAACGATATCCTGATTGCGTGTATCAACCACAAAGGAAAAATCATCCGTCCGAACGGACAGACACAGATTCACGTGGGAGATACAGTGATTATCGTGACAACGCGGCATGGACTTAGAGACATCAATGATATTATAGAGTAACACCGGAGGAGAAAAATGAATTATTCAATTATCCGTTATATCATCGGCTGGGTGTTGGTTTTGGAAGCGATTTTTTTGCTTCTGCCAAGTCTGGTCGCTTTGATTTATCAGGAAAAGAGCGGAGTGGCATTTATCGTAACAGCAGTGTTATGTGCTGTAATCGGTATTTTGCTGACGGCAAGAAAGCCGAAGAACAAAAACTATTATGCAAGGGAAGGCTTCGTGATTGTAGCGCTCAGCTGGATTGTCATGAGCCTTTTCGGGGCACTGCCGTTTGTTATCAGCGGCGAAATCCCTTCTTATGTTAATGCGTTGTTCGAAATTGTATCGGGGTTTACGACGACGGGAGCCAGCATTCTTTCCGATGTGGAAGCGCTCAGCCATGCATGTCTGTTTTGGCGCAGTTTTTCCCATTGGATCGGCGGAATGGGTGTTTTTGTATTCCTTTTGATTGTGCTTCCTTTAACCGGTGGCAGTAACATGCACCTGATGCGTGCAGAAAGCCCGGGCCCTTCGGTAGGAAAACTTGTGCCGAAGGTGAGAGAGACTGCAAAGATTTTATATATGATTTATATTGCCATGACGTTGATTGAAATGGTGATTCTTGCGCTGGGCGGAATGTCGATATTTGAGGCGGTAACCCTTTCCTTCGGTACGGCAGGAACCGGTGGATTCGGCGTGAAGAACAGCAGTATAGCAGACTATTCCGTATTCTGTCAGGCAGTAATCACAATCTTTATGATTCTGTTCGGTGTCAATTTTAACTTCTATTATTATTTGCTGGGCAAAAATAAAAAAAATGCGTTTAAAATTGAAGAAGTAAAATGGTATTTTATTATTATATTTGCCAGCATTGCAGTGATTACATTCAATATCCGAGGATTTTATGACAGTATAGGAACTGCGTTCCGCCATGCGGCGTTTCAGGTTGGCTCCGTGATTACGACGACAGGCTATGCCACAGCCGATTTTAATTTGTGGCCGCAAATGTCAAAGACTGTCCTTGTGTTAATTATGTTTTGCGGTGCCTGTGCGGGAAGTACCGGCGGTGGAATTAAGGTATCCAGAATACTGATTATGTTTAAAACCATCGGACAGGAGATTAAAACACTGATTCATCCGAGAAGTGTGCATACGATGAAGATGGATGACAAGGCGGTGGATAAAAGTGTAGTCCGCGGCGTGGGAGCCTTTTTAATGACCTACGCGGTTATTTTCTGTGTGTCTTTGTTGCTGATTACTTTAGACGGGAAAGATTTGGTGACGAACTTTACCTCTGTAGTAGCGACAATCAACAACATAGGTCCGGGACTTATGGAAGTCGGCCCGACAGGGAATTTCGCAGGTTTTTCCGCATTTTCGAAATGCATATTTATTTTTGATATGCTGGCAGGAAGACTGGAGCTTTACCCGATTCTCCTTTTGCTGACACCGTCGGTATGGAGAAAAAATTAAAATAGGTTATTGACAAATAACTCGAGTTAGAATAAACTAACTATATCAGCTAACGCCAACGCATGTTGTTATTAGTGACCTTAATGATATCCTATAGTGCAAAAAAGCCGGTTCGCTGAGAATGGGCTTTTTTGTTTTGATGGAGCGCAGATGCAGCGGTTTTGGCTGAAGATGCACAAATATCTTTTGCCGCTTATATAATGGTAGAAGCAAAGTACGGAGGTAAAAAGATGACGATAGAAATATTCAGAGGGATTATGATACCGTTTTTCGGAACGGCGTTTGGTGCAGCGTGTGTTTTCTTTATGAAAAAATCCATGCATACGCTGGTGCAGAAGGCGCTCACAGGTTTTGCAGGAGGCGTTATGGTGGCCGCATCCGTATGGAGTTTACTGATTCCGGCGATGAATCAGGCGGAGCACATGGGAAAATTTGCATTTGTTCCTGCAGCGGTCGGTTTTTGGGTTGGAATTTTATTTTTGCTGGCACTGGATCGTTTGGTGCCGCATTTGCATTTAAACAGCGAACAGGCGGAAGGGCCGAAAAGTAATTTTAAAAAAAAGACAATGCTTGTCCTTGCGGTAGCCATTCACAATATTCCGGAAGGAATGGCGGTCGGGGTGGTTTATGCGGGACTTGCCATGGGACAGGGCGAGATTACGATGTTGGGAGCACTGGCGCTTTCCATCGGTATCGCGATTCAGAACTTTCCGGAGGGAGCGATTATTTCCATGCCTCTCAGAGCAGAGGGGGTAAGTAAATCGAAGGCTTTTCTTTACGGGATTTTGTCAGGTATTGTGGAACCGCTGGGGGCGCTCCTGACGATACTTGCAGCAAGTCTGGTAGTTCCGGTTTTACCTTATTTTCTGAGCTTTGCCGCCGGAGCCATGATTTATGTTGTGGTGGAGGAATTGATTCCGGAAATGTCAGAAGGAAAACATTCGAATGTCGGTACGGTGTTTTTTGCCCTTGGATTTACAATTATGATGATTCTCGATGTGGCGCTCGGATAACTTGGTCTGTGTATGAATAGAAGGAATATGGTAAAAATAGTAAGGGAAAGCAGTGCCTTTCCCTTATTGCTTGCCATTTCGGGTGTTTTGTGTTATGATAACAAAAGTGTGTAATAATTTCGTAACAAATAAGTACCCATAGTTTAACGGATAAAACAGCTGATTCCGGTTCAGCCGATGGGGGTTCGATTCCTCTTGGGTACGTTTTTTTCAAAAATGTAAGGGTTACGATTAACATGGCAGAGAAAGGAAGTTTTTATGGGTTTTTTGAACAAGCTTGCTGAATTATTCAGTGTAGTTGGGCAGAAATTAAGAAAAGAAAAGAAGTTTGCAACCATATTTTACAGTGTGGTGGCAGCGGTAGTTTTGTTGATCATTGTTTTGGTTGCGGTATCCTGCGGAAAAGAGGAGGAAGCAACGCCGGAAAGCGATGCACAGCAGGAGATTATTACGGATCAGGAAGCGGCAGAGGAGAGCGCTGAGGTGGCAGTGGACTATACGGTACCGGATGTGGCGCTGGAAGAAAATGCGTATGCGGATGTAAATGATTTGGTGAACCGTTATTTTAATGCGATGACGAACGGGGACAGAACCACATATGCGTCCTTAAAAGATGGAGCACAAGAGGAAGAACTGATCAAGATTGAAAAAGAAAGCGCTTACATTGATGAGTTTGATAATATTAAAGTATATACGAAACCGGGACCGATGACAGGATCCTATGTTGCGTTTGTATATTATGAAATCAAATTCAGTGGCGTGGATACACTGGCACCGGGATTGACGACATTGTATATTTGTCCGAAAGAAGACGGAAGTTTATATATCTGTGATGCAAACATGACAGAACAGGATACGGAGTATGTAAAGTCAATTGTGGCACAGACAGACGTTGCGGATCTTTTTGCAATGGTTGAGACCAAATATGCAGAGGCACTGGATGCGGATGCTGCCTTGAATGAGTTTATGAGTACACTTTCTGCAAAATTAAGCGAAGAAGTCAGCGAGGCTATGGCACAGCAGACACAGGAACAGCCGGGTGCTGCGGAAACCGAGCAGGAGGCAGAACCGGAACAACCGCAGACACAGAATGTGGAAGAGCTTGTGCGTGCAACAGATACAGTCAATGTCAGAGCGTCTGACAGCGAAAATGCAGACCGTATCGGCCGTGTTGCCCAGGGCGAGACAATCACCCGCTATGAGAAGAAAGAAAACGGATGGAGCCGTGTTTCCTATGATGGAAATGAAGGTTACATCAAGAGTGAATATCTTGAGGCAGTAGAAACTGCAGATAACACGCAGGAAGAGCCGGCGCAGGAAGATACAGAAGAAGCGCCGACAACAGATCTTACCGCAAAGGGTAAAGTGACGATCAAAGAGACGGTTAATGTCAGAAAATCTGCTTCCACATCAGCGGACAAGCTCGGTGTGGCCTACAAGGGTGAAAACTATGATTTGATTATGGAACAGGCAGACGGCTGGTGCAAGATCAAGTTTAACGGTGAGACAGGCTACGTGAAGACAGAATTTGTAGAATAAAAAAATAATAGGAGCCGGACAATATTGTCCGGCTCCTTGTGTTTTATATTGTTTTTTGTATTTCTGTCATGTAATATTAACATATATGTCATAAATAGTAATGATAGTCAGGAGGTATTTTATGGGCAAGTTACGAGTGGGTATTTTGGGAGCAGGTCGTATTGCGATGGTTATGGCAGATACGCTGTATCGCATGAAGGGAGCTGTTCCGTATGCGGTGGCATCCAGAAGCCTGGAGAAGGCGCAGAAGTTTGCAAAGGATAACAAAGTGGAAGTGGCTTACGGAAGCTATGAGGATATGCTGAAGGATCCGAAGGTGGATCTTGTGTATGTGGCGACGCCGCACACCATGCACCTTGCACACGGTAAGATGTGTGTTGATTTCGGGAAACCGGTGCTGATGGAGAAACCGTTTTGTGTCAATGAGGCGCAGGCGAAGGAACTTCTCGATTATGCGGCAGAAAAGGAAGTATTTATCACGGAAGCGATCTGGATCCGTTATATGCCGATGTATCAGACCATTAAAGACATTACGGAGAGCGGAATCATCGGAGAGCCGAAGTTGCTGACGGCTAATCTTGGATATGAGATGACATTCAAAGAGAGACTTGTGGAGCCGGAGCTGGCGGGCGGAGCACTTCTTGATGTAGGTATTTATCCGCTTAATGTGGCTCATATGTTCTTCGGAGATGACATCAAAAAAGTGTCTTCTCATGCAGTGATGACGGAGAAAGGCGTGGATGCGCAGGAGAGTATTACCATCGAATATAACGACGGAAGACTTGCGGTTCTTCATACTTCCATGTGGATGGTCAGCGACCGTATGGGTGTGATTCAGGGAACCAAAGGATTTATGGTCATCGAAAATATCAATAATTTCCAGTCCGTGGCAGTTTACAATGACGCCTACAAACGCATTTTATATAAAAAATGCCCGAAACAGGTGACAGGATATGAATATGAAGTGAAATCATGCAAGAAAGCGCTTAAGAAAAAACAGCTTTCCTGCCCGGAAATGCCACATGCTGAGACACTGAAAATGATGAAGGCGATGGACGACATCCGTAAGCAGATGGGGCTCGTATATCCGTGTGAAAAATAAATGCTTTAACAATTTAGTGAAAAAAAGCAAAAAATTCTTGTACTTTGCTTTTTTTCGCTTTATAATAATACACGGGCAAAAAAGGGGTCCAAAATCTTTTCAATTAAAAGGAGGACAATAAAATGTCATATGTTGATGAAGTGATTGACTTAGTCATCGCGAAAAACCCGGCTCAGCCTGAATTTCACCAGGCAGTAAAAGAAGTTTTACAATCTATCGAGCCGGTATTGGAAAAACGTCCTGAGTACGTTGAAAAGGGTGTTATTGACCGCATTGTTGAGCCCGAAAGAATCATCAAGTTCCGCGTTCCGTGGGTAGATGATAACGGCAAGGTTCAGGTTAACCGTGGTTTCCGTGTTCAGTTCAACAGCGCAATCGGCC
>JAZSMO010000054.1:0-37686 GCA_045535935.1 Lachnospiraceae bacterium | reverse complement strand
AAACTCTCATGTTGAATTCTTTCCTTGGTCAAAATTTAGCTTGGCTAATTTAACCGTTTTTACTTTGTTTAGGTTTTGTTCTCTGAACAATTCTTTTTTAGAATTTTCAGGGTTGCATTGCTGTTTATTTGTCAAGGTTCTGTTGCTTCGAATTACCCTCGCAACGAATGTTAGTCTAACACCCTATAGTGTGTTTTGTCAACACCTTTTTTGTTTTTTTTTGACTTTTTTTGTTTTCTTTTTTGTACATCACAAAATATAGTTCTGACACGCTTTTAAATCACACCAAAAAGCAAATAAAAGCCGCAGCAATTGCCACGGCTTTTTATTCCTTATCACGGATGCAGATCAACTGTTGCAGATAACTCCTCTCTTTGTAACGTTAATGCAACCGACGCAATCTGATTTGCTTCCTCTTCCGGCATTTCCGTCACAACAACCGTATCTACACTCTCTCCGGCTGCGATCACTTGATCCAGCAGCAGGAAATCATTATCCAACATCGATACATACGCATTCTGTTTCTTTTCACCATTTATAATGAGCTTACACTTTAAATCTGTCATGGCAATTGTATTTAAAGTCATGTCATTTCCAGTCGGATTACTAATATGAATATTTACCACCAAAAGCTTGTTGCCCGCACTCGCACGCATTGCAAAGAGCATATTCTCAACTGACATATCTGATTCCGATGGCGGATAACTGTCACACAACATATAACTGCCACATGTAATATCCATTCCTTCCGCTCCCACTACCTGTGCAATTGTCAGCTTTGCCTCCTGCGCAGAAGAAATGCTGTTATCCGAAACTGTATCGGTCACATCTGTCGAATTTTCAGAAACCGCTCCCTCTGCATCATCCTGCTGCTCACTGTTATCTGTTGCAGTCTCCTCTATAAAAACCTGTTCTTCCTCCGGCTTCACTGATGTGTCAACAAGTTTTCCTGTATAATCTGAATGATATTGAAGAAGCAACCCTGCTGCATACTCCGTAACAAGTGCATTTTCTTCCTCTGTCATTTCCGGAATCTGATTGCCACATCCTGTCATAACAAATAACATGCTGCATATTAACAACAAAACAATGGTCCTGTTTCTTTTTACCATAGAATCTCTCTTTCCATTCATCATTTCCGTTGTATCTTAATGAATATATATAGAAGTCATTCTATTTTAACACTATTTGGCTTCCAATTCAAACCAAAATTCAACTCCATCCTTACAATTGTTTACTCCGTACGGCTGATTCATAGAATCCATAATGGCTTTCACAATGGACAGACCCACTCCGCTACCGCCATATTCTCGTGTTCTGGCTTTATCAACCTTATAAAATTTATCCCACAAATAAGGAATACTTTCTTCCGGAATCAATTCTCCGGTATTGCGCACGCTGACCCTCACCTTATCCTGCTGTCCCTGCACCCGGATCTCAATCTTCCTTTCACCGTCGAGATGATTCAACGCATTTGTGAAATAATTCATAAATACTTCTTCTACCTTAAATTCATCTCCCCATACATATACAGGCTCCTCCTGCTCGAATTCTACCTTTGCATCTGCATTTTCAATCAAAATGGTTGCTGTAGACAGATAATTGCGAATCATTTCCGTAATATCAAAACGTTCCAACGCAACAATATCATTGCCGAACTCTATCTGATTTAAAGTCAGAAGTTTTTTCACAAGCACATCCATCTTGTACGCTTCATCCATAATGACATCACAATAAAACTCTCTGTCCTCCGGATTATCATTCACATTCATCTTTAGTCCTTCTGCATATCCCATAACCAACGCAATCGGCGTTTTTAACTCATGCGACACATTAGAAAGAAAATCCCTTCGCATCTCATCCATTTTTTCTTTCTTCTCAATATCATTCAAAAGTTCATTGTTTGCTGTCTTCAATTCAGAAATTGTCCGTTCGAGCTTATCCGACAACTCGTTCATATGTGACCCGAGAATTCCTATCTCGTTCTTTTCCCGTCCGGTGTATTTAGCCTCAAAATCCAAATCCGTCATTTTAGAAGAAATATCTGCCAATTGCATAATTGGGTCTGTGATTTTTGTTGCAACAACCCAAATGATTAATCCACTTAATATAACGGCAACAATTCCAATATAGGCCAAAAAACGATTGGCAATCATGGCACTGTCACGAATTCCCTCCAGGGCAGTACGCATAATAAACGGATTTCCATTATCTAAAAATCCCCACATTTCAATGTAATTAATATTTGCTCTATTGTCATGACTGTTTTGAATCGTGTACTGACTCGTCTGTTCCAGTATCGTATCTGCATTCTGTTCATCCGACGCCAAAGAAAAAACATAATCCAATAATGTCCTCACAAGAACTTCATAATCATGTACGGATGACGTGACCGGCTGAGAATTCGGGTTAATCACCAAAATATTAATATTATAAATACCGCTGATTTTCTGAACTTCTATTTCAAAGTTCTCCGAATCCGTATTCCCCGCATTCGACGCCTCATTGATGCTGCGATATGCAGACAACAACACATCCTTTTTGTTTTCTATATAGTATTTTTCCAACAATGTTGTATTTAATATCCAACAAAGCAATATAGTTCCTGTCATCAATGCAATAAAAATTGTCGCAAACTGTTTTCGAATTGAATGTTTCATGAAATATCCTCGTTCTACTATACTTTAAATCATAGTTATCATGATTTTAACATCGACACAGCGCCGAAACAACATTTTCACAAACCTTTCACAAAAAAGAGCTTCTGCCCGCAGTATTTCCTGCAAGCAGAAGCCCCATAACATTTTCTAATTTTCTTTCCATTCAACAAAATGATAGCTGTCCAAAATCTGAAAATACTTCGCAAGACGCTCATAAAGCGGCTCCGCTTTTTCACCAAAATGCTGTTTTACTTCTTCCCCGATAGAAACAATATTTTTATCACCATCAAGAATCGGCCAAACAAAACTACCCATCTCATCTAAATGCACATAGCTGACTTTCGGCTTTTTTAAAAGTTTCTGTGCCACACGATTAAACACTCCTTTGTTTTCAATATGAAGTGTCACAATACCATCTTCGTCCTTTGACCACTCAAGGCCTTCCGGTCTAAGTGGAATACGTTCCAAATAATTTTCAGATTTTTTTACTTTTTTGCCCATTTTATTATCCCTTATTTTCTTTTCTTCCAAAGCGAAAACTTACACAGAGAAAGAATAATCAGAGCAAATACAACAAGACTTCCGATATTGGCAACCGGCGTCGGAAGATTCAGTATACCCGAAATATCAATCACTTCGCCCACGCCGAATACTGCGAGGAATGCCAGCAGAATACCAACCAAGCCTTCTCCTGCAATCATACCGGAGCAGAATAAAATACCATCACTGATGATTGTCTTTTTCTTATCCTCATCTTTTTTCATCTTTTCAAATGCAAGTCGCACAAGACCGCCGACCATGATACAAGCATTGAGCTGTACCGGCAAGTATACACCGATTGCAAACGGAAGTACCGGAATACCAATCACTTCAATTACGATTGCAACAAACACGCCGATGAACACAAGGTTCCAAGGAAGATCTCCTCCCATAACACCTTCAATAATCATCTTCATGAGAGTTGCCTGAGGTGCACCAAGTTCTTCAGAACCAAATCCCCATGCCTGATCAAGAAGATATAATGTTCCTCCTATTGCAAAGGCAGAAGCAACAACACCAATCACTTCACCAATCTGCTGTTTCTTCGGAGTCGCTCCTAATAAATAACCTGTCTTTAAGTCCTGTGATGTATCACCTGCAATCGCAGCTACGATACAGATAATGGAACCAATCGCAATTGCACCCTGCATACCGTGTGCACCAACATCACCTGTTGCTTTTAAGATAAGCGTTGTGATGAGAAGTGTTGCGATAGCCATACCGGATACCGGATTGTTACTGCTTCCTACAAGACCTACCATTCTGGAAGATACTGTAGCAAAGAAGAAACCAAATACTACTACAATAACTGCTCCGATAAATGTAACAGGAACTGCCGGAACAAGCCATACAAGAAGTGTCAGAACCGCAATGGCTGCAATCACAATCTTCATGCTAAGATCCTGGGATGTACGCTCATTTCCTCCCTTCACTCCACCTTTCATTCCTTTGATTGCATCACGGAATGTTGTTACGATAAGCGGAAGTGATTTGATCAGACTGATAATACCGCCTGCTGCAAGAGCACCTGCTCCAATGTAACGGATGTAGCTGCCCCAGATTGCACTTGCGCCGCCTGCTGCGTACATTGCTCCGATTGTCTCTGTACCCGGGTACATAACAACTGTTTCACCCAACATAACAAAGATAGGAATCATAACCATCCAACTAAACACGCCACCGGCAAACATATAAGAAGAAATTCTAGGTCCGCAAATGTAACCGACGCTCATTACCGCCGGATATATCTGTGTACCGATTTCACCCGAATAGCCTTTAAAACTTGCTGACACTTCACTAGGAACTGCCTTCAATCCATCGATAATAAATTTAAAAAGTGCTGCAAATCCCATACCGGTAAATACTGTCGATGCATTGGCACCACCCTCTTCACCTGCGAGAAGCACTTCTGCACATGCTGTTCCTTCCGGATACGGAAGTGTTCCATGTTCTCTTACAATAAGCGCATTACGAAGAGGTACCATAAAGAAGACTCCGAGAAGCCCTCCCAACAATGCAATAATCGTAATTTCAACAATTCCCGGTTTTTCCATGGTACCTTCTGCTGCCCAAAGGAAAAGTGCCGGAAGTGTAAAGATTGCACCGGCCGCCAATGATTCACCGGCAGAACCGATTGTCTGTACTACATTACTTTCAAGAATTGAATTCTTGCGCATAATTACGCGGATGACACCCATGGCGATAACTGCCGCCGGAATAGATGCTGATACTGTCATACCTACACGGAGTCCGAGATAAGCATTGGCAGCTCCGAATACTACAGCCAAAATGATACCCATAACAATGGATGTCACTGTAATTTCCGGTGTGACTTTCGACGCCGGAATGTACGGCTGAAATTCTTTTTGTTCTTTCATAAATAACCCTTGCCTTTCTTTTGTTTTCACTTTTTCTATCATAAATGATTTCCTCATTTTATGCAAGCTAATACAATTATTTCCTAATTAGATTTGCTTTTTCTTCCATGTGGGAATAAAATAAGAAAACGTAGGAAAATTTTATGCAAAGGAATCATACAATATGATAGGATTAGGAACACTTATAAACGTTGCAGCAATCATCGCCGGCGGACTGTTTGGCAAACTGTTCGGACGGTTTTTAAAAGAAAGATATCAAGACGGATTAAACAATGCATGCGGAGTCTGCGTGCTCTTTATCGGAATCGCCGGTGCCATGGAAGGAATGTTAAAAGTGAGCAATGGCTCACTGATTAGCAGCAGTTCCATGATGATTACAATCTCACTTGCGCTCGGAGCACTTCTCGGAGAACTGCTTAATCTGGAAGATAAATTTGAAGAGTTCGGGACATGGCTGAAAATGAAAACAGGAAATGCAAAAGACAAACGCTTTGTCGATGCTTTTGTCACAGCTTCTCTTACTGTCAGCATCGGAGCAATGGCAATTGTAGGATCCATCGAAGACGGCATTTTCGGAGATTACTCTATTCTCGCAACAAAAGCAGTTCTTGACTTTATCATCATAATCGTCATGACATGCTCCATGGGAAAAGGATGTGCTTTCTCCGCCATTCCGGTTGCCCTTCTTCAGGGAAGCATCACCCTTCTTGCCAAATTTATAAAACCGATCATGACGGAGGCTGCACTTTCCAACCTGTCTCTGATCGGTTCTATCCTGATTTTCTGTGTCGGTTTAAATCTGGTATGGGGCAAAAAAATCCGTGTTGCAAATCTTTTGCCGTCTGTTATCGTCGCCATCCTTTTGGCATATATTGGCTATTAATGCGATTTTCCGGTTGCGGATCACACAGATAAAGCACAAAAACAAAAAACCATTCCAACGGTTTCATCAGCATATAAACGATATCTGCTGTCCATGCATGATTAATATGTATAGAAATCGGATATCCGTAGGTATCATAAAAACGTCGTATCTTCCTGTGAAGATTCGGCGTTTTTTCTTCAATCAACTGCTCAAACGCATTTGCCACACAAAGTTGTCTGTTGACAACTATTTTCTCTCCTCTTCGAATTCCGTAGCGCATAGGTTTCACAAGTTTTTTGTGTCCTCGCAACGAAACGGTACACAGATAATGTGTGTCATAAGCCACCGGCGGCGGTGAAATTTCGCCCGACAAAACCCAATCGCTGGTTTGCGTAAACACTTTAATGATACTGTCCGGCTGTTGTCCGAATAAAACAAGTAATACAACAAGTATCCCCAACACAGGCAATAAAGCAAGCAACGCAACCCAGAACAAGTTTGTCCCCGCCAACAACCAGCAATTTATTTTTTGAAGAATCGGATTATTATACTGCAACTCTTTTTGTTTCTCCGCTTTTTCTTTCACAATACGAACCATAAGCACAATTACATGCACCATGTACAGCAGCGGTACCACACAAAGACATAAAATAGTAATTAAATCCGACGGACCAAACCGAATATGATATAGTGCATCCGGATTTACTGCATCCGGAAACAAATCGCCCATTCTTGCCGGAATCGGATGCGGAAGGCAAAGAAGCTGAAATACGAAAACCAGACATAGAGCAACTCCTACATAAATTCCCGCTAAAAGAAACACCTCAACGATAGGCGGAAGTTTCTTTCGCATAAATTTAAGCAGAATATAACTTGCCACTCCCCAAACCGCAAACAACACAAGTGCCGGCAAATGCTCCGAGGCAAACGGCGCATGCGCACGAATTGCATCATACACATTCAGCGGTGTATTGTAATCCGGCAAATCCCATACGATATAGGCCAAAATCATATAAATTCCGCCACACGCAAACGCAATCGTTTCAAACCACCATTTTTCTTTTTTCTTAACAAACAAAACAATATCCGTTGCAACTAAAAGAAACGGCAAAACAAACAAAACCGCGACTATTAACATAGCCTGCCATTCTTTCATACTCACTCACCTCTGCGTCTCTTCGCAAGTTCTTCTCTTTCTTTGCATATATCTGCCCATTTCGGTATCTTTTCAAGGCGTTTTGAAAAATCAGAAAAAATCTCCGGAATCGAGATTCCCTGCGGGCAGACTTTACTACATTTTCCACATTTGACACAAGCCGAAGGCAACTTATTTTCTGTAAGTGCATCCATCCACATTACCGAATTTGTCGTCGGTGCAATTACAATCTCGTTATATGTTGCTAACAGTTTCGGAATGTCCAGTCCCATAGGACAACCATCACAGCAATATCTGCAGGATGTGCACGGAACTGAATTTTTCATTTTTTCTGCTATGGTTAGCAGCAACTCATTTTCTTCTTCTGTAATCGGACACTTGCTCTCAAAGGTTTTCAGATTATCTTTCATCTGCTCAACATTCGACATTCCGCTCAGTATCATCGTCACATTCGGCAAATCCTGCAAAAATCGAAAACTCCAGGCTGCAATACTTTCCTCCGCTCTCAATTCCTTCAGTCTCTTCTCATCCTCTTTCGCAAGCGATGCGAGTTTGCCACCGCGAACCGGTTCCATCACCCAGACCGGAATCCCCCGCTCTGTCAAGAGTTCATACTTTTCCTTTGCCTGCTGCAAAGTCCAGTCAAGATAATTGAGCTGAATCTGGCAAAATTCCATCTCATCGCCATATATATCCAAAAACTCTTTTAAATTTTCCAATTTGCCATGACTGGAAAATCCAAGATGTTTAATTCTCCCGAGACGCTTCTGTTCTCTGAAATACTCCATAACCCCAATTTTTTCATCCGTGTAAATATGTAATGAATTTTCATACACATTATGAAGAAGATAATAATCGAAATATTCTACGCCGCACTTCTCAAGCTGCTCCTCAAAAATAGCTTTCGGATCATACTTTTCCACAATCTGATGCCCCGGATATTTCGTTGCCAGGCGATAACTTTCCCGCGGATATTTTCCAAGAATCCGTCCGATAACAATCTCGGATTCTCCACCGTGATACGGGTATGCGGTATCAAAATAATTCACACCTGCTTCCATCGCAAGCGCAACCATCTCTTCTGTCTGTTCCTCATCAATCTGTCCGTTTTCGAGCAACGGAAGTCTCATGGTTCCAAACCCCAACAAGGATAAATTGTCTTCTTTAAATGTTCTGTAGATCATTTTTCCCTCCATCTCCATATTAATCAGCACTAAACAACGATTTCACATTTCACCATCCCGACGCTTCTGCTTTTGACTTCAGTCCATATTCCTCATCCATGCGAAAGCACTCCAGATACTCCGTGCAGTAATCCAGAAGTAACCGTGCTTTTTTTCTGAGTGAATCAGATTCCAAAATAGTGTCTCCTTCGAAACAAGTCGACCCGAAATACTCCATCACACGGCTTCTGTCCTCCCCCGGAAATGTTTTCGAATATGTATCACAAAAATAAACCTCATTGATGGTTTCGAAATCGTCGTAATATGTATATTCAAACTCTTCTTCATAATCAAAATAGGAATCCAAATATTCAAACCCTTCCGGATTACACTTCTGCCAATCCTCCTCTAATTGTTCTGCCGCTCCGCAAAAGCCAAAATAATCGTCAATGGCATGCGCCATTTCATGAATCAAATTTGCTTCTGTATTATCCTGCATAATATTCATCGCCACATTATAATAGCCATTATCAAATGTAAAAAACGCACCTGCATCACTGATATTTTCCTCGTTCTTTGGCTTGAAGGATCCGCACAAATACACATTAAATCCAAGTGCGTAGTCCTCTGTCATCTCTGCGCACATTCCGTCAGGGAACGCCCCCATTGCCAGTTCCAACTGCTCAAGCGCATAATAAATGCGTTCCTCATCCGTTACCTGTTCGTATTCGTATGCATCAAATTCACAGATAACATTTTCTCCCATAACAATATGGATACCATATTTGTTTTCCAAAAGTTCCGCCTTATCGGTCAGATCTGCATAGTCAATTTCTTTCGGTATCTCCGACCGTATTTTTTCCGGTTTTGTATCCGCCGGCTCACTTTCTGCTTTCGTATAATCCCACAGAAAAATTTCCGTAATACGTTCCTCATTTTCGTCTACGACATAGAATAAAATCTCATCCTGCTCTTTTGAAATATTTAAATCACACTTTACATGACTATATACAACAGACGGTTCAATCTTAACTGTGTAAGTCCTATTCTCCGTGTAATCAATCATTTCATATCTGGCCACCGCAGACGGCTTTACAGAAACAAGAGTTTTTTCATATTCCCACGATTTCCACAATGCATCACTTTCATCATCAAACCGATACATTTCCTCATACGCCTCTGTCTGCGTATTGTAAATATAGTAGTAATATTCATTATCCAACAGACTCTCGGCATATAAACGGATTTCATCCCCACTTTCACTCACGCCATCAAGGCAACAGTTTGTCATATTGATATCCGGTTCATAAACAAGTTTCGATTCCTCCCGGAACGTTTCATAATCCACCTGCTTCGTCCCGGTTCTGAATTCCTCCAGTCCATGTATATAAACTTTACAGGAATTAACGTCCATGAAATAGAATTTATCCCCGCGAACATTGATACTCTCCGGCATTGTAAAATCGCCGATTGTCAAAACACTGTACGCCGAAAAATCATCCGTATATAGATATATCTCATTGGCATATATGTCGGATATGACAAGCGGAGTTACAGAAAAGATTGAAAAGCGGTCTTCTGTCACTTGATAATTATTCTCAACGGATACAACGAGATCACTGCACAATCTTTTCTCTCCTGATATATACGAAAAAATCCACACTTTTTTATGTAACTCATTACCATCAAGCAGCTCTTCATACAGTAAAATATGCTCATCATCATACTGCGACGTCGCAACAATATGTTGCAAGTCTGAAATCCGTTCTGTAAAACAGTAGATACTCGTATCCTCTTCCGTGCGGTACTGCTCAATATCATACATTTCTACCTTATTGCACCCGGTGCAAACCATTGTCATCCCAAGCACACAGATTAACATTAAAATTCTATGAAATTTGTTGTTTTTTCCTCCGGCAACAATTGTCTTTTTCATAGCATCTCCTACTTGCCAACGCATGCATTTCTTTCACAATTATAGAATATATCGAAACCATTTTCAATACAACAACGCTGTCGCCAGTGGCACTCAGCTCGTAAGCCGAAGGCTTCCTCGCTGTCTGGCTGTCGCCAGATAAAAATAGAGACACAAGTGTTCACGCGAGTAAACTCGCATCACGCTTATGTCTCTATTTTTGCCTTGCTCGTAGCTAACACTCAAATTTGTATCCCATGCCTCAGATGGTTTTGATGTATTCACCTTGCGATCCCATTTTGCTTCGAAGTTTTTTGACGTGGGTATCGATGGTTCGGGCATCACCGAAGTAATCATAATTCCACACGTGATTCAGTATTACTTCCCGCGATAGGGCGATCCCCTGATTTTCTACAAAATAGGTAAGTAACTCAAATTCCTTATAGCTGAGATCCACCTGCTTATCGCCGATGGTAACAATATGCGCTGCCTTATCAATCATGATATCGCCTGCCGTGAGCACATTGTCCGCAGACATTCCGCTACTGCGTCGCAGCACGGCTTCCACTCTGGCAACAAGAATCTTTGGGCTGAACGGCTTTGATATATATTCATCCACACCGAGCTGGAACCCTAAAAGTTCATCCTGTTCTGTTGTTTTAGCTGTCAGCATAATAATCGGCACCTTAGAATATGCACGAATTTCACGACAAACCTGCAATCCATCCATCTTTGGCATCATGACATCCAAAATAATAAGAGCTATGCTCTGATCCTCAAAATACATATCAACCGCTTGTGCACCGTCTTCCGCTTCCAGTACTTCAAAATTGCTGCGAACCAAAAAATCCCGCACAAGTTTTCGCATTCTACTTTCATCATCTACAACAAGAATCTTGGTTTTTTCCATCTTTTTTCCTTTTCCGTTTGTCATTTTTAAACATTAAACATAGTGTTCTCTTTTTTTACCATACAATACATTTATGTTTAATCTGTGAAATCTTCCGCCGAAATACCGAGCTCGGCTTCTTTTTCTTCCACTGCCTGCTCTCTCTCCTCCAATTCCTGTTCCCATGCAGTATACTGATTGATAATCTTTGTTTTGTAATTTAACACAGTCGGATTATTTCCTGTCTGACTGATAACAAAAAGCACAATTACAAGCACCACAAGCACTGCATTGACAAACAAAGAAGTGCGAAGTTTCGCCGTCAACTTCTGTTCTTTTTTCTTCTGGGCATCCAAGCGACTTTTCCAAAGTTCATCTCTCTCGGAAAGCAACCCTTTTTCCAGATCATCTACCTGTGCTTTCGCAGGTTCCTGATCCATAATGACATACATTTTATCTACGCCTTCATAATTGTTCTTCATCAGCCAGTCATAAAGCCTGAGCATATATGTAATGCCGACCGGCGTCTGAAAGGTACGGTTGTCGCGAGCCTTCTTGTATACATTTGCTACCGCTTCTATGTCATTGTAATTCAACTTTTCATCCAATATTTCAATTCTTTTCTGTTCAATCTGCGCCAACTTTGCCTGCTTCATATCCGTAAATGCAATGCCGCCGACAAGATATATTTTTTGATCTTCCATAGCGATCCCTGCCTTTCCTCGGTTGTCATACTTGGTAATAATATATTATAACACACTTTTTTCCGATATGTATAATATTAGTCCAGTGTAAACAAAAGAAAAAAGACATTGCAAATGTCCTTTTTCTTCATCACCAAATATTTTTTATCTATGACTTTGTTTATCCAAATACATATTTTGATCCGCTTTCTCAATGATATCGCTAACACTCTGCGTTGCTTCGCCATATGCATATCCAATTGCGATTCGGCACTCTACCGTATCTCCCGGCCTTGACAAATAAATACCCGGATCCTTTTTCATATCCTCTACCATTTTCTGCACCATTTTTTCCGGTTCATTCCGAACGATCATTAAAAACTCATCCCCACCGACACGGAAACTGAGTGCATTCTCAGGCTGATATTTGAGAATAAAGTGAGCCGTCTTCTCGATCACTTTGTCGCCTCTTTCATGGCCGTAAACATCATTCATCTTTTTCAAATTATCAACATCAAAATAAATCGCACCTATTTCTACGTCATGATCATGTTGATCAATCCATTCTTCCAAATATCGCTTATTATATAACTGGGTCATACTGTCATGTTGACTGTTCCATGTTGCAATAGTCAAACTGTCAGAAATATTCAACAAATCTGACTCCATCTTCTGCACTGAAACAAACAATTGCTCAATTTCATCTCCCGTTTTTATTGACAGATAACTGAGGGCAGATTCTTTTGTCTTCATATCCCAATTATCCACATAGTTAGCAGCTGCTTCGGAAAGCTCATTAATCGGTTTGATCACAAAACGAGAAAATAACCGAATCATTCCATACAACATAACTACAGAAAGCCCTACCACAATCAATATCAACTTCAAAAGGTATATGTCCTGCTCTCTTTCCGCCTCTATCGTAGAGATTCCAACAATAACATATCCCATTGGAATATTGTACGAGGATAAAATCGGACGATATACATCCATCCTGTCTAAATATTCGATATATTCAATCGGCTTTCCTTGAATGAGATCGTCTTTTTTTACACTCTGAAAATCATCGAACGCTTTGCTGTCTCCCAAAAAAGCCCCTTGCTCCGTCAGGTTTGTATCAAATATGTAATGACATCCGCTCTCATCAAACCAAACCACAGACAATTCCTCTATGCTTTCGTTTGTATTCTTATAATCAATCAATTTATTCCACATTTCATAGTAGGCACTGTCACGTTGTCCGCTGTTAATATATGTTCCCAATTTATCAACATCCAAAATCAACGAGCACGTATTTGCCACCGTACTTGCAGTAGAGTAACTGAACTGATTGTTTGCCGTGACAAAATTGTTATAATTCATTGTAATAGACACAAAATTCAAAACTATAACAAAGCCAACCAACAGCATTGCAATTTTATTTTTCAGAGATTTTTTCATAATCTTTCCTCTTAATATTTGCGTTCGTTAATATACTCTGCCGCATTTTCATAAGAAAAAACGGACTCCTCCACATAATGCACCTTATCAACTTCTTCTCCGGCTTCCAATCTTTGTATTACTTCATGAGAAAGCCCTGCTATTAAAGGATTGCACTCCACGGAAACCATAAGTTTTCCATCTATCATATTTTCGAACGCTTCGTGTAATGCATCAAACGAAACCGTGATTACTTCTCCATCCACACCGTAAGTAACCCCTGCCTGATCCATTGCCTTCATGGCTCCGAACATCATATTGTCATTTTCCGAAATCAGCACATCAATGTCATCGTACTCCTGCAGGATTTCTTCCATGACATTTTTCCCTTCACCCTGTGTAAAATTGGCACAGCGTGATGTGAGAAGATCCCAATTTTTATGTTTTTCCATCTCGGCAAGAAGTCCGTTTGTACGACCAATCGCAGCAGATGCACCTTCTGTCCCCTCTAATAGTACAATCCGAATTGTATCATCACTTCTTCCCTCTTTTTCAAGGTATTCTTCCAGCCATCCTGCCGCCTTGCGTCCTTCCATTTCAAAATCCGACCCAATCCAACAAGTATATAATGACTCATCCGTTGAAACCATACGATCGGAAACAATGACCGGTATCTGCTTTTCCTTTGCATGCTTTAAAGACTCATCCCACCCTGTCTCCACAATCGGGTCCAGTATAATGTAATCAACCTGCTGTCTGATCAAATCATTCATCGCTTTAATTTGTCTGTCCGAATCAGAATTACCATCAATGTAAATCAGGTTATAACCGTTTTCCTCTGTAAATGTATTCAAAAAATCATTGGTGTTGGCATCACGCCAATCTGATTCTTTTCCTGTTTGAATAAATCCTACCGTAATATAGTCCTCACTGTAGATCGGTGCCTGCGCACGAGTCAGTTCAGCGTCCTGCTCCGCTTCCTGAGCACTTGCACATCCTGTCAAAAAACATACACTCAGTAACAAAAACAAACACATTCTCTTTTTAATTTGCTTCCCCATGTACATCACCTCTTATTCCTGCTCCTGATTTACCACCATATCCGGCGTCACAACAGAAACCGGATATTTCACCTCATCCACAGCCAAAGTTCTGATATCCTGATACGCACTGAAAATCTGCTCATCTACATACGAGAACTTTTCCGGCGTTTCTCCGTTTTCCAGCTTTTCAATAATTGACTCTACGCGCGGTCCATGAAGGGGATTACACTCCGCAATACATGTAATCTTATCTTCCATCACATAGCGCAAAGAGTTTTTGTTTACACCGTCAAAGGATAAAACCATAATTTCTCCTTCTTCAATGTCCGATCCGCTTTTTCTCCCGGCCTCTTCGATTGCTTCGATTGCCCCAAACGCCTGATTATCATTTTCACAATATACAATATTAAGGCCATCGTACTTGTTCAAAAAGTATTTCATAACCTCTTTACCTTTCGCCTGCGTAAAATCTCCGGTCCGCTCATCCAATAGATTCCACCCGTATTTTCCCGCAGCTTCAGCTAATCCTTTGGTTCTTCCAATCTGTGCCGAAGCACCGATTGTTCCCTGAATATTAACAATGTTCAAAGAATCCGGAGCTATATTATTCATTCGCGTATATTCATTGAGCCATTCGGCTATTTTTTGACCTTCCAACTCAAAATCAGATCCGACCCAGCATGTAAACAGGCTATCATCGGACACATCTACCATACGATCCACAATAATAACAGGAATCCCTGCATCTTTAGCTTCCTGAAGAACCGTATCCCATCCGGTTTCAGTCACCGGTGCCAGCACGATATAATCCACTTCCTGCTGAATAAACATGCGAATTGCAGTAATCTGATTCGACTGTTTTTGCTGACCGTCCTCGAAAATGAGATCATATCCATTTTCCAAGGTAAACGTCACTTTCATTGATTCCGTATTGGCACTTCGCCAATCCGACTCTGCGCCCAGCTGCGAAAATCCCACAACAATACGTTTGTTTGTTGTCGGCAATGTCTCCTTGGTTTCCTGCTCTTGTATCTGTGAATTACCACAAGCAAGACTACCGATTATTAACAATACAACCACCAGAAAAATTAGTGCCTTCTTCACATTATCCCTCTCTTATTTATGAAAATACTGAACTGCCGTGTCGAGATTCTGTGCCAGATGATTCATCTTTTCACAATTATCACTCACTGTCTGTACATCTGACATAATTTCGGAAACATTTGCATTTACTTCCTGATTACTTGCAGCATTTTCTTCACTGATTGCACTCAAGCTCTGCACATGGTCTACTACCTTTTCCTTGTACTCTGTCAAATAGTCTGTTTTCTCGGAAATAGATCTTATTTCATTCACTGAGCTATCAATATCTCTACTGAGTTCTTCGTATTTTAACTGCGTTTTTGTCACATTCTCCTGTTCAAGCATAATCAATGAATGTACACCTTCCGCAAGCTGCACAGATTTATGTGACTTTTCCACAATAATCTTTGCAATATCTTTTATCATTTCTGCCCCTTCAGCACTCTGTTCGGACAGATTGCGAATTTCCTCCGCAACGACTGAGAAGCCTTTCCCCATTTCTCCTGCTCTTGCAGCTTCGATAGAAGCATTTAAACTGAGAAGCTGCGTCTGCTCCGAAATAGAAAGAATAAGCTCAACCGCAGCATCAATTCCTTTTATAGAATCATTCGTCTCTTTAATCTGCTCAGTGATATCACTTACTGCATTTACAGACTGCACAGTATTATCCAGAATTGTCTGCATATTTTCTTTTGCTTCTTCATTTACCTTCTGAATATTTTCAGATGTCTCATATAAGCGATCTACATTATCCGAAATATCTCCGACACAATTTCCGATTTCCATCATCTTCAGATTTATATCCTGAACACTCTCCGTCATATTCATGGTCGAATCAGACAACTCCTGCATTGCCATAGTTATCGTCTGTGCTCTGTCTGCACTTTTTTGACTGAGGGACGTCACTACGGACACATTGCCGACCAAATCTCCGGATACATCTTTTACTTTTCCGATAATATCGGATAAATTCTCCTGCATATGCTTTGCAGACGAGAACAGATTATGTACTTCTTTAATATTGCTCTTCTGCTCTTTCTGTGCACTCAGATCACCCTGTGACAGTGCATTTACATTTCTGTCCAAAACACCGAAAGACTTTATCAGTCCTCTGCTGAACATAAGTGTAATCAAAATACACACTGCTACCAAAACCACTGCAATCAAGACAAAATTTTTAATGCTGTTATTTACCGCAGTTTCCACATTATCCTTGAGCTGTGCAGCAAAAGCCATACCAATCACTTCCTCGTGTAACGTAATCGGCATATAATATCCATAATATATTTTTCCATCAATGAGAACATTACTATCATAATAGCCATTTTCACCCTGCGCATATATATCTTCCGAAACTTCAATATCACGCACACGATAATCGTTTTCATTTTTAATAGATGCAACACTCGGTGAGTCTTTGATAATAATTGCCATTTCTATATTCTGCTCTTTTAAACTGTCAATATAGTCATGATATTGTTCAGCTGTCGCATAGCTGATCTCATTCTCGCGGCAATGGTTCGACAAGTTATTTGCCACCACATACAACTTCTCTTCCGCCGCATTTTCAAGATTTGTCCTTGTAATATTCAAAGAAATAATACTGATAAGTGCAATGGACAACAACAACGGAATCATTGTCAGCATCATTAACATTCCAAACAAATTCATCTGCAGTTTTTTTTCATTTTTTGACATTTTACTCATAATTCCGTCTCCTTATAACACAAATCAAATGGGGAAAAGGAGGAATCTTTTCGCAGACTCCTCCTGTCTCTCTATTATAACTTATTTCTTTCCTTTTGTCCCTGTCTTTTTTCTGGCAATAACAACACTCTGAACCACAAGGAAAAGACAAAGCATTGCAGCAATCGTAATTCCTGTCCACCACGCCTGATCCAGACCTGCTGATGAAACAATGTTCTGAATTGTACTTAAAGACAATACACCGAAGAATGTACCGATAATATTACCGACACCACCTGTCAACATCGTTCCGCCGATAATGGAAGATGCAATTGCATTCATCTCTGCTCCACTCGCATGAGATGCGGCTCCGGAACCGACATGTAAAAAGTATACATATCCGCCGATACCGGCCAAAAGACTGCAGATAAGGTGTGAATAGAATTTCGTTCTTTTTACATTAATTCCGAGCATCAGAGAACTCTGTGTATTACCACCAACTGCATAAAATGCACGTCCCAGCTTTGTCCATCTGAGCACACAGAACATAACGGCTACAACCAACAATGCTACAACAACACCAATTTCTATGTATGCATTTACATATTCTCCTACCTTGTTCACAGAACCAAGTCCCGGAACTGTAATACGAGTTGTTTTCAATGCCACAAAATCTTCATTTACTACATTAAACGGATTTGTATTTACAATTGTTGTCATACCTCGGGCGAAGAACATTCCCGCCAGCGATACAATAAACGGCTGAATATCCAGGTACGCAACCAAATATCCCTGTACAAGCCCAAATGCCAGTCCGATACCGATTGCAATGAGCATTGATCCGAACACGCTTCCACCATGATAATCCAGATATACTGCACAGCACATACTTACAAGTGCGGTCACACCACCAACCGAAATATCAATACCTCCGGTAATCATAACAAGACTCATACCGCACGCAAGAATAATCAATGCTGCATTTGCGTTTAAAATGTTAAAAAATGTCTGCGGCTTTAAAAAACCTTTTCCCTGAAAAATAATGGCACCGATATACATTGCGAAGAACACAACGATCGTAATTGCAAGGAGCAGATTTGCATCTGTCATATTTTTAATTCTGTCACCCATGCTAACGCGTGGTGTGGCTGTCTTATTTTTCTCTGACATATTATGCAACCTCCTTTGCTTTTGCGTTTACTTTAATTTTCTTACCGAATTTTGATAACGATTCTCTAACGGTCGGTGCACTCATAACAACGAGCACGATTACAACAACAGCTTTATACGCAGAAAGCGCATCTGACTGAACGTTGAACTTGTATAACGTTGTCGTCAGGAACTGAATTACATAAGCTCCGAGAACAGAAGCCCACATATTAAACTTACCACCGCCAAGCGCATTTCCACCGAGCGCAACAGCAAGAATGGCATCCATCTCAATATCCTTGGCAACAACGGAATAGTTAATGGTAGAAAGACGGCTTACTTTAATCAGTCCGACAACAGCTACACATAAACCGAGAATTACAAATGTAAGGAACTTAATGAACGCAGGATTTAAACCATTTAATCTGGATGAATGTTCATTGATACCTACTGCCTGCGTATAAAGACCGAGGTTTGTAAACTTCAGTGCAAGCATGGTTACAATAATGCATGCAAGCGCAATAAAGAACGGTGTAGGAATCGGTATCCCCGGAATAAATCCACCATAATATGCGAAGGAAGGCTCGCTGATAATAGGCAACTCGTTATTATTAATCCATGCAGCAATCGAACGACCGGCTGTAAACAAAATCAAGGTTGCAACCATCGGCTGGATCTTGAAATATGCTACAAGAACACCATTAAATGCACCGAACAACATTGCCACAATACATGCCACCAGGAATGCAACGATAACCGGTGCCTGAAGTGTTTCAGGTCTCGAATTTGTTCCGCAAAGAACACGAAGAATAACACTTCCGGCAATCGCGATTGTAGCACCGACACTGATATCCTGTCCGCCTGAAGCAGCAGTAACAAGTGTCATACCGATAGCTAAGATTACAAGCTCCGAACCAAAATCCAATATAGTCATAAGATAGCCTGATAATACCGGATCTCCTGCACTATTATAACCTAATGTAATCTTGTAAAATGACGGGTCTACTATCAAGTTGAATATCGCAAGCAACAACAATGCTGCGATTGGAATAAAAATCTGGTTTGAAAATAACTTCTTCATTATTTACTGTCACCTCCGGCAATCGTACTCATAATCTTATTCTGATTCAGATCACTTCCTGTGAGTTCTCCAACCACCTTGCGGTCTCTCATGACAACAAGGCGGGAACATGTACGCAGCATCTCATCTGTTTCGGATGAAATAAAGGTAACACTCATACCCTCAGATGCAAGTTTAAGTACTAATTTCTGAATATCTACTTTTGTTCCGACGTCGATACCTCTGGTCGGTTCGTCCAAAATAAGATATTCCGGATGTGTAAGCAGCCAACGTGCTAAAATTACCTTCTGCTGATTACCACCGGACAATGATTTGATCGGCGTATCCGCAGATGCTGTCTTAATATCCAAAAGTTTAATATATTCATCGGCAAATTTGTATGCTTCCGCTTTGGTAAATGGTTTCCAGAAACCTTTTAACACCTGCAAGGCAAGAATGATATTTTCACGAACAGAAAGATCACCGACAATACCGTCTTTCTTTCTATCTTCCGGAAGATATGCAATTCCCTGTCGCATTGCATCGATTGGCTTTGTAATTTTAACCTCTTTACCATCCTTCTTCACGGTACCGCCAAGAACTTTATCCGCACCGAAAATCGCACGGACACATTCGCTTCGTCCGGAACCGAGAAGACCGGTAAATCCATTCACTTCACCTTTTCTGATATAGAAATCAAATGGTTTGATTCCCGCATCACTTTCCAAATCTTTGGCTTCAAATACCGGTTCTTCACTCTCTTTCGCTTCATATACCTTATATTCACCCTGAATATCAGACATATCATCAAGCTCTTTACCAAGCATTTTTGAAACCAACTGCACACGCGGAAGATCTTTAATCGTATATTCTCCTACAAGTTTTCCATCTCGCAAAACCGTAATTTTATCACATACTTCATACACCTGATCCAAGAAATGTGTTACAAAGATGATACCTACCCCTCTTTCTCTGAGGTCGCGCATCAGTTTAAACAATTTTTCAACTTCCTGCTCATCCAGCGATGACGTCGGCTCATCTAAAATCAAAACTTTACAATCCATATCAACGGCGCGGGCGATTGCCACCATCTGCTGTACCGCAATCGAACAACTCGCCAGCTGCTGTGTTGATTTTGCAGGAATGTCAAGTGATTGTAAGATTTTATCCGCATCAGCGTTCATCTTCTTCCAATTCTGGCAAATGTTTTTTGTACGACCGATATACATATTTTCAGCCACTGAAAGATTTGGACACAATGTAATTTCCTGATACACGGTACTAATACCGAGATTCTGTGCATCCTGCGGAGAACGTATTGCTACAGCTTCTTCTTTTCCCTCAAGAAAAATCTGGCCTTCATCCTTTCCGTATACACCGGTCAAAACCTTGATCAAAGTTGACTTTCCGGCTCCGTTTTCTCCCATCAGCGCATGTATCTCACCTTTACACAAAGTGAAATCTACCCCCTGAAGAGCACGAACCCCCGGAAAACTTTTATGTATATTTCTCATTTTCAATACAGCATTTTCTTTCACTTGTGGATTCACCTCCGAATTTTGCTAGCTTTCTTTGTAAAATAAAACGCGACGCCACGTGAGAACTCACGCAACGTCACGCTTTAATATAGGAAATGATCTATTTAGATTCCGTATTTGTCTACATCTTCCTGTGTGATTGTAGTTGCATCAAATCCTTTTTCGTCCATGATGATAACTTTTTCTGTAATCTCTTTTCCTGCTTCAAGATCTTTGATAACGCTGTCGATGTATGAAGACTGGAATGGGTTACACTGACCATCATAGTTCCAGTTCTGATTTAATAACTCTTCTAATGCCCACTTGTTGCAGTCAAATCCCATAACGATAACGTCTTTGCCAACGCCGTGAGAGATGTTTGCTTTGTCAAGAGCTGCTACAGCACCTTTTGCCATGTCGTCGTTTTCAGCGTAGATAACGTTGAAAGATTCACCTGAATCGATAACTGACTGTACGATCTGCTGTGCTTTTTCTGCGTTCCATTCAGCTGTCTGCTGTGTAACGATTTTCCATCCGTCAGAAGCTACTGCTGCGTCAACCGCACCTGAACGACCCTTCTGAGCTGCTGAACCCATAACACCCTGAATGTGGATGATATTGTACTCGCTGAGGTTCTGTGATTTTAACCAATCAACTGCTGTCTGACCTTCTTTTTCCATATCAGATACGATAGAAGCTTCATAGAGGCTTGGATCTGCATCGATTGTACGGTCAAATAAGATTACTTTGATACCTGCATCTTTTGCATCCTGTAAAACGGAATCCCAACCAGCTGTATCAGCTGCTGAGAGGAGAAGATAATCAACTCCGTCCTGGATGAACTTCTGAGCTGCTGTAATCTGCTCGTCGTTCTTTAAGCTGTAAGCGAAGGATGCTTCATATCCGTTTGCTTCTGTGAATGTTTCTTTTAAATCCTTGTCGTTTGCTGTACGATAACCGGACTCGTTAGGGTCATTGTTGATGATACCAACTTTGATGAGATCTCCTGAACTACCGCTTGTAGAAGCTTCTTCAGAACCGCCACATGCTGTAAGTCCGAATACCATAGCTGTTGCTAAAATGAGTGCTAAAAGTTTTCTTTTCATTTTGTTCCTCCCATATTACATTGTTTCAAAGAACCATTTCTTTGATGGTCTTATCATACAACTAAAACAACTCATAATCCATAAAGATTCACCTTATATAAGTTGAGATTTTTACTTATCGAAACAAATAAGTTGATTTTTTTCTCGCAACAGTTGATTTTTTTAATTTTTATTATATGGAAGCTTGACACTAACCGTTGTTCCTTCCCCGTAAGTGCTATCAATCAGCATCCCGTATTCTTCCCCAAAATTCAAACGAATACGTTCGTTTACATTGTAAAGTCCATAGATATTTTTTTCGGAAGACAACCTTTTTTCAATCCCCTCTCTTACTTCTTCCATTCTATCCCGACTCATTCCGATACCATTGTCCGATATCAGCAATAGAAAACAGTCTTTTTCCGCTTTACCGTCAATAACAATTCTGCCGACACCACGTTTATTCTTTATGCCGTGATACAACGCATTTTCAACAAGCGGCTGCATTGTAATCTTAGGAATCAAATACGGATACAACTCCTCTTCCACGTTAATTTCATACTCCAAAATATCGCGATATCGAACCTGCTGAATTTCCAAATAGCTTCGGACATGCATAATCTCTTCTCTTATTGTAACAACTTCTTTGCCCTGATTCAGTGATGTACGGAAGAAATCCGATAAACTCCCTACCATGCTCACTACTTTTTCCTGTTCCCCGGATTCCGCCAGCCAGATAATCGTGTCCAATGTATTGTACAAAAAATGCGGATTAATCTGCGACTGCAACAATTCAAACTCCGCTTTACGCAGTCGTATCTGTTCCTTCGTGATTCGTTCCAGCAAGTCATTAATCTTGTCAATCATAGAATTGAGTGAATCACTGAGCATATTCACCTCCGCACCACCGCTGACCGTCGAACGCACTGTCAAATCTCCCTTCGCAACCTGATCCGTCACTTCACACAATTCCGTAATCGGTTGCGTAATACTGAGTGGAATATAGTATGACAAAAAAACAATCAAAAGCAAAATAAAGCCGAAAGCAAGAAATGAAAATCGAATCATTGTCATAAAGAAATTCTGATATTCCGCACTGGATGTCTGAATATCTCGGATTTCATAGTAAATATACTGAAAAATACTTTCCCGCAGCAGCGAAGTTACAATCTGAATATCATTCTCCCAGATTTCAATATTATCTTCATACTTATTCCCCTCCTGTATATTCGCCTCGATACGCGCCACATAATCTTCTAAGTTTTTTAAATATTTTTTTACACTCTCAAGATTCTCGCTGTTTTTTGGTGAGTCTGTCAAACTCTCCAAGTTGACGACAACCAAATTGGCATCCTCAAGCAAGTCATGAAGTTTGGATTCCTCTACCGTCTTATTGCCGACAATCAACAGATACGTTTCATAGTCAAAATCCTTTTTGAAATCCAGACTGAACTCACTGGCGGCCACTGCCGAATTAATCATGTGAGCATATTCGCGATTTCCGGCCCACAGATTATAAAAGCAAAAAATCAAAAATGCAACGATTGGTACAAGCAACAAAATATAGGAATAACGAATTTTGGCCGTAAACGTGGATTGATTATATATCTGTTTGATCTTTTCCCTCATTTACTCTTCTCCTTCTATGCCCTTTCCTCCCCGGTA
This sequence comes from Lachnospiraceae bacterium, assembly GCA_045535935.1. Classification (GTDB taxonomy): domain Bacteria; phylum Bacillota; class Clostridia; order Lachnospirales; family Lachnospiraceae; genus SVFI01. The sequence continues at coordinate 14,231 of JAZSMO010000054.1, read as the reverse complement.
CTGGGTTGGCGTCATTCCCTGTGTCTTTTTAAACAAATACGAAAAATAATGCGGATCCTTATATCCCACTTCTATACTGATTGCGCTGCTTCTTTTTCCTGTACATCGCAATAACTCTTTTGCCTTGTTCATACGAAAATCCGTGAGATATTTGATAATTGTCTGACCGGTCTGCTGACTGAATACAGAGCTCAGGTGATTCGGTGAGAAGTTCACCGCGCTCGCCAATACATTCAGCGACAGCTCTTCCATCGCATAATTTTCTTCTATGTAACGCATCACTTCATCCACCACGCCTGCGTACCGGTTACTTGCTACACCGTCACGCAGTTCAATGGCTTTCTCCATAATACGAATCAAATACTGTATCGCTCTTTCCGAATTACTCAAGACTTCCGATGCCACATCAATCGGCTCTATTTCATCACGGCTAATCTGCAGTTCTTCCACAAAATTTACGACACCGAAATAAGTATTCATCGTAATATACTGGAGGAACATCTTTGAGCTCGTCGCCTGCTTTCCGAGTCCTTCAAAAAACGCCTCCACAAAATATGGAACTTCCTCTCTTGTGCCAAATTTTAAGAATTCTGTCACCTTTGAGCCATCCATTTGCTTTGGTTCAATTTTGCGAATGTCAAAATCCTGATCCGAAACGTTTTTTTCCAACCCACTGCTATTTAATATTTGATTCCCTTTGACAAGGTACTGTTGTGCCAAAGCCTGATTGGCCCTGTCATATGACAGCGGAAGATCTGTCAATCTATTAACAGGAACTCCGATACCGCCGAAATAAAAGGCATTTTCATATTTGGCAAATATCTGCTCTACGTGTGCTACAAAACGTTCCTGACTCTCTTCGAGTTCCTCTAATGTATCTGCTTTGAAAATAAGATATTTCCCTTCAAAATGACCTTCGAAGCCAATTATATTTTCTTCATATACATAACTTTTCATCTCGCGGTCGATCAGCACAAGGCTGTTTGAATATTCCTCCTGCCCATGCTTCATCGATCTGGCTTTAATCAGTACAATATTGTACCAAATTGCGGACAAATTGATGTTCAGTTTCTCCGCAATTTCAAACAACTCTGCAGCTGTCTTCTGCCCGTTGACAAGATACTCGAAAAGATTCTTCTTTTCTCTCTCGATGCTCTCTTCCATTTCCCGCGAATATTTTTCACGAATCTCCATCTCTCTGCGCTTTTCACGAATCTGTTCCGCCATCGCATCGACCTCTTTTAAGAGTTCCGCTCCACTGATCGGTTTGGAAAGATAACGAGAAACACCAATCTTAATTCCTTCTTTGGCGTATTCAAATTCTTGATAACCCGTCAATATAATAATCTCCATCCACGGAAATTCTTTCTTCACCATTTTGCTCAAAGTCAGGCCATCCATAAAAGGCATCTTAATATCGGTAATCAATATATCCGGCTGCAATTTTTTAATCATCGGAAATGCCAATTCACCATCGCTTGCCTCACCGCAAAATTCATATCCATGTGATGCCCAGTCGATATTATTTTTGATTCCTTCGCGGACTACGACTTCATCTTCTACCAGAAAAACTTTTAACATAAAATACTCCCTATTACACGGTTTTCTCTCTATAATAAGAATACCTTGCCAAACCAAAAAATACAACAAAAAAAGCGGGGAAATGACTCCCCGCTCTCCTATTATCTACTGACCGTAGTAAGCATTTGCTCCGTGTTTTCTGAAATAGTGCTTATCCTGTAACACCTGCGGTGCAGGTGCAACGTCCGGGTTAATCAGCTCCGTACGAAACGCCATCTTTGCAACCTCTTCCAAAACCACTGCGTTGTGCACTGCATCCATGGCATCTTTTCCCCATGCAAACGGGCCGTGGTTTTTGCAAAGAACGGCCGGAACCGCCATCGGATCTTTTTCCATTTTCTTAAATTCATTTACAATAAGCACACCCGTGTTTGTCTCATATGCCTGATCGATTTCTTCCTTTGTCAGACAACGCACACACGGTACCTCTCCGTAAATGTAATCCGCATGTGTTGTTCCGTAACACGGAATACTTCTTCCGGACTGTGCCCAGCTTGTCGCATAAGAAGAATGCGTATGAACCACTCCTCCGATTTCCGGAAACGCTTTGTACAGTTCCAAATGCGTCGCCGTATCGGAAGACGGTTTGTATTTTCCTTCCACTTTGTTTCCGTCAAGGTCCATCACAACCATATCGTCCGGCGTAAGCTTATCGTACTCGACACCGCTCGGCTTAATTACAAACAATCCGCTCTCTCTGTCGATTCCGCTCACGTTTCCCCATGTAAATGTAACAAGTCCGTATTTCGGAAGAAGCATATTCGCTTCATACACCTGTTTCTTTAATTCTTCTAACATAGTTATCTCCTTCTTACTTCAGCACATCAACCGCCGCATGCTCAATCGCAAGACCTGCCATATAACGTTTCATGAACGCTTCAAAACCTGCAACATCAACCGGATCCGGATCCATGCTGCTTCCGCTCTGTCCCGCAAAGATTACCTGATCAAGATACTCCTGTAAGGACATATCTTCTTTTTTATCCTTCATATAGGCTGCGAGAAGCGCAATACCCCATGCGCCGCCTTCTCCTGCCGTTTCCATAACGGATACGGATGTGTTCATGGCAGCTGCCGCAATCTTCTGACCGACGCCTTTCGTCTTAAAGAGACCACCGTGTCCGAACATTCTGTCCACTTTTACGTCCTCTTCCTTAAACATAAGATCAAGACCTGCTTTTAATGCTGCCAGTGAGGAATACAGATGCATTCTCATAAAGTTAGCAAGAGTAAATTTATCTTCTGCCTTGCGGACAAACAAAGGTGCACCTTCATCAAATCCTGTCACAGGCTCGCCTGATGTATAATTGTAAGACAAAAGACCGCCGCAATCCGCATCACCTTCTAAAGCTTTATTGTAAAGTGTTGTAAAAAGCGTATTTTTATCTACGCTTGCCCCGATACACTGTGCAAACTCATCAAATACGGAAACCCACGCATTCATCTCGGACGTACAGTTGTTGCAATGTACCATTCCGACAAGTGCTCCGTCCGGTGTTGTCACAAGGTCAATCTCCGGATAAACCTTAGACAACTCTTTTTCAAGAACAATCATGGCAAATACACTGGTTCCTGCAGAAACGTTACCTGTCCTCATACCGACGGAATTGGTTGCCACCATACCGGTTCCTGCGTCTCCTTCCGGAGGACACACCGGGATTCCTGCCGCAAGCTTTCCACTCACGTCGAGAAGCGCTGCGCCTTCCTCTGTAAGTGTACCTGCTCCTTCGCCGGCGCTACGAACAGACGGAAGAATGTCTTCCAGTTTCCAACCGAAACCTTCCGGCGCAACAAGTTCATTGAATGTAGCAAGCATTTTACTGTCATAGTTTCCTGTGTTCATATCGATCGGGAACATACCTGACGCATCGCCCACACCAAGAACTTTTTCACCGGTCAGTTTGTAATGTACATAACCTGCCAACGTCGTAAAAAATGCTACATCTTTCACATGTTCTTCTTTGTTCAGAATCGCCTGATATAAATGCGAGATACTCCAGCGCTGCGGAATGTTGTAATTGAATTTTTCTGTCAAAATTCCTGCCGCCTGTTCTGTGATCGTATTTCTCCATGTACGGAATGGGACAAGAAGATTGTCATCTTTGTCAAACGCAAGATATCCGTGCATCATCGCCGAAAAACCGATTGCTCCGAATGTTATGATTTCTGCATCGTACTGTTCTTTCACATCTTTAACCAGATTGCTGTAGCAATCCTGCAAGCCGGCCCATACACTATCCATAGAATAGGTCCAGACACCGTTTTCGTACTGATTTTCCCATTCATGACTTCCGGAAGCCAAAGGAGTACCCTTTTCATCAATCAACACTGCTTTGATTCTTGTCGAACCGAACTCAATACCAAGCGTTGTTTTCCCTGCTTCGATTAACTGTTTTGTTTCCATACCCTGTTCCTCCCTGTTTTATCTGTAAAATACCTCTCCGAGCATCAAGTCACGCTTGAACTCACGGATTTTTGTATCCTTGTCGATGTAAACCGCTTCAATTCCCATTGCATTTGCCCAGTCACCCATCTGCTCCGCAGTAAGATCGTAAGAAAACGCCGTATGATGTGCACCTCCTGCCAAAATCCATGCTTCTGCACCTGTGTACATATCCGGCTGCGGTGTCCAGAAGCAGTTCGCTACCGGAAGATGCGGCATCGGTTTTTCCACCTTCTTGCAATCTACATCATTAATAAGCAAACGGAAACGATTTCCGAGATCCACAAGCGATGTCGCTACGCCCGCTCCCTCCTTTGACGAGAACACAAGTCTTGCCGGATCCTCTCTGTCTCCCATGGAGAGCGGCTGACACTTGATACTGATTGGTCCCTCTGCAATGGTCGGACAAATTTCAAGCATGTGCGCCTGAAGAATACCTTCTTTTCCTTTTACTAAATTGTATGTATAATCCTCAAGCATCGATGTTCCTTTCGGATTTTTAATGTCTGCTGTCATAATCTTCATCAGACGGACCATTGCTGCCACTTTCCAGTCACCCTCGGCACCGAAACCATATCCTTTTTCCATCAGACGCTGGATGGCAAGTCCCGGAAGCTGTTTTAACACACCGAGATCTCCGAAATGTGTTACAATCGCCTGATAATTTTTCTCTTCCAAAAATCTTTCAAATCCAAGTTCAATCTGTGCCTGAACTGCTACATGTTTTCTGAACTCTTCCGGATCTCTGCCCTCTAAGAGAATATCATATTTTTCATAGTATTCATCCACCAGTGCATTGACATCGGAAACAGATACCGCATCGACGCTCTCTGCAATCTCATTTACCGGATACGCATCCACTTCCCATCCAAACTTAATCTGTGCTTCTACCTTGTCACCCTCGGTTACAGCCACATTACGCATATTGTCTGCCACACGCATCACGCGGATATGGCTGCTCTCAACGATACCTATCGCCGTTCTCATCCATGATGCAAGTTTTCCGATTACGATCGGGTCTGCATAATGACCGACAACCACTTTTCTCTCAATGCGCATTCTGCTCACAATATGTCCATACTCTCTGTCTCCGTGCGCAGACTGGTTTTCATTCATGAAATCCATATCTATGCTGTCATACGGAATTTCCTCATTGAACTGTGTATGCAAATGAAGAAGCGGTTTGCGCAGTTCCTGCAACCCTAAAATCCAAGATTTCGCCGGTGAAAACGTATGCATCCATGTGATAACCCCTGCACATGTATCATCGAGATTCGCCTCGTTAAATGTCTTACGAATGACTTCGTTTGTAATCATAGTAGGTTTCCATACCACCTCGTACGGCAGAATACCGGAAGCGTTCATCACTTCCACGATCTTCTGTGAATGAGCTGCTACATTGCGCAGACATTCATCCCCATATAAATCCTGCGACCCCGTGCAAAACCAAAACTTGTAATCTTTCTTCATCAACATACAAATACCTCCTTATATTTTATATACAGTTATATAAATATAAGTAAATCATAAAACTTGTACGCACATTATAACAAGTTGTTTTTTTTGCATGAATTTCCAATCACGATTTCCGGTCTGATCAATATCTGCGGGTTCTTCTCTATCTCGCCTTTCTTAGCAATCAGTTCCAAAAGCATCTCCGCCGCCATCTCACCGAGCTTCTCCTGCGGATGCACAATCGTCGTAAGTTTCAAACCGTCACTTCCCGCCACGTAAGAATTATCATATCCTGTCACGGAAATATCCTCAGGAACACGCTTCCCTGCATCTGTAATCGCTTGCACTACTTTCATCGCAATTTGGTCATTATAACACACAATTGCATCTATGGAATAATTTCCTGCTACCATTCTCCGGATTCGCTCATATGGATGTATCACCCTGTCTTCTGTATGAAACCACACAATCTTATCCGGATCATACGCAACACCGGCCTCACCGAGTGCTTTCACATATCCTTTGTGACGATTTTGCCCCTGCACATCATCGGCCTTAAATACGCCTATTATATTTTTATGCCCGTTGTCCAGCAAATATTTCGTAATCAAATATCCACCACCGCAGTCATCCATAAGCACATGCGGTTTTTCACTCATCTGCTCAAAACACCCCTGGATAAACACATAAGGAATTTTGTATTCGTCCAGTTTTTCGTATAAATTCATGTGTTTGCAATATATCTGGCTTTTACTTGGCTCTATAATGATTCCGTCAATATCCTTTTGCAGGATTTCCTCCAGACACCTTGCCTCCAGGCTACGCGAATTTCTTGTATTTTTCAACAGAATGCTATAACCTTCCCTTGTAAATACCGTATCAATTCCTTTGATTACACGCGGAAATATGTAATCGGAAATATAGGTTGTAATTACAGCAATCGTCTTGGAATTGCCACTGTGACGTACAAGTTCGGAACAAAAAGTACCTCTCCCATGCTCTGCGTATATATAACCTTCATTTTCCAATATGGCAAGTGCCTTTCGAACCGTCTGGCGACTTACATCATAATGTGCCGACAGTTCGTTTTCAGACGGCAATTTATCACCGGCCTTCAGTTCACCGGACAAAATCTGTTCCTTCAGTTCTTCCATCAGTTTAAAATATTTCAGTTCTTTTTTGTGCATAACTCACCTCATTGTCTGCTGCAACTGACACAAGTTGTACTTAACTTGTATTTTATCATAGTACACAATAATAAAAAAGAGGATTCCCTGAAAAGAATCCTCTTTTTATGGAGCCGACGGGAGTCGAACCCGTGTCCAAAAGCCCATTCCCTGTCCTTCTACTATCATAGTCAGTTATTTGGGATTCCCGCCATCTGCCGGGAACTGACACCTGACAGATTTTGGTAGCTTCATGATACGCCCGTATGCGCAAAGCTTAACATACGTCGTTTCCTACATAGTCGATGCCTGGGTCCTAATGTGTAGGTGCACTAGGTCAGACAGCTGCAACTAGGCAGCGTATGCTAAATTTTCTTCAGCGTTTATATTTAGTTTTGCGATTTAACGCCATCGCCTTCGGATAGCTTCTCCAGCTGCAAGACCCCTGTCGAAACCATTACGGCCCCTTAGTCTCCGCTTTGAGCGGTGTGCTTTGGCACAAAATATATAGTTAAAGGTTTTTTACCTTAAACTCTCTTTCTGTCTCACGACGTGCGTCCTTCTTGGCAATATCATGGCGCTTGTCGTAAAGCTTCTTACCTCTGGCAAGACCGATCTCTACTTTTACCTTACCTTTTTTAAAATAGACCTGCAACGGAACAAGGGTAAATCCTTTTTCCGCCATCTTTCCTGCCAGCTTATTAATCTCCGCCTTGTGAAGAAGAAGTTTCTTTACGCGGAGCGGATCTTTGTTAAATATATTTCCTTTTTCATACGGGCTGATATTCATTCCGTAAATCCATGCTTCGCCGTTCTCAATCCGGACAAACGCTTCCTTCACACTGCATTTGCCCAGGCGCAGCGATTTCACTTCCGTTCCGTGAAGAGCAATGCCCGCCTCGTACTTCTCGTCGATAAAGAAATCATGGTATGCTTTTTTATTGTTGGATATCAATTTCACCGCATCCTTTGACACGCTCATCACTTCCCTTCTGCCAAGCTTTTTACAGCTTATTTAGTATATCTCATCTGTAAGTTCAAAGTCAATCGTCTTTAAAAATGTATCGACTTCTTTGACGACAACCTTAACCTTATCGCCGAGCTTATAACTCTTTCCGGTAGATTGTCCGACCATCTCATACGTTTCTTCCCGGTAAATATAAAAATCTCCCGGAATGGACGCCACACGAACAAGTCCCTCCACGGTGTTCGGCAATTCCACATAAATTCCCCACGATGTAATCCCCGAAATCATCCCTTCAAATTCTTCCCCGATATGCTCCTGCATAAACTGCGCTTTTTTCAGCTTATCTGTCTCTCTTTCTGCCTCGTCCGCTCTTCGCTCCATCTTGGAGGAATGCACACATACATCCGGTAAGATTGCATGATAGTGCGCAGTTCTGTCCGCATTCAATCTGCCTCGCAGGCTTTCCTTGATAATGCGATGAATCTGCAGATCCGGGTAACGGCGGATCGGGGATGTAAAATGACAGTAATACTGACACGCCAGACCAAAATGTCCGGTACACTCTTCCTGATACTGTGCCCGTTTCATACTGCGAAGAATCAATCTTGAAAGCATAGCCTCTTCCGGTGTCCCTTCTATCCGCAATAGGAGTTTCTGAAGTTCCTTCGGATGAATTTCACCCTGTGTCAGTTTCATCGAATAACCGAAGTTGTTGATAAACGCAGAAAGTTTCTGCACTTTCTCAGGATCCGGTTTGTCGTGCGTGCGGTAAACAAACGGTGCTTCCATCCAGTAAAAATGCTGTGCCACAGTTTCATTGGCAAGAAGCATGAAATCCTCAATTATTTTTGTCGCCACATTTCTTTCATACGGGAGAATTTCCTCCGGTCGACCGTTTTCATCCAGATAAATCTTGCATTCCTGAAAATCAAAATCCACGGAACCTCTGCTTTTTCGCTTCAAACGCAAAATTTGCGAAAGTTCTGCCATCTGCTCAAACATCGGAACAAACTCTGCATATTCTCTGCGCAGCGTTTCATCTCCATCCTCCAAAATCGCTGCCACCGCTGTATAGGACATTCTCCGATCTACATTGATTACACTCTCTTTGATTTTATAGTCAATTACATTTCCGGCTCCGTCAATCGTCATAAGGCAACTGAGGGCAAGGCGATCTTCTCCTGCATTTAAGGAACAGATTCCATTGGAAAGTGTATGCGGAAGCATCGGAATGACTCTGTCCACCAGATAAACACTCGTTCCTCTCTCGAGCGCCTCTCTGTCCAGTGCTGAATTTTCCTGCACGTAATTGGTTACATCGGCAATGTGGACACCAAGCTGAAACAATCCATCCGAAACCGACAAAGACACCGCATCATCCAAATCCTTTGCATCTTCACCGTCTATGGTCACCATACACATATTTCGCAGATCCGTTCTTCCTGCCATATCCGCTTCAGACACCGGTTTTGCCACACGCACCGCCTGATTCAGCGTACGTTCTTTAAAACTTTCCGGTATATCATATGCTTTTACAATGGAAAGAATGTCTACTCCCGGATCATTGACATGTCCGAGTATTTCAACAATCTTCCCTTCCGGTTTTTTGCGTCCGTCACCATAGGATGTCATTTCAACAACAACCTTGTGTCCGTCTACCGCACCGCCCACAAATTCTGCCGGCACAAAAATATCCACCGGAATCTTGGACTGATCCGGAATCACAAAGCCAAAGCTGTGACTTTTTTCAAAGGTACCGACAACATGCGTCAGTCCTCGCTCAAGAATATTCGTAATTTCCACTTCAGCTCTGCGACCTTTTCTATTCGGAAGCATCCGGAAAGCAACCCTATCCTGATGAAAAGCTCCGTTTACGTTTTGTTCCGGAACATAATAGTCCTCTTTCTCTCCTTCTACTTCCACAAAACCGAATCCTTTTGCATTGGCGATAAAGATTCCTTCAAAAATTTTCTCCTCCGGAACCTTGTATTTCCCGCGCTTAGTAATCTCAATCCCCCGCTCTTCCAAAAGCTCCTTGAGAATCTGAGAGAGCTCCGGTCTGTCTTCCGGCTCCACCTGCAAAAAGATGGCAAGTTCTTTTTCTTTCATCGGAACATAAAACTCGGTCCGGACCAGATCATAAATCATCTGTTTTCTTTCTTTATATGATTTTCTGTTCATGAATGTTTCCTTTTTCATAGTAGTATTCCCAACAAAAAGAAAAGCACTCTGTAAAAGAGTGCTTTTGATCAATTTCATTAAAACTTATTGATATTCAAAACAACTGCAAGCAGTACAAACAACACCGCAAGGACACGTGTAATCTTTACAAGTGCTCCCTCCATGGAACGTCCTTTGTTCTTGCCCCAGTAACTCTCAGCTGCGCCGCCGATGGTACCGAGCCCTGCACTCTTTCCTTCCTGTAATAATACGATAAATGTCAAACCAATACATACAATAATAAATACGATTGTTAAAATAATTCTGATAACGCTCATAATAACCTCCTATGTCACAAAACATGATTAGTTTAACACAAGAATGTAAAAAGCACAAGCCTTTCATAAAATATTTTATACTTGCAATAGCACTTCCCCCTGATGCGGAGAAAATTCGTGTTGTAATATCGTTGTTATTTCATTTCTACTCCGTGCAAAACGGTGTCTCATAGTTGGAAACACCTGTCAATTCTTCTTCCACATTAAGAAGACGATTGTATTTTGCCACTCTCTCACTTCTGCATGGTGCGCCCGTCTTGATCTGTCCGGCATTTGTCGCCACGGCAATGTCGGCGATCATCGTATCCTCTGTCTCGCCGGATCTATGAGAAATGACTGCCCTGTATCCTGCCTGCTGCGCGATTTCAATAGCCTGCATCGCTTCCGAAACCGTTCCGATCTGATTCACCTTCACTAATATCGCATTGGCCACCTGAAGTTTAATGCCGGCTTCCAACCTCTTTGGATTGGTCACAAACAAATCGTCACCCACCAGTTGCACTTTTTGTCCGAGACGAGATGTCAGCGACTTCCATCCCTCCCAGTCATCCTCTGCAAGTCCGTCTTCAATCGAAGCAATCGGATATTTCTGAAGCAGCTCCTCATAGTAGGAAATCATCTCCGCCGTATCCCGGACAACTTCCTCGCCTTTATGCTCGCTTTCCCCCGGGAAGTGATACATTCCGTCCGACTCATCGTACAGCTCGCTGGAAGCTACATCCAGAGCAATTTTAATATCCACCCCCGGTTTGTACCCGGATGCACGGATCGCTTCCATGATAAAGTCGAGCACCGCATACGCATCCGGCAAATTCGGTGCAAATCCTCCTTCGTCACCCACTCCGGTAGCAAGCCCCTTCTTTTCCAGCAATTTTTTCAAATTGTGATAGATTTCCGCACACATCCGAAGTGCTTCTTTAAAACAGCACGCCGACACAGGCATAATCATAAACTCCTGGAAATCTACCGTGTTGGATGCATGTTTACCACCGTTCAAAATGTTCATCATCGGAACCGGCATTCGCCTTGCATAGGTTCCGCCTAAATAGCGATACAGCGGCATATCAAGCGCCTTTGCTGCGGCCTTTGCCACTGCCATGGAAACACCCAGAATCGCATTGGCACCAAGACTTCCCTTGTTATCTGTCCCGTCCAGTTCCAGCATGATCTTATCAACCTGCAGCTGATCCAGCGCATTTTTCCCCAGAAGCGACGGACGGATCTTTGTATTCACATGATCCACTGCCTTCTGTGTTCCGAGTCCGAAATATCTGGTTTCTCCGTCACGCAGTTCTACCGCTTCAAACCTTCCGGTGCTTGCCCCGGACGGAACCGAAGCAGAGGCTTGCTGACATTTCCCCTGCGGGTCCTTTACCGTCACACTGACCTGCACCGTCGGGTTTCCTCTCGAATCCAATATTTCCAGTGCGTGTACATCACAAATTGTCAATTCTGCTTTCATCGCAACCTCCTCAAAACAAATGTTTTATCTTTAGGATGTTCGGAACGCAAGAAAAAATACAAAAATAATGTAATAAAAAAGAACAGACTGCACATTCCATGCAATCTGTCCTTCCTATTTGGATTAAAAATTATTTTTTGATAAGAAGAGATTTTCCTGTCATCTCTGCAGGCTGCTCTTTGCCCATCACTTCAATCATGGTCGGCACGATATCAGCAAGACATCCGCCTTCACGAAGTGTATATGCAGGGTCATAATTTACAAGAATGAACGGAACCGGATTGGTCGTATGAGCCGTAAACGGTTCTCCTGTCTCGTAATCCATAAGCTGTTCTGCATTTCCGTGGTCCGCACAGATAAACATTGTTCCGTCTACAGATTTGAGTGCTTCCACTGCCTTACCTACACATTCATCTACTGCTTCCACTGCCTTGATAGCTGCAGCTTCTACACCGGTATGTCCAACCATATCCGGATTTGCAAAGTTGATGATAATCACATCATACTTATCCGCTGTAATCGCCTCGCAAAGCTTATCACATACTTCATAAGCACTCATCTCAGGCTTCAGATCGTATGTGGCAACATCTTTCGGTGAATTAACAAGGATTCTGTCTTCACCTGCGTTCGGTTCTTCCACACCGCCGTTGAAGAAGAATGTAACGTGCGCATATTTTTCTGTCTCGGCAATTCTCGCCTGTGTCATATTGTTTGCTGCAAGCCATTCACCGAATGTGTTAGTCACTGCAATCTTGTGGAATGCAACGTCTTTGTTCGGGATGGTCGGATCATAATCAGAGAAACATACAAAGCAGATATCCAATCTCTTTTCACGGTCAAATCCTTTGAAATCGTCATCACAGAAAGATCTTGTAATCTCTCTTGCTCTGTCCGGACGGAAGTTGAAGAAGATCACGCTGTCGCCGTCTTTGATTGTAGCAACAGGTGCACCATCTTTCATCACTACGGTCGGTCTTACGAACTCATCTGTCTCATCTTTATCATAAGAATTCTGCACTGCTGCAGGAGCGCTGTCCGCTGTCACGCCCACACCTTTGGTAAGTGCATCGTATGCGATCTGCACACGATCGTAGTTGTTGTCACGGTCCATCGCATAGTAACGTCCGCTGACAGAAGCCACCTGTCCGACACCGATCTCAGCCATCTCAGCTTCCAGCTGTTCTACGAACTCTTTTCCTGACGCAGGAGGTGTGTCACGTCCGTCAAGGAAACAATGCACATATACTTTGGAGAGACCGAATCTCTTAGCCATTTCCAAAATACCGTAAAGATGTGTATTGTGGCTGTGTACACCACCGTCAGATAATAATCCGAATGTATGAAGCGCACTGTCATTCTTTTTACAGTTTTCCATTGCTTTTACAAGCGCCGGATTTTCAAAAAATGTTCCGTCCTGAATTTCCTTTGTAATTCTGGTAAGTTCCTGATACACGATGCGACCTGCGCCCATGTTCAGATGTCCTACTTCAGAGTTACCCATCTGTCCGTCCGGAAGTCCTACTGCCATTCCGGATGCATTACCCTGTACAAACGGATATTCTTTCATCAGCTTGTCCATAACCGGCGTCTTTGCTTCCGCCACCGCATTATGGTCTGCTTTGGTGTTTAAACCATAACCGTCTAAAATCATTAATACTGTAGGTTTTTTACTCATTTCCTGTCAATCTCCTTTATTTAAAATTAATTTTTTTACTCAATCCGTTTCAGTATAACACTCTTTGTAGGAATTTTTCAATATCTTACTGCTTTATTCTCCACATTACAAATATTTTCATATAAGAAAAAAGACTTCCGAATAATTCGGAAGCCTTTCCTATGCTTTAATGACAGTATTATTTGTTGTAGTTAACAATCTGGCCGAAGTCAGGTTTTAATGCTGCTCCACCTACAAGTCCGCCGTCGATATCCGGTTTTGCAAGTAAAGAAGCCGCATTTCCTGCATTCATAGATCCGCCGTACTGGATACGGATAGCTTCTGCAGTAGCTTCATCGTAAACTTCTTTGATACATGCACGAATAGCTGCACAAACTTCCTGTGCCTGATCATCAGTCGCTGTTTCACCTGTTCCGATAGCCCAGATCGGCTCGTAAGCGATCACTGCTGTCTTAGCCTGATCAGCTGTTACGTTCTGGAATGCAATCTTGATCTGCATACGGATCCAATCAACATAGATGCCCTGTTTTCTCTGTGTGAGTGTTTCACCACAGCAGATGATCGGTGTAATACCGTGTTCGAACGCTTTTAATACTTTCTTGTTTACTGTCTCATCTGTCTCAGCGAAGTATTCTCTTCTCTCTGAGTGACCGATGATAACATATTTAACGCCTGCATCCGTGAGCATTTCCGGAGAAATTTCGCCTGTGTAAGCACCTTTCTCTTCGAAATACATGTTCTCAGCACCGATTACGATGTTGGAACCTTTTGCAGCTTCCATAGCCGGAATGATGTCAATTGCAGGTACGCAGAATACTACGTCTACATCATCATTTGCTACTAATGGTTTTAATGTGTTTACTAATTCTACTGCCTGGCTTGGAGTCATGTTCATTTTCCAGTTGCCGGCGATGATTTTCTTTCTTGCCATGTTTTTGGCCTCCTATGTTATTTTTACTTATCGTCTGCTGCTACTACACCCGG
>JAZSMO010000022.1:0-119552 GCA_045535935.1 Lachnospiraceae bacterium | reverse complement strand
ATGTCAAAATCCCAGAGAATAATTTACGCTTTTTATCACATGACATCCAGGCAGTATTCAATTGTTCTCTTTTTCTACTAATTAGGAAATAGAAAATTACCAAAAAAGCACACGCCATATACATACTGCTAACTACATACTGCTTCTTTAACACCATAAAAAATAATATAGCTATGATTGTATATACTTTAATAATTCTTGCTTTATTGATATCCATCTCTCCCCTCTATGCTGAATTATTTAACCGCCTCAATAATTGTCTTCGCCATATAATCAATCATTTTATCCGTCATTCCCGGATATACACCTACCCAGATGGTACTGTTCATAATCTTATCCGTATTTGCAAGCTCCCCTACCACACGATAACCTTCTCCACTCTCACGCATCTGGTCGAAGCACGGATGTTTTACAAGATTACCTGCAAAAAGCATTCTTGTCTGTACACCTTTTGACTCAATATAAGGAACTACGTTCTCACGATTTACACCATCACGACAAGTAATACAGAAACCGAACCAACTAGGATTACTATTCTCACATGCTACCGGTAAAATCAACTTGTCCTGCACGCATTCCAATGCTTTATATAATCTTGTAAAATTAGCACGTCTTCTCTGAACAAAAGAAGGGAATTTCTTAATCTGGGCACATCCCACTGCCGCCTGCATATCTGTTGCTTTCAGGTTATATCCAAAATGAGAATATACATACTTATGATCGTAACCTAACGGCTTCTCTCCATACTGCTTATCAAAACGATGTCCACAGAGATTGTCACAACCGGACGGGCATACGCAATCACGTCCCCAATCACGAAGGGAACGGGAGATTCTGTTAAACAATGGATTATTGGTATATACAGCTCCACCTTCCCCCATAGTCATATGATGTGGCGGATAAAAACTAGATGTTCCGATATCGCCGATTGTCCCCGTAAATTTAACTTCCCCGTCAATTGTATATTGAGATCCTAAGGCATCACAGTTATCCTCAACAAGCCACAAATCATGGGCATCACAGAATTTTTTGACCGCTTCCAAATCAAACGGGTTTCCCAAAGTATGTGCAATCATAACCGCTTTTGTCTTTTCAGAATAAGCTTCCTCCAACATATTTACATCAATATTATATTGCGGAATGGTTACATCAACAAAAACCGGCACTGCTCCATATTGAATCACCGGCGAAACTGTCGTCGGAAATCCCGCTGCAACAGTAATCACTTCATCCCCTCGCTTCACACGGCGCTCTCCCAACAAAGGGGAAGTCAAAGCCATAAACGCATTAAGATTGGCAGAAGAACCGGAATTCACAAGAGAGCAATACTTTACTCCTAAATATTTAGCAAACTCTTTTTCAAATTGATCTGTATATCTACCGGAAGTTAACCAAAATTCCAAAGCAGAATCTACCAGATTTTTCATTTCTTCTGCATCATACACTCTGGATGCATATGGCACACGATCCCCCTCCTTAAACGTGTTATCCTTTTTGTGGAATTTGTTGTAATACTCCTCCACATAAGAGAGCATTTCCTCTCTTGCTTCTATTTCGCTTTTATTTTCAAACATGATAAATATCTCCTTTATTATTTATTTTAAAAATTCCATTATCTGTTTCTTAGTACACAATACAACATCCTCACCCTGCAAATATGCATATGACCATTCCACAATCTTTTCCATTGCCCCTTCTGCGTTCCACCTTGGTTTCCACCCCAATGTTTTTTTAATCTTGGAACAATCCAACTTCAAAAAATTTGCCTCATGCGGGCCTCCATCATATTGATTTATCCAAGACACATTATCACCTGTATAGCAATTCCATTTCTCACAAAACAAATCAACCAGATTTCCTGTTGTCAGGCAATCTATCTCATCCGGTCCCACATTGTAACTGCCTGCTAAGGACTCATCTTCATATTGCGCCTTTGCTAACATCAAATAAGCTACAACCGGTTCCAAAACATGCTGATATGGCCTTGTTGAATAAGGATTTCTAACAATAATATTTTCTTTTTTGCTTACAGCACGAATACAATCCGGTATTATTCGATCGGTTGCAAAATCACCGCCGCCTATCACATTTCCCGCTCTTGCTGTCGAAATTGCCACTTTGTCATCTTGAAAAAAGGAATTTAAATAACTACCGGTAACAAGTTCTGAACACGATTTTGAATTGGAATACGGATCATATCCATTTAATTCCTCATTTTCACGATAACCCCATTCCCACTCTTTATTAAGGTATACTTTATCTGTGGTGACATTCACAAATGACTTCACGCATTCGCTTAACCGCACACATTCTAAAACGTTTACCGTTCCCATTACATTCGTTTCATACGTATAAACAGGATTTTTATAAGATTCTCTTACAAGCGGCTGCGCTGCCATATGAATCACAATTTCAGGTCTTTCCTGGTCAAAGACACTCTTCAGTTTTTCCAAATCTCTAACATCACCGATAATCGATTTCATTTGTTCTGAAAGTCTGCATAATTCAAACAAATTCGGCTGCGTCGGCGGTTCCAATGCATATCCAACTACATCCGCTCCTGCCATAATCAAAAGTTGACACATCCATGCCCCTTTGAAACCTGTGTGTCCGGTAACCAACACTTTTTTCGCTTTATAAAACTCCATAATGTTCATTCTGTCATTCCTCTTGTAGTGAGTTATTCACTCAAAATCTAATATCCAATCTTAAACTATTATTATTTCCAAACTTTCCATGGAGCTTTTCCTTCTCTCCAAAGTCTCTCTAATTTTTCTTTATCTCTTAAATTATCCATACACTGCCAAAATCCATAATGCTTATAACAGTTCAGTTTTTTCTCTTCCGCCAATTTTTCCATTGGATATTTTTCAAACGTTGTTGCATCTCCCTCAATATAGTCCAACACCTGTGGCTCTAACACCATAAAACCGCCATTAATCCACCCCATATCTTGTTTTTCCTTCTCCCTGAAAGACACAATCTTATCTTTTTCGATTTCGATAATTCCAAAACGACCATCCGGCTGTACTGCTGTGAGTGTAGCCAAACCACCTGCTTTTTTATGAAAATCATATAACTTTGATATGTCAACATCTGAAACACCATCACCATATGTCATAAAAAACGGTTCATTCCCTACATAATCCTTCACCCGCTTTATTCTTCCTCCGGTCATAGTATTCAACCCTGTATCTACTACTGTTACCTTCCAAGGTTCAGCCACATTATTGTGGACAACCATTTCATTATCATTTGTGAAATCAAACGTAATATCACTATTATATAAAAAATAATTTGCAAACCACTCTTTTATAACATGTTGTTTATAACCCGCACATATAACAAACTCATTATATCCATAATAAGAAAAACTCTTCATTATATGCCACAATATTGGCTTATCTCCTATTTCAATCATAGGTTTAGGTTTATACATGCTTTCTTCCGAAATTCTGGTACCGAAACCTCCGGCAAGTAAAACTACTTTCATTCTCTTCCTCCGACTATTTCTCGCTCTTTATTTCATTGTCATAATCCAATTTACGAACATGATACTGAATATCTTCTAACAGCTTTCTGTTCTTAGCAATAATATCTGCTTGAAGCCCAATCACCATCGTCATAAAGCCCATCAAAATAAGTATACTTGCAAGTATCAAAGACTGAATATGCCCGCCGGCCAAACCCATACACAAAAACACAATATAACGTATACCGATTGCAACACCTATCAAAAAAGGAATTAATCCCATAATCGTAAAGAACTTTAATGGCTTGTACATAATAAAGGCCCTCACGATAGTCACCATAGATTTTTTTACATATCCCATCATACTATTAAACAATCTCGATGGTCTAAGTTCTCCATTTGTCCGAATCGGAACTGAAGTTTGCGCAATCTTTTCTCTTCCGGCCTGAACTATAGTTTCTAACGTGTACGTATATTCATTCGTCACATTCAAGCGCATAGCAGCATCTCTACTATATGCACGAAATCCACTCGGAGCATCCGGAATATCGGAATTAGACGCTTTACGAACCACCCAACTTCCAAAATGTTGCAATTTTTTCTTTAATGGCGAGAAATGTTCTGTCTGATCAATCGGTCGCTCACCAATTACTATATCGGTTTTGCCTTCTACAATTGGACGCACAAGCTTCTCGATATCTTCACCGCAATACTGGTTATCTGCATCGGTATTCACAATAATATCTGCACCGTTTCTGAGACATGCATCTATTCCCGCCATAAATCCTTTGGCAAGACCTTTGTTTCTTCTAAAATTCACAACATAGTGAACACCCCATTTTTGTGCCACTTCTACTGTATTATCCTTACTACCGTCATTGATAATCAAATATTCAATTTCATCAATTCCATCAATCTGCTTTGGCAAATCATTTAATGCGATTTCTAATGTTTCTGCTTCATTATAGCATGGTATTTGAATTATTAATTTCATCGTTCTCCTCCAATGTACACTCACGCCACATTATTCCTTTATATAAATCCTATAATCTCGCAATTTATATTTGGCACCATTTTTTGCCCCAAAAACAAACTCTACGCCATCCATATCCTCATCGATTCTGAACGGAATCTCCAAACGAATTATATCATCTTTCGCAACCAAAAACTCTGCAAAATCTGTTTCTTCAAGGATTACTTTTGAACCATGTACAGATATCCTCACATACCCTAAATCGTCTACATTATTCGATTCTGAATCCAACTCAACTCCCAAAAGATATTCTCCCTTTTCAAGCTGGCAATATGGGCCAAAAGCAACTACTCCTTCTGTTCCCGTCGATTCAATCTTCCCATCCTTTTTTACACCATTCAAAACGCCTACCATATTAGAATCCAGATCACACACAAAAAGAGGGATTCCTTTTGTATGATATTGATACAGTTCAACGCTTCCTTCTACTTTAGTTGCCGACATAGGATAAAACACAAAACTCCATGGATATATTGAAGTATGCGTGATATCTCTGTATTCTACATAAACATCGCCGGTACTATTTGATTCCTTAATATTAGTAATAGTTTTTTTCGAATTATCAGTACACAAATAATACACATGACTATAGTTTAATGTCAACTCCTGCAACTGTTCCTCCAAGCTTTCTGTTTCAGGAAAGATTGCGCAATCCGCAACACTTCTCACCAACAAAGCATAATTTCTCTGTAAATCACCACTTATTACAACTGCAGAATTCTCATCAATAACATCTTTCAAATCTAATAACGTTTCCCATTCAACCTGTGTAAAATCTTTTTCTGCAACCAAATGAGAATCAAAATACAGATTAGAAATTAAACTTATTACAATGACAATCCAAAAGTAATTTCTTTTTATCTTTCCTAAACATAAAGCAGATAAAATCAAAATAACCGAAACATATACCGCTAAATACCGGCTATAATAATAGTAAAACGCAATTTCTTTAATAATAAAACAAGACTGAAATATCACCGTATAAAGAAACATAATGCCCATGATTAAAGAGCTGCGATTCTCGAACATAGTTTTGGGCGAAACACAAAACACACCTAATATTAACGGAACAATAACAAATCCCGTAGCCATAGCATACGCAAAAATCGGCAAATTTGTAAACGCTTCAAAACCGGTTCCATAATACCCCCCTACAGCAGGATTAGCACACATTTCCGGCGTCATGCAAAATCCATTTTTATATCCCAAATACACAAAAAATATGCACGCAAAAATTACAAACAAACGTACAACTTCTGATAAATACTTAAATTCAAACAACGTAGTTAGATAGCTTTTAAATTTAGGAACAATTAACGAAATTACTATTACAATCACTGTTATAGCAAGCATCCACCACATAACATTATCCCTTGTTATAACATTGCCAAAATAGATTCTGTTAAGGTTATCAAAGAAATATTGAGGTGATGCCTCAGACATCATGCAATATCCCAAAAACATTCCCGATGAAATAGTAATATTGTTATATAGGTACTGCTTATTATTTTCTCTTGTATACAGCCAAAAGTTAATAAAAACAAATAGTGGTAAAATTTGCAAATAAGATACATGGACATACGAAAAAGCAAGCAACGGTATTACCGCAAGAAACTGTGCCCACAGATGATCTTCCAGCACAAAATACAAGTACAAAATAATTAATAACGTCAAAAGCAATTCTGTTAGCGTCGTTTTCGACAGCCATAACAATAAAGGGGAAGTTCCCAGCAATATTATATAAGCAAATCTTCTTTGTTTGCTAATATTTAAATTTTCTAAAATATAGTATGCCAAAAGAATTATACTCAGAAAAATAGCGCTTTGGACATGAATCATCTTTTCCAAACCAAATATTTCCCCCCATAGTGCTAATATGGCCGGAAATGTAGGAATCCCATGATACATACCGGATACACTACTTTTAATTTCAGATACATCCACCGTCGGAAAAGCCCGACCCGACAACACATAGAATCCGGTAAAACCCTTATCAACCATATACTGATATGCTTGGAGATCGCTTTCTTCTTCCAAACTATGATATTCTTCAAAATCTAACTGATTTTCATAATTTCCACTGACTAATTCAACTGCCTTGGCTAAATATAACCCTTGATCCTGACCGGTTCCATATATTTCAAATTTATTAAAAGTCAAAGGTAACAAAAGAACAATCAAAAAAATCGGCAATGCATCCACACACACATCGTGTTTAAAATTTATTTTCTTAAACAATCCCTTTTTGTATATGGCCACCACTAAAATTATATTCGCAAAAACCTGGGACAAAAGCACCTTTTCAAAACCAAAGGAATCCTTCCAAAAGAACACTCCACTGACAACAGCGTATTCAGAAAAGAATAATGCTATCGCTAATGCCATATTTTTTAAAACATTTACTTTTCCATAAATACAACTTATGGCCCAAAACAACATCGCAACATTTATCAAAACCAATATCGCAAGCATTGTGTATCACACCTCTCATTTCTCACCACATCTACATATAAAATCAAATATTTCTATATAGATAGAAATTCTTCATATTTTGAAATTATCACATCCCACGAAAAATGTTCCTTAACATAGGTTTTTCCGTTTTTTCCCATTGCAGTAGCATTTTTTTTATTTTGAATCAAGTATTTCACTGCTCCTTCAAATTCAAAATAATTATCAAAATATAAACCTCCATTTGATTCTTGCACAAAGTTTTTCGTCACCGCACATTTTCCACTCACAAGAACCGGTCGCTCGCACAGCCAACTCTCCATGATTACAAGAGAAAAACTTTCATGCTGCGAAGGTTGGCACAGAAATTCCGCTGCTGCACACGCATCATATTTATCCTGTACATCTACAAATCCTAAATCTATAACGTCCTCTTGTATCAACTCCGGAATGTCAATTTGTCCACCACCGATGAGCACCAGTTTCATATCAGAACCATTCCTTGATTTATATTCTGCGAAATAAGTAAGCAGGGTATCGACGTTTTTTCCTTTATCTTTTCTTCCTGCATATAAAATAAACGGACTTGCTATTTGATATTTGTTTCTAAACCGCTCTGCATCCCCTGCAATGTCTGTGTCCATTCCTATTCCCATCACAATCTCTTTCACATGCTCTTCAAGGTTATAATGTTGATGGACGAGTTGTTGTTCCGGCAGTGCATTATATACTATCGCTGCCACTTTGGAATATACATCCTTAAATATATCCATGTAAAAATAGCTTTCATCATGAAAACAAGGAATCAAAACCGCCTTCTTAAAGTTAATCTTCGATCCGTAATATGTCGGACCGAACATATACGGAATAAATATAAATGCCTTATATTCGTCTTGATGTTCTTCCATATAGCGGTACAAATCTTGGCTATTTACAATTTCACGGATAAATACCCTTTCTTCATCAGCACTGATTTTCTGACCATTCATCAATTTCAAATTGACCGCATCAAAAGCAATCGCATTTCTTTTGTCTGTTTTAAAACGTCTGACAACTACCCCTGTCTCCGTATATTCTCCGGGTTTATAATAATCTTTATTCCAGTCATCTGAAAAACTTCTTACACAAGTTGTCAATACTTCTATGTTATGGCCGGCAGCACTTAAATGCTTCACGAGATCTCTTGTTTCTGCCTCTGCACCGCCTGTTATATTCTCTCCATACCAAGATGTAACAAATGCTATTTTATTCATAAAAGCCTCACTTTGTATCTTCCCGCAAATAATCCAAAAGCTGCTTCGCAATCAATGTATGATTAAAATCTTTCAAACGCTCTGTCTGATTTTCAATTATCTTTGCTTTCAGATTTTGGTCACCCAAAACTTTATCTATAACAGCAGCAGTTTCTATCGGATTCTTTTCTTCCAGCAAGAATCCGCTCCCTCCCAGTGTTCCCTTTATTGCACAGCTGTCATATGCAATAATAGGTGTTTTAAAATACATAGCTTCAACTAAAGGAACACAAAATCCTTCATGCTCACTCATACATAGAAAAGCATCTGCCACATGATAATACGCCAATATTTCGTCAAATTTTATATGACCGGTGAAATATAGATTTTTCACCTTTAGTTCTTCAGCATAATCCTTTAATCGATTGTAGTATTTCTCAAGTCCACGATAAGATCCCACAATATGTAACCGGGATTTTGGATTATAGTACTTTTGATAAAAGTAAAACGCCCGAATCACATCTTCTTGTTTTTTGTTCGGAGCAATGCGGCCCACAAAAACTATATTTGTATAGCCATCTTTATATTTATTTAACACGGCCTTGCTCGGCGCTTTTTTATAATCATCAAAAGCAATCAAAATAGGCAATACCTTGATGGGACATGTATATCCCATCCGCATCAAATCTTCTTTGTTAAACTCAGAATCGGCATAAACACAATCAAATGTATCTTTAAGCATTCGTACTTGTTCCAATCCCTGCTTACACAAATCTGCACTCACCGCATCATATTCGCTAAAGAAATGTGGCGGCGTAATATTATGATAAATCATAATTTTACGACACTGCTGCTCTTGAATCCAATAGTTTAACTTTGTCCCTGTAGACAAATGGTATATGATTACATCATCACTATCTAAAGGTTTCCACTCATCCATATGAAACGCACTGCCTTTTGGTAATCGCGAATCAATATTCTCAGCATAAATTGATGTTTTATACCCATTGCTTTTCAGTATTTCTTTTATCGCTAATGTGTCATTTCCAACAGCATCTCCAAAAGATAATGTAGTCAACACTTGAATAATGCGCATCTCTTTCTCCTCTTTTATCAATGTCAACTTTGTTCACACACATAACCAACCAATGTTTTCAATCTTTGCGTAATAACTTCCCACTGATAATTTTCGTTCACATATTTGTAGGCATTTTGTTTCATACTTTCAATTTGTTTCGGATGCGAAAAAATATAATTAAGACATCCCTCAAACTCAAAATAATTTGTATAATATAAAGCTCCATTACTTTTTACGCAATGCCCTTTTAAAACCTCACAATTTCCATTTACAAGTGCTAACGTATGAACACTCATCGCCTCTAATACTACCATAGACAAGCTTTCAAATTTAGATGGCAATACTAACGTCTGTGCTGCTGCCAACCCATCAAACTTGTCTTGATCATTCACAAAACCAAGACTGATAATATCTTTTGATTTTGGAATTTCTATTACAGGTTTTCCCATCAAAACCAATTTTATATCGGAATCATTTCGCTTTTTATATTCTTGAAAAAAACGAAATAATTCATTGCAATTTTTCCCTTCATCAATCCGCCCTATATAAAGCAAAAAACGATCCAAATTATATTTCTTTCTAAAACGTTCCGGATTGATATCCTCCGGAAGTTCTACTCCGACTCCTCCGAGTTCGCTTCGAATATTGCTATTTTTAAACTTCTGGTTGATTAATTTCCTTTCTTCTGCTGTATTATATAGAAAAGCTTTCGGACGCACAAATACATTTTCATATATTTTCATCTTCAGAAAAGGTTCATCGTGCGCAGTTGGTATTACAATCGCTTTTTCCGCAACTTCCTTTACTCCTAACACAGTCTGATAATACAGATACGTAAAAAATATAAATGCATCATAATCATCTTTATGCTCTTTCAAATAATCAATTAACTTCGGTAAAGCCGGTCCTTGTTTGTCGACCCATTCTAATTCGCGATTTCTCGGCAGCTTCCCGTCATACAACAATTGATTTATAGCATTGAATTCATCTATATCGCGCTCATGCTCTACCGAAAACCGAATCACATTCACCCCATTGATTATCTCATGGTTCTGTTTATATTCATCTTTCCACGTCATATAATCTATTGCTTTTGAAGTAAGCACATCCACCTGTGCATAATGATTCTTCATATGCTCTGCCAATTGTCGACAATGCAATTCTGCTCCGCCATTAACTTCCAAACCATAACGTTGCACTACAAAACAAATCCTATCTTTCATATTGAATATTTCCTTCTAAACGTTGCTGATTCTTCTCCGTGATTTTATGCATTTACATGTTCTGTACATCCTGCAATTTCTGTTTTAATTCTTCTATCTCCATCTCTTTTTTCTTCAGTTCCTCTTCCAATTCTTCCATATGTGCTTTAATCTGCATGCAAAAACGAACATTATTCAAATTATACTCATTTTGCAACGTAAGAACCGGATAAAATAAAAACTTGGTCATCTTTCTGATTGTCTTTTTTATAAATAAGGCAAAAGTACTATGCCCCGACACCGCTATATTTATGTCATGAGTACTACTGTTACTCATCATCATAAGCGCATCAATACAATCTTTCCTATCGTATGGCCCTATCTCCATCTCAAAATTATCCCGAATTGGAATATCACGAAAAGACAAATCCGATTCCTTATATCCTTTCTCTTTAATTTCTGCCCGAATTTCTTCCATTATCTGTTCGATATTAATTGATTCCATGTTTCCTCCAAATTCCAGTTTGTGAACTACACCGCAAAAAATAATTCTGTAGCCTCTGTTTCATTTACAATTTCTATTACGTGAATTTCATCACAGTCATCTATTTCCCTATTTGCAAACACAACGTTAATCTTCCCTGAAGATTCCGAAAATTGAATTACCCTTTCATCTCTTCCATCAATTGTGATTTTCAACAGACATCTATCTCCGCATTTTAACAGACACAAACAATTGAACTCATCGCCCTCAATGTAAACTTTTGAACGATTACCACTTTGAAAATGCCCTCGATATACTTTTTCATCATGAACAATTTCCTTTGTCTCACTCCATCCTTCAGCAAACAAAACGCCTTTATTCCGCCTCAATGCTTTTCTGATAACCGGCGAATCTGTTTCACCTGATTTTACTACATCGATCTCTCCCAACTGTTTTGCAGGAACTCCGCCATAAATCGCATAGGCTGGAATGTTTGTCCCCGGCGTAACCACTGCTCCTGCCGCCACTACCGCATGATCCCCGATAGTAGCAGGACCCAAAATCGTACAATTAGACGCAAGCCACACTCCATCACCTATAACAATATCACAGCCTTCCGTAAGTTCAGCATCTCTGCGGAGCAATCCGCTAAGCTTCATATCATGGCTTCCTGCCAAAATACTGACACCCGATCCGGAAAATGTATAATCGCCTACCGTGATATGTCCGGAATTGGTATTAAACATACAATTCGAAACGGAAGATAGTTTAGAAAGGTGTAACTTTTCTTCATCCCCCCATATTGTCGGATAAAGACTTGTTACACGATTGAGCTTTTTAATATAATCTTCGCCAACTCGAAACTGTTGCAAATCTCCGATCATATCTCCGACACGTTTGATTTCATCCATCCGGTCTCGATTCCACTGTATTAATTCTTCCTGCTTCTGCACTAATTCTTCCTGCTTGACTCTCAGCGTTTCCTCTTTTGCTTCCATCTCATAAAGACGATCCAAATGCTTCGGAAGTTTTGCAATGGCAACCAAAAGACGAACCAGATATCCTATCACAGGGATTTTTTTTACGAGTTCCATACGCTACCTCTTTTATTTGTGATTAATACTCCACTCATGTTTTAGGCTGACAACACCTACTTCATTGTGTGGATTTTGTATTTCTATGGTGCAGACATCTTTCCAAAAATCATAATTGAACCCGTCCGGACGATGAAATGCCAAGTCAATGGAATATTCTGCTGCATTGACCGGAAGTCTGTCGATCTTCAGGTCCACATACCCTTCTCCTTCCAGTGTTGACGGTTTGGAGTAATCTATCAAACTGTTCGTACCGTAAATGTAGGTCTCGTCACTGCGGTAAATTGCCACTCCGAGCACTACATCATCCAATCTCTTCTTTGCTTTATATTCCATCCGGATGCAGATAGGTTCATCATTGGTAAAACTCTGTTTCGGATTACCGTCTTTATCCAGCACGGTCACCTTCTTCATGTAAGCTTCCCTGCTGCCCATACGGTTCGGATCTTTGGACTCTTCCGGTTGTTCGTCCGCCGGGTTCTCTTTTTCCGCTTCATCTTGTTTGTTTTCCTGCGTGGCAGCTCTTGCTTTTCTCTTTGCCTCTTCCTCATCATGCTTTTTGCTCATATAGGCCAGATATTTTGGATCCACGTCGCGAGGCGCGCCTTCTTCACGAATAAGTCCTTCATGAATCCATATACTGCGTTCACAAATCTGTTCAATCTGTCCCAAAGAATGAGAAACAATAACAATAGTCGTACCGTTTTTCTTAATCTCACGAAGACGATTAAAACACTTCGCCTGGAATGCCACATCTCCTACGGCGAGAATCTCATCCACCAACAGTATGTCCGCATCCACATTAATCGCTACGGAAAAAGCAAGTCGCATATACATTCCCGATGAGTAAGTACGCACCGGATTGTCAATATATTCTTCCAATTCTGAGAACGCAATAATATCATCCAGTCGTTCATCGATTTCCTTCTTTGTCAAGCCGAAAATAGATGCATTGATATATATATTTTCTCTTCCGCTCATATCCGGATGAAATCCTGCACCGAGCTCAATCAAACTGGAAACTCTTCCCTTCATCTCGATGGTACCTGTATCCGGATACATAATCTTGGTAAGAAGCTTTAATGTCGTACTCTTACCACATCCGTTATGGCCAATGAGACCGATTGCCTCCCCCTTCTTCACCTCAAAGCTGATACCTCGCAGTACTTGACGATTTTCAAAACGTCTGCGATTACGGAACAGCACCTTCTCTTTTATGGTACTTCCCTTATCAAGATACACCTTGAAATTTTTGGTGATATTATGAACTTCAATTGCATTTTCCGGTTTCATTACAACTCCTCCGCAAAGTGTTTCTTCAAATGACCGAAAATCAGCCATCCGACAATCAACAGCACCACACTGAAAACAAAGCCATGCAACAATGTGCTTAAATCCGGTGCCTGCTTGTAATAAAGAATGTCGCGGTAGGCAACAATAATCGGAGTCATCGGATTGAGATTGAAAATCTTACGGAAAGATTCCGGAACCATATCGATGGCATACATAACAGGAGTCAAAAACTGCCATGCCATAACAATAATCAAAAGCACATGTTCCAGATCACGGAAATATACTGTGAGAGCCGACGTCACCATGGCAATACTAATCGCCATCAAATACTCTGCAATCACAACAATCGGCAAAAACAAAAGCGCATACGGATTAATTCCCTTACCGCATATAACTAATACTGCAAACACAACAACGAACGAAAAAAACATATTGACCAGTTGACATGTCACATGTGCAATCGGTAATACCTCTCTGGGAAAATATATTTTTTTAACCATTTCCTTTTGCGAAATAATACAACTTGCCCCACCGGATACGGAAGCGCTGAAAAAAATCCATGGTATCAACGCCACAAAAAGAAACAGATAATAGTCTTCGATTCCGGCGCGCATAATCGCAGAGAACACCAACGTATATACCGCAAGCTGCAGAAGCGGATTTAAAAAAGTCCACGCAAATCCTAAAACAGAGCCTTTGTAACGCCCGCGTAAATCTCTCTGAATTAGGCTGACAATCATTGCGCGATAATCCCAAATTTCTTTTATATTCTTCATAACACAATTTCCTTCATTCTACATTTCGACATCATTTCTATGATACCATTTCTCATAGCATTCGTCAATTTGTGCACGCCAAAGCGCAGTTATCTTCTCCTGTCCGAGCACAGCATCGATATATTCTTTGCCCTTTTGCTTTTTGCTCTCGTAATACTGCGGATCCTCCACCAACCTGCGCATGAACCGCCCCGCCTCATCCGTATCCGGTTCTGCCCAGCGGTAGCCTTTCTTATAGAGTCCTTCCCTCTTTTTAATAGTCACAAAGTCATATCCCACCATGCAGGAGGACTCCTCACACATAAACTCGGTGTTGGAGGACCAGTTCGTCGTGACAACCGGTGTTCCTAAAAGCATTGCCTCCGCCATAACAAGCCCGAATCCCTCCGCTCTGTGCAGCGAAACAAACACATCTACACAACGAATCAGACTGTTGACTTTCACCTTATCCATAATTTCAGTAATGAAATATATATTTTTATAACCCGGCAACTTGCTGCGAAGCATCTCGATGTTTTCCTGCGTTGCATTATTCACCTTGATTACGATACCGCAGTCCTCTCTCTCCTTCGTGAACGCCTTGCGGTACGCTTCAATTGCCCCTTGCGGATTTTTACGTCCGTTGGTACTATTTAGATCATACATGACAAGGAACAGGAACTGATTCTCTGGAAGACCGAAATCGCTCCTCTTATACTTCTCATCGTAAGGCGCCTCTACACTGTACGGCATCGTGCGCACCGGAACATCTGTGACCTCCTTCACGCCTTTCCCTGCAAAATCGGACGGCGTCCAGATTTCATCAAACAACTGACAATATTTAATCCATTCTTTCGGAAACTCTTCCAACTCCCAAAGCCAGAATGCAATATTGTAATGTTTTTTCCACATATCAGGCTGACGAACAATAAGCCATCCCAGTTCGCACGGATTGACATGAAACAGATTCACTGCATACGGTAATTCCTCTGATGCATACTTATCATATTCTCCGTCCTGTTCTCTCAAATTACCGCTGAATCCTATATTGTAAACAGACATTTCCTGTTTGGTCTCCAAAATCTCTTTTGCGACCAATCTGCAACTCTGCCCGAGTCCCATCTCTGCCTTAATCGGTCCGATTAAATTAATCCCGTTCTCGTATTCGGCAAACTTCTCTGCCCTTCTGTTATTTTGCATTTTTTTAATGTGCGGTGCAACAATGGTCTCTTTTACAAACGACTTCACCGGCCACGGCACCATCTTTTTTATCACATTAAACATACTCATGTTTCTTTCCTCTGTCTGCTTATTTCTGTTTAATTACCCTTTGCAAGTCCTTTCCTGACTTTTCCCATGTATAGGTGCACGCACGCTTTATACCCTTCTGCACCATGGCATCCCGCTCCTGCACATCGAGACTGCCGATGTGCAAAATCGCTCGTTTCAAGTCTTCTTTGTCCTCACTTTTGAAATATTCTGCCGCATCTCCCAGCACCTCCGGCAGGGAACTTGCATCGGAGGATATAACCGGTGTCCCCATACACATTGCCTCAATCGGCGGTACGCCAAACCCTTCGTAAAGCGACGGAAACACAAACATTTTTGCCTGTCGATATACGCTCGGCAAATCCTCTTCATCAACAAATCCGGTAAAGCGGATATGTTCTGTCACCTGCCAATCTACAGTTGCAAGCAGATCGTCCATCATCCATCCTTTGCGGCCTGCAAGCACAAGGTCCTGTACAACTTTCCCTTCTGTCAAAAGATCCGCATACGCTGCAATGAGAAGTTTCAAATTCTTTCGTGGTTCCAACGTCGCCAGACACAACAGATAGTCCGCCGGAAGCCGGTATTTCTCACGCACCTGCGCATCTGTTCGGTCGCTGTTTGCTCCGCTGGCATTTTCACCCATCTCCGGTGCTCCGCCTTCCAGCAGATATTCGGACAGACCGTTGTGTACTACGGATATTCTTTCCTCTTTCACGCCGAGAATATCCATGATACGCGCTTTGGAAAACTGCGACACGGTAAGAATTTTCCCTTTCCCCATAGCCGCCTTCCGGTACAATATTTTAAAATACAAAATCATATGTTTCTTGTTTGACTGCGGACAATCCCAGCAGCTCACATCGTGAATGGCGCTGATGCTGCGCTTGCTGCAAAAAAGAAACGGCGCAGGAAACGCAGGAAACAGGTAACAGTCCGCCTTCTGTCCCCACAGAAAAAACGGGAGAGTAATCTGGTTGAAGATCAGCTTGTTTCCGCCTCGCAGAACCACATGGGTCACATGCTCCGGTTTGTCTGCAAACGTTTTATGCACTTGATTTTTAAACACCAATATATATTCATTTGTTTCATCCTTGCAGAGCTCTCTTGTCACCGACATAGCGAATCTCTCGATTCCGGAAAAATTGTCAGCCAGGCTCGTCAGATCAACCAGTATTTTCATCCTTTTCCTCTTCCTTTAAAACGCAACAAAAAGGGAGTTATTTCCTGACTCCCTTTCTATATCTGAAATACATCTTAAAAATTTTCATATCATCAACCAAATAGCGTTTGAACATTCGCTTCGGCTCCTTACAAAGTCGGTAAAACCATTCAAGCCCCACCTTGCTCATCCACTTCGGTGCCCTCTTTATGGTGCCGGCCACAAAATCAAAACTCGCACCCACATGAAGGGCTACATGCACATTCACCTTGTCGCGAATCGCCCAGAAAAACTTTTCCTGCTTTGGAGCTCCCAGCCCGACAAACAAAATGTCCGGATTCGCCTCGCTAATCATGTCGCAAATCTCATCCATCCGTTTCGGATCTTTTTCAAACCCGAACTCCGGCGAGTAGGTTCCTGCAACTTTCAATCCCGGATACCGCTTCTGTAAAACCAGCGCCGCCTTGCGGGCCACGCCCTCCGCTGCACCGAACAAGTAGATTGAAAAACCTTCTTTTGCCGCCATCTCACACACGCGCGGAAACAAATCCGATCCGGACACCTTCTCTACAATCGGCGTCCCGAGACCTTTGGCAAACCATAAAAGCGGTGTTCCGTCAGTCAGAATCAAATCGGCTTCTCTATAAATAGCCGCAAATTCCGGATCACTATCCAACTTGATCAAATGGTCTACATTCGGTGTCACGACAAAGGAACCTTGTCCTTCTTTTGCCAACACCTTGACACACTCCACAGCTTCATCCATGGTCACATTATCAATTTCTGTATTTAAAAAAGGCATTCTTTTTTGAAATCTGTCCAAGTCTATGCTCCTCTGTGGAATAATACTTCAAATACTGTCTGAATCAGGATCTTGACATCAAGCTTCAACGTCCAATTGTCAATATATTCTAAATCGTATTTCATCACTTCATCAAAATCCGTCACTCTTCCGCGGCCTCTCACCTGCCACATTCCGGTCAGCCCCGGTGTGATACAGAGTCTGCGACGGTAATGAATGTTATATCTTTCAAACTCATCCTCGGTCGGCGGTCTGGTACCTACCAGACTCATATCACCTTTCAGTACATTAAAGAACTGCGGCAATTCATCAATACTCGTCTTTCGCAGGAACTTTCCGACCCTGGTAATACGCGGATCATTCTCAATCTTGAACATCGGACCGCTCATCTCGTTGCGCTTCTCCAGCTTGCGCTTCTGCTCTTCTGCATCCGCATACATGGAGCGGAACTTATATATTTTGATTCTTCGACCGTTTTTACCGATTCGCATTTGACTAAACAATACCGGTCCCTTGGAATCGAGCTTAATAGCAAGTGCCACAAAAGGAAAAAAGATTGCAGTAATCAAAAGTCCTACCAACGCACCGACAATATCCATTAAGCGTTTAATCAGCACACGCCGGTAATCCAGATATTGAAGCGAAAATGTCATAACAGCAAACCCTGCAAATTTCCCTGCCGTCTTACCCGCCAAATCCAATTCTTCCATCTCTACATTGTAGTGACAGGTAACTCCCATCGTCTCAAAATCCATAATGAGTTCCTTGATTGCTGTCTTATTGGCATCCGGCAAGTATATAAATACCTCATCCAAAATCATCTGTGTCGCCACTTCAAAGACCGTGTCAGAATTGGCCACCACCGGAATACCGCAGATTTCTTTCCCTGTCAGGTTTGCATCCATCACTGTTATCGCAGTAATCTGATAGTTCCATGCCTTATCCTTAAGCACACGCTCCACCAGATTTTTAGCACAATCTTCCTGTGTCACAATCATAACCTTGTCACTGCTTCGACTGTTACGATAAAAATTCAACATATATTTTTTAAATAATATATGCAGAAGATAGGTAAAGCACACATTACCGACTATAAAGTATCCAAAGGTCAAACGCGAAAAATCATCTGCTATCTTTACAAGGAAAAGAAGACATCCGATTCCGGCTCCCATGACAACGTTGTATTTGAGTATCGCAATGAATTCAACCATATATCCACGGACAAAAAAGCCGCGGTTCCAGTCTGTCATCACTGTATAAAGCACGCAGAAAAGCATGAGGTATCCCCAGACTGTAAAATGCACTTCCACACGAAGAGCCTGCGTTACATTCCCAAAACGCAACCAGAGAGCAAGCAAATAAGCTACTGCAACTCCAATCAAATCAAGCAATATTAAACTGTACATTTCAACCAAGCGGTTTTTATGATTAAACTGGTTCATAATTTATACTTATACCGTTCTGAGTTTTTTCCTCTGTGCTGCCTCGCTGTCCGACATATATTTTACACCGTCACCAAGTGATTCATATACATTCTGCACGCGTTTGTTAAGCATGTCCATGGCGTGTACTTCCAAGCTGGCTTTGTGATCGCTTCCCCACATACTATGCGAAAGAGTCACATGTCTTTCAATCACACAGGCTCCAAGTACTACAGCCGCAATAGATGGCTCCAAATTTTCTTCATGTCCACTATAACCTACCAGACAGTCAAAGCGCTTGCGAAGTGTCTCAATCATACGAAGATTGAGATCCTTTACCGGCGCCGGATATGCACTGTTGGTGTGAAGAAGGATGTAATCTCCGTGACCGTATTTCTCCAACACTTCCACTGCATGGTCCACTTCTTCCATCGTGGTCATACCGGTCGAAAGAATGACCGGTTTTCCGGACTTGGCCGCCTCAGCAATCATCTCATCTCTTCCGTTGGAGGCACTAGCCACTTTGATATACGGAATATCATAGTTTAATAAAAATTCAAGACTCGGCATATCCCACGGAGATGCACTCCATGTAAGACCTTTGTCCTTGCAGTAAGCATCAATAATATCGTACTGCTCTTTTTCGAATTCTACTCTGTATTTGTATTCCAGATAAGTCATCTCGCCCCAAGGCGTGGATCTCGGCACGCTCTTCTGTGCCTCAGGATCCGCCAGCTCCGGTGTACGCTTTTGGAATTTTACATTGTGCCAGCCCGTTGCATTGGCTGCATCCATAAGCTTTTTGGCAATATTGATATCACCATTATGGTTGATTCCGATCTCTGCAATCATATATGGGCGGCTCGTCTCGTTTACAACATAATTGCCAATCTTAATTTCTTTGTTCGCCATTGCTATCTCCTTTTGATAGAAATTGTTTTACAAATACTGTTCTTTTCCCTGCTCCGCAAGCGTATCAACTACCTTCTTGACATCCTGTGTCCTGTTCTTGTTGCAAATGAGGATTGCATCCTTCTCCTGGATCACAATCAAATCCTCCACGCCGATCGTTGCAATCAGCTTGTCTTTGCCATAGAGAATGCAGTCTTTTGTGTCGATATTAATCTGCTCACCATAAAGAATATTTCCGTTTGCATCCTGCTCCTTCATGATACCGAGCATGTCTAGACTTCCGATATCGTTCCATCCGAAATCCCCCTCAATCATCACGACGTCTTTACTACGTTCCATAATGCCATAATCTATGGATATTTTCGGAATTTCAGGATAAACCTTCCGAATCACTTCCTGTTCTTTTTCTGTGCCCATAACATCTCCGATCTGCACAAGACACGCATAGATGTCCGGAAGAAGTTCTTCAAACTTTTTCAAAATCGTGGATGCTTTCCAGATGAACATTCCGCTGTTCCAAGCATAGCTTCCGCTCTCCATATACTGCTTTGCGGTTTCTTCATCCGGTTTCTCCACAAATTCTTTAACCTTTAGATATTCTTTTCCCGTAGATCCAATCATCTTTGCGCTGTCAACTTCTGCGCAAATATATCCATATCCCGTGGACGGGAATGTCGGACGAATGCCAATCGTCACAAGCATATCCGTCTCCTCGGCTGTCTCAATCGCTGCGTTGATTACATTTGTAAATTCTTTTTCATTTTTTACAAAATGGTCAGATGGCAGAATACACATAATTCCATCCTCATATTTTTTGACAATCTCCATAGCCGCATACCCTATGCAGGCTGCAGTATTTCTTGCCGCCGGCTCCGCCAGAATCTGCTTCGGATTCATTCTTCCTTCCGTTTCTGTCTTCATAAGTTGCGCCTGTGTTTCATTTGTCACGATAAAAACGTTGCCGTCACCTACAGAAGTAGTGATTCGATCAATCGTCTCATTTACCATTATTTCTTTTCCGCTTAAATTTAATAACTGTTTCGGTCTTTCTTTTCTGCTGAGAGGCCAAAATCTGGTACCGCCTCCACCTGCCATGATTACGCCGTATGTATTCATTTTCTTTTCTCCTTTACAACTAAAACAAAGCCATATTCGTTTTATTTTACACCAAAATTATCATATTTGTAAAGTAATCCGCAAAACAAAAGCACCGGGCTGCGTAGTCGTCCCACAGTCCGGTGCATAAAATCGATTTTATCTCTCTTTAATCGTCATTTTTATCAGGATCATCCATGAAATGAAGCTGAACTTCATCTGCAAGTCTTGCAATGTATTCACTGTTGGTCGGGCGTCCCTTCCCCTG
Organism: Lachnospiraceae bacterium; assembly: GCA_045535935.1. GTDB lineage: Bacteria > Bacillota > Clostridia > Lachnospirales > Lachnospiraceae > SVFI01. The sequence goes on along the minus strand of JAZSMO010000022.1, from coordinate 98,529 downwards.
ATCCGCAGAAAATACAAATATTCTTTCAATGGCATCCACGCTTCCGCGAAGCCATGATACTTCGATGGCGTTTCGGATGGCCCGTTCCACCTTTTGGGCGGAGGTCTGATACTCGCGGGCAACGTCCGGATATAACAGCTTTGTGATGCTGGTTACCAGTTCCATATCCTCTGCAGTCATAAGCACTGCAGTCCTTATGTAATGATAGCCTTTCAGGTGCGCCGGAACCCCTAATTCCAGCATTAATTTTGTTACGTAATTCCTTTTCCTAATCAAATCTCTGTTCATTTTTTTACCTCTTCTTGTCAAAAGTTGGATTTTTACACGACTAGAAACACAATATACCCTTTTTTCGACTATGTCTAATATTTTTTGTCGACATTTTTTGACATTTCGAGTTTTTACAAAAAACGAATCTTATAAATAATTGTCTTTTCCTTCTGTTTCGAGAATACCGACGATGTTTTTCATATCCTACGCTCTTTTTGTTTTTCTACCATAGTACAGATTCGAAAAATAATTAACCCATCATTGTAGTTTTCTTCAAAATAGGGTATACTGTGTATGGTTGAAGCAAAACAAACTAAAGAGGGTTACACATGAATTATTTGGAACAGCTTTTGCAGAATCACACCCTGATAAATGCTATTATCGGTTGGTTCTGTGCACAGGTATTAAAAACCATTACACATTTGATTGTCTATAAAAAACTGGTTTGGGAGCGTTTGATCGGTGACGGCGGAATGCCGAGTGCTCACTCAGCAACTGTATGCGCACTTGCCACGACCACCTTTATCAACATCGGTCCATCCAGTCCGGAGTTTGCGATTGCCTTAATTCTTGCGATTATTGTCATGCACGACGCGTGCGGTGTCCGCCTTGAGACAGGCAAGCAGGCTCTGATTATAAAAGAAATGATGGAAATCATCGAAAACATGAGCAACACTTCCCTCTCTGCCGAGGACAAGCTCAAAACCTTCGTCGGCCACACCAAATTGCAGGTGGCCATGGGGGCTCTGCTCGGTGTTGTCGTGGCGGTGCTGATTGGGTAGGTTGTTTGTGATTTCACTTGACGGGGTCCGTGGGTATATATGGAAAAATCATCAAAAAATGCCCATCGGTCTCCAAAATTTCCTCGCCCCCTTGACATCCTCATCATACTTTAATACAATCACCCTACATATTTGTGAAAATTCATTCCGCGGTGTCTTCTGTACACCGCGCATTAAGTTCTTGGCAGTTCGCCGCATTTTCACAGTTATTTTAATTTCATACGAAAGGAGTTTTGTCTATGAAACAAAACAAAGTTACCACTAGGCTCAGCGGCAATTTTGCGTCCGCTACCGGAGCCATCGAGTACGGGTTTACCAACGACTACATGTTCCGCGTTATTCTGCAAAAAAACAAGAAGGTTTTAAAGGCTCTAATTTGTTCCCTTCTCCACCTGAAACCGGAAGAAGTCAATGCAGTTGAGATCACAAATCCAATTGTGCTTGGCGAAAAAATTGATGCCAAAGAATTCATCCTCGACATAAATGTCTCACTAAATAATTACAACACTATCAACCTGGAAATGCAGGTCAAAAATCAATTCAACTGGGAGGAACGCTCCCTCTCTTACCTCTGCAGAAGTTTCGACCAACTTTATCAGGGCGATGATTATTCGCATATAGGCCCTGCCATTCATATCGGTTTTCTCGATTTTACCCCCTTTCCGGATGCTCCCGAATTTTATGCTACCTATAAGCTTTTAAATATCAAAAATCATCGCTTGTACAGTAGTAAATTTTCACTCGCTGTGGTAGACTTAACTAAAATAGATTTAGCAACCGGCGAAGACCAGGAATGGCAAATTGACCATTGGGCCCGCCTCTTCAAAGCAACCACATGGGAGGAACTTAAGATGATTGCAGAGAAAAACGAAGCAATGCAAGCTGCGTCAGAAACCTTATACAACATGCATTGCGAACAAACCATTCGCGACATGTGCCGTGCACGAGAAGACAGTATTCGAAGAGAAAATGCATACAATAAACTAATCACTGAACAGGCTGCTACAATTGCCAAACAAAACGCTGAAATCTCCAGACAAAATGCCATCATCGAGCAGTTACAAAAGCAATTAGCCGAAAAACAATAGTTTTACAAAAAACGCCACTTCCAAAGTGGCGTTTTTCTATACTCAAATTCTATTCTTTCTCTGACTTCTGAATCTCATCAATCAAATACGGCGGGCGGTTGCGGGAAGCATCGAGGGCTCTCCACACATACTCGCCGAGAATCCCCAGCATGAGCATCATCAGCCCGAAGGAGAAGAGAACGACGCACATCAAGGACGCCCAACCGAGAATCGGGGTTCCGACCGTGAACTTCTCCACAAGAACGTAAATCATCATAAGCACGGCGCCGATGAAAAATGCTACTCCCACGCCGGACATAAACCGGATCGGGAAGTAGGAAAAGCTCATCATAGAATCTAAAACAAGCTTGATTTTCTTCGCAAGGGTCCATCGGGATTTGCCGATTTCGCGGTCACGCCGGTGGAAATAAATCTCATCCGTTTTAAAACCTGCCCAAAGAACCTGAAGGGTCAGGGAAGAGTTCTTTTCATCCAGGCGCTCCAGCACCTCGATCACCTGGCGATCGACAAGATAGCAGTCACATCCGCCGACCGGCATTCTCTTTTCCACAAATTTATGAATCAGCACATAGTATAAATGCGCAAACATCTTCTTGATAATATTCTCATCGCGTTCCTTACGTACCGCAAGCACGACTTTATTGCCTTTTTTCCAGCTTTCATACATTTCAAGGATAATCTCGGAATCTTCCTGAAGATCCGCCTGCTTGGTCACGGCGCAGTCTCCGGTGCAGACAGAAAGGCCTGCCAGAAGCGCTGCGTGCTCGCCGAAATTGCGGGAGAGCTTTACGCACTGCACATTGGAATCCATGTCCTTGATCTGATTCATGATCTCCCATGAATTGTCTCCGGAACCGTCATCCACGAAAACCAGTTCATAATCGCCCAGTTTTCCCAGAATCTTTTCCTTCATATCTTCATATAAAAGCATCAGCGTATCGGAATTATAGTATACCGGTACAACAATTGAAATTTTACTCATCTGTGAATCCTACTTTTCTCTTTATTTCTGCGCTCCTCTGACCTCTTTCAAAAAATCGTCATAATTACGGATATATTCCTCTCCGTCATAATGCTCACTGGCAAGACACAAAAGCACGCTGTCCTCCGAAAACTCATACATATCTTTCCACATCATAGTCGGAATATAAAGCCCCATCCTCGGCTTGTTGAGTTCGATGATGTCCGTCTCAAATCCGTTGTCCACCTTTACCTTGCTGGTACCGCTGACATTGATAAGAACAAACTCAGTCTTCCGATTTGCATGTTGTCCGCGGACAACCGTTGCGTCCGAACCATACATATAGAAAACACGTTTGACATCAAAAGGAATATCCTCACCGCAACCTTCTATCACAACGAGATTTCCTCTCTCATCTCCATATTCACCAAAATTAAAAATTTTATACTGCTCTTTTATGCTCATCTTGTTCTCCCTTAAAATGCATTCAGTGCATCGATGACATAGGTCTGCTCTTCCTCCGTCATACCATTGTACATTGGTATCGAAAGTACTTCGTCGGCAAAACGCTCTGCCACCGGAAAATCTCCTTTGACAAACCCTAAATATTCATAAGCCTGCGCAAGATGCGGCGGAATCGGATAGTGAATAATCGTCCCAATCCCCTTTTCATCCAGATAACGGATCAACTCATCGCGCCTGCTGCTGCGAATCACGTATTGATGGAACACATGATTGGCGTTTTCTCTTCTTTTCGGAAGGTCAAATGCCGGATTGTTAAGTTCTGTATCATAGCGCTGCGCAATACGGATTCTCTCCTTCGTCAGTTCCTCCATATGAGAAAGCCGCACCCGGAGTAATCCTGCCTGAAGTTCATCCAGGCGCGAGTTGGTTCCGACTACCATATTGTAATACCGTTTCTCACTTCCGTAATTGCGGTAAATTTTCATTTTTTGTGCGATTTCAGGATCGTTTGTCGTGATGGCTCCGCCGTCTCCGAAAGCCCCGAGGTTTTTGGACGGATAGAACGAAAAGCATCCGATATCTCCGAAGGTTCCTGTCATCTGATCCCCAAAGCAGGCACCGTGCGACTGTGCACAATCCTCCACAAGGTAGAGCCCGTGTTTCTTTGCCACGCTGCAAATTTTGTCCATCTCACAAGCCTGTCCGTACAGATGCACAGCCAAAATCGCCTTTGTCTTATCTGTAATCTTAGCTTCCAGCGCATCCGCATCGATTCCGTAAAACGCATCCGGCTCCACAAATACCGGCGTCGCACCGTTAATAGTGATGCCCATGACACTGGCAATGTAGGTATTGGACTGGACAAGCACCTCGTCGCCTTCACCGACACCGAGAATACGAAATGCAAGCCAAAGGGCATCCAGACCGCTGGCAAGACCCACGCAGTACTTTGAACCTACATAAGCGGCAAATTCTTCTTCAAACTGCTTTACTTCATTGCCAAGCACGTACCACCCGCTTCGCAGCACCTCAAGCGCCTTCTGTTCAAACTCTTCCTGATATTGATAAAAGCCCCGGTCAAGCCGGTTTGGCATAATTTTCATAAAGCCCACCTTTTTTTGCATCAATTTTGCACATAATCTATTATATTTTACCCTACAAACTACCTAATTGCAATGAAAATAATCTTTTTGCCTTTCCATGGGTATAATGCTATACTAGAAGTTATGAAAAATGATGTCAGTAAAAACAAACAATTAATTATTAATATGGCTGCGAGCCTTCTGTCCTGTCTGGTCGGCCTCGGAATCAGTTTTTTCATCACTCCGACCGTCATCGATAAACTCGGAGCAGAAGCCCAGGGATTTATCACCATGGCCAATAACTTTGTCAACTACGCCGCTATCATGGCAATGGCACTTAATTCTATGGCCGGACGATTCATCACTGTGAAGATTCATCAAAATGACACAGACGGAGCCAATCGTTATTTCAACTCCGTTATGTACGCCAATATGGCGATTGTTGCAATCCTTCTGCTTCCATGCACCGCAGTTGTCCTGTTTTTGGAAAAGCTGGTAAACATATCACCCCAGTTGATCGGTGATGTCAAACTTTTGTTTGCCGCCATGTTTCTCAACTTTATGGTGACGATTATCTCCACCACCTTCTCAACTGCCACGTTTGCAGCGAACCGTCTTGATCTTTCCGCGATGCGCACGATTGAGTCGCAGATTTTAAAGGCCGCACTGCTTGTCGCCGCCTTTGCTCTTTTGCCGATCCGTGTCAGCTATATCGGAATCGCTACGCTGCTTGCCAACATATATTTGTTTATCACATATATACATTATACGAAAAAACTGCTTCCTCAGATTGAAGTGAGCCGGAAACATTTCCGCCTGAAAACCGTGCTGGAAATTCTGTCCGCCGGTGTGTGGAACACGATCATGCGCGCCGGACAGGCATTGACCAATCAGCTGGATATTTTGATTACCAATCTGTGGGTCGGAAAAGCAGAAAGCGGATATGTCGGAACAGCCACAACCATCGTCACTTCGGTGAACATGCTGTATGAAACAATCTCCGCAGTGTTCACTCCTTCGTTAACCATCAGTTTTGCCAAGGAAGACAACGAGGAATTGATCGGCGGCTTAAAATCTGCCATGAAGCTGACCGGCTTCTTTGCCAATATTCCGCTGTGCTACATTTTAGGCTTCGGTGTTTCTTTCTACTACATGTGGCTTCCGAGCCAGCGTGACATTATTCATGTGTACTACTATCTGACGGTACTCATTATGCTCGGGGCGCTGGTGGGCGGCGCCATCAGTCCGTTGTTTAATGTTTACACAATCGTAAACAAACTGAAATGGAATTCTCTTGTCACTCTGATTATGGGTGTCATGAATGCGGGAATCGTATTTCTTCTTCTTGCGATTCCGCCGCTTCGGCCTTATGGTATTTATTTCATTGCCGGAGTATCATCGGTGCTGGGCATTATCAAAAATATGACATTCACCCCGATGTATGCGGCCTATTGCCTGAAGCTTCCGAAAAGAACCTTCTATCCGACGATTCTGCGTTATCTCGGGGTAACCGCTCTGATGAGTGTTGTTTTTTTGATTCTCGGAAAGATAATACCGGTGGAAAGCTGGGGAATGATTCTTGTCACCATTTTCATCTGCGGCATTCTGGGCAGTCTCATTAACTTCTTACTTCTGTTTGACCGGAAGGAAAAGACCATCTTTATCGATACATTAAAAAGGGTAATACGCAGATAAATGTTGCAATATCTCATGCAGCACAACAAAAAGGAGCAATGTTACATGCGAAAAAAAGTATTAGGCATCGTCAGCACAAGCTATCATCTGATGGTGTTCCTGTTTATAAAAGATGCGTTTTTGAAGGATGCGGATGTCGACCTTGTCCTCACGGACAAATCACCGTTTTTTTATGACTTGTATCAGTCCGGACGGCCGGGCAAATATTTCCGCCGTGTCTTCTTTGCCGACGCAAAAAAAATCAAAAACCCATATAAATCCGCACCGGTTGTTTTGTGGCAGAGCTTTGTCCACAACCCGACCACAAAGGCCATGTTGGCGGATGTCGGAAAAGACGGGTGCTTTTCCTATGCGGATTTTGACAATTATGACGATATCTTTTTTGCTTCTCCGGGAATGCCGGACGAAATTGTAAAGGAGATTTCAAGAACTGCCATCAAGCGAAACCGCGAGGTTTGTTTCCATCGTTTCGAGGATGGCTTTGCCAGTTATACCAAAGCACCCATCTGTGCTGTCTCCTCTCCTTTGGGACAAAAAATGTATCGCAGTGTATTCGGATATGACATCAAAGAAAAGGAAAAAGAGCTTTATCTGTTTGAGCCGTCATTGGCCGAAAAAAATGTGGCAGACGAAGCTGCCACAGGATTTTCTCTGGTTCAGATACCGAAAACAAAAGAACGCATACGTCTCATCACACAGCAAATACAGGACATCCTGCAATTTGAGAGCCGTTCTTTCTCTGAAAAATATATGTTCCTCGGTCAGGGAACTGCTAACTGTACACAGAATCCGCTCACTTACCGCGGACTGATTCTTGACATCGCCGAACATGTGGGCTTTGACAATTTTGTCGTCAAACCGCATCCGCGCGGCGAACACGACCGTTTCGAGGATCACATTCATGTCTACACCGACAGCTGTCCGTTTGAACTGGCTGTGGCAGAAGGAACCATGGAAGATAAAACACTTATCTCCTATTATTCCACCGCCTGCGTATCCGGAAAACTTCTGTTTGATTCCGCATGTCGGATTATTTTCCTCTATCCGATGGCCGGTGATTCCTTCAACGAAAAATGTGATTACGAGGATTATTTCAAAAAACTTTGCGAGCTGTATGACAACATTTATATCGCCCGCACCAAAGAAGAATTATGGTGCCTGCTTGATCAGTAGGCTGTCAGGGCCCTCTTCGGAATCGGCTACAAACGCACAGACATAGGTAATACCTTGATAGTCCAGCGTATCTCCGATTTCAAGGCGGCCCCTTTCTATCCACAAAATACAGTCCGGAAGCTTATCACTGTCTGTCTCTGTGACAATCATTTTGGTATCATCCACATGGATATGTCTAAGAGTTGCATCCGGACAACGTTTTCTCAACATCTTCCACATCGGATAATCATATCCATCCCCGGAAATAGCAAGCGCCACATCTTTTGCTCCAAGCTCTTTCACCTTATTGGCCAGCTGCTTATAAGTAGGATAGCGCTTATGATTCTCGAAATAGTATTTTTCTCTCGTTTCACAACCATTCGCAAGATATCTTCTCGCCTGAAGCATATTATACTCCAGTGGCTTTAAACAAAGGGTAAAGCAAAGAACCGCCAATGGCAGGATTATGATCTCCGGGCGCTTCATACGACTGCAGAAAGCTCCGAGAATATGCACTGCGGCGATCACCGTAATCGCAAGCGCCGGATACATAAGACGCGATCCCCATGGTTGCCAGCGGAGCAGCGCCATGATAAATCCAAATCCCAGCCATGCGGAAATCACAAAACCATAGCTGACGGACATCACTTCTTTTTTTCGCATTCTGCCGACAAGCAAACGCACAAGTGCCACCACAAGGAGAATTCCTGCCAGAAGTGCAAAGTAAGCTGCAAACGCACTCGGTGTGCGGTCATGACTATACATGTCATCTCCCATATTTAAATACGTGATAAAATCAAAGCCGTGGAAAGAGATGGCAATATTGTTGACTTCCACCTTCAAAAGTGCGCCTACCGAAATAGCAATTCGATAGATGAATCCGTTGATCCACGTCCACAAATGCTGCGTAATCAGCAGAGAATAATTTTTTAATATATTGACAATGATATAGCTGACATTTTTGGTAGCTACCATAATATTGCCACTGGTCGCATCCGAAATCAGGCTTCCGCAGGACAGATAAGTGCGGATCAAGGTCTCGCTGACTGTCGCAAGGAAAACGCCGCCTGCTGTCACGCCGCACAAAAGTAAATCTTTGATTTTGTCTTTTCTCCGGATACAGCAGATCACAAGCCATGGCATAAAGAAGACCATGGATGCACACACGCTGACTTTCATAAGGAAGGCAAATCCCACGCAGGCAGAAACGCAAAACAGTTTTTTTATCAGCTCTCCCCGCATCTCCTTTGCAAAGCTGAGCTTTTCTGCCTTAATAAACCACATCAGATAATATAGAAACAAAACATACCACATCGTCGCAGAAAGATCATTCTGTGTGGTGATACTCTGTGAAATCGTCAATGGCATCGTCACAAAGATAAATACGCCGAACATAGAAAACAGTCGGTTTGTCCCAAGCATACGCGCCACTTTATAAAAATAGTATGCGGTGACCAGCATGCTCACATACTGCGGAAAATTGAGCCAATAGTCATTGCCGGACAAAAGCAGCAGATAAAGCATATTGTACTCGGAAAGCACCGGCGAATAGAGCTGGCGGTCAATGTTAGTCAAATAATGATTGACACTTTCATGATCGATCCAGTAACCGATTCTGGCAAGATGATATGTCATGGAATCAAAATTGTAAGGCACGGTAAATACGGCTCCGATGAGCAAAATGCCAACAATCACAAACCCGGTTATCAGCAGTGCCCTCTCCATCCATGTTACGCCTGCAATATCCGGTTTGGAAAATTCCGGTTTGAAGTATGCTTTTCCATCCCGCCGGATTCCGAGACCGACAAACAGTACAACCACAAGCATCCATGCGACAAACGCCGAAATGCGGTTCAGACCGTCAAAAATACTCAGCCCATTGGTAATCAAAAGCACAAGCACATGAAAAAGCAGGAGTGTCCCGCCGAGACTTTCCGCCATTTCCTTTTTGCTTCGATAAAAATAATATAATATTGCCGCAAAAGCAGCCGGAAATACCAATACCATAAAAACCTCCGTTGTGTCACAAAACTACCTCAACTATAACAAAGAACCTTTTTTTACGCAATAATAGTTTGCATCCCACCGCCCGGAAAGGTATACTAAGGAAAGAACAAACAGAGAGGAAATCATATGAAACTATATATTCAAACGTACAAGAAACATTTTGCCGTCGCTCTTGCGGCGCTTCTCCTATGGGCTGTCACCTTTTGGACAGATACCAAGCTTTTTACCTCGGATGGATTAAACATGAACTGTCTTCCGGTGGATACAGCCATGGTTCCTCTGATGCATTTTTTAACAAAAACCCTTGTACTTCTTTGCCTGTTTTTGTTTCTTGAATTTATCGTTTATGCGTGGAAACGCCCGAAGCTGCTGATACCGTTTCTTGTTCTGCTGGGCATTTACGGAATCGGACTCCTGATCACTTATCCGGGATATTATATGAATGATGATCCTATCATTTTTTCCTATGCGACCCGATATTATCCTGTATATTGGCACAACTATCTGACATCCCTGTTTTATATGGTGGCTATGTCATTATTTCCTATGTCTGCTGCGCCTGTATTATTGTCCGATGTGATATATGCTCTGAGTTTTTCTTATTTATATTATCGGGCTGACCGCATATATCATTCCAAATGGTGTATCCTCCTGCTCGTTGGCGGAATCCTTCCGTTCACGCTGCTGGGCGCACTTATGTGCTTCCGCCCGGCCATTTATGCAGGATTCTTTTTGTTCTATTTTGTCTATTTATATTTTGAATGGAAAGAAAAAGCACAGCTGACTCTTCCGAAATTTATTCTGCTTTCCCTGCTCACGGGCGTACTTGCCCTGTGGCGCTCCGAAAGCCTTGTGCTTCTTCCTCTCGGCTTTTTCCTCATCGGCGCCGCCTACGGGAATCTGCGCAAAGCAGCTTTATTTACCGTCCTTTCGGTTCTCATGTTTCTTCTTATTAAAATTCCGCAGTCTGTCGGAGAGGAAAAATACTATGGCAGCGACTATCTGATTATCTCAACCACAAGACCTCTGACCGTGATTCTGCACAGAGACCAGACGTATCCGGGCAGCGAGGAGGATATTGCCAACATCAGTGCGGTCACAGATTTCGGCTATCTGCACAACGATGTACTTTCCTGCAGTGCTTACAACCGATATAACACAGACCACAACGAAGGCCGTTACACACAGACCGGCGCAACAAAAGAAGCGCAAAGCGCCTACCTCAAAAGTGCTCTGCGTCTGATTCTGAACAATCTCGATCTTTATTTCGGTGAGCGGATTCAGCTTTTCTGCGTGACCAACGGATTTTTCGGATATGATCCGGATATGGTTCTCAATTTAAAAATGGTCGCCTCCACAGATTTTCATCTGTATGAGCACGACCGTCAGTACGGTATGGAAATGTTGCAGGCCTACAAGAGACTTCCGCTCAATTATCACGAGGGATATGCGCTGGCACTGTTTCACTGCGGCGGCGAAGCCTACATTCCGATGCTGATTCTTTTGTTTGCTGCGACGCTGTTTTCGTTACTGCGCCGCAAATGGTTCCTTTTATTTGCATTCCTTGCTTTATTTGCAAGAGAGGCTGTCATTTTCCTGACAGCCCCTGCTTCATTCATTCAATATTTTTATCCGATGATGTATGTGACAGCCGTCTACGTACTCCTCATGATTCTGGAGAGAATTTGCTGCGGCAAAGCTTCACATGGTTCTTTCCGAACAGAAGATAAGAAACAACCGGAATCCTGCGGATGATCCAAACGGTGATTGCAGTGAGCAATGCCATCAGGGCAAACGCAGCCAATATCCAGCCAAGGCCTTCCGGCGAATAAAACTGCAGATTTTTTTCCGATAATCCGAGCAATCTTGCAAATCGGAAATGTATCACATAAATTTCCAGTGTATATGCACCTGCAAAAGACAGAAAACTTGTTTTTTCTGTCTTTTTTTCATATCGCTGCGCCAGCCGATACACGATCCCATACAAAGAAACCGTCCCGAAAAAAGATGCCGTCATCTGCAAAAGCAGTACCGAAAAACTTTCCACCGGAGCCGACAGATCAAGGCCTGCTGCCATGGCTACGAATATGACTGCAAACACCGAAACCAAAATTCTCTCTGTCATCTGCAGATTTTGTCTCATTTTCACTCCCGATGCTTTACTCTCCAGGAAAGGTACGCCATAACCGTTACCCACATATCCGATCAAATAAAACGGAAAATAGTGAAGCATCAAATGCGGGCTTAAGAATGTATTTGAGCTTCGACCCTGAAGAAAGAACAGCGCATAAAAACAAAGCGAAATACTTGTAAACACGATTGCCTTTTTCCATCCGGCGCAGGTTTTCTTCTTTGTCCATTGATCGGTAAGCGTCTGCGCGATCATAACACACAAGGTTGCGACAAAAAGCGTCATCAAAAACCAGAGCCCCCGGTCAGTCTGAAACAGCAATTCTTTCAACTCTTTCAAAAATCCGGACATAGAAAGCGCCCCTGTCTTTATGTGGGTATAGAGATGTACCAGTACAAACCAGGAAAAAAACGGAAGCAAATACGTCTGTGCTCTCTTCGGAAGTTTCTTCATCCCGGAGCCGGAGCCGTTTTTCCGTACGCCCCCGGAAGCAAGCACGCCGCTGACCAACATAAAAAGAGGCATTTGTACCGACTTGATTACGTCATAAACAAACGGATCTGACGCATTCAGACCATTCAACACGATACAGTGACCGAGCATGACCAAAAGAATGGCGAAGCCTTTCACCGCATCAAGTGCTTTATTTCTTTGCATGAATCAGCTTCTCCTTTCCTATCCCTGCCACTGTAAGCAAAGCGGCCGTAATCCAAATCATAATCCCCGGATGCATATTCGGGAACACAGCTTTCAGCATCTCAAACACGAATAAATGATAACAGAGAATCCACATACTGTGGCGCCCCGGAAGGGTCAGCCATCTTGGAATAAACCGCTCTGATTTATAGCAGACAAACACAAGAACCGTAGATGAAACCAGCGCATTATAAAGCGCCATCATCGCAGATTTTCCATAATCTCCTATCGAATAGTTCGCCGAACCGTTAATCAGGGCGAACACAAGGAAAACTCCAAACAGAATACAGAGAATCCATTTATGTCTGTCAAAATACGCAAGAAAATCTTTTCTCCGCATGAAATACCCCCACAGAAACATCATAAGGAAGTACGCAAGCGCATCTATGCTCCACGGCAAAAGCAGCGGGAACAGGTAATGATACAAATTAGCCATGCACAATAAAATGACTGCGGCCAAAAGCAGTTTTCGCCCGTTGCGTCCGGTCATTCGCACAAGTCCCTCAAAGAGCACGATGGTTAAAAACAGTGCCGGCAAAAACCATGTAGGAGAATTTAAAATTTCATAGAAAAAAACATTTGCATTTCCGCCCGAAAAAAGCAGTGTCGGTGTCTCCCATGAAAAGAGCCTGTTTCTCGCATATAAGATTCCAAGGAAATCAATCCACATATCCGACAGATTTCCGTCTCTCAAAAAGACATCCTTAAAGGCAAAAAAAGCAAAAAGAATCCCGTTCGCCGCTATGTACGGAAGCAGAAGGCGCCCGGCCTTTCTTCCGAGAAACTTAGCGAAGGATTCTTCCCTGCTTTGATATGTAAATCCGGAAACCACAAAAAAGACAGGCACAAAAAACATACCTCCCCAGAATTTCACTTGCCCGGCGTCAAGCCCGCTGTGATTGACCATCACAACCAAAATAGCAATACACTTCACAAGATCTATCCATTTTTTTCTCTGTGCTTCGGACATAGGATACTCCATTATTCGTTACAAAATTTTGCCGCAAAATCATTTGCAAGTTTCATACCCGGCTTTTCCACAAATTTTTGAATCGGTACGGAAATCGCCAAGGTCAGGGCAAACGATAAGATATAGTTGAGCAGCGCAAGAGCGTGATAATTCATATGCTCCTGCAAAGCCACAAACAATCCGCTGGAAAATGTGCACAATACCATAAAATGCACCAGGTAAAAACCATAGCTGTACGTATTCAGCCAGGTAAGCCATCTGGCTCCGAGCACCTTCTGCGGTCCCTTCAGCTGAAGAAGCGCAAACAGTACACAGGAAGCACCGATCACATAATAGAACATGATCTTCGGCGGCACCAAACCGTAAATGGTGCCCTCCAGCCGCTCCCCGATGGACGGGAACGATCCCAAAAAGATCCCGAACAGAAGAAGCAGCCACATAAGCCATTTCTGCTCCATAAGCTTTTTCAGCCAAACCGGCGGACGGTAGGCAAAATCACATACCGCTGCACCGCAGATGATCGCCAGAAAATCAGAGCGGATAAAAAGTATACATGCAACCACATAGACAATATATCTGGCCTTGCTGTTTCCGACCAGCGACAAAATCGCAGCGACAAGCAAGGTTCCGAAAAACTCATAGAAAATAAACCAAAGCGGACCGTTATACTGGTTCGCCCCCGTAGCAAAACAACCCCAGACAGCCTCGACAATCGCCGCCAAAAGCGATGGTTCAAACTGATTGTAATTGCCTACAAACACCTGACTTCCCGCAAGCGCAGCCGCCTCGCCGTTCATATAAAGCCCCAGCTTCATACAGACATAGATGGCAATATTTGCAGTCAGAATCGGAAAGACAAGGCGAAAATATTTTTTCACCACACCGGATGACAGAGATGACTTGTCCCCTGTCGTAAAAAAGCGATATCCGACAAAAAAGCCGCTGATCGTCAGGAAAATGCGAACACCGAACTTCCCTGCAATAAGCAGGCTAAGGGGTGTCAATCCGATAGCTGCTTCCACCTGAGGAACATGATAATCCGCCGGAAGAAGGGAATACATTCCGCAATAGTAAAAATTGATAAAATGGAAATTGAAGATCGTCAAACAGGACAGGACTTTCAGTCCGTTAATAAAATCCAGTCGTTGTGCCTCCCTCATTATTCGTTCTCCTTTTCTTTAAAACCGATAGAAAATCTTTTGCCGCCCGTCGTCACAAAGCGTATCATGACCACAATAAGAAACAGCATGACACACGCCACATAGCATAGCGGAATCACACTTTCTCCCCTGAAGTACGCCGAGTAGGCAATGTAGGAAATAGTGATATGAATGACGGCAACATAGTACATATCCGTAAACTTCATAACAAAAATAAGCGCAAGTACATCCGCCAGAAGACCGCATCTCTCATCCATCTGCGGCATAATAAACGGAAATACCATGGCCAAAAGAAGAGAAAGCGAAACCCATTTTTCCTTTACGAGCTCCTCTCCTTTTTGCAAAACAAGCACAACGGCAACGAGCATGATGACTGCCGCCAAACTCTTTGCAATCAGACTATATTCTGTCACAAACTTGTCCGGACCGATCATCTGATAAAAATTCGGCCAGTTGTAACTGATCAGATTTTCACCGCGCATAATAGAGAGAATCCTCTCCGCTTCAAAAATCGGGAAGGATAATTTCCCGTCATTACTTACAATACCGTTTCGAAACCATGCGCCGCACAGGGGCACCAGATAGGTAACCAGCTTTGTTTTTTTCTGCATAAATGCAATGGCAAAGACCGGGAGCAGAAAAAAAGCGTACCTGCTGAGAAACAGCGCCACTCCGTAACAGATCACCGCACTGTTTCCTTTTCCTTTTACCAAAAGATATAAAGAAAGAACGGCGAAAAACACAAAGATCGAATCTCCCATGCCCCACATGGCACTTCCCGCAGCCAGAACCGGGAGCAGAAGCACGATTGCATAAGCAAGAAACGCTTTCAGCTTATGCTGCGTCAGTTCAAATACAAACAATGCTGCCACAATCGCCAAAAGAATATCAAAGCAGCCTGTGGCAATCTTAAGTCCGTCGCTGAGCTCAAGGTAATCCTTCGTCTGCGGACATGCATAGTACGACTGCACGCTGATTCTTGTCATCACACCGAAAACCGGTGCAAAAATCAGCAGAAGCAGGTCGATCGGCGCAAGCATCCACTTACCTATTTTAAATTCTTTTACAACAAAATCCGTTATTTTTTTATCCATAATTTACTCCAAAGTCACCGCATTTTGCTTTATCATTTTTATACATGCCACCGCATGATCAAACATAAGAAGCATAAACACAACCGTATATAAATACATCGGTATGATATTATTCTGAGCCAGATAAATCGTATAACCCGCAAACGAGCAAAGTATCGTGAGCAGCGGAATATAGAATTTCTCCGGTTCCACAAAAAGATAAACAATCGCCATCACATCCACAAGGATTGCATATCTCTCATGCATATGCGGAAGGAAAAAGACAACCGTCATCGTCAGAAGCATTCCCATACGCAGAAAGAGCTTTGTATCAAACACATATTTTTTGCGTGCAAACACATAAAGAAAAATCATAAGTGCACCGAGTGTCACCCAGATTCCCGCATCCGCATATTCAAACAAAAATACATCCGTTCCGATCAGCTGATATATATTCGGGAATTTGTGGGAAAGCGCATAGATATCCATCAATCCTCCTGCCTGGAAGAAATATACACTGATCAGTTCCCAGAAGCTCTGGCCCGCAATGAGAGCAGGAATCATTCCGACCACATACATCAGCGGCAGAAACAGAAAATGTTTCAGCTTGATCTTCCCCTTCATCCAAAGAATCAAGTAGAGAGGCGCCAAAAACAGGGTCTGCAACTTAAAAGCGAATGCGATACCGTAAAACATCATCCCCATGGCCGGTCTGTCCTTCAGCAGGAAATAGAGCGACCATAAAATAAAGCTTGTAAAAATAATGTCACACTGTGCCCACATAGCTCCGTTTGTCAGAATCGTCGGCACAAGCAGAAGCGTACCGTATCCCAAAATTGCTTTCGTAGAAGACTTTGTCTGCTGATAAACAATGGCCATCACCGCAAATGCCGCCACAAAATCAAAGAAAATCGAAACAATTTTCATCAGCAAAAGCGTATTCAAAAAAGGACAGATACTGATAAATGACAAAATGGTCAGGTAAGGCGTCGTGTAATCCACATATTCGAACTCTGCCGCCAGCCCTTTGATTCCGCCGCCGGCTTCCCTCAGTGTCGCCACCCACGGTTCGAAAAACATCTTGTAATCGCCTGCTACCACATTGCGAAGTGCATAGCGGGTGACAAGTGCAAATGCGGTCAACACAAGAAACAGTATAATGTCCAGAGTTGTAACATCAATATTTTTCTTTTTTATATGAAATGTATGGGTGAGCATCTTTCGAAACTTTTCATCCATAATTTAACATCCTCTTTTCTATTTTTTCAGTTCTGCCGCCATGTATTCGGCGATCGCATCATGCCAGTCCTTGAACATAAAGTCCGTCGTCAATTTAAACATATAATTTTCAAGAATAGAGTAAGCCGGTCTCGCTGCCGGAGTCGGATACTCTGCAGTAGTGATCACTTCCACCTCTGTCTTCATATCTGCAAGGCGGTAGAATTCCTTGGTGAAATCTGCCCAGCTGCAGCTTCCTTCGCAGGTCGCATGAAAGGTTCCGTAGTTCTGCGTCGGCAAGAGATAGCAGATAGCCTTAGCTAACTCGCTTGCGCTGGTCGGTGAACCGAACTGGTCCCCTACCACTCTCACTTTATCATTCGCCTGTCCTGCACCGAGCATCGTGCGGACAAAGTTCTTTCCTTCGCCGTAAAGCCATGCGGTTCTCAGAATAAAGTAATCCTTTGCAAACTCTTTTACAAAATTCTCTCCCGCTAACTTAGTTGCCCCGTAAACGCTCTTCGGTCCCACCGCATCAAACTCGGTCAGCGGTCTGTTTTCATCTCCCGGGAACACGTAGTCCGTGGATACCTGCACAAGCTTTGCACCGGTCTCTGTCGCCGCGATACTCAGATTGCGCGGTCCGATGGCATTGATTTTATAAGCCAGATCCTGCTGGGATTCACAGGCATTTACATTGGTGTGCGCCGCACAGTTAATGATCGCATACGGCTTCACCTCACGGGCAAGCTTTACCACACTGTCAATGTCGGTAATATCAAGTTCTGCTACATCCGTATTGATACATTCATATTCACTGCTTCCGGCCAGCTGATCGTTCATCGCCTTTCCCAGCTGTCCGTTACATCCTGTAATTATCAGTTTTTTCATGGTTGCTTCCTCATTTTCTTTCTAAATAAATGTTTTCACGAATTTCTTTTATTAGCTTCTGCCGAAAATCCCTCTTGCAAACTGCCCGAACACGCGGAAGGTCCGGATAATACACGTCGTGGTAGGATGAGGCATTCCGTTGACAATCAGCGCTCTTCTCGCCTCCAGGAACGACCGCACATAATTGTTAAAACCGCCGGTACTTGTGGAATTCTCGCCGTGATATTGATGTACAAGCACCTTCGGTATGTACGCCAGCTTCGTCTCTCCGCTTTTTAACATACGCACGATAAATTCGTAATCCGCCGCAATCACATATCCAAGCTCATACAGACCGTATTTTTCATAAATTTCTCTCTTTAAAAACATCGTCGGATGTGCAGGCATCCAGCCTCCGTTGATGGTTCCGATCCCCATACGCCACCTGCGGACCACTTTACCGTTCTGCACAAAATCCACATCGCCGTGCACGCCGTCGGCCCCTTCTCTCTCTATGGCTTCCACCATCTCGGAAATAATGTGATCATTTGTAAACTCGTCGCACATCAGACCGACAATATCTCCGGTCGCCATGCGGATTCCCTTGTTGAGTGCATCGTATAAGCCTTTGTCCGGCTCTGACACGTAGGTCACCTTATCTCCGTACTGTTCTTTCAAAGATACCAGAAATTCAACACTCCCGTCGGTGGAACCTCCGTCTACGATAATATATTCCAAATTAGGATAATCCTGTTTTAAAACCTTCGTTGCACATGCCTTTAAATTTTCACATTCATTAAAGGTCATGGTAATGACTGAAACTTTTTGCATTATCTTTTCTCCATCTGAATTTTAGCGTAGGTATAGTATACAACAAAACTGCATTGAATGCAAAACAGGCGTTTTCTATAATACGCTCTCGTAAAGTGAAATGTATTGCATATATCTTTCATTTCTTCCGTATGCAAGCGCTTTGTTCCTGCAATCTTCTCCGGCGAAAGGTTTCTCTTCGCAAACTTTTCGGATCGCTGCCAGAAGACCGTCCACGTCCCCTTTCGGTACTACGATACCGCATTTCTCATCGAGAGACTCCGGGCTTCCCCCTGTCCTAAACGTAACGACCGGTGTTCCGCAGGCCAAAGCTTCCAGATTGGTGGTCGGGAAGTTGTCCTCCATGGTAGCATTGACATAGACATCCGCCTCCCGGTAAAGCTGTGCTAACTCATCCACGTTTTTTGTCCGCTTCACCGGCAGAATCTTTCCGTCCGGAAATTTCTTTCGAAGCTGTTTCTCCTGACGGTCGTTTACACCTACCAGCTTGATCACATAGCCCTCCGGCATTTTTTCTGCCAGCTGTTCAAAATAAACAAGCCCTTTTCTCTCCTCCCAGATGTTGGCAACACCGAGGATAACGTGCATCTCATTGTCTTTTCCCGCCTGATGCGCCGGCTTGAACACATCCAGATTGATTCCGTTTGGTATAATCTCCACCTGATAATCCTTTAAATACGACTTCTTCACCATATCGGCCAGCCAGCGGCTCGGCGTCACAATCGTCAGATTCGGAACTCCCGTATAGGCCGCTTTCTTGGCTGCATAATTCCATTTGGTATTGTCTTTAAACAGTGCATACGGATAGGCGGTTGCATGCACTTTGCACTTTTCACATCCCTGCTGCCATTTGTCACAACCGATGTAATCAAAATAGGCGCAGTGTCCTGTGAACGTCCAACAGTCGTGAAGCGTCCAGATTACCGCAGCATCCGATTTTTTCAGATAGTCAAACAACAGCTCTGTCTGAAGATAAAAGCCGTGAATATTGTGAAGATGTATAATGTCCGGCTTTACTTCCTCCAGCCAGGCAATCAATTTTTTTGTGGTCTTTGCGGATCCAAATCCCGCTTTTCCCTGAAAAAAGTTTTTCATCACATGCCAGCCGAAATCCCACAAGGTTCCGTTTTTAAACCCGCGGATATGCTCCGGCAATTTCCCTCTTCCGATGGCAATGTAAGGCTCATGTCCTTCCCGATCCAGCACGTCGTAAAGGTCCACACAAATTCTTCCGACGCTCCCCACACCGCAAAAGGTATTTATCTGCACGATTTTCATAAAAATCTCCCAATTTTATCATTAATTTGTTATACTGTATAAAAGCATTGCGCATGTCGCAATTATCAAAAAAGAAAGCAGGACATACTATGTTAATAATACAACCTATGGGTGGTTTGTGCAATAGAATACGTGCCATAAATTCCGCCCTGGTACTGGCCCAAAAACAAGGAAAGCAATTAAAAGTCATCTGGAACGTTAACCCGGAGCTGGGATGTCCGTTCGAGGAACTCTTCGAAAAGACCGATGCCTTTTCCGTCATGAACATCCATACCAAGTGGAATCCCATCAAGCTGTTCTATCAGTTTACCCGCCGCCGTCTCAAAAATGACGAGATACGCGCAAACCGTGATGAAAACGGTCTGACGGAAGATTTTGTCAAAACCTTAAATTGCCCGCTTTACATTGCAACGGAGGAGCATTTTTTCCCTCGCCACGATTACTCAGCCTTTGTTCCGACAAAAGAAATTGCTGAGCGCATCAATGCGCTGACCTGTTCTTATGGTTCCCACAATGTAGGCGTTCATATTCGCAGAACAGACAACAAGCCGGCCATCGGAAAGAGTTCCACACAGGCGTTTGTTGATTCCATGAAAAAAGAGCTCGAACAGTTTCCGGACACGAAATTTTATCTGGCAACGGACGACTTGTCCGAGGAAGCAAATCTTCGCCGCCTGTTTCCGGACCGCATTATCTCCAATGAAACAAGAGATTTGTCCCGCGACAGCGTGAGCGGCATCAAGGATGCTTTACTCGACCTCATGTGTCTTGCCCGCACGGACAAAATTATCGGCAGCTACTTTTCTTCCTTCACGGACATCGCCGCCGACTGGAATCAGATTCCGAAGCTTGTCGCCGGAGAGGACGAATAATTTTTTGCGCGGCTGATAATTTAAAACAAATAAAAATGCTATATTCTTTTTCTTTCTGCAACATGTCTGTGCGGCAACGCCGCAAGTTTTGCAGGAAGAAAAAAATATAGCATTTTTTTAATATCTACTGCACGGTAGATTTGTATTCCACACCGTCAATCGTTACAGAACGGTCATTCTGAACAACTGCGATAAATGTCTTTCCGACATTGAACGGGATCTGTACAAGATCGTCGTTGTAGAACTTAGTCGGAGCATAATCGGATGTTTTCACCCATCTCATATGAATTGCTTTTCCGTTTGTGATATAGTAGCCATCCTGTGTATCATCGTGGCAACGGAAGGAAAGATATCCTTTTGCATCTCTCACTTCGTAATGAGCAAACTGAATCACCACATTCTTGAATGTGAGCTGCTCGCCTGTTGTTCCGTCACACTGCGGATCTTCATACAAGTATTTTTTGTAAAGTCCGCTTTCCTCATCGTAGCTCAAAGACGATTTTGTGTAAGGGAATGCGTTTTTGAGGCTGATTTCCTTGGCATCAAAAGTCCCCTTTTCGCCTGCAAGTGTATTTTCCTCATTTGTTGCATAAATAAAGTGTTCTGCACGGAAATTGTCAAAATCATGCTTCAGGCTGTATCCAAGCTCCTTGCACTGTTCTTTGAGCTTCTCACCGCTTGTGTAAGCATTGTGAGGAACCACTTTATCTGTGGTACGGTAGAATCCGTTACATCCCGGCGCCGTTGATGTAGAGTTAACTGCACAACCTGTAATATTATATACATCCGGACGATTTGTCACTTCTGCAAGGTAATAAGGTCCTCCGAAATGAACTAAAATCGGATCCCATTCCAATGCCCAATATACATAGTAATCACGACAGCTGCGCACATTGCCGAGCACTTCAATCTTCTGCCAATCTTCAATGACTGCCATCTGACGGGACATGTCTCCCTCTTCCATACACTCATATAAAACGCCGGCTTCGCCGATACCGTACTGCGGCTGAGCCGCCTTATCTGTCGGGAGCATGATCGCTACCGGACGACGTTTCCAAGCTTTTTTACTAATAATCTCACCTGTCAGAGAGCTTCTCTTCTTACCTTCCGGAATCTGATCATCCGGAACAATTTCAGGTATATCTGTAATAATTTCTTCCTCAACCGGTTCCTCTTCCACGACTGTTTCTTCTACGACCGGTGTTTCCTCCGGCGTTTCTTCCGGCTTACTGCAACCACTGAGGATACAGGCAACAGACAACGCTGTCAGTAGCCATAAATTAAATTTTTTCATATGTTTTCACCTTCGTTTTCTTTTCTGCCTCTTCAAATATTTTGTAGCCGAAACTACATCCCGAACATTCTACCACAAAGACACTGCTTTGTCGACACCTAATATAATATTCTGCAGGCATAATAGTTCTCACTCTCTGCAATAATTTCATAATCATCGTACAACACGTTGTACTCTTCATACACATCCTGTCCGACAAACAAAATGCCTTCCTCTCCCTGATAACTGCTTCTTGTCATGAGATAAAAATGTCCGCCGTTCACACACTGAAAATCTCCGTAGGCTTCTGCCACAAACACATCCTGCTGGCTCCAGGCAGAGTTTACCTTCCCATCCTCCTGCAGGTTGTAATCGACATAGACCTGACAGCCTTGGTAAGCATCCTCCTGTGCCACCTTCCTCACAAGCTGCTGAAATTCATTCGGCTCCTGCGATTGAATTGTGTGCATAATGTCTCCGGTATAATATAAGAAAATAACCGCAGTCACTATTGCAAATCCAATTCTCATGGCCGGAAGCAATTTCCCCGCTTTGATGATTCTTGCCGCAAAAACTCCTGCTGCAAGTAAAACCGGTATCAAGACCGGATACATATACCAAAGAAGCTTATTCTGTACTGCGGAAAATCCGACAAACGGAACAAGAATCCACAACATCCATCCGATATACGCTTGGCGTTTTTTCCACGTAAAATTGTTGTGAAACAAAAAAACACCGATGAGGCAAATAACGAATGCACACAAATACGGCGTCACTTTCCCCGATGCCGCCCCGAGATAATAATCCGCATAGTAAGAAAACGGTGCGATATTATTCTGCAGGGTACCGTCCGTTCTTCCGAGAACATCCGTCTCCCACATTTTAAGGAAAAACGTGCTTCCGTCCACCA
This sequence comes from Lachnospiraceae bacterium, assembly GCA_045535935.1. Taxonomy (GTDB): domain Bacteria; phylum Bacillota; class Clostridia; order Lachnospirales; family Lachnospiraceae; genus SVFI01. The sequence goes on along the minus strand of JAZSMO010000022.1, from coordinate 75,745 downwards.
TAGCTCGCGGCACCGCCCAAAGTCCGATCGGAATCAGGATCGACAAAAGAAACAGCATCCAGTTTTTGACACTGAACTTCTTTATCATCCCCGTCAGAATCAGATAGAGTCCGCCGATCGCCGCAATCATCCCCGCGTGATAGCTTTTTGTCAAAAAGGCAAGCGCAAAAAACAGACCGCACAAATATAAATTATATTTCTTTTCCGGTATGCGCATCATGCAGAACATTGCAAGCGTAAACAACAGCACAAACAAACTGTCCGCATCTCCCGAACGAATCATATGCGCTTGAAACGCTGTGGTATTGACCGCCAGAAAAGCGACTCCCAAAAGCGATTCCGCCTTTCCGTAGCGACGCAGCCAAAGCCCGGAAACAACTGCCAGAAGCACATAACAAAGCGCCGAATAGAAACGCAGGGCAAAAACATTATTGCCGAACATTGCCATTCCAAGCATAATGCACCACATGGAAAGCGGCGGTTTCAAATTGTAATAATCCGCCTGTCTCAAATAGGTATTTTGAAATATACTTCCGCCGTGTAACATCTCATATGCATTCACACCGTGACGGGCCTCGTCCCACGGATCCACATACTTCACATCCAGCTTGTAGAACGCCAAAAATGCAATCAACGCAATCAGCAACGCAAAGCATATCGGATACACGTATTTCATTCTTTTTTCCATTTGTTACCTCCGGGTTACTTTTCATTCCCCATGAATTTCCCTGCGACTATTTTCTGAAATATATTCTGACAGCCGCATAAATCGCAAAATACATGTGACGCTTCATAAAAAACAAATACAGCTTTTCCGCCCACGTCAGCGACGGCATATCGTATCTGCCAAGCGCCTCACAGACATCTTCCCGCGAAAGCACCTCGCAAAGTTCACTGCGCAGCTCACGATACGGCGTATTTTTCTGTTTATATACAATGGCTTTTGTATGAAGCACCAATAGCCCCATATAATCATTCCAAATCTGCTGCTTCAAATCATAAATCTGCTTTGCATCGGATATCCGACAGAGATTTTCTCTCATAATACGTATTTTATCCGGATATTTTTTGTCATGACGTCCGGTCATGGACACATCGTTCATATAATAGTAGTACGGAAAATAGTCACGGATAATCTCCACACGTTCCGCATCAAGAAATACGCAGAGCGAAAATTGATAGTCCTCTCCGATACTGACCTCATCCCTGCACTGCGGCAGATTTTTTTTGACCAATGCACTTTTTACCAGTTTGGTTACTCGGTTCGGCTGCAGATGCCTTCCCATAAAGCTTCCGTCATTAATCAGCGTCGGGTAAAGTATTGTGTTAAGTTCGCTTTTCTTCAGACTGTCCGTGGCAAATTCCATCTGCTCCGACCAGTTGCGCTCCGGCTGATTTTCATACCAATGAATCAATCCGCAGCAAACGATGTCGGCGTCTGTCGCAACCGCCCTGTCATACATCTTTTCATACATGTCGGCAGCTATAAAATCATCGCTGTCCACATATCCGATGTAGTCTCCTGTTGCCGCCTCTGATCCACGCTTCCACGCAGAGGTAAGACCTCCGTTCTCCTTGTGGATTACTTTTACTCTTTTATCCTGCTTTGCGTAGTCATCGCACAGCGCCGGTGAAGAGTCTCTGCTTCCGTCATCCACCAATATGATTTCCAAATCTTCCATGGTCTGTGCCAGTACACTTTCCATACATCTGGCCAAAAACTTTTCCATGTTGTAGACCGGAATTACGATACTTACTTTCGGCATTCTTCCTTCCCCACTTTCGTTATCACGGAATAAAGTCCCGGTGTCATAAGGAATATATGATATCCTACTTTTTTTACGAAACCGAGAAATCCTTTTTTTGGCTTTTCCTTACTCCGGTTCATTTCCAGAGCCGATTTCACATACATTTTGAGCCGTTTTCTTTCCATGCGCTCTCCCGGACATTCTCTCACAAGCGGATAATAATAACGGATTGCTGCATCCGCACGGGCTCGCACAGCTGCCATCCGGCAATCCGTCTCCTTCTTTTCTTCAAAAAAGGAAATCCTGTCATCCAATGCATCAAACCATTGTAATCTTTTTACATGGAAACGGGAACGCGTAATGCTCTCCGGCGCACTGAAATATGCGTACATCGGAAGATTCACATACACGCCCTTCTCAATTTTATCAAAAATGCGATACGTCGTTGCCTCATCCTCGTGAATCTTTCCCTTCGGATAACGGACTCCTTTCCATAAGGATGCTTTATACAATTTGTTCCATGCGACAATGAAATAAGTCGCATCCTCGCATAGCGCATCATACTGATTGAGAAGCATCTGTCTGCGGTCAAACACCGGGCAGTCCGTTTCCCCTGAAACATATTGTTCTTTCACCTTTGCAAAATCAGGTCCGTCCGCCGGCTCCATGGCGTCCGTTACTTCATATCTGCAAAGTGCAACCTGAGCATCGTTTTTAAGAATCTCCAGATAAAGAACTTCAATAAAAAACGGTGCATAATAGTCATCGCTGTCAAGAAATGCAATGTAATCACCGCCTGCAATATCCAAACCGGCATTGCGGGCATCGGACAGTCCGCCGTTCTCCTTGTGAATCACGCGGACCCTCGCCTCTTTTGCCGCATAAGCATCACAAATAGCCGGACATCCGTCCGGCGATCCGTCGTCAACCAATATAATTTCCAAATTGGTGTATGTCTGCTTTAAAACAGAATCCACTGCCCTGCGCAGATAAGCTTCCACCCCATACACCGGAATAATTACGGAAATGAGTGGTTTCATACCCTTCTCCCTTTTCTCACAAGTTTTACAACGATCGTGCGAAGCCACACCATGAACATTGTCATGGAAATCATTTTTCTCTTCAAAAAGAAATATATGATTTTGTAATCAAGCTTATCCAAGTGGATGATTCTCGGCTCATCCCCCTGCAAAAATTCTTCCGTTGCATCTGCAAAGCTCCGGATTTCCTGTGCTTTTTCCTTTCCGGTCCCGTCCGCAAATCCCGTCATCTCCACCTCATCCAAAAACGTGGTGATTACTTTGGTATCCAGAAATGCCAGCTTTTCCCCCGGCTCAATTCCCAATCCGAGGAAAAATTCTTTGGACTTTTGATACAAATATAATGCAGTTTCTATTTTGTCATCTCTTTTTTTCGTGGAGAGCGTAGTCCCGCGATCATCCTGTATGTACATGCACACATTGTCTGTAATCACGGAAAAACCGGAAACGCCTGTTATATATTGCATATTGAAAAGAAGATCTTCCCCCAGTGTGCGGTCTACCGGAAACTCTGCACTGATTTTTTCTCTGCGAAACAGCTTGTTCCATGGCATGTTTAAAAAACCGGCCTCATAAAGACGACAGAGAACCTGCCCGAACTGCTGCGCATCCTCCTTGCCGTAATATCCGGACACATGAGGTTTTTTCGGTATTCTGCTGCCGAAATACAGATGATCAAAGCCTGCGATTACCAGATCACTTCCGTCTCTTTCCATCTGCTTCACCATAGGTGCAATCGAATGCTTCTCCACATAATCATCGCTGTCAAGAAAGCGTATATATTCGCCTTTTGCCTCCTTAAGACCGCGGTTACGCGCTTTGGAAACCCCCTGATTGATCTGATTGATCACACGGATACGGGCGTCTGTCTTTGCCAGTTCATCCGCCAGTATTCCGGAACCATCCGGCGGTCCGTCCACGATAAGCAATATCTCTATATCTTTATAATCCTGCTCCAGCAGACTGTTGACACATCGCCGCAATGTCTGCTCGCTTTTATATACCGGTACAATTACACTGACCATATTTCCCGCCTTACTTTCCGCATTTGCTGCAGATTGTTATATATTCATGGTACGGATTACCAGTCCGTAGATCATAATCATGTTAAGTGCAGTCATCACGCCGAACATGATTCTGCTTCTGTTGTGCTCCTCCAGTCTGCTCTCAAATTTGCTGTTGAGAAGACAGACCGCAAACGGCAGAAACATAGGAATGAAATATCTGCCCTGCACACCGCGTATTTCATCTGCCCCAACCGTAGTGTAGCTGACATACATGGATGTCCACACAATGGCCGCTGTTCCAAAGATCATGACCAGAATTAATACGATATATTTTACACCGACAGAATTTCTCTTCTGTCCTTTTGCCGCAAACAGCATGAGCCAAAGTGCCAGCAGAATCACGATGTAGGTAGCGATCATCGGCGCCGCACCCAAATATCCGTACTGGAAAAATCCGGTGCCGCCCAGAAGATATCTGCCCAGCATCTCTCCCATGGAGCGAAGCAGTAAAACCGTATATACGCCCGGATTTCCGAATATATACTCGATTTGTCCGATCACGCTGGTTCCCAGGTTTCTTTTGTCGCCGGCATAGGTGATATTGCTCACAAGATGGTAGTCGCTTCCCGCTGTCGGTGTCGGGAAGAAAATATTGTAGATCATCAATCCCGCAAAAACAAGCACTGCTGCCTTAAACAGCCACATCTGCGTGCGGTTGACAAATTTGTCTTTTCCGAAAAACAGCAGAAGCAATGCCATCACCACATAAATCGGCTTGGACTGACATCCGATTGCAAAAGAAATCAGTATAAGGAGCGTATTCTGCCAGGTAAGCTTCCGCTCCGGCTCCAAAATCTCGTTGATAATAAGCACCATACCAAGAAGCAGGAAGCTGATTACCAGCGGGTCGTAGGAAAGGGCTGCTGCCAGGAATACATTATTCGGCAAAAGTCCGATCAGCGCCACGATATTTTTATATTTGGTTGCAAGCCGGATGGCAAAAAATACAATCAAGATATAGAATAGCAGATTGCCGAATTTGGCCAGCGCCACTGTCTCGGCAAATCCCATCTGAAGCGTCCGACCGATCCGGAATCCGATGGCCATCGGATAATAAACTCTTGTCTCCGACCGGACAAAACGGCTCTGACTTCCGATATCCGCCCAACTGAAATCGTTGTTCTTATTTTCGTAGGCTTCCACTAAGGCCCGCTCCTCGGGATTATGAAAAAGCGGAAGGAGATTCCCCGACATCTGCAGAGCCGACTCTGTAAATTCCAGTGTCGTGCCGAATGACAGTTTATACGCAGCCTTCGCATGCACATATTCATCATAGCTGACCTGATTGGTTCCGATCCCGCAGATGAGCAGACTTCCCATCAAGAAACAGACAACCGCAAACACCCACTCCTGCTTTTCGTGCAAAGCTGTTTTCTCAATCACAAGCACGGCGATTATCAAAAGAAGCAATATCATAAATGCAATCCGCATGGCATTCGGCCGGAAAGCATTGGATATGGTCATCTTGATATACTGCGCCTCAATTTCTTCCTCCGACAATATGGTGACTTCTATGAAATCAGCATACTCCGACACATTGGCAATCCCTGCGCCTATCTTGGCTTCCACCGTGCAATATATGTCCGAGTCAATGATTTTTCCGTCTCTGTATACGACTGCACTGTACCCCGCACTTTCGGTTACCGGAATTCGTATGTCCAGCTTGTGTATATAATACGGATTTCCGAGATCTACGGATATTACATGTTTTTTGACTTTTCGGTACATGGTTCCGTCTTTTTCCACCAGTGTTTCATCTTCCGGCTCCACATACTCTTCTCCGTTATATTCTGCTAAAATTCTATTGTTGTCACGTTCCACTTCTATACTGCGGATCTCCTCGGCTGTCAGCTGCGCCAGATCATCCTCAATGCGCATCTGCACCATCTCATCGCTGCCGTCCGGCACAAAAGTGATCGGCTGGCTTTTATATCGCAGTGCCGGAAACTGGAACACGAGACATTCCACCAAAAAGGCAACGGTTACCACTACGATCAAAACCAGGATGTACTGCAAAAGAACGGTCCATCTTTTTTTATTCTTCATGCTTATCGACCTCCTTTTCTTTTCGCCGCGGATATACTACCGCCATGGATGCGGCAAGAAAAACAAAGGTAAGAAGACGACAATCGTAAAGGAACGGATACGTATCATGTGTGTAAATGTAGTTGCACTTCAGCGATACCTCTTCCTCCGCTCCCTCCGGGCGATTTTCGGCGATTGTGCGCGTATTTTTGATTTCTGCATGATTCGCCATGAGCGCCGGATAAGTCTCCTCATCGCCGCCTGCTGCCTCCAAAAGAAACGAGATTCTCAACTCACCGACACACTTTTCATATTGATCAAACGGAAGATACACATACTGCAGATCATCTCCCGCTGCCACATGATATGCATTCTGACTGATGCATTCGTCCCCGATAAAAACGCTGTAGCGCAGAACAGTCTCTTCCTGTGCATATCCTCTTTTATTAATTCCGACCTGAATACCACGCATCGCAAGTCCGTTTGTATTCATCTCATACTCAATCGGGGTGTGCAAAGAAAGAGGAAGCTGCACCTGCGTGTCTTCTTCCTCTTCTTCCATATTGATCACAAATGTGTCAAGTACTGTATTTGGAAATATATAACTACCAATAAACCCTGCCAAAAAGAACAGGGTTAATATTGGTAATATAATATATGGTTTCCATAGTTTTTGTTTTAATTTTTTCATTGTGTTGCTCCAAAATTATTCGGCTCCGATACCAAGTCTGTTCAAGGCAGAGAAAATCGCTCTTACAGACGCTCTCGTAATGTTGCTGCTCACGCCTACGCCGTAAGTAACGGTTCCGTCATCTGCATCCAGAAGATGGATGTATGCGGCCGCCTGTGAACTGGCACCACTCTGCAGCGCATGCTCTTCGTAATCAAGCACTTTGATACGCACACCGGTCTGCTCGACAATACCGCGCTGTACCGCATCGATCGGACCGTTGCCGACAGCTTCGAACGTCTTTTCCACACCATGGTCGGTATAGAGCACGGTAACTTTTGTATCGAACGGTGAGTCGGTCGCATCGCTCATGTCGTCCACGCGAAGCTTTCTGAAATGCAGAGGTTCTTTCTGCTCCAGATACTGCTGACGGAACTGCTCCATGATCTGCTCCGGTGAAACCTCTCCCTGTTTCTCGGAAATACTCTGGATAACCTTTGCAAATTCTTTGTGCATTCCTTTCGGAAGCTTGAATCCGAAATAGGTATCCATAACGAACGCAACGCCACCCTTTCCAGACTGGGAATTGATGCGCACGATCGGCTCGTACTCTCTTCCGATATCCGCCGGATCGATCGGAAGATAAGGAACCTGCCATATTTCGCTCTGACGCTCCCTGAGCGCTGCCACGCCCTTGTTGATTGCATCCTGATGTGATCCGGAAAATGCAGTGAAGACAAGCTTTCCTGCATACGGATGACGCGGATGAATCGGTATTTTACAGCATCTCTCATACAATTCGATGCTCTCGTTGATATGTTCGATGTTCAGCTGCGGATCGATACCCTGCGAGAACATGTTGTAAGCCACATTCATAATATCTACATTACCGGTACGTTCTCCGTTTCCGAACAGAGTACCTTCCACACGCTCCGCACCTGCGAGAAGTGCAAGCTCTGCGCTGGCCACACCGGTTCCTCTATCATTATGTGGATGCACGGATAAAATAATACTTTCCCTGTCCTCAAAATGCTTGTTCATCCACTCAATCTGATCCGCATAAACATTCGGCGTGTTCATCTCCACGGTAGACGGAAGGTTGATGATGATCGGATTTTCTTTGGTCGCTCCCCATGTTTTCTGGACCGCCGTACAAATGCGTAACGCAAAATCAAGTTCTGTTCCCGTAAAGCTTTCCGGAGAATATTCCAAAATGATCTTGCCCGGGAATTTTTCCGCACGCTCTTTGACCATCTGCGTACCTTTCACGGCAATATCGATAATCTCATCCTGCTCCATCTGGAACACCACATCTCTCTGGAGTGTTGATGTGGAGTTATAGATATGTACCACTGCCTGCTTGCAGCCTTCGATGGATTCAAAGGTACGGTCAATCAGTTCCTCTCTGCACTGTGTCAGAACCTGAACCACCACATCGTCCGGAATCAGTTTGCGATCGACAAGCTGTCTCAAATAATCAAACTCAATCTGGCTCGCTGCCGGGAATCCAATCTCAATCTCTTTAAAACCGAGTTTGATCAAATGCTGAAACATCTCGATCTTCTCTTCCACGATCATAGGATCAATCAACGCCTGATTACCGTCACGCAGATCAACACTACACCAGATCGGTGCCTTCTCTATCTCCTTGTTCGGCCACTCTCTTTCCGGATAGTCTACAACCGGATTTTTGCGGTATCTTTTATAATTTAACATTTTAACGCCTTCCTTTTCTGTATATTCTGCCTGCTGCCTGTTTTTAGCAACCGATATAAAAAACAGCCCATCGTTAGATGGGCTGCCAAAATTACTCTCCGAGTCCGTTTTCTATGGCGGCAACAAGGGCTTTTAACGCTTCTTCCTCATCCTCGCCTTCACAGACAAATTCTATTTCATCGCCACATTTAACACATGCGCCCAGAACGCTGAGTACGCTCTTGGCATTCGCTGTATTATCTCTGAATGAAAAAGTAATCAGAGATTTAAACTGCATTGCTTCCTTACATAGGTTGCCAGCCGGTCTTAGATGTAGCCCTGTTGGATTTTTAATAGTAACTTTCTGGCTTACCATAAATCTACCCTCCATTACACTTCGTTGTATACTAACCCCGCTTATCAGTGTAGCACACTTGCCCCTTTTTCACAAGATACTACAAGTAATTACCCCTTCTTTGTATCAGAACATAACATCCTGAATCAGGTGTGCAAGCTTCTTGGCCTCTTCGTCAATCTGTTTCTGGTCTTTACCTTCGATCATAACACGAACCAAAGGCTCCGTGCCGCTCGGACGGATCAAGACTCTTCCTTCTCCGGCAAACTTTGCCGTCAATTCTTCGATCGCACCTGCAATTTCCGGATATTCCATATAGTGTTCTTTTTTATGATTGGCTACCTTGGCATTCACCAGTGCCTGCGGAAGCACCTCCATAATCGATGCAAGTTCTGAAAGAGGTTTTCCTGTCTCCACCATCACCTGCAGCAGATGCAGTGCACTGAGAAGTCCGTCTCCTGTTGTATTTTCATCCAGGAAAATAATATGTCCGGATTGTTCACCGCCGAGGTTGGATCCGATTTCACGCATGCGCTCAAGCACATATCTGTCACCGACCTTGGTCTGCTCAATCTTCAATCCGTTCGCTTCCCCCATAAGGAAAAATCCGAGATTACTCATGACCGTAGCCACGATGGTATTGTCGTTGAGCTGTCCTTTGGATTTCATATGATTGCCGATGATCGCCATAATCTGGTCACCATCCACTGTCTGTCCGTTTTCATCCACAGCAAGAAGGCGGTCTGCATCACCGTCAAAAGCAAGACCTACCTGCGCTTTTTCTACCAGCACACGGCCTCTGAGCTCCTCCATATGTGTAGATCCGCAATTGGCGTTAATATTACTTCCGTCCGGATTATTATGGATGGCAATCACATTGGCTCCCAACTCCTTCAGCGCTTCTACGGAAGTGTAAAATGACGCACCCTCCGCACAGTCCACAACAATCTTCATACCGGAAAGATCCATCGGAATGGACTGAATGGCATGGTTGATATATTCTTCTCTCGCATCGGTACGATATTTGATTTTTCCCACCTGGGATCCGGTCGGAAATTTCACGCCGTCCATACCGCTCTTAATCACTGCTTCGATTTCATCTTCCATTTCATCCGGAAGTTTATAACCGTTTCCGTCAAAAAACTTGATTCCGTTAAATTCTACCGGGTTGTGGGAAGCCGAAATGACAACTCCCGCATCCACCTTATATTTTCTTGTAAGATAGGCCACTGCCGGTGTCGGAAGCACGCCGACATATACTGCATTGGCTCCTACCGAACACGCTCCCGCCATCAGCGCATTTGCAAGCATATCACCCGATATACGCGTATCGCAGCCTACCATGATCGTCGGTTTGTGTTCTTTTTCTTTCGTCAAAACATAAGCTCCTGCCTGACCGAGCTGCATAGCAAGCATCGGTGTAAGTTCTGCGTTCGCCACTCCGCGGACGCCATCTGTACCAAACATTCTACCCATTGTTTTTTCCTCGATTCTTTTTAATTTATTTTATTCAGACGCACACTGAGCGAAACCTCTTTCTTGAGAACCACGCCTTCCGGAAGTGTTACCATCACCGGAACACGGTAAGTACCCTTGCTTAGTTTGTCCGAATTTTGACTTTGCATATAACTCTCCCAATCGATCTGAAGCATTACATCCGTCACTTTGAGAGGTAATATTTTCTCCGATACACCTTCCGCTTCAATCGTCACTTTGTCTGCCTCACCGACAAACTCAGCCTCCAATCCTTCCGGAAGTCCGGTCATTTGAATCGCTGATTTGAAAATTTCCAACTCTTTGACAATAATCTCATCGATTGGAACATCCACCGCAACTGTCTTAGTATTCTCCGGATCTACCAACACAATACCTTCCGGAAGATAATCTGTCAGATCCACATTGATCGAAACATCTTTGTCTGCTCCGTCTACGTTTACTGCAGTCGCAGGAACATCAATCACATTCACACCTGCCAGCGTTTTCTGCTTCCCTGCTATCCTAATCGTATCGGACGATGCCGAAAGAGCACCGCTCACACTATATCCTTCCTTCGGCATTCCGCTTACGGAAAACTGAAGAGGAACTTCCTTTGTTGCCAGAATCTGCGCCGACATGGCAACGGTTGAAATATTCTGGGTTAAATTATTATCCTTGATCTGACGCCCGTCCTGATCATACAGCTTCAGGTCGACAGAGGTATTTACATCACTGTTCAATCCGGATACCGACATTTCAGCCGTCACTTTCTTAATCGCAGAAACAACGGACTGTGCACCGGAAATACGAACGATATTTTCTGCCGTCGTAACTTCTCCGACAACATATCCCTCCTCCGGATCACCGGTTACCACCGGTGCGATCACAAACTGCTTACGCAGCATATCCTCAATGTGAACAACGGCAAATTCCGTCTTTGATTTCATACTTTCAATCTGTCCATTGTACTTGTTGGACTCTACGCGGATCGGAACCTGTCCTGTCGCCTCATCAAATTCTTCCAAGTCAACTACCGCTTTGAAATTGTCTTCACTGAGATAGTCCTGCACGGAACGCTTGGCACTGACCGAGATTGCAACTGTACTTTCACTTTCCAGCTCATACACTTTGCCCTCTGTTGTCACACTTTCCGTGTTGGTTACAACCACCGGAATCTCTGTGTATGTGGTATTGATTACAGGATCCGACACATTGATCACCGCAAGCCACAGAAGAATAGAGATAAATACTGCGAGCACTTTCAGGCCGAAGTTTTCAAAGATCTTAGCTTTCTTCATTCTTACCCCTTCCCTTCCATGTTAACTTCTTTTTCTTCTTGTCTTCTGTTGATTTGTTCTGCAACGAAGTCAATTTGGAACGCAACGTATCAGGCTCCACGTTTCTGGTCAGTTTTCCGCCGTAAGCCATGGAAACACGGCCGGTTTCTTCTGACACAATGATTGTCAGCGAATCGGTAACCTCTGAGATACCCACTCCGGCGCGATGTCTTGTTCCTAATTCTTTGGACAGTTCCATATTGTCAGACAAAGGCAGATAGCATGTCGCCCACGTCACTCTGTTTCCCCGGATAATCACCGCACCGTCATGGAGCGGTGTGTTATGTTCAAAAATATTAATAAGTAGCTGACTGGTCACCAGTCCGTCCACCTCAATACCCGTTCTCTCATACTCCGCCAAAGAGGACGTATGCTCTATCACAATGAGCGCACCCGTTTTTACTTTTCCCATCTCGTAGCAGGCCTTAACAATCTCCTGCACGGTTTTGTCGGAAAAACGTCCCTCCTGCGTCTTACTTACCTCAAACGGAAGAATGGCATTGACAAAGCTTTTTTGTCCGATCTGCTCCAGGGCGCGTCTAAGCTCCGGCTGAAGAATGATGACAATGGCAATCGCCGCAATGGAAAATACCTCGCCGGCAATCCAAAGAATGGTGGACATATTAAACAGCGCCGCAATAAGAAGAAACGCCAGAATAACAAGAACACCACGCAAAAGAGCCCAGGTTCTCGTATTGCGAATCCAGGCTAAAAGCTGATATACCACGAATGAAATTATAATGATTTCGGCAATATCCGTCCACATAAGCGTTTTCGGTATATGCAGTGTAGAAAGATATTTGTCAATATAAGTGCTGATTTGCTGCATTTGGAACACCTGTCTTTATTTTATTTGGTCCTCCTTGGATATCCCTAAAGAACACTCGTGATCTTTTTGACTGTACGTCTTGATTTGGCCACTGTATTTTTCGGTACAGCTTTTACATAATAATAGTATTCATCATCTTCAAACTGTACATACTCTGTTCTTGTGTAATCTACGTTAAACCAGAAGAACTGGCATATCTTTGCCACAAGAAGAGCAACTATCGTACCGAGTATCAGTGACAATACCGAAAAGCCGGTCTCATACATCAGATTACCCACCAGAAGGATCACTACGTTGGTCACCGCACCGACGAACATTGCGATTGTCCATGCATGATCTACAGATAATCTACGGATGATATATACAATAATTGTGGTTGCTGCGAAAGAAAATAATACAATCACCATCGCTTTATTATTCATAATGCCGTCAATCAGATAACGGAATTTGGAAACGGATCCGTCCACATCAAGTGCCATAATTACGGATGCATTTGTACTGACATAATTGATCACATAATAAGCTACCACTCCGCAGCAAAGCGAAACAACGGAAGCCGGTCCACATAATAGCCCTACTACGAGCGGCATAAGAAACGGTATTTTCAATCCGAAACAGAGCGGCACAAGCACCACTATCAATGTGTCCTTCGGCGAAAAACGATAATATAGCAAAAACATCAGCAAAAATACGCCCGCCGTCACAATCGCACACTCCAAAGAAACCGCATAGCAATGCAGAACCACAAAAATTGCCGATACAATTACCAAAAGATTCATCGGCAAAAATGAACACATAAGCGCAATAACCAGAACCAAAATCGGGCTGTTAATCTTACTCATGTTGCCGAGATTCATATTCAATACCAGCAGAGTCACCAGTGCCAGCAGAAACTTTAAAAACGGCAAGAGATACGCCTCGTTTCTACTGTAAAAATTTCTTAAATTTTCCCTCAATTCCAATAAAAAAGACATGTTATAATCCTTTCCGTCCAATAACCCCGGCTATTCCTGGCGGCTATTTTTCTCAATGTCATAAATTGCAGCAAGCTGCTTTAAATGACGGTAATATCGTTTCAGGCTGCGTTTCGCCTTACTGTATCTGAACGAATAAACAATATATGTAATCAGGGCATACGCCGCAACAAATATCACATAATAAAACAAGACCTGTTTTCCGAAAACCAGCAGATCTGTTTTGTAAATATCCTGCATCAGTGTTTCAAAATGATAATATACATAACAACCGCAGATAAGTAAAAATGCTAACGTAGCGCTGATAATGGAAGTCAAAACCTGCATCCCCATGTAATCGCTCCGAAAATAGCTCCCGATCGACATATATTTTTTTCCTTCGTTTTCCTCATAGGAAGCCATCTTGGTCATGAGTTTGATTCTTTCCTGACTGAGCATCTGTGATCTCCTCTCGATTCCTATTTGTCAAGGAATCTCATTCTGTTCTCTTTTGCCTTGTGCACTTCTCTAGGCGATTCAACCTCTACGCCGCGTTTGCCCATGGCACTGTTGAGATTGCGCATCATGTTATTTTTACATTCCGGACAATACTTTCCGCTTCCGATCATTTTTCCGCAGGATTCACAAGGAATTCCGATTGGTGAATCATCGGCGAATTCCAGTCGCTCCTGCCGGATCCAAGCCTGAATCTGAGAAATCTCAACCTCACATTCCTCTGACACCTCATTGATCGTCGCACGACCGTGCTGCTGTATGTATTTCTTTACTGTCTGAAATTTTTCTTCCTGTTTGTCTCTGCATGACGGACAAATAAAAGGTCCTGCAATATAGTTGAATAATTTACCGCATTTGCGACAGTTCCTTACATCCATAAAAACCTCCTATTGCAATCTGCCACCGGATATGGTGAGAAAGAAAATCTTTTCAACTCCTGCCTCTCGCAACACCTCTGCCAACGCATCGATGGTGCTTCCGGTAGTATAGATATCATCAATAATTATAATCGTATTTAATTTTACATCATTTCTATTGATTTTGAAAGCCTTTTTCAAATTATTTTGGCGCTCCGACCGCTCCAACATCTTTTGCGGAAGCGTATTTCTGGTTCTTTTGACCAAATCTGCATAAACCGGGATTCCCATTCTGTTTCCCAGCGCTGTCGCAAACAGCCGGGCCTGATTGTATCCCCTCCTGTTATATCGCTTACGATGCAGCGGTACCGGAACAAGCGCATCCGGTGCAACCTTTCGCACATATCCGCCCAAATGCTGCTGGGCCAGCATCGCATAAGCCTTCGCATATTCCTTGCGCCCCGCATACTTGAACCGGTAGATTGATTTTTTGACCGGTCCTTTATAAACAAAAACAGATCTTCCCCGCTCGAAGAAATGGTGGTAACTTCTGCAATCGGCGCAGTATTCCGTCTCCGCATCCTGCAGCACTTTACCGCACTTCATGCAATACGGCTCCGTCGCCCACTCAATTTGGCCGGAGCAGAAAGCGCAGACCGGTCTCTCACTTTTCAAAAGCGGTTCATCACAAAAAGGGCATCGGGTAGGATAAATCAGCTCAAGTATACATTCCCACCCCCGCCTTATATATGTTTTAATTTTGGTTGGTGTCATCAAAATCCCGTATTTTTTCTTCAAGTCCCGTGTACCTCATCTGCATGTTTTCATTGCCGATCATCTCTTCCACCACATCCTGCGCACCGATCAGTGTCACGCATTTCACCCCTCTGGTTATAGCGGTGTAGAGAAGATTTCTGTACAGCATAAGCCGCGGTACTCCGAGCAGCGGAATCACAACCGCCGGATACTCACTTCCCTGCGACTTATGAATCGTCATGGCATACGCCAATTCCAGTTCATCTGCATTTTCATAAGAATATTCGACCGTTTTTTCCTCCTCATACTTCACGCATATGGTGCGGGCATATTCATTGACCGACTCTATATATCCTACGTCGCCGTTAAACACACCGGCTCCCTTTTCAATGGTAATATTGTACTTGCCGACAACCTCCCACTCCAGCTTGTAATTATTCTTCACCTGCATTACTTTATCGCCTTCGCGGAACATTTTTTCACCGGAGTTATACTCTTTCTTTTTTCCGTCCTGCGGATTGATGTACTCCTGCAATATCTGATTGAGCATAATGGCTCCCAGCGGCCCTTTTTTCATCGGGGTCAGCACCTGTATATCATACGCCTTCGCCCCTACGTAGCGAGGCATTTTGTCCGTCACAAGCTGTACAATGTTGTTATATATTCTTTTGGTATCCGCACGCGGCAAAAAGAAAAAATCCTTGCTTTGATTATTTAACGAAATTTTTTCACCGGCTTTGACCTTATGTGCATTGTAGACAATATCGCTTCCCTCTTCCTGCCTGAAAATCTTCTTCAGTTCAATGCTGGAAAACGCTCCGCTGGCAACAATATCACCCAGAACCTGCCCCGGTCCGACCGACGGAAGCTGATTGTCATCTCCCACCAGAATCAGCCTTGTTCCCACAGGAAGCGCCTTCAGCAGTGCCTGGAAAAGGAATATATCCACCATTGACATCTCATCTACAATCACCGCATCATATTCCAGCGGATAAAATTCATTCCGCTCAAAAAAACCTTTTTCGTCGTCCACCGCGCCGCCGACCTCCAGCAATCTGTGAATCGTCTGCGCCTCGTAGCCCGTAGCTTCCGTCATGCGTTTTGCAGCCCGTCCCGTCGGTGCTGCCAACGCAATATTTCTTCCCTGCTGCATGAAATACCGGATGATCACGTTGATGGTGGTTGTCTTTCCCGTCCCCGGTCCGCCGGTAAGGATAAACACTCCGTTTTTCACACTTTCCCGTACGGCTTTTCTCTGCAGCTCGTCGAGGCAAATACGTTCCTCTTTTTCTATGGACTCGATTTTTTTGTTCAGCTGCAGGTCATCCTCGTCCGGCTGTATCTCCCGCAATCGCATCAGCATTCCCGCAACTTTTGACTCCGCATTGTAAGCGACCGTGCTGTACACACAATCACGCTTTATCGTAAGTTTCTTGTCCATAGCAAGATTTATAA
Source organism: Lachnospiraceae bacterium (assembly GCA_045535935.1). Classification (GTDB taxonomy): domain Bacteria; phylum Bacillota; class Clostridia; order Lachnospirales; family Lachnospiraceae; genus SVFI01. The sequence continues at coordinate 59,467 of JAZSMO010000022.1, read as the reverse complement.
TATGCGGCTGTATATCCTCCGCTTTTACACCGAGCAGCTGCTGTGCTTCCTCCGACAATTTCTCCATCGGAAGATACATATTGCCCTCCGCCAAAGCCTGCGACAACACATACAACACACCGCTGCGGATGCGATAATCGGAATCGGTATGAATCCCGATCTTCTCTGCAATCATATCTGCTGTCTTAAATCCGACTCCCTCAATATCTTCCGATAATCGATACGGATTCTCGCGCAGCACGCTGTAGGTTTTCAATCCATATGTCTCATATATTTTTACTGCCAGCTTATTCGTAATTCCGTACTTTTGCAAAAAAAGCATCGCACTTCGCAAATCTTTTTTGGCCGAAAACTCAACTGCTATCTCCTGGGCTTTGCGCAGACTGATTCCCTTTACTTCCGCAAGCCTCTCCGGCTCCTCCTCCATGATGGCAAGCGTCTGATCACCAAATATCTTTACGATTCTTCCTGCCAGCGCCTCTCCGATTCCCTTCACGGCGCCCGAAGCCAAATAGCGTCTTATCGACTCCGCATCGGAAGGTTCTATCATCTCGTACTCTGTCACCTTAAACTGTTCGCCGTAGCTTTGATGATAGTCTGTTTCTCCGGTGATACGGAGCATCTGTCCCTGCATCTCTTCATAAAACAACCCTACAACAATCAGTTCTTCTTCCTTACAGCGCGTCATCAAAACACTGTATCCGTTTTCCTCATTGCGAAATATAACTCTCTCCACATATACTTCTATCGTCTGCATGTTACCTCTCACTCTGCCGCATGACAAAAAAAGGCTGCCACATGACAGCCCTTTTATCCTATTGATTTTCTGTTTCTATTTCCGTTGCTTTCTCTGTAGACAACTTCTTTTCGCCCGGATTCGTTACCACGGTAGAATCCAATCCATAATTACGTCTCATCTGCTCGTACAGTGTCTGAGCCAGTCCGAGACTGTTTTGCTCCGTTGCTGTCTTTGCAAGATCCGTAATCGCATTATCCTTAAAATAATTGACCAAAGTAGAATTGCTTCCGCTGCTCTCATCCCCCAAAAGGCTGGTGGTGCTGGTCATCTCCTTCATAATCATTTCCATAAAGTAGGCCTCAAACTCTTTACAGACCTCCATTAATTCTTCGTCTGTCGCATTGGTAAGATCCTTATTTTCCAGCGAAGAAATGGAACTTGCACTTTTACTCGTCGCAGTGCCCGACAACGAATCGGCATAATTCAAATAGTTAGAACCCAATCCACTAATATCCATACGCTACCTCACTTTTATCTTCTAAGGTTATTCGCCTGACCCATCATTTCATCGGTTGCCTGAATCGCTTTTGAATTCATCTCATAAGCTCTCTGTGCCACGATAAGATTCACCATCTCATCCGCAACCTGCACATTGGATCCCTCCAAATAGCCCTGTGCGACCGAGCTCTTCACAAGCGCATCGTTGGTAGCCTCATTCATCGCCTCTCCGCTGGCCTCTGTCGCCGAATAAAGACTGGCTTCTAATTTATTCAGTCCTGACGGATTTTGGAATTGGTAAAGTCCGATCCGGATACCGAGTGACTGCACATTGTTGGTCTCATCCGGATACCCGATGGTTCCGTCAGATGTGATCACGATCTGTGATGCTGCATAATCATTTGAAAACGTGATTTTATTTCCATTGGAATCCAATACATAATGTCCGTCCGTAGTAGAAAGGGTAATATTATCTCCGTCCATCGCCCAGATAAAGTTACCGTTTCTTGTATAACATGTCTCTCTATCCTCACCCTGCACGGCAAAGAATCCTTCTCCCTGAATTGCGAAGGAGGAAGTGGAATTGCTTTCGTACATGCTTCCCTGCTTAAAAATTGATGTGATTGCAGAGTTGCGCACACCGAGACCCACCTGTGCACCGATCGGCTTATTTTCGCCGTTGGCCGTTGTTGTCCGTGTCTGAAGATTTTGATATAAAAGTGACTTAAACTCAGCTACTTCTGTTTTATATCCTGTTGTATTTACGTTCGCAAGGTTGTTCGCAATCGTATCTACATTTGTCTGCTGTGCGATCATTCCGCTGGCTGCTGACCATAAACTTCTAACCATAATTATCCTCCCTTACGATCAAATCTTGCCGAGCTGGTTGGCTGCAATTTCCAGTGTTCCGTCAATACTTTGAATCATCTTCTGATTCGTCTCATAATTACGGGTTACGGAAATCAGTTCCACCATCTCATTGATGACAGTTACATTGGACTGTTCCAGATAGCCGGAAAATACTTTTGCTTCCGCTTCTTTCATCTGCGCCCCGTCCACCGGGAGAAAATAATTTTCACCGAAATGTTCCAAATAGTTATAATCTTCAAAATCTGTGACCTGAAGATATCCCAAAACCTGTCCGTTTTGCATAAAAGCACCGGACTGATCAAAGCTGACCGGCTGTTTTGGATCGAGCACAATGTGATCTCCGTTCTCATCGAGAACAAAATCTCCATCCTTGGTCACAAGTTCACCGTTTACATTTAAAGTAAAAGAACCGTCTCTCGTATATTTGATGGATGTCTCTCCGCTTTTACTGGTATATTCGCAGGCAAAGAATCCATCCCCCGACAATGCCAGATCAAATTGATTATCTGTCACCTTAAATGCCCCCTGAGAATAATCGGTATAATTTTCCCCGATTTTAACTCCCAGGGACATCTTTCCGATATTGCGAGCTAAGGCCGCATCGGAAGAGTCTTTGATCTTATATGCCAAAACATCATCGAACGCCTGACTGGTGGCTCCTTCTTTTTTGAAGCCAACCGTCGCAGAATTGGCCAGATTGTTCGTCAAAACATCCATTCTATTCTGCTGGTTCACCATTCCGGTCCATGCTGTATATAGTCCTTTTACCATATCGTCCCTCCTGCAAAGGCCGCTTATACCTCGTCTCTGTAACCTGCCAGGAATTCTACATACTTACCTGTTCCGATTGCGACACAGGTCATCGGATCTTCTGCCGTCATTGTATTGATACCTGTCTTTGCATAAATCAGGTCTTCCAGACCGCGAAGGAGACTTCCTCCTCCTGTCAGAACAATACCTCTGTCTGCAATGTCTGCAGCCAGCTCCGGTGGCGTTTTTTCAAGAACGCTGTGGATGGCTTCAATAATCTGTGAAGTCGCTTCTCTCAACGCCTCTTCTGTCTCCTCACTCGTCACTTCCACTGTGCGAGGAAGACCTGTCACAAGATTACGTCCTCTGACTTCCACCGAATCCACTTCCGGTCTCTTGTAGGCAGAACCGATTTTGATTTTAAGGTCTTCAGCGGTTCTTTCACCAATCAATAAATTGTGTTTCTTTCTCATATAACGAACAATTGCCTCGTCAAAATCATCGCCGGCAATTTTAATTGACGCACTTACTACCGTTCCTCCGAGAGAGATGACTGCGATATCCGATGTACCGCCGCCGATATCCACGATCATATTTCCGCACGGTTTGGAAATATCAATTCCCGCACCGATTGCTGCTGCGATCGGCTCCTCGATAATGGAAACCTCTCTTGCACCTGCCTGGTATGTCGCATCTTCTACTGCTTTCTTTTCTACTTCTGTGACACCGCTCGGTACACAGACAGCGATACGCGGCTTGCGGAACGTTTTCTTTCCGAGTGCTTTCTGGATGAAATATTTCATCATTTTTTCAGTCACAGTATAATCAGAGATAACACCCTGACGAAGCGGTCTTACCGCCACGATATTGCCCGGTGTACGCCCGAGCATGAGACGAGCATCCTCTCCGATTGCTTTGATCTTATTTGTATCGCGGTCAAAAGCCACAACGCTCGGCTCTTTTAAAACAACACCTTTGCCTCTGATATAAACAAGGATGCTGGCAGTTCCCAAATCAATTCCGATATCTGTGTATTGCATGTTCTTTCCCCTTTCATGGTTCTGTTTTATTGATGAAACGAGAACATTTCAGCGAAATATTCTCCTTTTTTCACATTTCAGTTGCATACGCTAGACCATTATAGCGCATTTCCATGCCATTTTCAAAGGGTTTTCGCAGAATTTACACTTTTTTTCGGAAACCGCATTTATCATATGCAAAGACGCACAGGTTTAGGAGGAAATCTTCCTTGAAAATCTGTGCGTCCATGCCTTGATATACTGTTACTATTCAACTTGTTCGAAAATATTATCGACGTATTCTGCAAAAAACTTTAGAGGCATTTTATCTTTTGAGCATTTTTTTAATGTAAATACCGGTATATGACTTCGGATCCTGCGAAACCTCCTCCGGTGTTCCCTGTGCAATAATCTGTCCGCCGCGTTCTCCGCCTTCCGGTCCGATATCAATGATATAGTCCGCCGTCTTGATTACATCCAGATTATGCTCGATGACAAGTACCGTATTGCCGCCCTCTGTCAGACGATGCAAAATTTCAACCAGTTTGTGCACGTCCGCAAAATGAAGCCCTGTCGTCGGCTCATCCAAGATATAAATGGTATTTCCCGTACTTCTCTTGGAAAGCTCCGTCGCCAGCTTCACACGCTGCGCCTCACCGCCGGAAAGTGTTGTGGATGGCTGTCCCAGTTTTACATAGGATAACCCTACGTCATAGAGCGTCTGTATTTTTCTGCGCAGCACCGGGAGATTCTCAAAGAAGCCGAGAGCCTCCTCCACTGTCATATCAAGTACATCCGCAATATTCTTTCCTTTGTATCTGACATCCAGCGTCTCCCTGTTATATCTCTTTCCCCCACACACTTCACACGGGACATAAACATCCGGCAAAAAGTGCATCTCGATCTTTATAATTCCGTCTCCGCTGCAGGCCTCGCATCTTCCGCCTTTCACATTGAAGCTGAATCGTCCTTTTTTGTATCCTTTCGCCTTGGCATCCTGCGTCGATGCAAACAAATCCCTGATCTGGTCAAACAGACCCGTATAGGTTGCAGGGTTGGAACGCGGGGTACGCCCAATCGGAGACTGATCGATATTAATCACCTTATCGAGCTGTTCGATTCCTTTCATCGCTTTATGCTTTCCCGGAATCGTCAATGCACGGTTCAGGTCTTTGGCCAACCGCTTATACACAATTTCATTGACCAAAGAAGATTTTCCGGACCCGGAAACACCGGTCACGCAGGTCATAACGCCCAGCGGAATATCTACATCGACATTTTTCAGATTGTTCTCCGCCGCACCGATCACCTTCAGATATCCGGCAGCACGCTTTCGCATCTTCGGCAGCGGAATCTTCTTTTCGCCGCTCAGATATTGACCGGTCACGGATTCCGGAATTTTCATGATATCTTCGGCCGTTCCTTCTGCGATCACTTCACCGCCGTGACTTCCCGCTCCCGGGCCGATATCGATGACCCAGTCCGCTTCACGCATTGTGTCTTCATCGTGCTCGACAACAAGAAGCGTATTGCCCAGATCACGGAGGCGCTTCAGCGCTGCCAGAAGCTTGTCATTGTCCCGTTGATGCAGACCGATACTCGGCTCATCCAGAATATAACACACTCCTACCAGACCGGAACCGATCTGGGTCGCCAGACGGATTCTCTGTGCCTCACCGCCGGAAAGTGTTCCGGTCGCACGGGCAAGCGACAGGTATTCCAGTCCCACATTAACCAAAAATCCTACTCTGTCTCGAATTTCTTTCAAAATCCTTTTCCCAATAAGCTCTTGCTGCGGCGTCAGCTTAAGTTCTTCCAGAAATTCGTGCAGCCCTCGAATGGACATGGAAGTGATCTCATGAATATTTTTATCTGCAATCGTAACGGCAAGAGATTCTTTTTTCAGACGCATCCCGCCGCACTCTTTACAAGGAGTGATGTGCATAAACGCCTCATACTCCTGTTTCATGGTTTCCGACGACGTCTCCCGATATCTGCGGTTTACATTTTTAATCAGCCCTTCGAAAACGACCGGATAAACGCCTTTTCCTCTCTGGCCCTCATAATATACGTTCACTTCCTCGCCGCCGGTTCCGTGAATCAAAACATCTCTTACCTCCTGCGGGTATTCGCAAAACGGTGTGTCCAGACTGAATTGATAACGCGCGGAAAGCGCCTGAAGAATCGCATTGGTAAAACTGCCTTTCTGGCAACAGGACTGCCACCCCATAACCGCAATCGCACCTTCATTGATACTCAGGGATTCATCCGGAATCATAAGCTCCGGCGCAAATTCCATCTTATATCCCAAACCGAAACAGACAGGGCAGGCCCCGAACGGATTGTTGAAAGAAAAGCTTCTCGGCTCAATCTCATCAATGCTGACTCCGCAATCCGGGCAGGAAAAACTTTGACTGAAATTCAGTTTTTCTCCCTCTCCGATATCCACAACCAGCAGTCCTTCTGCCAGTTCCAATGCATTCTCCACCGAGTCGGTCAGTCGCTTTTCGATTCCTTCTTTCATGATCAGTCGGTCCACAACAATCTCTATGGTATGCTTAATATTTTTATCCAGTTTAATTTCTTCGGAAAGCTCGTACATATTGCCATCGATACTCACGCGCACATAACCGCTTCTTTTGGCGCGTTCGAGCACCTTGACATGCTCTCCTTTTCTTCCCCGGACAATCGGCGCAAGTATCTGCAGTTTGGTACGCTCCGGCAATGTCATGATCTGATCCACCATCTGGTCCACCGTCTGCTTCGCGATCACCTTTCCGCACTTTGGACAATGCGGTGTTCCGACACGGGCATACAGAAGTCTGAAATAGTCATAAATTTCCGTCACGGTTCCCACGGTGGAACGCGGATTGCGATTGGTCGACTTCTGGTCGATGGAGATGGCTGGCGAAAGACCCTCGATACTTTCTACATCCGGTTTTTCCATCTGGCCGAGAAACATACGGGCATAGGAAGAAAGAGACTCCATATAGCGTCTCTGTCCCTCCGCATAAATCGTATCAAAGGCAAGCGATGATTTACCCGATCCGGAGAGACCGGTCAAAACCACCAGCTCATTACGCGGAATGTTCAAATCGATATTTTTCAAATTGTGCTCTCTGGCACCTCTTATTTTTATAAATTCTTTTTTGTCGCTCATGTTGTATCCTTTATCTTTTATTCATAAGTTACATTCGCCAGATTGACATAGGCATACAGATCGTCCACGAAGGCTCTTTCCGCATTTTCATACACGACCACATCCGGCTGCAATGCTTCTACATATTGTTTCATGTATTCATAATCATGACGGGACACCATGTAAACATTGCGATATCTGTAGGCAAAATAATGCCCCTTGTTGTCGAGAAAGCTGTCATGCATGATCAATATACTCTGGTCGGACAGCGCATGTTTGTTTTTGAGATGAAGAAGCGGCATTCTTCCTATATGCTCCAGCTTGGCTGTCGTTTCGTCCTTTTGGCGGATGGTCGCACTGTACTCTTGCTTCAGCGTGCATACAGGCACTGTGTCCGTGATGGCAATACAGGCATTGTCCAATGTCTTCTCTTCATAACCGAAAACCAAATCTTCCTCCGAGATCGGTACCGTCTGCGGATTCTGTTCACCAATCTTGCCATCCAGCAGTTTAAACCCTTCCAGCATACCCAAAGCATTCCAATGAGCCGTATCATATATACGGTTATATAGTTTCTTTTCTTTCTTTGCCTCGGCAAATTCTTTTACGGGAATCACATACTCCACTCCCACCTGATCCAGTTTCCGGGAAAGCATGTCCATAATACTCTCCCTGCTATGATCGACTCTGATGTGATCGGGCATATATTCTCCGTAAACCGTCTTCTTGTCCAAACCGGCCATAAAGACAAATGCAATCCCCTGCTGCTTCAGGTAGTCGTCCGTGCGATCGAGGTAGATCACCAGACTGTTGATCAGTTCCTCATCCGTTGCAAGATTCTGATACGCTCTGATGTACTCACGGTCAGCGGGAAAAATTTCTCCTTTTTTCCCGAACATATGCAAATCTTCCGTAAACTCACCAAACACATCATACACCGCATTGGTATACAGTTTTACCGATTCTTCCCGGAATCCGACACGGTCTTCCACGTAATACCCGTACCATTCGTTCATCTCTTTGTTAAAATGCCATCCCGGCCACATGGTCATACGCCGGTTTTCCAGCTCAGAATCTATCACCTCCGTGGTGTCCAGCATACAGAACGGCACAAAGATCACCGCCAGAAAAGCAAGTGAAAATATGCAGTTAATTATAGTCATTGTTTTCTTTTTCATTTATTTTCATTCCTCTGTTTTAAAAACGGAAATAGATAAACGGATTGTAGGAACTGTTGATGATATACACGTAGCAGAGAACCAGCAACCCCAGAAGTACAAGCTTTTTCAGTATTTCTATTGCACAAACGACACCGCCGGAATGCTGCCTTGCCGACCAATTTTGTACAAGTGATGTTTTTGCAAAAACCTGCTTCCACGGTACACATGCTATCACGGCAACAGTCATATAAAATATCATTTGATTGCTGAGATAATATCGAATACCATACGCTGTGTATCCGCCTGCGCATGCTCCGAACATAGCCGCTGCATAGGACACAAACTGCCTGATGTCCACAATTCCGAACAGCGCCCATCCCATCACTACCACGAACATCGTGTAAAGCCATCCGAGCAATGACGAAACAACGCCCCTCCGCGCGGGATCCACCGGGTGCTTAACCGTCCAAAACCGCTCTGCAAGTATAAAAAAACCATGCCAGATTCCCCAGAGCAAAAATCCCCAGTCTGCACCATGCCAAATGCCCGTCGCCAAAAACACAATCGCCAGATTGACATAGACATTGCCCCTGCGGTTGCCGCCGAGCAGAATGTAAAGATAATCCCGGAACCATCCGGACAAGGAAATATGCCAACGCCGCCAGAACTCCCGCACCGAACGTGAGATATACGGATAATTGAAGTTTTCCGCAAAATCAAAACCGAAGATTTTGCCCAGTCCGATGGCCATATCCGAGTATCCGGAAAAATCAAAATAAATCTGCATCGTATAAGCAAGAGCTCCCAGCCACGCTACCGGCGCACTCATCATTGTAAAATCGGAAGCCATAATCTCACTAGCCAGCTGTCCTGTCATATTGGCCAAAATTGCTTTTTTGGCCAGACCGATGATAAAACGCTCCGCCCCCAAAGCAAAACGCTCCGGCGAATGCGTGCGCTGATCAAGACCTGCGCTGATATCCTTATAACGGACGATCGGTCCGGCAATCAGTTGCGGAAACATGGAGATATATAGCGCAAGCTTAAACGGATTGCGCTGTACCTTCTCTCCACGGTACACATCAATCACATAGGATAATCCCTGGAACGTATAGAATGAAATACCGATCGGCAGCGCAATGCTCCACACCGGGATACCGGCCACAACCTTCTGCAATGTCTCCATCGTAAATGTCAGATATTTAAATACAAACAATATGCCCAGATTCATCAAAATCGCCAGCGAGACCGCTGTCTTTTTGACCCGGATATGTGTCTGCCCGTCCCCGCATGCACAAATCCACATACCGAAACCGTAATTGCACAATATGGAAGCAAGCATGATCCAGACAAACTTCGGCTCTCCCCAGGCATAGAAAAACAGGCTCATCAAGAGCAAAAAATAATTTTTTATTTTATTCGGCATCAAATAGTAGCCGATAATCGTAATCGGCAAAAATGCACACAAAAATATAATCGTAGAAAAAACCATTTCTCGTTCCTCTTTTAACCTTCTATCTCATGCAGATATCTTTTCAGCTCCAGCATCTCATCACGGAGCTGTGCCGCCACTTCAAAATTGAGATCCGCAGCCGCCTTTTTCATCTGTTTCTGTACCGATTCTATCTGCTTGCGCAGCTCATCTGCACTCATAGATTCCATATCTTTTTCCATGCGGGTATCCTTGGAATCGACTGTGCGGGAAATGCTGATCAGATCACGAACATCCTTCTTGACAGACCGTGGCACAATACCGTGTTCCTGATTGTACGCATGTTGAATACGCCGGCGCCGCTCCGTCTCCTCGATCGCCATGCGCATGGAATCCGTCACCGTGTCTGCATACATGATGACATGACCGTTCACATTGCGGGCCGCACGACCGATTGTCTGTACAAGGGATGTCCTTGAGCGAAGAAATCCCTCCTTGTCCGCATCCAGGATCGCCACAAGGGATATCTCCGGAATATCCAAACCCTCTCTTAAAAGGTTAATACCGACGAGCACATCAAACACATCCATACGCATATCCCGGATAATCTCCGCACGCTCCATCGTATCGATATCAGAATGCAGATATTTGACACGGATACCGACCTCTTTCATATAGTCGGTCAGATCCTCCGCCATTCGTTTGGTCAATGTCGTGACAAGCACTTTATTGCCGGAAGCTGTTTCCTTTTTCACCTCTGCGATAAGGTCGTCAATCTGCCCCTCCACCGGGCGCACATCCACCTCCGGATCCAGAAGTCCGGTCGGCCGGATCACCTGCTCGACACGCATGAGCTCATGCTCTGCCTCATACTCCGCCGGCGTCGCCGACACAAACAAAAGCTGATCGATCTTGCTCTCAAACTCTTCGAAATTCAACGGACGGTTATCCAGAGCCGACGGAAGGCGGAATCCATAATCCACCAGCGTCGTCTTGCGGGAACGGTCCCCGTGGAACATCGCCCGCACCTGAGGAACCGTCATATGCGACTCATCGATAATAATCAGATAATCCCCTTTGAAATAATCCATCAAAGTCATCGGGGTCTCCCCCGCTGCCATCCCGTTTAAATGACGGGAGTAATTTTCAATTCCGGAGCAGAATCCGGTCTCCATGAGCATCTCCACATCGAAATTGGTGCGCTCACTGATGCGCTGCGCTTCCAGGAGCTTGTCCTCGCCTTTAAAATACTTAACCTGCTGCTCCATCTCTTTTTCAATCTCGCCGCAGGCGCGGAGAATCTTCTCTCTCGGCACTACATAGTGAGAAGCCGGAAAGATGGAAACATGATTCAATATCGCATGCACTTCACCGGTCAGCCCATCCACCTCAGCGATACGGTCAATCTCATCTCCGAAAAACTCAACACGTATGATATAGTCACTGCCCTGCGCCGGATTGACCTCCAGCACGTCACCGTGCACGCGGAAACAGCCACGGTCCAGATCCAGATCATTGCGATCATACTGGATCTCGATAAGCTCATGAATCACCTCATCCCGGTCTTTGATCATACCCGGACGAAGCGATACCATCATCTCCGTGTAATCATCCGGGCTTCCGATGCCGTAAATGCAAGACACCGACGCCACCACAACCACATCCCGCCGCTCAGCCAGTGAAGCCGTAGCCGACAGGCGAAGCTTATCGATCTCATCGTTGATGGAAGAATCCTTCTCTATATAGGTATCCGTCGAAGGTACATACGCCTCCGGCTGATAGTAATCATAATAAGACACAAAGTACTCCACCGCATTCTCCGGGAAGAACTCCTTGAATTCTCCGTAAAGCTGGCCTGCCAATGTCTTGTTGTGCGCAATGACAAGCGTCGGCTTATTGAGCTGTGCGATGACATTCGCCATGGTGAATGTCTTTCCGGAACCGGTCACACCGAGCAATGTCTGAAATTGATTTCCTTCTTTAAATCCCTGCACCAGCGCCTCGATCGCCTGTGGCTGATCGCCTGTGGGCCGGTATTCAGAATGCAACATAAATTTATCCATAATCTTTCCTCATAGACAGTTTTGTTCAAATCCGATTATATCAGAACAGAAAATAAAAGTACAGAACAAAAATCGAATGTTTGTTCTGTACTTCTCTTTACATTTCTTTTTCATGTACTTCGGCTCGTATTTTGTCCCGAAGCGGTTTTGATATCTCCGGATGAAATTTACGTGCAAACACGCATCCGCTTTCCATGACCGTTTCATAGTCATCCGGAACCAGATAGGATGGACTGGCTCCGTCGCCGCGGCTCCAATCCATATAACGGAGTTCTCTGTTCACCACGCGCTCCGACCATTTGTTGCTGTTCATAAACAACGTCTGGAAAAAGAATTCTTCCGGAACCTGACATCGATATAAATCATCCCAAAAATCTTCGTGGCCCGCCACATATTCAATCACATAAGCCGCCGCATCCTTTGGCATGGAAATATAGACAAGTCCCTTGTAAATCCGATTGAATTCTCCGATTCCCTGTCGAAATACTCCGACCAGTTTCTGCAACTGCACCGTCATATGCTGCAACATCCAAAGCGCCTTATTTTTTATATTGCGGTCCTGAAACCAGTTATAATAGCGGTATCTGACCGTCACTGTCTCCGGCAGATTCTCCGGTTCGATATATGTCATATAAATACGGTCGCTGTCTGCAAACTCTCTGTCCAGCTCCTCCACCGGCATCAGAGGATAATCCTCTCCCGTCAGCAGATGAATGTAGGATACGTCCTGATTGGCCACCGCCATCAAAACAAGTTCCAACAGGGCGCGGACATGATTAAATCCACCCCATTTAATATCATACTTTCTGATTGCTGCACAATTAGGTATATGATTCAGCTTTTCGATATGTTCCTCTGTAATCGTACGGCTTTTTTGGTCTACATGAATATAAACATAACCGGTCGCCGCAAGCATATCCGCAAGTTCCAGCAAAGAGTCAGCATCCTTGTAAGCTGTAATCAAAAAGGCCTGTTTCATTATTTCATTTCCTCTGACAGAATTTCCTTTGCTCTCTCTAACTGGTTGTCACTTCCGTCTTCCACATAATTATCAACATCAAGTTCCACTTCCACGTCCGGCTCGATACCGACCTCGTGAATGTCATTTCCCTTCGGCGTATAGTAATGACTGATGGTAAGCTTTACACCGGAACCATCTGTGATTCCGAACACCTTTTGCACAATACCTTTGCCGAACGTCGTGGTACCCACCAGCGTTCCGATGCCGTAATCTTTCACCGCTCCGGCAACAATTTCTGCCGCCGACGCACTGTTATCATTGACAAGAACCACCAGCGGAACCTCCAACTGATTGTCTCCGTCGCAGCTATATTCTTCCCTTTCTCCGTTCTTATCTTCCATGTATACGATAAGTCCTTTCGGAAGAAGCATACGACAAATTTCAACCGCACTGTGAAGCGTCCCTCCCGGATTGCTTCGAAGATCCAAAATCAATCCCTTCATACCGTCGCTTCTTGCCTGTGTGAGCTTCTCTGCGAACTGATCGACCGTAACCGTCTCAAACTGTGCAATCTGGATATAGGCTACCCCGTTTTCCATCATTTCATACGTGACCGTCGGCGCCTCTACCTGTCGGCGCACTACCGATATCTCCAAATAATCCGGCTCACCTTTCCGATATATGGTAAGCACAACTTCTGTGTTCTCTTCTCCCTTGATCAGGTCAACCACATCCGTTGTTGTCATACCCATAGTATCTACGCCATCCACTTCGACAATAATATCCTCCGCCTGTAATCCGGCTTCCTGTGCCGGTGTATTTTCGATAACGGAAGATATTTTGCAGTATTGTGTATCGGAATCAATACCTACATATGCACCTATCCCGTAATAAATCCCGCTGGTCGACTCCTTAAGCTCTTCCAACTCTTCTTCCGAATAATAGGCCGCATAAGGATCACCGGTAGCTTCCACGATTCCTCTGTAAAGGCCATCCTGGAGCTGCTCTGTCGTAACATCCCCCAGATAATATTCCTGAATACTGTCTTCTAAAATATCTATTTTTTGTTGTGCAAAATCACTCAGTACTTCGTCTGATTCGTCCGCAGAAAAATTCAGTCCGGCTCCCAGCTTTCCGCCCCTTGCGTTAACCAGATATACCACACACGATATCACCAGTGCACACGCCAGTCCTACAACAAGCCCACCGACAAACCATGATCTCTTCAATGCACGGCGTTCTTCCTTTTCCTTGGAAATCCGATCTAAAATTTCCTGACCCGCACCTTCATTTTGCTCTGTTTCATTTACTTCCCGAAAAATATCACTCAATTTGATTACCTTCTAACTCTTGTCTTTTTCTACAAATAATTCCATGGACTCACATAGCTTCCATTCAGACGCACACCGAAATGCAGATGAGGTCCCGTCGAACGGCCGGTGGAACCGACTGCAGCAATCAGATCACCTTTGGATACCTGGTCACCCGAAGACACATACAGCGCTGAGGCGTGCATGTAAATGGTATACAAGCCACCGCCGTGATCAATCATGATATAATTGCCCATCGTTGCGTTGTAGGTTGCAGCGATCACTTCTCCGTCCGCCGCCGCAAGAATTGAGCTTCCGCTCGGTGCTGCCATATCCACTCCGTTGTGGAACTGCTGTACTTGAAGGATCGGATGCATACGATAACCATAGTCGTCAGAAATACGTGTGTAGGATGGCGCCGGCCAGCAAAACTGTCCCCCACCATAGCTGTCTTCCGTACTGTTACCGGAAACATCCAGTGCCTGACGTTTCTTTTTTGCCGCCGCAACCGATGCTTCCAATGCCCGGATAATGTCATCCTGCGCCTTAATCATATCCTCGTATTCTTTGATTGCAGCTTCTTTATTGGAAATATCGGTTTGATATGCTTTGATCTGATCCTGCTTTTCGGAAATCAGCCCTTGCATTTCATCCTGCTGGTCCTTCACATCCTTGCGTACTGTCTCAAGAATCGTTTGCTGCGACTCCAGTTCTTTTTCCAACTCTTCCATCTCTGTTTTGGTCGTCTTAAAGAAATCCAGCATCTCTCTATCATATGCCGAAACCTGTTCGATATATTCTGCTTTATTGAGCAGATCGCTGAAACTGGTACTGGAAAGAAGAATATCTAAGTAGGAAAGCGATCCGTTTTCATACATAAACTGTATACGGATCTTCATATCTTCATACTGTCGCTCCACATCCGCTTTGGCTTCCTCAAGTTTCTGTTCCGTCTCCGTCAACTGTCGCTCCTTTTTTTGAAGGAGCTGTTCCACATGCATAAGTTTTACGGAAACTTGACTCATCTCGCTGTCCAGCTGCACCACATGCTGAGATAACTCATCCTTTGTATCCTGCAGCGACTCCTTCAAAGCCTGCGCCGCTTCCAGATTGTTCTCCAGAGTTTCTTTTTCATCCTGCGCATCATTCAATGCTTCGGTCTCACTTTTAATCTTCTCGTCCAGACTGTCTTTTGTGTCCGCAGCAACCGAAAGCGGTACCGCACACAACAAAACAACTGCCATCAACAGTCCGATCCATCTCTTTGCTCTAATCATCACTCTAACTCCCGAATATAATGCCCAATTTTGATCAGACACGAATATGTTTGCGGACCGTTGAAAAACTTCCCATAAATCCAATGCCGATACCGATTGCAAAAGAAACCGGTATCAAAATGCTGAACACCTGCTCTACCGACAGGAATTTCAGCAGCTGTGATAACATTTGAAATCTCGTCGTGACGTAAGCGATAAGATTGTTGTAGATTACATAAATAATTGCCAAAGGAATCACTGCTCCCATCGCTCCGATCAGCATACCTTCAATCACAAAAGGCGCTCTGACAAAGAAATCCGTTGCCCCGATATATTTCATAATATTAATCTCTTCTTTACGGACGGAAATACCGATAGTAACCGTGTTGCTGATCAGGAACACGGACACAGCCAAGAGAATACTGATAATTCCGATGGACGCATAGCCGATCAGGCGATTCATACCGGACAATGTGTTGGCCGTAATCTCAGAACGATTCACCTTTCTGACGCCATCCACCGATTCCAGATAAGTAACCAGACGTTCCTGCATGGAAACATCATTCAGGTATACCTCATAATTTTCTGAATCTTTGATCGGGTTATCATCTCCGAACCCATCCGCATATTCGCCCAGATAGACATCCTTAAAACTTTCCCATGCTTCATCGGAGGAAACGAAATTGACATGTGATACTTCCGATCTCTTCTCGATCATTTCCCCGATCTCTGCAATCCTCTCATCACTGGTATCTTCATGGAAGAAGACGGTGACTGCCACCCCTTCCTGCGCCTCCTTCACAATATACTGAAAGTTGGCGACTACCGAATAAAAGATACCGAACATAAAAAGACATGCACTGATGGTCGCCATGGATGCAAGCGAGTACCATTTATTGCGAAAAATATTAACAATTCCCTGTTTTAATGTGTAAATTAACGTACTAAATCTCATCGATGTATGTACCTTCCTTCTCATCACTGACAATTACGCCTTTATTCATTGTAATTACGCGTTTTTTCATTGCGTTGACAATTTCGCGATTGTGGGTTACCACAACAACCGTGGTCCCTCTTTCATTGATCTCCTCAAGCAACTTCATAATCTCCCATGAATTTTTCGGGTCGAGGTTACCGGTCGGCTCATCGGCCAGAAGAATCGGCGGATTGTTCACAAGCGCTCTCGCCAATGCCACTCTCTGCTGCTCACCTCCGGAAAGCTGCTTCGGTCTCGCTTTATATTTTCCTGCTAGACCGACCGTGGAAAGTATGGACGGAACATTTTTCTTGATCTCTCTGTTCGGCGTCTGCACAATGCGCTGCGCAAATGCGACATTTTCGTATACATTTCTGTCTTTGAGCAGCCTGAAATCCTGAAATACCACACCGAGACTCCGGCGATATTTCGGAATATGCTTATGTCGCAACGCCGCCACATCGATGTCATTCACCACGATCTTACCCGATGTCGGCATGAGTTCCCGCAGAAGCAATTTGATCAATGTCGACTTTCCCGAACCACTGTCTCCCACAATAAACACAAACTCACCCGCATCAATATGAAGGCTGATATCATTGAGAGCCGGCGCTCCGGTAGAATATGACTTAACAACGTTTTCCAATGTAATCATAGGAATCTTCTCCTTATTTAAAATTCAAAATTCTCCATATATTTCATATATTTTGCCACCATCATCGCTATCTTAAATGTAATGGCATCTTCAAAAACCCTCAAATCAAGCCCTGTGCTTTTTTGAAGTTTATCCAAGCGATAGACCAACGTATTTCTATGAATAAACAACTGTCTGGACGTCTCGGATACATTCAGGCTGTTTTCGAAAAATTTATTAATCGTGACAATCGTTTCTTCATCAAAATCATCCGGACTCTTCGAATCAAAGATTTCACGAATGAACATCTTACAAAGCGGAATCGGGAGCTGATAGATCAGACGTCCGATACCCAGCTCGCTGTATGCAATCACACTTCTTTCGTCAAAGAAAATCTTTCCGACATCCAGTGCCATTCTGGCTTCTTTGTAAGAACGGCTCACCTCTTTCAATTCTCCGGCCGTACTTCCGTAAGCAATATGTATACCGGAAGCGCCTTCGCTTTTCAGCGCTTCGATGATTTCAGAAGCCATCGCCTCAATCTCGGCTTTGACATTTTCGCCTTCGGTCTCTTTGACAATGATCACACTGTTCTCGTCGACCGCCGTAATAAAATCTCTATTCCCTGCAGGCAGATGCGCACGCACCATCTCAACAGAGTTGACATCCTTGCCCTCCGTCGCCTCGACGATCATCACCGTACGCGGCGCCTCCATACGGATGCGCAGTTTTTTGGAACGACTGTAAATATCCACAAGCAAAAGATTGTCAAGAAGAAGGTTTTTGATAAAATTGTCCTTATCAAAACGCTCCTTATAGGCAACGAGCAGATTTTGTATCTGGAATGTCGCCATTTTGCCGACCATGTATACATCTTCTCCGGAACCGGTGGCAACAAGGACATACTCCAGTGTCTGTTCATCATATATTTTGAAAAACTGAAACTTCGAAACCTCCTGGCTGTCCGCCGGCGATTTGACAAAGTCGACCACCGCCGACATATAATCCGGCTCTCTGTCCTCCGTGGTAGCCACTGTCTTACCATCCGTATCAATCACGGAAAAATCCACTCTGGAAATAGCTTTTAACCCATCCAACGTATTTTGCAGAATCTGATTTGAAATCATGTCCCCCGCTCCTTTTCTTTATTACATGAATAAAGCAAATATTTATACATTTTTCACAAATATTTGCAACCCCATAAATACCTTTTGCACATTACGTTTTTCATTTTAAAACATTTTAACAAAAAAATCTACTGATTTTCCCTATTTTTTTATGCAATTTTATTCAAAAAAGGACTTTGCAAAGGTCTGACACCTTTTACAAAGTCCTGTGATTTTTTATTCTTTGTCTTCTTTATATTTTTGTACTTTTCTCCGAAACAAAAATTTTATAACCCGATCACTCAGTTTGCGGATCGGATTTCTTTCCTGTGCCGCAATCACCATCTTATCCTTGAGCATCAGCCATATGCTCACATTCATTTTCATGTGATGATTCTCAAAAAACTGCTCCCTGAGCGGAGATACAATATTGGATATGACCACATTTGGCATAAGGCCGTTCATTTCATTGATGAGATAATCCTCATCCTGCTCCAGGGCATCAAATGAAAAACGACCGACAATGCGCAATCCCCCGCGATACCCTTTCAGCTGTTCCTCAAGAAGTCCCAAATGCTCCGCTGTATCCGACAACAGATACACCGTCTTCTTTCCTCTGACCAGTTTTTTTAGGAACTCTTCCAAAAATTCATCATTTTCTATTTCTTTTGCCCGGCTTCGATTGGCCACCCCTGCTGCCCGCAAAATATCCACGTCAGCCGCGACCGTCATATCAAGCTCCGCCAAAAATGTTTTTAACTCCGGCGAACTTTCTGCTTCCATCAGCCCTCGCGTAGTTATATACGCAATGGTAGCCACTTTCCCGTCACGCAGAAAAAAATCCACCTTTCTCATGGCTTCACGCACGGAATAATCCCTAAGTTCCACCCCGAGCACCTGCATATGTTTCATATTTGTCACCTTTAATTATTTTATCATTACAATTTCTGCAATCATGTAAATCAGACACAGCCCCATCGAAACAATGAGAGGCCACGACCAAATTCTTTGGTTCTGCTCTCTGACAGCGTTTCTTCCTTCTTTTACGAACAGAAGCCTTACATGCTCTGCTCTTCTTTCTTTTTTCAGCACAAAGTAATACAGACAGCCTGCCATGGCCGTTGTGACGCACGCAATCACCGCATATACAGAAATCACGACACACATGGCTTCCCTGTAAGGCATCTGCATAAGCGACTCAACCATCTCCTGCGTCTGCGCCGCATCCATGGACGCACTTCCCGGATCCTGCAGAAGCATCATGATCACATTACTTGTATTAATCGTTGCATGGAACAGGATGCTGTAAAAAATACTTCCCGTACCTTCAATCAGCAGCACACCGACGACTCCTACCACAATGGCATAACTCATCTGATTAAAATTCAGATGCATCAGGCCGAACAGAACAGATGAAAGAAGCATCGCTGCAACAAATCTTCCGCTCCTCCTGTAACCGTGATAAATCACACCTCGGAACACCACCTCTTCGCTGAACGGTCCGACAACTCCGACAATCAGCAAAAGAAGCCACGCCGGAGCTTCCAAAAACAGCGACTGCATATTCGTCACTTCATTTTCCACAAACAGCATGGAAAATGCGTTTACCGCAGTAATCAGAGGCATAATCAGAAATGTAATCAATACGACCAGCAAAGATATTGACCATTTCGGCTTTGCCATCTGGATGAAATCAGACGGCTTTGTTTTTGTAAAAAGCATAAACAAAGCAGCCGGGCCGAAAATCATCAACTGGCTGACCAAAAGAGCAGGAATCACCCCCATGGACAAGCCGCCCGGATATACCGCCGCCAGAATCACCACCAGCGCATTTAATGCAATTATCAATGTAAATAACCAATTTGTTTTCTTTGCATTCATAACTTAATTGTTCATCATAAAGTTTACTAATTTATTGATATCTTCCGGTTCATACGCAAGCAGTTCCAGTTCCCCGATGGAATCATCGGAAAAAATGTTTGCCAGCGAAACATACTGGGAAAGCTTGGACTTTAAATTCAGTCTGTCTCCCTCTCCCGTCACCAGTTCCACCTTTCCGCTGCAACTGTCAATCACCTTGAAAAACTGATCCATATCGGTAATATTTTGAACTTTCATGTCATTCTCCTTCTATGCCTGTCTTTTTCGTCTATTTTTTCCCAGTATAATCCATGTTATCCAAAAATGCAATTAAGGTGCGGTGAAGATCTGCTCCGGTGCTATTGTAATCTTTCTTTCCTTGTACAATCTGCCCGCTGCGCGTTTGAACTCATTTTTACTCATACCGGTCCACTTGCGGATCTTATCCGGCGTAGATTTGTCTCCGATCGGAAGCTTTCCGCCGTTTTGCGCAAGCAGCTCCAAAAGCGCCTGTGCATCCGTATCCATCTGGATATGAGCCTTCTGGCGGATAGAGAGATCCAGCTTTCCGTCTTCCTTCACCTTGATGACGCGGGCCGTCACCTGCTGCAGCACCTTGAGCTCACCATACAATTCTTTCTTGGCAATCAGCGCCGAATACTTGTCATCCACCGCCACAAAGGCGCCGAAATTTTGACTGATTTCGTAAATAGTTCCGGTCACTTCATCCTCGGCCTGATATGGACTTTCCGTGGAAAGATACGGGTAAATCCGCATGGTGGCACAAAGGCGGCTGCTCTTATCCAGATAAAGCGCCACGATCACATCATCGCCCTCTTTGACCTTCACAATCTGCTCACGGAACGGAAGGAACAAATCTTTTTCCAGTCCCCAGTCGAGGAACGCTCCGACCTTCCCAACGGAAACGACTTTCAGCCTCGCCGTCTCGCCGAGCATAAGCTTCGGTGTATTCGTCGTTGCAATCGGGCGGTCCTGCGAATCCTTATACAGGAACACCTCTATCTCATCGCCCACATTTGCTCCGGCCGGAACCTGTTTGCCCGGAAGAAGCACTCTGTTTTCTCTATCCTCCATGGACTCGGCAAGATATACGCCGAATTCCACTTTTTTTACGATAACTAATATCTGTTTTTGTCCGAATAACATAGTTTCCTCTTTCTATTTGCAATCACAAAATTCAATATTGGCATAAACGCTTCCGCTCTCATCGCAGAGCGCAACGCCGACACAATTTTCTTTTTCTCTGTAAACGACCGGATACAAAAGATCTGCAAGCACCGCTGACTTGTGGTAGGACGCCCTCATACGACGTACCTGAAAATCCTCCGGAAGATAGTCGCACGCAATACTGACATACTGCGCATTGTTCACATGATGGTTCGTATCTAAATGATGCTTTTTGATTTCTACCGGCTCCTGTTTTTCGCCCTCCCCGGCAAAAGAAATCTTGCGGTCGAGATACTCCATCTCATACGGCGGCTCCGTCGCATATTTTTCCAGCAAATCTGCAGGCGGTTTGCTCGGACGGCCGTTTTGCGTATTCAAAAACGTCCACAGAGTGTTAGCCACAGCTAACATTTTTCCGTTTTCATCCTTCAACCCGAAATTACGGAATCCCATGCACACCTTGAAATCATACGGATGAGTTTGTATCGTAACCCGCTCTCCCAGCTCCGGAAAACGGTCAATATCAATCTGCCAGAAATTCATTACCCACACACTTTGCAGCTTCTCTAAGTATTCCACGCCCACTCCGAGATCCTCCGAGTGAAAGGTCGCACAGTCCTGAAAATAGTTGAGCAGGGAAAGCAGTGTCAGCTTCGTATCGCTCCCCACCTCGCTGTATCTTATTCTGCTGTCAAACGAATACATTTTTACACTTCCTTATTTGAATTCCACTTTAAAAAATACACATTCTAAAGGATTATAACACTAATTTGCATTATAGCACAGTTTGGTTTCTGCTGTGTAGTATTTTTTCTGATATAAAACACAGCGCAAAGCTTTGGGCTCTGCGCTGCTATCGTGTCATTCCTTCCGAAGATATGTTTAGCCTGTTACGTTTTCTTCCTGCCAATAGAGACGGATGTACTCCCCAGCTTCTTCCTGCGTGATTTCACACTCACGCATCAGCGACTCTATCGTAGTCTCTTTTGTCTGATTTAGATTTTGACAGGTCCGGATGATGCCTTGCTGTATTCCTTGCTGTATTCCTTGCTGTATTCCTTGCTGTATGCCTTGCTGAACTCCGGCATTATAGCTGTCATCCTTTTCGTGGTCGATCATTTCCTGTAAGGTCATATAACGATCCTCCTTTTCGTGGCTGTGCTTGATGTTTCCGACGATTCTCTGTATCTCTTCCAGCTCTGCGTCCACCGCGTTTTCCTGCGTCGTCTCCTCAAAATATGTCAGGAGAGACTTTAGTTCCTCGGTACCGCCAAGCTTTCCTTTTGTGTACAGAAATAGCCTTCTTTCTACTTATTTCTTTTTAAACTTCGCCTTCTTGTTCACGCCCTTTTTGATGAGCATGGACTTGTATGTTTTGAATTTCTTCTTCGGCACTGTCACCTTCATGTTTTTCGGTGTTTTGGCAAATGCTTTGCTGCTGATTTTCTTCGCTGTCAGCTTGGTTGATTTGATGGTGAGATTTTTCAACTTGCTGCAGCCGTAGAAGGCTTTGGAACCGATCTTTGTCACGTTCTTTCCGATGGTTACTTTTTTCACCTTTTTGTTGTTCTTGAACGCGTTCTTTTCGATGGCGGTTACTTTGAATGTCACGCCGTCGATTTCTACCGTCGCCGGAATGGTGACTGTCGCTGCGCTCTTGTCACTCGGCGCCACGTAAGTAACGGTTCCTTTTTTCAGATCGGATTTGGTTACCTTGTAGGTAGCTTCTCCGTCGTCGGAAACATCCTCCGCACCTTTTTTCGGTACTCCGAGAGCTGCCATCTCTTCTTTCTTCGTTTCTTTGCACATGGTACAGGTGTAGGTCTTCTCGCCTTTTGCAAGGGCAGTCGGTTCTTTTGATACGACACCGCCGTCCCAGGTATGCTCGGACATCACTTTCCCGCAGCCACCGTCGCATTTGTGGTCTTTGTTTGTGTCTGCGCAGGCGGATCTTGAAATGGTGATTGTCTTTGGTGTGATTGTAAATTTCTGTGTATCATTAATTTTATAGCTTGTAAGGGTTACATCAATCGAGCCACCTACCGGAAGTTCGTCGGTTTCTGCCTCATAGGTCCAGCCTTTTAAAGCCTCGATGTCGGATAATTTTGTTATCTTATGGTCTGCTTCAAAACTTTTTGGAATATCAACTGTTTTGTCCCCGATGGTTGCCTGCACTACCTCGTAGCTATCGATTTTTTCAGGGATGACGATTTCTGTGGCAGATATATCTACAGTGGCGTCCGGATTATGATTATCATCAGCAGCATTAACACCTATATACTCTACGGAGCAGGTTTTTGCTGTGTCATTAACTGTATATTTACCGAAATATTCAAGGGAAGCTGCACTTTTAAAAACGTTTGTTTCGAAATTGTTTACTATCGAAGGATAATAAAAGCGTTTCAAAGCACTATTGTAACCAAAAGTATAATCCCCAAAAGATTCAACCTTGCTCGGGATTATGTATTCTTCCACTTTAGCAGCACTATAAAAACATTCTATCCCTATAGTCGTAAGACTGCTGCCTTCTTCAAATACTATACTTTTTAAACCGTTACAGTAGAAAAAAGCAACTTCTCCTATATTCTTTACACTGGCAGGAATTACTATTTCTTTCAGTGACATATTTTTTCCAAATGAATATAATTCAATAGATTCAACACTACTTTCGCCATTTTCATTTCGTTCGAAAATCACCTCTTCTACATTCTCAAGATTTAAAAAAGCATATTCACCTATTCGGGTAACCCCATAGCCGATTACTGTTTTTGTAATATCTTCACGTTTTTCTGCCCAAGGTTGTTCAGCTTTCGATGCGTAATCCGCCATAGCCCCATTACCCTTTATGGTAATCGTATAGGTATCTTTTTCCACCTCGTCTACAACCGTTGTACCATTTTTCGTCAGTTCCCATGTCACGCTCGTTTCGTTACCCACTGCACCACAGTTACCAGAAACGACTGTCTCACCGATTTCATACTCACTCGCCGAAACACTGACAGGCGTAATGGTTATACATGAAAGCATAACTGCCACTGCCATGAAAAATGATAAGGCTCTCTTAACACTCTTTTTCATAAATTCCTCCTTTTTGTTACAAATTCCCACTTTTGTTTCTTATAAGCCGCTACAATTATAGCACAGTTTTCATTCTACTGTGTAGTATTTATTTTTTCTATATACCCACGGCCGAAAAAGCAAGCGCAAAAAAAGCGTGTATCCGTAAGAATACACGCTTATCAGCTGGGCTACAAGGATTCGAACCTTGAAATGACGGAGTCAGAGTCCTACCAAAAAACGGCATCTACCTCTCGTAATCTTAATCCCATACGCATTGTTCAATAAAATTGTCCCAATTTATGTCCTATTTATAATATCATATTTTAAATCATTTTTCATTCTAAAAAAGTTGCCGGCACCCGAACCACCTCTACTCTTTTTCCATTAATGTCCGTCATCTCTCCGGTTGATAAATAGTGCTTACGTACCGTATCCGCATCATCTCCTATGTACGCCGCTATATCTTCCACCGAATAACCTTCTTTATGCCGATTCGTCACAAAAGTTCTCCGAAATATATGCGCACTATATCCATACTCATCCAACCCAGCCCGCCTGTAGACTCTAGCGATGTTGGCCTCTAAACACGAAGTTGTAAATCTCTTATTCTTTGAATTCACAAAAATGTATGATTCCGGATCGCCTTTACCTTCTTTACGTTTCAGTATACTCACCGCTTCTTTACGCAACGGAATAATTCGTAATACATCTTCCTTTGTGTTTGTATGTATCATTACAGTTCCAACAGGATTATTTTCTTCATCGTACTTTGTTATTTGTGTTTCAGCACTTCTAATATGAAGGTATTGCTTTCCTTCTTCTTCCAAATAGTCTTTCCATTTCAAACCAATCAGTTCAGATATTCGAATTCCCGTTTCTAACAGAAACCCCACTGCATCCGACGCAACATATTCTCCTTCCGATATTACCTTTTTTATTTTTGCAATCTCATCGTCCGAAAAAACCAATATCTGTCTTTCCTTTGTAGCCTTTTCTTTTTTGTTCCTGCGACGGAGTTCCGCCGCAATCCAACTTTTCGTTTTATCAAACGGATTGCCCGGTATTAAGTCCTCTTCATATGCCGATCTCAAGGTCTTTGATATAATATGACACACCTTTTCAATTGTCGACGCGGACAAATCCGTTTCCAGCAGTTCGCCAAAAAACTGCTTGATGTGCTTCGAACCTATATCCACCATTGGCATATTTCCGAACTCGGTATCTTGTATTTGATTTTTGATAGTACAAATATCACGCGACAGCGACGAAGCTTTTATTCGTTTAGCATTATATTGCTTTCTAACATATTGAGACGCATATTCAACCAATGTAAGCTCGCATTCAAACTTCTGTCTTTTCAATATTTGATCAACTTTTCGTTCTGCATTTTGAATTGCTTCTTTTTGAGTTACTCCCGTTCCACTGGCACGTTTCCGAGTCCCCGGAATATACATCCGATATCGAAACTTTCCGCTTGCAAGCCGCTCTATAGTACCGGTGCCGGCTCGCGCTCTTTTCATATGGTTTTCCCTTCTTTATCTTTTAACCATTTCAATGCTCTTTCAGTATGAATCATGTATTTATTTCCTTTTCGGATTGCCGGAAATCCCTTTGTAATCACCAGATCATAAACCATAGCCTTGCTCAACCCTGTCAGCTGCCTGAAATCTGTCACACTTGAATACATTCTGCCATCTCCTTTTTTGTAAACCAATTGAATTTTCGCGTCTGGCCAAATTGGCCAAACCCTTCTGTTTATGGGTTCTTCCTGCAGGTTTAATCTCTATTATTAGAATTTTACATGTTAATTTCAACCCCTTTTTTATATTTTTTTTAAAATTTTTTCAATTTGATTAAAATTCTCTGATTCAAGGTCAAAATGGCAATATCTTCAAGTTATAACTGGTCAAAAAACAACTCCAAAACATACACAAACATTTTTCTTGCATTCTCTTTCAGAATCTATATGGTACCTCTTAAATATTACCAATATTTAACAGATACTTCCGTTTTCGTCTTTGGACTGCAAATCGCCCGTCTAATTTAATCACTTTACATTTACGCAGTGTGTTGCGATATCATGCATAAGCGCCGATATGTGCTTATCATATGAAAACTGCTCGTGATACGCAGAGGAATTAAATGTTTTAACTTCTCCGTCTCGTTTGTAATTGCAATGGTATAATCTTGCTTTCTGAGAATCTTCGCATGTGTTTGTTTCAATAATCCAGCGGTCGTTTTTTGTATCAATGAATAATCTGTTTCCTCGCAAGTAACAGGTAGCATTGCTGTCAAGTGCGAGAGAACGCAGGTCTTTGGAATCTATGCTATATTGCTTGAACCAGTGGAAATATTTTTCTGTATTCTTACTTCCTGCCATCATCCGAATATAAATAAATGCCCGACATCTTTTATGAAGCGTATGAGAATATGTAATTTTTGTAATTCCTGTCAATCCTTCATTTTTTGAACAGCCGCACGTTTTGTCGTGTACTACAGCTTCACTGTCCATGTAGTAGTTAAATTTTTCCATTGTCGTTCCCCTTTCTTCTTATTCATAATTGCGAAGTATTTCTGCGATCCATTCATCCAAGGTGCCGTTCTTTATTTGTTCCACCCCGTCAAAAAAATAGTTTGACTTGCTTTTAATAATACGGGAACGATAGTAATAACCATCAGCCGGATGCAGATAAACCTCTCCATCAAGTCCTGCAACCTCTATGCTCTCACTTCCATCTGCGTCCCAACATTTTGCATAAATACCTTCTTCCTTAGCGCGTTCAAAAATATATGGGCCATTCAATATAAAGCAGCCTTGGCGGGAGCCGTACGCTGCAATACGTATCGGATACAGTTCATAGTTGCTGTCAAGTTCATAAATCTTACCCTCATACAGCAATTCACTCTTATTACACTCTCTTATAGCACCTTCAGAGTCTAGCGCCGGAAGTTCGGCATATCTGAGACGATTAATAAAAGGCGAAAGAATAAGCAGTATTAACAGCGTAAAAAAAACAACCTTATCTACAACTGAAACTTCTCCACTTCTATCATTTACTTCTTTTTCTTCCAATAGCTTCTTCTTGCTTTTCTCTTTTTTGTAAAACATCATACTTAGTCCTCCAAAAGATTTATTTTATTAAATTTCTTGCACCGGAATATAAGATGCGCAAAAGAAACAAAATCAAAAACCCTAACAAAAATTTATTCATGCGCCATTGACACAGGCATATAAAAGTCAAAAAACCAATTCCCAATGACGAGAGAATATATAAATATTGAATAAATTTACGCATCATAAGCGGTAATCGGCGCCGGCGTTGCCGTTCATATAATTTCACCAAAAACGGACGTACCTCTTCTTCGGTACCATACACAGTTGTAATCTGAATATTACCGCTTCCAAAATAAATACAGTCACAAGGAAAACTGCTTTTCTCATAACCCAGTTCTCCTTTTTGGTAAGAGCGTGAAAAGAATTCTTTTTTTCCTTCTTCTTTCAATATAAGTGTACTGCCAAACGCCGATACATCGGTCAGATAGGTATCATATAAAACTGTTTTTTCTATGGAATTATTCATGCCACATCACCTCCCGTTGCCCCTCAGAAGTAATGCGTCCGATGAAATGCCCATACATCTGCACAAGTAGCGAAAAGATGTAAGCATACTGCTTGTCTATCATAACAACATACCCTTTCTGCCCTTGTCCCAAATCAAAGACCATCGGGCGAAGAATATCCTGATATAAAATTTCCGTCACAAACTGTTCTTGATATACATCATCTTTATCATCCTGATATAAAACCTCATAGGTTCCGTCACAAAAACTGGTACTGGTCTTTTTTGCAAGCAAGAGCACCTCTTTTAAAGTATCATATTCTATTTCGGACAGCAGTACAGCTTTCTTTCCCGGATAGGAAATATCATTTGTGGTATCATTCATCAATGCAAGGGCAAGAGAGCGGACCGGCCCGTATAAACTACATAATCTCATATTTTCTACCTCTTATCTTCCTGATTTCCAATTAATAGTTCCATAACTGACACAATCACTCCGATAAATGCTCCCAAAAAATCACAATACGCAGCATCAATCGGCACAATATAAATCGGTAATCTATTTTCCTCATAAAGTGTAATCACTTCTTCTTTTACTGAATAGAAAACGCTATCTATCTTCAAGCACTCTTCCCACTTTCTCTCCCAATTCATAGCATTCCCTATTTCAAAAACCTCGCTTAATACTTTATCATGCGCTGCTTCATTTAACCGCAAGATATAGCACAGTGCTCCAAATTCCTCTTGCGACAAGAGAAGTCCGTCACACCCCGGGAAATCCCTGCGAATATTTTGCATTTCCACCATCACTTTTTGCCTTGTATAATCATGTAATGTAGACAATCGCATACAATCACCTCTTTCTGTTCATATACACGTTTTAATACTTTTATCACTTAATCATTTTTTCCAAGTCTTTCATCAGATTCGCAGGAACTTGAATAACAGTTACCAATGTTTTCCCAGCAAATATGTATGCCTTATCACCATAGATTCTAATATTATTTGCCCTCTTATTTCTGAAATACAAACTGGTGATCCATTTGTTTAATCTCCCCGTTGTTTGACTGTGGGTGATGCCATCATCAAAGGCTTTTTCGGCAATTCGTTTTCTACTTTTTTTATTAAAACCACAACGTTCTTTTAATCGCTCATTCGCGTGCTTTGAAACATTCATAAATAGCCCTTTCTCTGTTTCCCAACTAACTACATTCCTAATATTGTCTGTGATACTTCACACCGCAATTTTCTTTGTAAAACGCGCGTACAACCTCGTTCACTTTTAAATCTTTTCTCATAATTCCCCTCACAAGGTATAAATCTTTCACATTTCGCACACGCGATAACGCGGTATACAATTGCCCCTCCCGAAAACATTCCGGATCGACATTCACATTTCCAAGTGTAAGCGACTGCGCCTTGTCAATCGTAAGCGCATATGCGGGTACCAACGGAATTTGTCTTGCAATGACTTTAGTATCGATGTTTTTGCCTGTTTTTGAATCATACACCGGTTCTTTAAATTCATATTCACCAATCGGAACCTTTCTTCCATCTTCCATCTCTAAAATCACCAATTTTTTCTCCGCATCTATAGCAACAATTTTGCCAATGGACCCGTTCATAACTCCTATTTCATGGAAGTTGACACGACACATAGCACGTGCACCAACCTTTAGTTTAATTTCTTCCGGAACAGGTAATTCACGTTTCCGTCCTATGTATTGCGCACGAAACACAAATGTATCTCCTGGTAATTTTTCTAATTCCACTTTATTTCTTTCATTAACCTTGTCTCTTTTATCATATAAATATATTCCTTTTTCAAATGGCACCTTACTGGAATTGTCTTCAATCCATTTAGCAGCCGCAAAATCTCCCTGTGCCACCCCATTCAAAGCTTTTGCAAATTCCACATCGTTTTTCTGTCTTTGACTTTCCTTTAAAAAATGCACTTCAAATCCCATACGTTTCCATGCCGATGTCGTAAATGCAAATTTAACTTCTTCTGCCTTTCCCCATTGCATCATAAAAGGCTGCATGTCATCAATTTTAACAAAAGGAATGTTTTGCCAAAAATCGCCCACCACAATCATCTGCGGAATTATTTCTTTCGCCTCCAGCAAACGAACTACTACTTCAAAGACATCATTTCGACACATACTAATCTCATCTATAATAAGCACATCAAAATTAGGGATTTTATCTACTACTCTCCGGTATAACCGCCATGTATTATTTTGAACACCGATTCCCAAAGCAAACAAACTGTGTATCGTTTGTCCTTCAACATTTTGTGCTGCAACACCGGTCGGTGCGCAAATACCGACTGTTTTTCCCATCTTTTCAAAATCTTTCACTATCTTTTGCATTACTGTGCTTTTTCCGCTTCCGGCACCGCCCAGAAGGACAATATTCCCTCCCCGCATAGCACTTTCATACACTTTCTTCTGTTCTTCACTTAATCTGATTTCATTTGATTTCATATGATTTTCCTCCTTTTTAGGGTACAAAAAGTACGCATAGAGTTATCTCTATACTTTCTCTTTGCTATTTGTTGTTTTATTTTTAAAAAGGGGGGATTACCCGAATTGGAATTTGACTTAACACAAATTATCATGTTAAGATAGAGAAAGAGATTAGTAGTCGCAATTCTATCTCTATTCGGTATTGCAGTACCGATCATCCGGGTCAAGCAGATGCTTGGCCCCTTTTATATTTTATTACTGTCCTTTTACTATTTTTCTATCAAAGACAGTTTTCCCTTCGCAATATTTTCGTCATAAAGCGAAAGAAAAATCTCTCTTTCAAACTGCTGCGTCTCAAAATTCATTTGAACCACAGATATATTACCTTTATAAGATATTTTATTTTGGTATCTACTTAATTTTTCATATTGTAGTTCATTTGTCACCAACAAAGTCACGCATCTCAATCTGTCAGGTTCCAAAAACAGAAGATTTGGCAAAATTTTTTGTGTGAAAAAATCTTTTAAAAACGACAGATCATACTGAGAATTCAACGTTGGAAACAAATAGAAACGCCACTCTTTTACCGCTTCTTCATTATGAATCTGCAACATAAAAGCTTTTTGCGGTTGTTGAAACATAGACGGTTCATATATTATTTCAGGTGCACTCCACTCTTTTTGTTGGAGCAAAACTCCTTTACCAAGTAATTTCCCACAAATTGCAATTCTTATTTGTTCATAGGGGCGAGCATCTTCCTCTGCCCAACCTTTTAAAGTTTCAAAAAACTCCTCCAGTTCTCCGACTTCTTTATCGCTTTTTCGAAGTGGTATACTTTCGCTTTTTGGAATATTTTCGTCGATTAAGCCAACTGCATCCAACAAATCTTCAATCCTTATACCATTCTGTGGATTGGCTGAAGGATGCGTTAATTTCTTCATAACTTCAAGTCCAGGTATTTTTTCACCTTTTATAATTCCGCTAATATAGGATGTCGCCACTCCAGAATCCAAACTCATCTGTCGCATGGAGCGATTACCCTTTAAAGCTTTGACACACGCAGCTAATCTAACCGCTCTCGCTTTCTTTTCTTCTTTTTTCTTTAATTCATTTTCATTCATCTACATTTCCTTCCTATTTTTCAACTAAAAAAGATGGTATGCTGTACTTCTTAACTATAGACTAACATACCATCTTACGTTTTGCAATACTTTTTGTTCACTTTTGAGAATATTTTTTCTCTATGTTCTCTTTTGAGAACACGCTTGATTAGATTCGGTCACTAAAACCCACTTATAAATCACCATATGACTATTCGCCCACTTTCAGCCATTCACTATTCGGACGGCAAACGGTCCGCGCGCTAAGATATGCCATTTGAAGCGTTAATATCGTCTGTCCCTGATAGTTACCAGATTCCTGTTTCACAACAACTAACGCTACATCTGCAGTATACTCATCCTCTGTAAGACACAATGGTAAAAGCAAACTGATACCATTTGTAACATGGTAATACACTGGAATTGCTGTTTTGTAATTCCATTCGCACCTTTTTATTGCCAGTTCTACTGCATCATCCAATCGATTTAAGAGTCGTCTCTGTAACCTCGGATTTTCTTCTATGTATTTCTTTATTGCATCAAAATTATTATTTCTGTCCTCATTATTCTTAACTTTCTCTATAATTTCGCCAATGTTTCTTAAATCGGTACCATCACATTGTTCTTCTATAAAAGTCACTGGAAGTCTACTTAGGTTATCAAGTAAAATATGCTCTTTATCCCAGTTGAGTTTTTTCTCTGTATCATAAACCATATCACTCATGCTGTTGAAATATTTTACTCTTTTTGGTGCCTCAGCAAATTTTGCATTAATCATTTTTCCCAAAGACCCTGTTCCACATGTGCAGAAACCTGCATACCGCCATTTCTTTATCATCCCTTCATCAGATGGAACAAAACATATATATATCGATTCATATATTGCATCTACCAACCCTGTATTAAATGCCGCGAAATCATTTTCCGGCGTTATTAATAAAAGTCCCTGATTCCTCGCATTATAAAATGTATAATTTAAGTATTGTTTTAAAATAAAATAATTATCTTTTTCTCTATCACCTTTCTCCTCCAAATTGTAACTCCACGTTTCTCCTTCCAGAATCACTTCGCTTAAACTTTTCAACAACTTCTGCCAATCATCAATATAAGCAAACAAATCCATTGCGCTTGCAATATATTCTGCCGCAGATCCCGCAAAATTCACAAACCAATTTTTCCCTTCTTTGTATTGATTTCTTCTTCCGCCAATGGTAATAACACTACCGTATTTTGATTTTGTTTGTAGCGGAAATGTAAATTTAGTAGGATATGCAATCACCTCGTCTTTACTGACTGCATCAGCATAGGCTTCTTCAAGTATCTGCTTGATTTTTTCCTTGGTAATAAGATAATCATCCACACATTCTCTATATAACTCACAGAACTTGTCACTTACTTCCACATTTTTAATAAACGCCCCCACCGGGATTCCTCGTATTCCTGTCGCCTTATATTTGTTTTTTTTATTTGGCGGAAGTAAGGAAATGCATCTATTTACCCTATCAATTTTTCCTATTTGAACAGTAATAATTTTGCTTTCACGTATTTTTTCTTCATTATATTTTCTGTCATCATATTCGGTTTTATGAAGCAAAGCCGTAATCCCCGGATATATGGTTATAAAAGTCCCACTCCGTTCATCCGCATAAGCAAATTGCCCTGTGATAATATCTCCTTCGGAATGCATAGAAATATACTCGTCAAACAAGTCATTATTTCCTACCTTCGGTGCCTCCATAAAAGCTCTTTTTCCACTCTTTTCACTTTCTATTTCTTTTGCCCAAATATATTCTAACGACCGATAATTTTGGGGTACGTTTTGTAGTTTTGACTTATGACATAATGCCGGTTGATTTTCTTTCGTTTTAACAAAAATACCGTAATTTTCAATTCCGGTTATAGGATATAACTCATAATTATTCTTCATTTTTGTCTTCCTCTATCCTTTCATTTGGATATGTTTATCTACTAGTGTACTTGTTTATTTTATCGCATTTAACAAATATATACAATAATAGCCTTTAGGTCTATTTCCCCTATTTATTATATCTATAAAAACGGAGAAAGTCACCAAGTGTATTTCTTTCAAACAAACACAGAAAGCACATTAAAACTGACAGATGCGTTTTCGTCCCCAGCAAACGTCTGACTTGCTACAAATTAGTTTAAACATAGCTCTTAATTATGCTGCATCATCTGTTACACAAACACCCCTTTTTTGTTACACCAAACGGTATTTTTTTGTTACACCGCTGTTACACCAAACGGTATTTTTTCCTTTTTTTGCTTTATTTTTATTGTTACACATTTGTTACACCAGTATTTTTTTAAATCCTCTCAAACGCCCTATTTATACGGGTTTCAAAGTTGACAAATACCGCTGACAATATATAAAAAAACCACTTTTTTCTTTCGATTATTCACATTAGATATTTTTGCAAAAAAATATTTCTCATCTTTTGTAAAATACTTGCTATGTCAGATTAGAAATTTTATTGTTTTTGTATGCTTTTACTTAAGTGCAGTCATGTAACTCAAACGCAGATGTCGGATAAAGCCCTACATCTGCGTTTGCATTTCCATTATCCTTGCAAAAAAGGATATTCATCGCTCTCCTCCACCAAATGTCTGCCATATTTTTTCATATGTAAGAATATGATTTCATCAATAGCCTGCGTACTGTTTTTTCCGATCACAACGTCTCTTATACGCATAATTTCTTCATTGGTGTGATACATATCTTCTAAGCGAGAATTAGCCACTATGAAGTTCACCATATACTCTGCATGATTCACGATATCAATCATCCCCTAATATTTATATCTATCTATAAACATGGTAAAATTCCTCCAAAACAAAGAAAGCAGATTAGAGCTGACAGATGCGTTTCCGCCCCCAGCAAACGTCCAAAACGTAGTAATCTGCTTATAATTCATATTACACTATTTTTCAATCGCTCTAAATAGGCAATTGAAACAAACTATATTATGCAAAATGCATAGATTTTGTTGCACCACCTGTTGCACCAAATAGCATGGTTTCCGTTGCACCACCTGTTGCACCAAATAATGCTTTTCGGCCCTATTCTAGCACTTTTTTACTGTTGCACCATTGATGCACCAATATTCAGCAGAAAAGCAGCTTAACCCCAGTATTTATGAAGCTTTCAAAGCATAAGAAAAGCGATGACAATATCCCTAAAAACCACTTCAAAATTTTGCTGCGTTGCATACATGAATATTTTAAGAAAAAATACTTTTTACTTTTTCAAAATATTTGTTTATTACGCAGCGGATAAGAAATACGAATTTAATTAACAGATATATAGTTCAAAAGCAGACATAGGATAAAATCCTACATCTGCTTTTACATTTCCGTTATGTTTGCAAAAACACTATCCCTCGATCTCTCCCGTTAAATCAGCAATATGCAGAACAAGTTCTGCAACGGAGACAACCAAAACCACTAGTGCCAATGCCTTTGTCATTTTATCACTTTTCATACCATTTCCTCCTTGCAAATTTATCTTATCACACCAGGTATAACTGTACTATTGACACATTCGCCAATCTCGATTGTGAATTTTTCCTGCATATATTTCAGAAACAGTATCTTCACTAAAAAACACAAGAAAAAAGTAGATACCACACTCCAAGTAGTATCTACCTCTATCTCTCTATTCACTTTTTCGGTGTTCATTCCGCTTCTTCTGTTTTTTCCAGCAAAACAGTTTCCTGTATATTAAGCGGCGAAATAACGCTCTGGCCGATGTGCGCTTCGAGTTCGCGGCGGGCATTGCCGGCAATGGCACCACCTTCTAAAACGATCCCTTTCGTTTCCGCGTAACCTTTCGGGTTTTCTGCTTGAGAAATAGCCGTAGCAGAAACTTCTGCCAGCTGATTAAGTGCAAATTCGATGTTTGTCATGTTATCACGAAGATTCTCTTTACGGAGTCCCTTATATTCTTTGTATTCTTTCACAGACTTTCCGGACCATGCCTGTGTCATAATATTTGTAAGAGCAGCACATTGACGACTGTCTTCAATACCGGCCCGTTTCCATTCATCGGTCAAAAGTTTTCGGACATCGATAGCGTGCAAGCGTTGTTCAATCCATTTCTCCGAATAACCTTTTGCCCGGTATGTTCTAACCATGCGTTCAAATGCAAGTTCCGGATCCGCAATCTCGTCCAAACGTTCCTTCCCGACTAAAGCTAGCCACTGTTTAATAGGTTCTGCCTTTTTCGATGGAATCGACTGGATGATACGGAGCAACTGCTCTGCGTTAGCGCAGTCAGTTTTACGCATTTTGCCATCAGCGGCCTTCATTTTCAACTGGTGACAATTTGTCACCGTTTCATTTCCTTCTTCTGATAAGCGTTGTTTGAGTTTGTTCCAATACTTTCTCCCGTCGGAACTATCTGTCAATACCCGACACACATCCACAACGGAAAAATACCATTCTTCCTCCTGTTTATGCCATACTTTACGGACTCTATCATCGTAAAAAATTTCTAAATCCCGTTCATTGTAGTTTTCGATATTATCCACTGGCACCTGAACAATAAGATAACATTCTCCTTCCTTCATTACACATTCCTCTCATCATTGAAACATTTCCATTATTTTATCAACGGAAGTTATTTTTTTATCCGCTTTATTATACTTTTCTTTTGTATAATCTCCAGAACCACCATTATCAAATTGTCTTAATAACTTAAGCGTTTCTACAACACCTAAATGTTCCGTTAATGCTTCAAGTTTGGATTATGTTTCATTCATAATTCAATCATATTTGCTTTTTAAGTACTGTTCTCGTTTTTTATAAAATATTAGTACCCCAGCCATTTATCACCCGCCAGCTGAGAGGCGAAAAATATGTCTTCTCCGTACCTTTTATTTAGGTCGATGTACGTTCCCGACCACAATATTATATATCTTACAATCATCAATAGCATCTGCAGGAATTTTATCTAAAGAACAACCATATTGTTTTTTCAAAAGCATAACCTTAGAAAGGTCGTATCCTAACGGTTGTGGATTATAAACATCGTGGCTATTCAAATAGTCTTCTACTATTTTTTGTTTGGCATCATCCATAGCAACTCTCTCTCCCAACACCTTCCTTGAGTTCCCTCTTGTATTTGTAATAAGTATTCCTGCTCAACCCAATAAGCTTCATGCACTCAGCATCCGCCAGCGTTCCCGAAAAATCTTTACTGTACTTCACTATCTTTTCCTGGGCCGGAGCTTTTTTCTTAACCAACAGACGACTTCCTTTCTTTTGTCCTATCTGCTTTCCGTTAAGCCTTGCTGTCTCAATTCCTTCTCTCGTTCTTTGATGAAGATCCTGAACCTCTTTTTCTGCCTGTTCAAACGCAATTCTAATCTGTCTCTCTGCAAGTTTCCTAAAATAATTATTCAAACCTATAAATATTTCATCTTCATCCGTACCTTGCAATTCAATTTTATCCTTCATATTTTCAGCATACACTTCCGTATCAATATAACGTTCTTTCAAAAAAACAAGTCTTACCCCTTTTTCAAAAAGCTCGAAATATAAATCTACTCCCTCATCTGCTGTTCGACTCATTCTCGATACCGAATCGAAAACAATCGTGTCTCCCGATTCCACTTTTGCATATAGTTTGTTCCAGACCGGTCGATTCATCTTGGTCCCCGAATATGCTTCTTGAAGGATGATGACAGACGGATTATAGGCTTTCATGTTCCTAATTTGTCGTTCTATAGACTGTTTCGGCCGGCTTATTCTTGCATAACCAAATACTTTCCCTATTTTCATAAAACGTCCTCCCATTTCTTCAAACAAACTACCATACCCGATTCCCTGCAACATCTTCTAGTATTTTTGACGCCTCAAGATCCGCTTCGTATAAAGCAAGTACAATCGGCATTTTTTCCATTGCTTCACCTAACGCGTTATAATTTGACTTTTCCTCTGAAAATCCCATATGCCACCTTATTGCAAAAATTTCATGGCTTTTCAGTTTCATAAAACAATTTATGAGCATCACACTCTTTTCCCCATGACCCAGAGGCATCATATCATTAACTTCATATCTCAAAACAGTTTCCCAAACAAACTCACCCAATCCATCTTTTTTTACCTGCCACGGTTCTGCTGCACGCACTTTTTCCGGATCATAAGTCTTTTGATTTTTAGTTCCCTGCACATAAAAGTTAACTTTACACAAATCATGTAACAATGACATAACGATTAAACTCTCTTCCGGTATTTCCTCAATAATCTTTTTCCAAATCGGACTATTCTTTTTTGCCATCAGACAATCATAAACATTCAAACTATGCTGCAACAATCCACCTTCACAACTTAAATGATATTGTGTAGATGCCGGCGCCGTATAGAAATCAGTCTTGTTTCTGATATAATCCATCAACTCATTTATTCCATCTCTTGAGATTTTTGCCATCAAACTTTCAAACCTTACAATATTTTCTTCTCTTGTTGCCATATTAAGACCTCCGTATTATCCCATTTCTAACGTTCGTCAGTTTTGGGATTGGTATTATGTATTATCTTTTACTCAAACCCAACCACTTTTAATACTATTTTCTTACACGTTAAATTTAATACACCTCTTTTAAAAGAAAATTCGGAAATTCCGAATTTTCTCTCCATAACTATGTCTCTTCACATATATCAAACAAATTGATTTGTTCATATTCGATTCTTCGTTGCTGCAAAAATGCTTCCAAACTTTCTATGCCGGTAATAGAAGCAGCAATATTCTCTTTTACCAAATAAGTGTTTCCGGCCGGAGAAGCACTCTTCTCTTCTTCCATAACACATGCAATCGGTCTATGATACTTTACAGCATAGTTCACAGTGTGCATAGTTCCGCCATTTTTCTCAGATTCAACTACCACAATACGATCCGACAAGGCTGCTTGTATTCGGTCACGCTGTACAAAACGATACTTTTCCGGACATAGCCCTGGTGGATACTCACTGAGAATACATCCTCCTTTTTCAAGAATTTGATCTGCCAGTTTTTTATTTGCATTCGGGTAAACCTGATCAAGTCCGCAAGGCATAACAGCCACGACCTTTCCGTTCTTTGACAGCGCTCCCCGGATAGCATCTGTATCACAACCGCACGCCAAACCATTCAGCACTACATAACCTTTATCCGCCAAGTATGCGCCGATCTGATATGCTATCTGCTTATATTTCTCAGACCTCTCTCTTTTTCCGATTACAGCCACTACATTATCTGTAAGCAACTCAATATCTCCCTTGTAATACAACATCTCAGGAGCTCCTGATAATTTTTTTAATTTTGGTGGATAGAGTTCATCACTCATTCTACATTCTCTTATCATTTCTATCTCTTTCATCATGAAGTCATAGTAAGTTCTTTTACCGCTTCCTCATATTCCGTTTCGCTATATCCTGCTTTTAAAACAATTTCTTTACTCAAATTAAGAATAATCAAATTTTTTATCATGGTTCGACGTTCTTCTTGTACTGCAAATTTAATTTTAGAATCCATTATTGCCCGATACCTATTGCGTTGACGCGCTGCGCACAAAAAGGCCCTTCTCATTTCCGGTGTCATTTCAGGACAATCATCATCAAAAACAATTTTCTTTTTCTCTGCTTCTTCAAGCTCTATTAACTTTTCTTCAGTTAGTTCTGCGTCTGTCAGTTTAAAATTTACCATCGCCATACACAATACCTGCTTCTCTTTCTGACATTCTTCTTCGGTACAAAAATACCCAAGCATAGTCTCTTTTTCAATTGCTATTATCTTTTAAGCTTCTTAAATAATACATCTCAATTTATAACCCATATTTCTCACGAATTTCATCTATCACGACATCAAACTCTTTGTATTCGCCGCATTCAAAACATTCTCTTGACTAGACAAGCTCATCGTATATTTCTTCTTTACTGAGTGGCTTAAAAGGATTGCCTTTTTCAATACTGATAGCCTGTAGCAGCCCTGTCATTGTATCTTCAAAAAATTTACTCATAACCTGCATATTCCTTTCTTCCGTCCGGATACAAGATATATGACTTCCGCCGTTCGGTATCATACCCACATACAGGATTCCCTGCTTTTTTACTTTTTTCAACAGCCGCCTTCACAGCATCTTGAAAAACCTCTGTTATTTCCTCGTCTGTCAATTTTGAAAGATCTTTTTTCAATCCCACAATGCTTCATCTTCCCTTCTTTTATCTAAGTACAAAATCACCCGAAACTTTCAACTTTGTTTTTAATTTGTTTAACAATTCCAATTCCTGCTGACTATAATATTCTTCATATCCTGCAACAGAAAAGTAATCCGGTCTTTTCAGCAAGTAACTAACTACAGAAGGAAAATCATGTGCATGATTGCTATGCTGTTCTTTTGATGGCGGCTCACTATGAAACGGATAATACAATCCACCTCTGACAAACTCGCTCGCAATGTAAATCACATCCCCTTCTTCTTTTCCCCATTCTGTAACAACCTTCCATGTTCTACTGACACGATCATAGTGTGGGATCTTTTCATCTTCCACCACCCACGTACAATCTACTTGTTCATGGCATAAAGGATCGGAAATAGCGCGCCCCATTTCATTGGCAGTTTCTATCCATTCCTCGATAGCGATTTCAAGATTATTCATTGCTTCAATTACAGTTTCTCCATCTGCTTGACATCCCGGCAATTCTGCCACCGTTGCAATAAATGCATCATCTTCAGCAGACCACATAACTTCTCTGCAATATTTATACATAAACTTGTTTTACCTTTCCTTTATTCGTCGTTCACTTCTTTTACTCCAAACATTGCTGCTATTAAATCGTTATCTTCATCAAAATCAAAATTATCTTCCACAAATTTTATATCATTGAAATATCCGACCTTTTTGCGCCGACAATCTTTTAAATCTACAAAATCCTCGTCTTTGTTCCTCATTTTTATCACCAATCAAATTTTAAAATCGGATCAAACAATCCACTTTCCACAAACGACTGCGGAAGAGGAACTACCGAAAATGTATCCAGAATCTCACGAAATCCCGGGTGATGTTTTTGAGTTTCATAAAGATATGCAGCTGCCATTTCCTCCTCATCAAAATAGAATAGTTCTGTCATATGCAAAGTTTCCGGGTCAAGGCGCTCATACGGCACCGTACTTCCGCCAAGATAAAGGTTATAATAATTTCCCTCTTCATCTCCAAAACCAAATCCTATCATATTATTTTTATCATATTCCATACTTTCTTCCTCCTTCAAATTTGGTAGCTCACATTCCAAAAACATAACTTTTCCATCCTCCATGCTAACATTACAACTTGCCGAGTATGGAAATTTATTTTCTTCCGTCAATGCCCAAACATAATCTTTAATGCTATAATCAGGAGCAGGAGAATCATCTACACCAACATAACAAAATACAAAACCATCATCTTCTCCATATGCAGTTGTAGAGTTATCAGCATGTTTTTTGCAAAAATCATATCCAAGTTTTTCAATACAAGCTTTTATTCCTATTTTTCTTGCCTCCGCCACTGTTAGCATTTAGCTTTCCCCCTTACTTTGCTGTATCATCTTTATATATTCTATAAACTCTTGACTTTCTCGCTTCAGTTCCTCTCTATCCGACGGCTTCGCGTTCACGAATTCTTCATGTTCTTTTTTTGTGATAAAAATCAGTCTGTGCCCAGGCGCCCATATCCACATGCTATTCCTCTCTCCTTGTCCTTGACTTTGTCTCCTCAATCTTTGCGCGCGCTTCTTCAAATCAAAACAACTAACCCTTCATCGTTACCCTATATTTTTGCTCCAAAAACTTCTTTACATCTTCTCTTTGTATTTCCCCTCTCTTTTCCATTTCAATAATTTCAAGAAAATCTTCGCTTGGTGTCAATCCTGCCATCTTATTAAGCGCAAGTGCAAAATCCCAAGCTTGCTTCACCGTTTGATTTGTCTTTTTTTACCCTGTTCTTTTCTCATCTGCGTTTAAATATCCTCTTATTATATTCCCCAAAATCAAGTACTCTTTCAATAAACTCTTTCTCTGTAACCAACTCATATGGCTTACCTTTTACATCCAGATCCTCCTGTAGGAATAATCTCACATGCAGGTCTGTCGTTTTTAATTTTAAAAAATTGAGCAAATACAAGGCCGTTTTCCCATACTCAGTTTCAAGCGCTACATATTGCATATTTTCCACGCTCCATGCCATCAAATATACTTTCTTATCCGACTTGTGAACAGAAGGCACAACAAGAGGAACTTCGC
Source organism: Lachnospiraceae bacterium (assembly GCA_045535935.1). GTDB lineage: Bacteria > Bacillota > Clostridia > Lachnospirales > Lachnospiraceae > SVFI01. The sequence goes on along the minus strand of JAZSMO010000022.1, from coordinate 18,038 downwards.
ACTCCTGCGCCATTTTCTCTACAAATGTCTTTGGTTCTTTCTCCCACTCTTTTCTATACTCCGCATACATTTCCTTCGCTTGCACTTCCGACATTCCATGCTTCTCAACCAGACTGTCAATAAAACCTTCTATTGGTACTCCTAACTCAAAACCAAATTCTCCGTACACCTCAAATATACCTTTTCTCATACCTATTATGTAGTTCTTCACCCAACGCTTCAAAAAGTACTCTACATAGCCTTGTTTGAATCCTTCGTTCGGCATGAATTCCTCCTCCAAAATTTCATCCCAGGTTTTTTTGACACTTTCCATATTAAGAATAAAGCTACGTTTCTCTTCCCAACTGAGTTCGTCTACAGTTTTTTCACTGGACTTGGCATACTTAACCATCTCATCATAATCAATCTCCACATCTAACTTTTCACATAACTTTGCTTCTTGTATCATTAAAAACTCTCCTCATCTAACAATTCCAACGCTTCTTCCAAATTACTGCTCGCTTCCGCAGCTGTTTTCCCTCGGGAAGCTACCTTTGTTTCTAAATCGGTCGCAACATACCATTCATTTTCTTTTTCCACATAAAATGCCATATACTTATCCACTTCCTCAGTATGCATTTTCATAATCATACATACAAATGATACTTCTTGCTGATCTTGTGAGCCTCGTCATCCGGTAGCGGTCGAAACCAAATCCCGACGGTTGTCGTTCCGTCTTCATTCTCCGGCACAAGCTCTGTCAAACACTTGTCATTGATGACACCGAAATCTTCTCCGTTCACCAATCCAAGTTCCTCCGCTAAATCTATCGCTTTCATCAACTGATTCCGATTGCGTGCCTGACAGATGGTTTTTACATAAGCCCCTTCCAAATATTGTTCATATATCTCTTTATCAATATCAATACATTCCGTTCGATATGCACCAAGTGCTTCTCTATCATCCCCCGCGAAAGTTGCCACAACCTGCCCTACCATATGTCTTCTCAAAAGCCTGGTCCAATAACCTTCTGCGCAGTGCCCCACCATCGCCGCCAGCTTCCCCGGTGACAGTTCTAAATCTTTTCGTATGATGAATAATCTTCTGTATCCCATCGCTAAACATCTCCCTTTTCTTTTCCTTGTAGACCAATCTTAAACGTAACGTCTACTAATTTCAATATTAAAACCGTGCGCTATTTTATTTTCGTAAAATCTCACCAAAGTCACTTTAGCAATATGCCCAAAAGAAAAACGCCGGCATTTGACCGGCGCTGAATTTACATATGCGGTAACTGCATAAGTTTTCCATTCATCTCTTTTAACTGCATTTCTGTTTCCAAGCTAAATGGCGCAAGAATTTTATTCAATCGATACAAATAAACCATGTAAGTCTCAAAATCCTCATCCGCCATTTCATCGTCTTTTTTCAAAATAAACTTCTTATCACCCTTCACATATACTAACTTATCTGTGATTGCATCAAGCTGATATCTACTTACTTTGTACACTTGAATTTCTTCATCCCAATATTTATCCAATTCTGCCGAATATCTCTTAGATATATCTTCTATCTTTTCCTGATATGTAAATCTAACCTTCGGTTCTGTCAATCTCTCATAAGCACTATCATACGCTTTTTGCTTTGACTCTTCAAAAAACTCCTTAGTAAACTCTACCGGCGGTTGACTTTTAATCAGCTCATTTACTTCTGAACAAATTTTGCGCATTTCTCTATCAAGCATTTTTTTCTTTATGATATTCATTTATATTTCAACTCCTTCCATTTACATATAATTTATCTTTCTCAATTCGATATTTCAAGAACCTCTCTCAATCTTAATTATTTTCAGCATATCCTACAAATCGATTTGTATATTTTACTGATAAATTTTTCAATACCAAGGAACTTTTATGCAGAATTAAGAGGTCATATTCCCATTAATATTTTTGCTCTGGTTTCCGGAGTCTCATTCACTGCTTCAACAACAACATAAAACTCCAGGTCCTCTTTTCTGTCTTTAAATACCGAATGTATCCGTAAAATGTCATATACATGATCCAGATTTGGATATTTCTCTTGATATCCCATATTATTTAAATTTTTAAATGCTTCATCCAAACGAAGTAATTCATCAACCATTTCAATAAGCATTATCATTTCTTTTTTTTTCATTTATTTCAACTCCTAAGTAAAAAGCAATAGTCCAATAATCTTTATCCTATCAATATCCACCACTCATATCATGATTAACCTCTGCCCGATAGTAGTTATCAATAGTTGCGGGAGCATTAAATAACGTCGCAAGCATATATCCACGTATATTTTTTATTTTTTTTGTATTTTCCGACAAAGATTGTAATACATACTCCATAATTCCATAGTCATAGCTCAAAAAACGCTTTTCAACCAACGCTTTCGGTATTTCAGATCCACCAACACGAATATAGGCTGCCTTCATTACCAATACTTCCACCATTATTTCAACAAGCTCCTCTAATACGCTAACATCGCATGCATTATTCTGCACAAGATAATCATATTCGATTTTAGATTTGATTAATCGTCTAAATTCCACGCATTTATCAATCTCACCATTGAAATTCTCTTTTTCAGGATAGATTGATTGATTTGATTCCATGTCAATATAACTCACCTCAGTATAACTAGGGTCAGTATAATTAAAATCAATATAATTAGGGTCTCTTTCTGCGACTTCTTGAGGTTTCGTTTTGCGACTTCTTGAAGTCTCATTTTGAGATTTCTTGAAGTCCTCTTTCGGAACTTCTTGAAGTCCCATTTTAGGATTTCTTGAAGTCTCATTTTGAGACTCCTTGAAGTCCCATTTTGAGACTTCTGTGGAATCACCCGGGTTTTCAACCCTTTCTTCCTCGTTTTTTTCCTGTAAAACTTTCGTGTACATAAAATTTTTTACATAGATTATATCAGGTTTCCCCAGACCTCTTTTAATCTTTTCCACAAGGCCAATACCACCATTTGCATCCAACTCCCCCAACACACGAATTGCTTTGGTTCTACTGCAAGCCAAATCTTCTGCAATCTGTTCTATCGTATAAATTATATATGTTTTACCGTCTTCATCTTGCCATTCATTTTTTAAGGAAAGTGACATTCGATCCAACATAAGACCATAAAGCATTTTTGCATCATTCGACAAATGTTTGAAATGCGGATCCTTAACAATTATTCTTGGCAGCCGAAGGAAAGAAAACATATCGGCTTCCTTACCATAATAGTAATCAAATACTAGCTGTTCACTCATCGTCTTCCTTCCTTTCTGATTCCTGCTCCTGATATGCAATGTCAAATAAATAGCAACGCACAATCTCTTTTATTTTGTCAATATGAAATTGCTCTCGCAGAGGCGATGGTACATCACTCCATCGCAATACAATTTCATCCTTTGGCTTTTCCTTTTTCTGTTTTACAGCAAATAATACTTCTTTAATTTCTTCCTTTGTCAAAGGCTCATCTTTAGACCGAGACATATTTTTTAATTTGGTAGTCATCTCCATTTTTATGACAATTGGTTCTTCTTGATATAACTCCTCGATTATGGATATTTCTTGCGGCTTCAAATAAGATAACTCTACCGCTACAACAAATCCCAAAAATCTCGAATCCACCAAATCAAGTATATAGTCAGACAATCTTGTAATCGCAAGATATCTTTGCATAGTCTTTCTACTTTCCTGATGTTCCGAACACATTAACCCCAATGTATCTCCCGGTTTCCCTTGATTCTTTTTCGCTGCATATTTCAAGGCATATGCTTTTGCCTTTTCAGATATCTTAATATTTTCACGACGGATGTTTGCATCCACAAGCAATATATTGGCCTCATTTACGTCACATTTTCTTACAATTACGGGAACAGATTTCATTTTTAGCTTTTCTGCTACTCGCAAACGTCTGTGCCCCGATATAACTTCATACTTCTCTTTATCCAAGTTCCGCACAAGTAATGGGTTCATAATTCCATTTTCCTCGATGCTCTTTTGAAGAATCAAATCTTCCTTCGCATCAATCCGGTATGGATTGTTCGGATTTGGTACTAACTTTTCAATTTCAATCTCTTGCATATCTTCTTTGGCATTAGAATTAGCTACTCCCCAAAATCCGGTTTCATCAAACAACGAAACACTTTGCATATCAAAATTCGAATTCACCACACTATTACTTCTTGCCATCTCGAATCAGCTCCTCTCCCAACTTTAAATATGCTTCCGCCGCCTTCGACTCCGGACAGTATTCAATTACACTCTTCCCGGCTATAGATGCTTCTGCGACCTTAATTGTATTTGGAATTTGCGCCTCAAAAACATGGATATTGTTTCCAAACAACTCTTCTATCTTTGATACAATATCTTTTCCGTATCTCGTATTTGTTTTTAACATAGTAATTACAATGCCTTTCACACCGAGATTTCTGTTGAGCCTTCCTTTAACGCTTTTAACAGCCCCCAGAAGCTGATTTAACCCTTTGACCGACAAATATTCCGCTTGCACCGGTATAAGTACGTTATCGGCCGCCACAAGCGCATTTAACGTCATCATCCCGAGTGATGGCATGCAATCAATCAAAATATAGTCATACTCATCCCTGACCTCATTTAAAATATCTCGTAGTAGAAGTTCTCTGCCGATTACATTGACTAGATATGTTTCCAACGGAGCTGTTGTGATATTGCCCGGGATCAAATCAATTTGCTCCGCAATATTCATAATGGCATCCATTACATCATTGTCCACTTCGTTATCTCCCGCTCGTTCGTACATCTTTGATGCAAGCGTTACTTCAAGGTCATCTGCCTGCTTTATGCCGCTTGCTATCGTCAATGACCCTTGGCTGTCTGCATCCACCATGAGCACTTTATACCCTTTTCTGCCCAGTGCTGCCGCTAAATTAATGACGGTTGTAGTTTTAGCTACTCCACCTTTTTGATTTGCTACTGCAATAATTTCTCCCATTTCATCCTCCTTAAAATGGACATACGTGTCCTAAACGTGTCCTAACGCTTTGTTATATTTGGGTATAAATTGGGAAATTTTGAGAAATTCAAGAATTGCTTATAACACGAAAAAGCGCGTATTCTACTGAATACGCGCTTATCAGCTGGGCTACAAGGATTCGAACCTTGAGATGACGGAGTCAGAGTCCGTTGCCTTACCGTTTGGCGATAGCCCATCACAAGGACAAAGTATACATGATTTTTTTACTTTGTGCAAGTGTTTTTTTTAATTTTTTTAAAAATAGTTCCTGTAAGCTTATTTTATACCTCAAACATCAACTCACCGTAAGTCGGAATCGGCCAAACTTCCTTATCTACAATCATCTCCAGTTCATCCGCCGGAGCACGGAGCGCTTCCATGGCCGGAATCACTTCATTCATATAGAAGAAAGCCTGCTCTTTTGCATTTTTGATATTGCGCGCCTTGCGATCCACATCCTTTAGGTTTGCGCATGCTGTCTGCATAGTAGCCAGACGTTTTGAAACACTTTCAAGCATTCCTTTTTGCACGGCGATGTCCACACCTGCGTCACGCAGAGAATTCACCATATCCGCGAGAGTCTTTGTATATTTTACAACTGCCGGAATTATCTGCTTTCCTGCCATATCAATCATGGTGAGCGCCTCGATATTGATGGTCTTGGAATATGTTTCGTAAATAATTTCCTTGCGGGACTCCAGCTCCGCTCTTGTATAAATACCGAACTGCTCAAACAGTTCTACCGACTTATCACTTGTCAGGGTGGAAGCCGCCTCCACGGTCGTGCGGATATTCGGAAGACCGCGTTTTTCTGCCTCGCGCACCCACTCCTCGGAGTAGCCGTTGCCATTGAAGATAATGCGCTGATGCTCACTCATATATTCTTTGATCAGGTCATGTACTGCCAAATCAAAATTCGAAGCAGTCTCCAGTCTGTCCGCTGCCTCGCAGAACGCCTGTGCCACGATGGCATTCAGCGTCGTGTTCGGTCCGGCAATAGAATCGGAAGAACCGACCATACGGAACTCAAATTTATTACCTGTGAACGCAAACGGCGACGTACGGTTACGGTCCGTTGCATCCTTTTCAAAATCCGGAAGTGTCGAAACACCTGTCTCAAGCGTTCCTCCCTCTTTGAGGGATTCCGCTGCACCTGTTTCCACAAGCTGCTTCACCACATCCTCCAGCTGCTCGCCGAGGAAGATGGAAATAATCGCAGGCGGTGCCTCATCCGCACCGAGACGATGGTCATTTCCCACGTCCGCAGCCGACTGACGCAGAAGATCTGCATGTTTATCCACCGCACGCATAATGCATGCAAGCACCAAAAGGAACTGAATATTCTCATTCGGCGTATCGCCCGGATCCAGCATATTGATACCGGTATCTGTTGTAATCGACCAGTTGTTGTGCTTACCGGAACCATTGACACCGGCGTATGGTTTTTCGTGCAGAAGACAACGCATGCTGTGCTGTGTCGCCACGCGCTTCATCGTCTCCATCACAATCTGGTTATGGTCTGTTGCAATATTACAAGTCTCGTAAATCGGAGCAAGCTCGTGCTGCGCCGGAGCCGCCTCATTGTGCTGCGTCTTCGCTGTCACCCCGAGTTTCCAGAGTTCTTCATTTAAATCTGCCATAAATGCAGCAACACGCTCACGGATGACACCGAAATAGTGATCCTCCATCTCCTGTCCTTTCGGCGCAGGAGCTCCGAACAACGTTCTGCCCGCAAACATCAGATCCGCTCTCTGTGTATAAAGATACTCATCCACAAGGAAATATTCCTGTTCTGCACCGACCGACGGAATCACCTTCATGGCATCCTCATGGCCAAACAGACGCATAATACGGAGTGCCTGCTTTGAAATCGCCTCCATGGAACGAAGAAGCGGAGTCTTTTTATCCAGCGCCTCCCCCGTATAAGAATAAAATGCTGTCGGAATACAAAGAACAACTCCGTTTGCGGAGCCTTTCAAAAACGCCGGAGATGTCATATCCCACGCCGTATATCCTCTCGCCTCAAATGTGGCACGAAGGCCGCCCGAAGGGAACGAAGATGCGTCCGGCACACCTTTGATCAGCTCTTTGCCGGAAAATTCCATAATCATCTTGCCGTCCGCGTTCGGATGGGTAATAAACGCATCGTGTTTTTCTGCCGTAATACCCGTCAGTGGCTGAAACCAGTGGGTAAAATGTGTCGCACCGTTCTCCACAGCCCAATCCTTCATCGCTTTCGCCACTACATTGGCCGCTGTCATGGAAAGAACACCGCCCTGTTCCATCACAGTGCGAACTTCTGTATAGACATCCTCAGGAAGTCTCTCCTGCATTTTCGGAAGATCAAACACATTCTGTCCGAAAATCTCTTCCACGTTTAGCATCTTGTTCATGATCTTTTCCCTTTCTTTCGCAAAATGTCATATTTCTCCGCCACATCCGAAAGTGTCACGGTGAGTTTTTGCTGCGGATGCGGAGCACTCTCCTGCTCCTGCCCGTCCTCATTGCGAATCGCCAAAACAGTAACCGCTACGTTTCTTCCGTCCGGTTTCATAATCTCAATCTCTTCTCCGACACTGAACTTGTTGCGCTGCTCGATTTCTACCACGCATCCGTCCTGCACCGGATTCACCTTCTCCGCAATACCGAGATAAATATATTCCTGTTCATAGGTATTACTGTCATAAATCTGTGTATTTTCATCCGGTTTGCCGAAATAAAAACCGGTCGTAAACTGTCGGTACGTGCACTTGGAAATCTCTTCCCTGCACCAAGGCAGCATCGCTTCGTATGCCTCCTGCGACTCCAGCGCCGCGTCAATTGCTTTCCGGTACGTACGGGCCACCGTCGCCACGTAAAGCGCTGTCTTCATACGCCCTTCTATCTTGAAACTGTCAATTCCCGCATCCATCATCTCCGGTACGTGTTCAATCATACAAAGATCCTTGGAATTGAAAATATAAGTTCCTCTTTCATTTTCATACACCGGAAGATATTCGCCCGGACGGGATTCTTCCACCACCGCATATTTCCAACGACACGGATGTGTGCAGGCTCCGCGGTTTGCATCACGCCCCGTAAAATAGTTGCTCAAAAGGCAACGGCCGGAATAGGAAATACACATGGCACCATGAATGAAACTCTCGATTTCCATATCCTCCGGAATCGCCTCGCGGATCTGTTTGATTTCGCGCAGAGAAAGTTCCCTCGCGCTGACTACACGCTTAATCCCCTGTTCGTACCAGAAGCGGTATGTCATGTAGTTTGTATTGTTTGCCTGTGTGCTCAGATGTATCTCAATCTCCGGACAGTTAGCCTTTGCTAACATTATCATTCCGGGGTCCGACACAATAATACCGTCCGGTTTCATCTGTCCCAGTTCTTTAAAATATTCCGCCGCAGCATCCAAATCGTAATTGTGCGCCAAAATGTTAGCCGTGACATACACCTTCACACCGTACTCATGTGCAAACGCAATGCCCGCTTCCATATCTTCTTTTGAAAAGTTTTTTGCCTTGGCGCGCAGGCTGAATGCCTCCCCGCCGATATATACGGCATCCGCTCCGAAGATGACCGCTGTCTTTAACACTTCCAGGCTGCTGGCCGGAATGAGTAATTCAGGTTTTCTCATCTATCATTTCTCCTCATGTGCAATCCTTATTTTTTCACGGAAAGGGTAATTCCGTCCCCCACCGGCAAAATGGATGTCTGCAGCATTTCATGGTTTTTCAATTCGTACAAATAGTCACGCATGCGACCGTGTATCGTCCGGTTCCGTCTTGTAACCGCATAGCGCGATTCAATGACATCCCCGTCCTGGAGCACATTGTCCGACAAAAGCACTCCGCCCTTTTTCAGGAGTCTTAAAATATCCGGCAAAAAGTGGATGTACTGTCCCTTTGCCGCATCCATGAAAATCAAATCAAATTCCCCCTCCAAAGATGCAAGCACCTCCGTCGCATCTCCCTCAATCAAAGTAATCTTATCCGCCTTTCCGTTTTTCTCAAAATTGGCGCGGGCAAGGGGAATCCGCTTCTCATATTTTTCTATGGTTGTGATATGCCCGTCCTTTGGCATATATTCACTCATCAGTAACGCAGAAAAACCGATGGCCGTTCCCACTTCCAGAATCTGCCTCGGTTTATTCATCGTAATCAATGTTTTCAAAAAGCTCTGCATCTCTTTGCGGATGATCGGAACTTCCGTAGCAAGCGCATATCTCTCCAGTTCCTCCAGATACGGATAATCCTCACGTTCCAGGGAATTCATGAAATCTACATATCTTTGTTCTACAATCAACTTCTTTTGTCTCCTTTTACAGATCGGCGCCCGAATCCTCTTCCGATTCCTCTGATGCAACCCCTGCCATCAACTGTATCATTTCATCCGCCTTCATGGAAGTGTTCAGCGTATATTCTCCCGGGATGATTTTGTCTTTGTACTCAAGCAGAATCGCCTGGACAACAAAGATTTTTGCATCGGAAATCAGCCCTCTTCTCTCAAGTGTCTCACCGATATCCATAACATCGTCACCTGTCTCAACCACGATATTGACATCACGTCCCGGAGACGCTTCCTTCGCTGCATCGGCAAATACCATATATCCGAAGTGGTAGGAGTACATTGCTGCCCGATACACCAAAACGACTACGATACAGGCGATTGATAATCGGAATACCATATTTAATATTGCGCCCAATACTTGTTTTACGCTCACTTTTCTTCCTCTTTTCTACTCAAAATCCTCAGAAACCGCTTCCACGATTGTTGTCGTCACTTTTTGAATCATACGGCAAAAGGCAAGCTCAGCCTGCAAAAAATCCCGCACCTGCGGAATCGCCTGAAACGCCTCATTATCTCTTTGAAATCTTTCCATTTCATCGTAGATATTGTCCGGATAATTCCTCGTCTGCAATTCATAATTGCGGCGGCGAAAATCATCCACCCTTTGCTTCAGTTCCGGATTCTCTTTCAGCTTATCTCTTTGTATTTCATATTCCCGGTAAACTTCCGTATTCTTCAGTTTTTCAACAAATTCGTCGAGTTCTCCCTGTATTTCTAACATGAAACCACCCTTATCCGCCGTCCTACACTTCCATAATGATTGGAAGAATCATTGGACGTCTCTTTGTTTTTTTCCACAAATATTCGCTGAGATCATCTCTCACTATATTTTTCATTCTACCCCAGTCGGATATATTTCTATGAATACAATCCTCTAAAATATCCGCCACAAGAAGCTGTGCCTCATCCAGGAGTTCATCCGCCTCTCTCACGTAAACAAATCCGCGGGAAACGATATCCGGCCCTGAGACAATGTAATTGTTTTCACAATCCAGTGCCACAACAACAATGACTATACCGTCTTCCGCCAGACGCTGTCTGTCGCGAAGCACGATATTTCCCACGTCACCTACACCGAGTCCGTCGACAAATATAGAGCCGACCGGCACTTTACCGGTGACTTCTGCGCTCTCGCCATCCAACTCCAGCACCTCGCCCGAACGGAGAATAAATATATCATCTTTATTCATACCAAGCTGTTTTAAAAGGTTAGCCTGCGCCTGCAGATGGCGATACTCTCCGTGCACCGGAACCGCATACTTCGGCTGTACCAGCGAGTAAATCAATTTGATCTCCTCCTGACATGCATGTCCCGAAACATGGGCATCCTGGAAAATCACATCCGCACCTTTTGCATACAGCTCATTGATTACCTTTGAAACCGCTTTTTCATTGCCCGGTATCGGATTGGAAGAGAAAATAACCGTATCAAACGGTCCGATATGGATCTTGCGATGCATACCATTTGCCATACGGCTGAGTGCCGCCATACTCTCTCCCTGGCTCCCCGTCGTAATAATCACGGTTTTTTCATCCGGATAGTTCTTCAATTCTTCAATATCGATCAAGGTATTGTCCGGAATACTGATATATCCCAAATTCATCGCCGTATCAATAATATTCACCATACTACGGCCTTCCACAACAACCTTGCGGCCATATTTATAAGCCGAATTGATAATCTGCTGCACGCGATCCACGTTGGATGCGAATGTCGCAATAATCAATCTGGTCTTCTGATGTTCCGAAAAAATATTGTCAAAAGCAACTCCGACTGTTCTTTCCGACGGCGTGAATCCCGGTCTCTCCGCATTGGTACTGTCGCACATCAACGCGAGCACACCCTTTTTGCCCAACTCTGCAAATCTCTGCAAATCGATGGCATCTCCGAACACCGGTGTATAATCCACCTTGAAATCTCCGGTGTGCACCACGATTCCGGCCGGCGAATAAATCGCCAAAGCTGCTGCATCCGCAATGCTGTGATTCGTTTTAATAAATTCTACTCTGAGCTGTCCCAGATTAATATGCTGACCGAATTTGACCACCTTGCGTTTGGTCAACTTGTCCATTCCATGTTCTGCCAGCTTTCGTTCAATAACTCCCATTGTAAGTTTGGTCGCATAAAGCGGCACCGGAAGTTCTTTCAGAACATAAGGAAGCGCTCCGATATGATCCTCATGTCCGTGCGTAATCATAAAGCCCTTAACTTTATCTGCATTCTCCTTCAGGTATGTGATATCCGGAATCACAAGATCGATTCCAAGCATATCATCCTCAGGAAAAGCCAAACCGCAATCCACAACAATAATACTGTCTTCGTACTCAAAGGCAGTAATATTCATTCCGATCTGCTCCAAACCACCTAATGGTATGATTTTAAGCTTACTATTCAATTATCTTTCCTCCAAATTCTCTTTGCGAGATATTCTCTTATTCTTCATCCTCGACAAATGCAATGTCTTCCAGTATACTCTCAAAAACAGCTGCGACCGCTTCCAATTCCTTGTCATCGGAAACTACAGCATATGTGCTCTCATCTCCATGATCTGCCGTCACATCCTTAAGAATCAGCGCCTGCGCATCTCCTTCTTCCCGATCTGTCACAAGCAGATAATCCACTCCGCCAAGCCGGGTCTTCTCCAACACAAAAAGCTGGATTGCTTCCTCATCTGTTTCCGGTGTAAATGTAATCTTTTCCATCTGTTCTCCTATACTTAATCTCTGTCTGCAATTTCCTCCTGATTACGGAGAAAATCCAAATATCCTTGCAAAATATAAGAAGCAGCAATCGCATCCACATATTCTTTCCGATTCTCTCTGCGAATCCCTGCTTCCATCATTGTCTTATCCGCCGCAACTGTAGTCAATCTCTCATCCCACAGCACCACCTCAATACCGGTGCGCCGAAACAGAGCATCTGCAAACTCACGGGATTTTTCTGCCCGTTCTCCCTCTGTTGCATTCATGTTCTTCGGTAAGCCTACCACAAACTTCTCCACTTCATATTCCTGCGCCAGCTCTTCTATTCTGGCGTATGTCTGTCTCAGCTTATTTTCTGACTTTCTGCGCACAATTTCCAAGCTCTGAGCCGTTAAAAGAAGCGGATCACTCACCGCAACTCCCACCGTCTTTGAGCCCACATCCAAACCCATAATACGCATGTCGTATCCTCACTATTTCCAATGGTTCGTCTTGATATACTCTTTGAGCATTTCTTCTACCAGCTCATCCCGCTCCACTTTCATGATCAGACTTCTGGCATTTTTGTGACTGGTAATGTAAGTAGGGTCTCCGGACATAATATAACCTACAATCTGATTCACCGGATTGTATCCTTTTTCGCTCAAGGCTTCATATACAGTTGACAGTACTACCTTCACGCCTGTCTCCGGTTCCACCTCTACTTTAAAATATTGTGTATTTCCTAAATCCTGCATTTCATCACGCCCCATTTCTGATTATCGTTGTCGTAATTCTCATACTTTTCCATCGTATACCACTATGATTATAACACTACTTTACGATAAACTCAATTCTTTTGCGCAAAAACGGTATCCTCGTTTTGCATGGCCAGCACAAGGCATCGCTCTTCCCGATTGATGAGATTCTCGTCTGCTTTAACCGCCACCTTCACATAATCCGGTGTATGTCCCACATAATATTCTTCCTCACCGATTACCTGCTTTTGTTCGAACAACACAAGGACCTCTCTGCCGATGTAATGTGCACGAAAATCCGCAGAATGCCTTTTATCCATTTCCAGAAGCACACTACTGCGATCCTTTTTGATTTTTTCTGTCAACTGACCGGGCATGGCGGCCGCCACCGTCCCCTCTCTTCTGGAATACGGGAACACATGCATCTCAAAAAAGCGGATCTCCTCCAAAAACTTTACCGTCTGTGCAAATTCCTCCTCCGTCTCTCCCGGAAAACCGGTGATGACATCAGTGGTGATGGCCGGATGGTCAAAATATTCTCTCAAAATCCGCACACCCTCAGCAAACTCTCTGCATGTATATCTGCGATTCATACGGACAAGAACACTGTCGCATCCACTCTGAAGGGAAAGATGAAAATGCGGACAAATCTTCGGCATATCGGAAAGCCGTCTGGCAAACTCCTCCGTTACAATCCGGGGTTCCAAAGACCCCAACCTGATTCTGCAGATCCCTTCCACCTTATGCACTTTCTCAATCAATTCCAAAAGGTCGCTGCTCTGCGTTACATTGTAAGCCTCCCCGCGAAAATCAAGTCCGTAAGAGCTGAGGTGAATTCCGGTCAGAACAACCTCTTTATACCCTGCTTTTGCGAGCGTGCGAACCTCTTCCACAACATGTTCCGGTTTCCTTGACCGCACGCGTCCTCTTGCATAAGGGATCACGCAGTAGCTGCAAAACTGGTTACAACCATCCTGCACTTTAATATACGCACGGGTATGCTCCGCCGTAGTCTCCATCTGCATTTCTTCATATTCTTTTTCTTTTGAAATATCAGGAATCGTCGTCCCGTCTAAGGTTTTGAGCATCTCCGGTGCCCGACCTGTCTCGAACACCCCCTGCCTCTTGTCCAAAAACGCTTCCACAATAGAAACAATATCCTTTTTACGATTATTTCCAATTGCGAGATCAATATAAGGATCTTCCTCGATTTTTTGAGCCGCTGTCTGTACATAACAGCCGACAGCCACCACAACGCTCTCCGGATTCTGCTTCTTTGCACGGTGAATCATCTGTCTGCTTTTTCGGTCTGCTATATTCGTTACCGTGCATGTATTTATGATGTAAATGTCCGCTTTTTGGTTAAATTCAACAATTTCATAACCTCTTTTTTGTAAGAATTGCTGCATAACGTCCATTTCATAAGAATTCACCTTGCAACCAAGGTTATGGAATGCCACACTTTTCATCTGTTTCCTCTCTTTTTTTTGTAAGGTTTTCGTATTGACTTTTCAAACTCCTGCATTTAGTATAATAGGCGAAGGTATTAAAGAAGAAGGAGGAATTAGAAAATGAAAACAGTACAGATTTCTTTAAATTCAATCGACAAGGTAAAATCATTCGTAAATGATATTACAAAATTTGATTATGATTTCGATTTAGTATCCGGAAGATACGTAATCGACGCTAAATCTATCATGGGTATCTTCAGTTTAGACCTTTCTAAACCGATCGATTTAAACATCCATGCAGAGGATGGCGCAGAAGATGTTATGGAAATTCTTAAGAATTACACTGTATAATCTTCACTTCACACCGAACTTTTAAGAACAGGGCAGACGCCCTGTTCTTTTTTGTTTGCACAAATCAGCCCTGCGGCCGACTTTTACTCAATTTCAATGATTTCTCTTGTCTCAAGCGCTGTCTTTACCAATTCATCGATTACATCGTCCAGATTTTTCTCGTGACCGCGGATTACTTTTACATTCGGCTTGGTAACCGGATGCTTTGCCACAAAGATTGTGCAGCAATCTTCGTAAGGCTGAATAGACGTCTCATACGTATTAATCCTTTCGGAAATATCCACGATATCCTGCTTGTCAAAGGCAATCAGAGGTCGATACACCGGAAGTTCACAAACTTCATTGGTCGAAATCAGACTCTGCATCGTCTGGGATGCCACCTGTCCGATACTCTCTCCGGTTACAAGGCCGAGACAATCTGTCTCTCTTGCGATCATCTCCGCAATGCGCATCATATAACGCCGCATAATAATTGTCAGCTCATCATGCGGGCATTTCTCATAAATAGCAAGCTGAATATCTGTAAAATTAATCACATGCAGTTTCATCGGACCGGAATATACCGATACATATTTCGCCAGATCCACCACCTTCTGTTTTGCACGCTCGGAAGTGTATGGCGGCGCATGGAAATAAACTGCTTCCAGCTTAACACCTCTTTTACTGATCATATAACCGGCCACCGGCGAATCGATACCTCCTGAGAGAAGCAGCATAGCCTTTCCTCCGGTTCCGACAGGCATTCCGCCCTGTCCCGGAATCGTCTCCGAATAAATATATATCTTTTCGCGAATCTCCACACTCAGCTCAATCTCCGGATGATGCACATCTACTTTCATATCCGGATATGCATCCAAAATCACCCCTCCGAGTTCGCAGTTGATCGTCATGGAATCCATCGGATAATTTTTGCGCGCACGTCTTGCAAACACCTTAAATGATTTATTTTTCTCCGGATACACCTTCCCGATATAATCCACAATGACTTCAGACAGCTTTTCAAACCCTTCGTCTTCCACATAGACGACAGGACAAATGCCCGAAATACCAAACACTTTTTTCAGCGCATCCACTGTCTCGTCATAATCAAAATCCGAAACAGCATCCACATATATTCTTCCCTGGGTCTTTCGGAGCGAAAACTCTCCTTCCACCTTGGTAAGCGCAAAGCGGATCTGTTCCACCAACGCATCCTCAAACATATAGCGGTTTCTTCCCTTTACCCCTATCTCTGCGTATTTAATCAAAAATGCTGTAAACATAGTTTCTCTCCTGTTTTTTCTTTTTCATTTTCCTTAGTGCCGTGTGTATTTTCTAAGCATCGGCAAAAGTTCACCCAGACATCTCAAAGTATAGTCCAGTTCCTCCTTTGTTGTAAAGATACTGAAACTGAATCTTATAGTGGAATCGAGCATTTCCTGTGCCACACCCATACTCTTAAGTGTCGCGCTCACCGTATGCTTATTGGTTGCGCATGCGCTTCCCGCCGACACACAGATTCCTCTGTCCTCCAGCGCATGAAGAAGCACCTCGCTTCGCACGCCGCCAAACGACACACTGACAATGTGCGGCGCTCCTTTTTCGTACAAAGGCCCATTTATTTTTACATTATCTATCTCTAAAATCTGATCCGTAAAATATCGTTTCAGACGATACAGACGCTCCACATCCTCCGCCAAATCTCTATATATGAGTTCACAAGCCTTTCCGAGGCCGGCGGTTCCCGGAACATTTTCCGTTCCGGATCGCATTCCCTTCTGCTGTCCGCCGCCGAACACAATCGGCTTAATCTTCACTTTTTCATCGATATATAAAAATCCGGTACCCTTCGGCCCGTGAATCTTGTGACCACTGACCGAAAGCATGTCAATGTTCCATTTTTTCGGGAATATTTTGTACTTTCCAAAACTTTGCACAGCGTCCACATGAAACAGTGTCTTCGGATTGTTACGTTTAATGAGCGCACCGATTTCGTCCACCGGTTGCAATGCCCCCACTTCATTATTGACATGCATAACAGATACAAGAATCGTGTCCGGCCGAATCGCTTCTTCCAGCTTGTCGAGCCGCACGATTCCGTCTTTATCTACCGGAAGGTAAGTGACCTCATATCCGATGGACTCCAGATATTCCATCGTCTGAAGCACCGCCGGATGCTCAATGCGGGTCGTTATAAGATGTCTCCCCGCCCGGCTGTTGGCACTGGCTGCGCCCATAAGTGCCCAGTTGTCCGACTCCGTTCCGCCGGAAGTAAAGAAAATCTCCTTCTCTTGCACCTTCAAGATCCTTGCAATGATCTCCTTGGCATTTTTAACATATTTTTCAGCATCAACGCCCTTTTGATGCATACTGGACGGATTACCGTAATCTTCATACATGACACGACTGACAATGTCAACTACTTCTTTCTGCGCACGTGTCGTTGCCGAATTATCCAAATATATTTCCATTTCCGTCTTCCTTTCAGCTTTTACCATGTTATATCATATGCGTTTCCGGCTCTTACTGTGACCGTCCTTCCAGCTCATACATAAGAATGGAAAGCATGGTCATCCCCGCCGTCTCCGTGCGCAAAATTCGTTTGCCAAGGGTAACCGGAGTCACATTGTTTTCTGTGGCAAACTCAATCTCTTCCTCTGCAAATCCACCTTCCGGACCGATAAACACCGCCACGGAATTTCCCGGCTTAATCGATTTTATGAGTGCTCTGGTATGGGACATATCTTCTGCCATTTCGTACGGAATCAGTTTTACATTCATCTCACCGGCTTTTTTTATTGCCTCTTTAAAATTCATAACTTCCGTCACTTGAGGTATACAAGCCCGCTTGCTCTGCTTGGCCGCCGCTTCTGCAATCGATTGCCAGCGCACAATCTTACTTTTTTCCTTTTTGGCATCAAGCTTTACCACTGCCCGCTTTGTTGCCACAGGAACAATCTCATGTACACCAAGCTCCACCGCCTTCTGAATAATCAGTTCCATCTTGTCCGCTTTCGGGAGCCCTTGAAACAGATATACTCTGACCGGAAGCTCCACTGCGTCTTCTTTGACAAACCGCACCTCACACCGAATTTCATCCTCGGAGAGCGACAAGATTCCGCAGCGGTATTCTTTGCCGTCTACTCCGTTGCTGACCGCTAACTCTTCGCCTTCTTTCATGCGAAGCACATTTTTTATATGATTGACATCTTTGCCCGTAATCGATACGCGGTTACCCGCAATCGCTTCCGGTTCTACAAAAAATTGGTACATGCTAACCCTTTCTCGCCGTCACACTCATCCACTCGCCCTGCTGCGTCACTTCCACAATTTCCATTCCCGCATCTGTCGCAGCTTTTTGAACAAGTCCTTCTTTTCCACTGATAATTCCCGATGTAATATAAATTCCGCCCGGTTTTAACTGATTCACAATCACCGGTGTCAAAGGTACCAGCACCTCCGCCAAAATGTTAGCCACGAC
>JAZSMO010000006.1:0-27838 GCA_045535935.1 Lachnospiraceae bacterium | reverse complement strand
ATGACCTATGAATTGATTCTGGCATACACTGATTTCTTGGCAACGGGAGATTTTGATTCGGCCAATGAGGTTGTCCGAATATCGCAGAATCTGCAGCTGGAGGCCTTTCTTACTATCTTTTTGCAATTACTTTCCAAAGCGCTAATGAAGAGTGGAAATGGCGGAGGAAATAGCGGAGGCAACGGAAACGGTGGAAGCAACGGAAGTAATGGTGGAAACAGTGGAAGCGGTGGAAACAGTGGAAGCGGTGGAAGCAGCGGAGTTGGCATATCAACTGTAGATGATTTTATTAAGCAGAATGTAAATCCTAACTTCCAGCAAAATGTTAGAGAAGCATTCATGAATGATGTAAAAGTCACGGTCTTGGAACAAGATATGACAGTATATAGATATCATGGAGGCGATTCAAAAGGTGTTAGTTATTGGTATACTCCAAATCAAACATCTAATCCAGCCGCCGATTTAGCTTTGCCACAAGGAAATACATATCAGTATATGGATACATATATCATTCCTAAAGGAACAACTATACTAGAAGGTACAGTTGCACCTAATTTTGGACAGCCTGGAGGAGGATATCAATATTATGTTCCAGAACCATCAGTAGTAATAGGACAGTAAGAAAATATGGATAAATTTAAGAAAAAGATATTAAGAACAATAGAATTATGTAGTAATGAACTACAATATCGAAAAGAAGGGATATTAGGCGAAAGTACAGAAGAGCAGTTGGAGAAAATTATTCTTCCAGAATTGCACCGATTATTGAAATTGATTGATAATAATCAGCTTCCATCTAAGCAACAAAGATATCTTAATTCGTTTGCAAGTGCTTTTACTGTTTGGGGGTGGAATATGCAAACACCAACAGAAATTTTTGTTTTACTTACAGAATTGAATAATGAATATAAAAATTTATAAAATTAATTTGGTATGTTGTGTGCTGGCGTAAAGTTATATATAATTTTGTTTCTACTTTTTTAGAGTAGAAGCAAGGTTTAGATAATTATAAAAGCATAGAGTTTTGTCAAGGGTGGTAGTAAGACAATTTTTAATTTTCACTTGAATTAGAGGCACATATAAAAATATAGATCCATCGGTTCAAACCATAAATGCAAATAATCTTTGATGGCATGTTCTGCTCTTAATAGTATAAAATTTTTCTCGATATCTGCATTCTCATGCCGGAAAACCTTTCATCTGAGCTGGAACGATTAGCAATCAGTGACAGCTTGAAAGAAGACCTGCGGGCAGAAGTGGCATCCGGGAAGATAGTTGTAATACCGGCCAAAGAGCTGTCTGTCAATGACTGGAACGGAACCGGCTATATAGTCCTGGACCCGTCATCAGGAGCAGGCTCCTATATGATAAACGGCGGTCTGACGGGAGGAGAACTCAGTGGTGGAGCTATCACCGGAGTTGTAACGCTTGAAATGCTGCTTGGGTTAGTGTGTTCGGCGTATGTGGAAGTTGTTTTGTTTAAGGGAATTATTGCCACGATGAATATGATGGCGGGTGCGCCGCTCATCTCAGTCGTAGGCGGATATATCATAACCGCGCTGGCAATAGTATCCATTTTTGTTACGTTCGCCAAGACGTATGAAATGATACTGGCATACACAGATTTCATGGCAACGGGAGATCTTGACGCGGCATATGATGTTTTTCGAATCGCTTGTGAACTTGGAATTGGAGCTCTGCTATTCGCACTTATGGCGAAATTGGATGTTGCACTTCAAACGAGCGGAAGTGGTGGTGGAAATAGTAATCCTAATACAACTAATAGTTATGGTATTGATATAGATAGCCTTAATTTTAGTAATACAGTACAGAATCACACTGGGCGACCGTATCAGAATTTGAAACATCTAATCAATGAAATAATGGAAAGTAAGCCACCAGTTCCGGATCCACGAGGAACGAACGCCTTATCATGGACGGTAGAAGGAACATATAATGAGAGTATAGGATATTATGAATTGGTTATTGATCCAATATCCAATACTGTTTGGCATTTTTTTATTTAAATCACAATAATTCTAAGAGAAAGTATAGTAGGTATATATGAAAGAGATGACATATGATTTTGCAACACATTCTTTGTATTATGAATATATAGATATAAATGTGCCTATTTTTTCGTTAGCTATTGAAACACTAGAAATGGTTTTTGAAGTGCAGACGGGAAGATTGCTTGGTGTACAGGGGTTTTTTCCATTAATACATGCGTGTAAAGATGATATTATTTTTTCTGCAAGCGAAAAGGGAGATTATCTGTTGAACGGTGATAATTTGTGTAGGTGTAAACAAAATGCAGTATATGATTTAATTCAAAAGATACCGGATACGCGGAAATATTTTGAAAGGATGTCTATAAAATATGACAAAGAAAGAGGAATAATTGAAATAGGAGAGACGGCGAAGGAGAAAGATAGAATAATAGAGGTAAATGAAAATTTATTTTGCGCCCTTGACTCAAATAGTATTTTAAAGTGTATATATATACTTCCTGCAACATTTATTAATAAAAAATAGTTTTATGTCTTTATGTAAAATTTTGATTCGGCCAATGAGGTTGTCCGAATATCGCAGAATCTGCAGCTGGAGGCCTTACTTACTATCTTTTTGCAATTACTTTCCAAAGCGTTAATGGAGATTGGAAATGGCGGAAGCAGTGGGGGAAGTAGCACTAAATCAATACAAAAATCAAAGTGTATATACATACTTCCTACAAGTTTTATTAATAAAAAGAAAATAGAGAAAAGGATTGAAAAAAAGTAGCGTGAGGAGTATACTATACAAAAGTATAACTTTTTCGAAAGGAGTGACTGTATGGGCATCGGTGCTATTTCAGGATTTCAACCATATGTTTATAATACGAACAGCGTAAGTGCCAGCAGCATGAATCGTATTTCGGCGATTGATAATGACGTGACCAGCAGTCATATTCAGCCGGAAAAGGCACAGAGCAAATATACGGGCGAGACGACCAATCCGCTGGAATTTGGTGAGACAGCCGATTTTGCCGGGGTTCTCGCAATGCAGATGCAGATGGGTATGAATAATGCAGACCGTTTATTTGGTGCTGAATCCGTGTTTGCAATGTAAAAGATGACGAAGTGCATGGATGATAGACAATCATCCATGCTTTTTTATTGAATATTAAGGAAGGTAGAGAGAAAATGTTAGCGTTAAAAAGTGTAGTTTTGATCATTGTCGGTTTTGTGTTGCTCATCAAAGGAGCAGATTTTTTTGTCGGCGGAGCTTCCGGTATAGCGACGAAGTTTAAAATACCGCAGATGATTATCGGTCTCACAATCGTAGCATTCGGAACCAGTGCACCTGAGGCGGCCATCAGTATTTCGGCGGCTTTGCAGGGAACAACGGGAATTGCGATCGGGAATGTGCTTGGAAGTAATCTTTTAAACGTATTCCTGATTCTCGGTATTACAGCTTGCATCGTACCTCTTCATATTCAAAAATCAAGTATGACGTTTGAAATGCCGTTTAATATCATAATTGCGGTTGTGCTTTTTGCGATGGGAGCATTCCTCGGAAAACTGAATCTTTTGTGCGGTATTATTCTGTGGGCATTTATGATTTTCTTTATGGTCAAGCTGATCAAGGATGCACTGAAGGGAAGAAAGGAAGCGGCGGAGGAAGAGGTGCCGCAGACAAAGAATGTATTACTTCTTATCCTCTTTACCATCGGCGGACTTGCTGCGGTTGTGTATGGAAGTGATTTGACCGTGGATAATGCCAAGATTATTGCATCCATGCTCGGGATGGACGATCGTTTGATCGGTCTTACTATCGTGGCATTCGGAACATCTCTTCCGGAACTGATTACATCGGCGACGGCGGCGCGGAAGGGAAATGCGGATATTGCGGTAGGTAATATTCTCGGAAGTAATATTTTCAATATTTTGTTCGTGCTTGGTACGGTGGCACTGATTACGCCGGTGGAATTCGCCTCTGCATTCCTGTTTGATGCAGTGCTTTGTATTGTTTCCATGGTGCTGCTGATGGTTCTTTGCGGTAAGAAGCATTTGCTGTCGCGAAAAGGCGGCGCTATCATGCTTGCATGCTATGCAGCATATTTTGTATATTTGCTTATGACACAATAGTGTTAAAAAAGACAAAAATATGATATAAGAGCTATCATATTAGAGATATAATTCAAAAAAACAAAAAGGAGAAGGTGACATGAAGAAATTTGAGGGTTACTACAAAGGAATTAATTTAGGTGGCTGGATTTCACAGTGCTGTCATGAGATTGAGCACTATGACACATTTATCGTGGAGGACGACATCAAAGAAATCGCATCTTGGGGTGTGGATCATATCCGAGTACCGATGGATTACAATCTCATCGAGACAGAGGAAGGCGAGAGAATTGAGGAAAATTACAAATATCTTGATCAGTGTCTTGCCTGGTGTGAAAAATACAATTTAAATATGATTCTCGACCTGCATAAAACAGCAGGCTATGTATTTGATGATTTGGAGTACAGTGCAGGATTTTTCCAGAATGAAGCGCTTCAGGAGCGTTTCTTAAAGCTTTGGGATGACCTGGCAGCAAGATATGCGGCGAAATACGCAGACAGACTTGCGCTTGAAATCTTAAACGAGATCGTGGACCCGAATGTGGCAAAAGAGTGGAATGCGCTTGCAAAGAAGGCGATGCTTGTAATCCGTAAGTATTCTAAGGATATCAAGATTTTGATCGGCGGAATCAATTACAACAACGTACTTTCCGTACAGCTTCTTGACCCGCCGCTCGATGAGAATATTGTTTACAACTTCCATTGCTATGATCCGCAGATCTTTACACATCAGTCTGCATACTGGCAGGATTTTATGCCGGCAGGATTCCATTGTGACTATCCGCTGACTATTGATGAATACATCAAGCTTGCCAATGATAACAATTTCCCGGCGGGATCTTCAGAGCATTTCCGTTATCCGGGTGTAACTAAGATGGACAGCACATTCTTTGATGCAATTTTTGCGACTGCTATCGCACATGCTGAGAAATATGATGTTCCGCTCTACTGTGGTGAGTATGGAGTTATTGACCAGGCACCGGTGGAAGGTACGGTTAATTGGTATAAAGACATTCATGAAGCATTTGAGAGACATCAGATTGGACGAGCTGCATGGACTTACAAAAAGATGGACTTCGGTTTTACACAGGACCATGTGGCATCGATTAAAGATGAATTAATTAAATTATTATAATTTGTCTCCTTGTTTTAATTTGTATATGATTTAAAACTGAATTCCGGAAATATGTATTACGGTACATGTTTCCGGAATTTTTTTGTTGTCCTCGCCTCTTCGTGTTTTTGCTCCCTCTTCTTGTTTTTTCTGATAAGAATCCCCTATATTTTCTGATAGTGTTTTGGATTGAATTATAATAACGAGCGTGTTTTATTTGTTGTCGGATAACAGGGTGACATAAAACTGGTTAACATAACACAAAATTACAAAAGTGATTTAATATAAGGAAACTAAGAGAAACACAATATATAGTCCTTTTGGGTCAAAAATAACACAATATTATGTATTTTTAAAAACACAAATCACAACAACAGATATTTTTGGGGAAATTGCAAATATGAGAAGGAAGCAGAAATTCATTTTGCGTAAAAATTAAAATAGCACGTGGTATAGATGTTGATTTTACTGAAAAATGTGAAAAAAGTCGATAGTGTCATAAAAAATGTTATCCGAATCAGTCAACAAAAATGCGTTAGCAAAAAAATAAGAAAAACACAAGATATTTTGTGCATGGTTTACATAATGTAGAAAAAATTATGTAATAAGGGTAACCGGCCCCTTTTTCTTTGTAAATTCAAGTTAAATAACGCCACCACAAGATATTGTGGTTGATTATTACGTTAACCACAAGATAAAATGAGAATAAAAATAAAAAACACACGAAATATAAAGTAAGTTGGCGCAATAGGTTGAAAAAAAGCGAAGTTTTTGTATAATGAAAATGGTATGTTTTAAAGTACGACATAAATAATAGGAAAACATTTTAGATGGAGGAGTCATCAGATGGCTGAGGTAAGACGTATCTACGTAGAGAAAAAAGAAGATTTTGCGGTAAAAGCAAAGGAATTGCACGAAGATCTGAAAAATTATCTCGGAATTAACATCGACAAGGTCAGAGTTCTGATTCGTTATGATGTAGAAAATATTTCCGATGAGATTTTTGAGAAGGCTTGTCAGACGGTGTTCAGTGAGCCGCCGGTTGATATTTTGTACAAGGAAAGTTTTGATGTGGCGCAGGGAGCCCGTATCTTTTCTGTAGAATATCTTCCGGGACAGTTTGATCAGAGAGCAGACTCGGCGGTACAGTGTGTACAGTTCTTGAAAGAGGATGAGGAACCGATCATTCAGACAGCGGTTACGTATGTGCTGGAGGGACAGGTTTCCGATGAGGAGTTTGAAAAGATCAAAGCTTACTGCATTAACCCTGTGGATTCCAGAGAAACGGGAATGACAAAACCGGAAACACTTGTTTCTGACTTTAGTGAGCCGGATGATGTGATTATATTTGGCGGATTTAAAGATATGACAGAGGCAGATCTGAAAGAGTTATACGATTCTCTTGGTCTTGCAATGACATTCAAGGACTTCCTTCATATTCAGAATTATTTCAAAAATGAGGAAAACAGGGATCCGTCCATGACAGAGATCAGAGTGCTCGACACATACTGGTCCGACCATTGTCGTCATACAACATTCTCAACGGAGCTTAAGGATGTTGCATTTGATGATGGATATTATAAAGCGCCTATCGTTGAAACTTATGAGAATTATCTTGCGACAAGAGAAGAGATTTTCAAGGGCAGAGATGATAAATTTGTTTGTTTGATGGATCTTGCGCTCATGGCGATGCGTAAGCTCAAAAAAGAAGGCAAGCTTGACGATATGGAAGAATCCGAAGAAATCAATGCATGTTCTATCGTTGTTCCGGTTGAGATGGACGGAAAAACAGAAGAATGGCTGATTTTCTTCAAAAACGAAACACATAACCATCCGACAGAGATTGAGCCGTTCGGTGGAGCTGCTACTTGTCTTGGCGGAGCTATCCGTGATCCGCTTTCAGGTCGTGGCTATGTATATCAGGCAATGCGTATTACAGGTGCAGCCGATCCGACCGTACCTGTGACAGATACAATGAAAGGTAAACTTTCCCAGAAGAAGCTCGTTCGCGGAGCTGCAAGCGGTTATTCTTCTTACGGTAACCAGATCGGACTTGCTACAGGCTATGTCAAAGAGCTGTATCATCCGAACTATGTGGCTAAGAGAATGGAAATCGGTGCGGTTATGGGTGCTGCTCCGAGAAAGAATGTTATCCGTGAGACATCCGATCCGGGCGATATCATCGTATTACTCGGCGGACGTACCGGACGCGACGGATGCGGCGGTGCGACAGGTTCTTCCAAAGTGCATACTACAAGCTCTATCGAGACTTGCGGAGCTGAGGTGCAGAAGGGTAATGCGCCGACAGAGCGTAAAATCCAGAGACTGTTCCGTCGTGAGGAAGTCAGCCGTCTGATTAAGAAATGTAACGACTTCGGCGCCGGCGGTGTATCCGTTGCCATCGGAGAGCTTGCACCGGGACTTATCGTAGATCTTGATAAAGTGCCGAAGAAATACGCTGGTCTTGACGGTACGGAACTTGCAATTTCCGAATCACAGGAGCGTATGGCGGTTGTTGTGGATCCGGCCAATGTAGATGAGTTCATGAAATATGCGGATGAGGAAAACCTGGAAGCAGTTCAGGTTGCTACGGTGACAGCTGAGCCGAGACTTGTTCTTTCCTGGAGAGGAAAAGAAATCGTAAATCTTTCCAGAGCATTCCTGGATACCAACGGTGCACATCAGGAGACAACGGTTTCCGTGGATATGCCAAGTCCGGAGGACAATTACTTCAAGAAAGTATCCATCGACAAGGTGGCAGAGGATGTGAAAGCCGGAGATGTGAAGGGCGCAATCCTCGATACATTAAATGATTTGAATGTCTGCAGCCAGAAAGGTCTTGTGGAAATGTTCGATGCATCCATCGGTGCGGGCAGCGTTTACATGCCTTACGGCGGTCAGTATCAGCTGACAGAGACACAGACGATGGTAGCAAAGCTTCCTGTATTAAAAGGAAAAGCAGATACAGTTACGATGATGAGCTACGGTTTCGATCCGTATTTATCAAGCTGGAGCCCATACCACGGAGCGGTTTATGCAGTGCTTGAGTCACTGTCCAAGATTGTTGCTTCCGGTGGTGACTATAAAAAGGTTCGTTTCACATTCCAGGAGTACTTCCGTCGTATGACAGAAGATCCAAAGCGTTGGAGTCAGCCGTTCGCAGCACTTCTCGGTGCGTATGATGCGCAGCTTGGCTTTGGCCTTCCGAGTATCGGAGGAAAAGACAGTATGTCAGGTACGTTCAACGATATTGATGTACCACCGACACTTGTGTCATTTGCTGTAGATGTGGCAAAACATCAGGAAATCCTTACTCCGGAGTTGAAAGAAGCTGGTAATGTACTTGTTGCATTTGAGATTCCGAAGGATGAATACGATCTTCCGAAATACGATGAGGTGATGGCGCTTTACGAAGCACTTCACACTATGATTGTAAACGGTACACTGAAATCTGCTTACAGCGTAGATGCCAAAGGTATCGTGGCTGCAACAGCGAAGATGGCGTTCGGTAACAAACTCGGTGTGGCTTACGATGAAAACTTAACGGCAGAAGAATTGTTTGCAAACGGAATCGGTAATATTGTGGCTGAAGTTCCGGCAGATAAACTTGGTGACATCGCTGTCACATACAAAAAAGTCGGTACGGTAACCGAAAGCGGCTTCACATACAAAGATGTCACAATCAGCGAAGAAGATGCTCTTGCAAGCTGGACATCCAAGCTTGAGAAAGTGTTCCCTACAAAAGCAGAAAAAGGTACCGATCCGGTTAATACAGGACTTTACGATACAAAAGATATTTACGTATGTAAGAATAAAGTAGCTCGCCCGACGGTATTTATTCCGGTATTCCCGGGTACGAACTGCGAGTATGATTCTGCAAAAGCGTTTGAGAGAGCCGGCGCAGATGTGATCACAAAAGTATTTAAGAACATGACAGCAGAAGATATCCGTGAGAGCGTGGATGTGTTTGAGAAAGCCATCGCACAGGCACAGATCATCATGTTCCCGGGAGGATTCTCCGCAGGAGATGAGCCGGATGGTTCTGCGAAGTTCTTTGCAACTGCATTCCAGAATGAAAAGATGAAGGAAGCAGTGATGAAACTGTTAAATGAAAGAGATGGTCTTGCACTTGGTATCTGTAATGGTTTCCAGGCGCTGATCAAGTTAGGTCTTGTACCTTACGGTGAGGTTTGCGGACAGAAAGAAGATTCACCGACACTGACGTTCAATACGATCAACCGTCACATTTCCAAGATGGTTTATACAAAGGTTGTTTCCAACAAGTCTCCATGGTTGTCACTTGCAGAAGTAGGAAAGACCTATGTCAGCCCTGCATCACACGGTGAAGGCCGTTTCGTGGCTCCGAAGGAATGGATTGACAAGCTTTTTGCAAACGGTCAGGTGGCAACACAGTATGCAGACTTTAACGGAAACATTTCCATGGATGAAGAGTGGAATGTCAACGGTTCCTACGCATCCATCGAAGGTATCACATCTCCGGACGGAAGATGCTTCGGTAAGATGGCACATGCAGAGCGTCGCGACGAGGCGGTTGCAATCAACATTTACGGTGAACAGGATCTTAAGATCTTCGAATCCGGTGTGGCTTATTTTAAATAAAAAAAGTACAAAGAAGCATTGCTTTTGCAGCAGTGCTTCTTTTTTTGTTGACAGTATGTATTGTTTGTATTACTATAAATAATACAAAATGGAGGCGATAGAATGATTATAACATTGCAGGACGGATCGGAAATTCCGGTCTTTAAGCAAATAAGAAATCAGATAGTGATGGGAATTTCGGACGGACGGCTTGCACCGGGGGAGAAGCTTCCGACGGTGCGCGCATTGGCAGAGGAGATCGGTATCAATTCCATGACGGTGAATAAGGCTTATCAGCTTTTGAAGCAGGAAGGATATATCATTACCGATCGGCGAAACGGTGTGCGGGTAAAAGAGAATTTTGAGCAGACAAAAGGTCTTACGACAGAATCAGAGCAGGAACTTGCCAGACTCGTATCAGAGGCGAAGGTTAAGGGGATGACAAGAGATGACTTTGTCGGGATTGTAGATAAATATTTTGAAAAGGGGAGAGGAAAAGTATGAGTATCAGTATTACAGGTTTGATTTTGTGCATTTGTATGTATCCGTTCGTACTTATCATGTATGTTTTGGTGAAAAATGAGGCGGAGTCGAAAAAAGGAATTTACTATGGAGTGACGGTTCCAAAAGAGCATAGGAGTGCGCCTGAAATTAAGGAGATTACAGCAGTTTACCAAAAGCAGATGAAAAGGAGTCTGTGGGTGATGCTTATATTTCCGATTCCGGCACTTTTTCTGCCGTGGGAATCCATAGTTGTTGCTGTGTGGATGCTTTGGATGACAATTTCCATCTTTATCTTTTTTGTGCCGTTTGCGATTGCCAACGGAAAGTTGAAGGAAATAAAAAGAGAAAAAGAGTGGCAGACGGAGACCACAGCAGATGTGGAAGTGGAGATAAAATCCGCCGGAACGATACGGCGTGTAAAGTGGTATCACTTTATTTTACAATGTGTCACAAGTGTCATATTGCCGATTTGGATCATTTTTGGGGATTTCGGATCGCACCGTCAGCCTCTTTTTGTCGTGATGCTTACATTTGCAGGGATTTCCTTTCTGTTTTGGGGAATTGCAGTGTGGCAGGATCGGCAGAAAACGCAGATTATCAGTTCTGACAGTGATGTCAATGTGAATTACAGCCGTGCCAAAAAGAATTTATACAAGAATTTGTGGGTATTATGCTCCTGGGTCAATGTCGGTTACATGGTATGGCTGCTGTTTTGTGTGGATGAGTGGGGCAGATTTACCCAGATGTTTTGGTGGGCGAGCGGCGGTTATTTGTTGGGGACGATGATACCGCTGATATGGATGGTAAAGAAGAAAGTGGCACTGGATAAAGCCTACGAGACAAAAAGAGACAAAGTGACAAGCGAGGACAATGATGATTACTGGATTTGGGGAATGCTGTATTACAATCCGAAAGACCGTCATTCCATGGTGGAAAAACGTGTGGGAATCGGGACGACCATGAATATGGCAACCGGGGGCGGCAAGGCAATGATGGCTTTTGCAGGGGTGACATTGCTTTCCCTTCCGATTATATCCATATGGGTTATTATGCTTGAGTTTACGCCGATTCAGCTTGTGGCGGATGAGAATAGGATTGTAGCAAATCATTTGCGGGAAGAATATGTGATTTCCATGCCCGCCATAGAGGAGGCGGAGCTTCTTGATGAGCTTCCGAAGATGTCCAGAAACAGCGGAACTGCGATGGAAAACCTCAAAAAAGGCAGTTGGAGCATTGCGGAGGAAGGAAACTGCACGGTTTTCCTCGATCCGAGAAATGATGTATTCCTTCGTATCGAAACACCGAGTAGACGATATTATCTGAGCGGACAGGATGATGAAGAGACAAGAGCCGTGTATGATGCCATAACAGCGTGGCAGGCAGATGTGGACATGAAGTAACGGAGCATGGCCGGCAACAGATGTCAGAAGAAAAATTTCAATGAAAAACCCCGGTACAATCTAAGGATTGACCGGGGTAATTGTATGCATACTATTCCGTTTCGGCAGCTGCGTCTGTTTCTTCCATCGGTTCGGTTGTGATGGTGTAATCGCCGTCCGTACCGAGGCTGTTCTGAAGAATGTTTGCAACATCCTCAGCAGTTGCTTCCGAATCTGTGCTTGAAGCTGACTGACCGGCCTGTTGCTGCGTGTAATATACCAAATAAGAACATCCTGCAATCAGGGCTGCAGCAACAAGAATACCGCCAAGCCATGCAAGAATCTTATTTCTTTTCTGTTTCTTTTCTATCTGTTTTTTGTTTTTCTTCGCATTTTTGTATGCGTCCATTTTTTTCTGACTCATGATGGACTCCTCTCTTTGTGTAATCTACCTATATTTTAGTGAACTTTAAATTGATTGTAAAGGATAATTGTGAAAAAACTATGATTCCTGTATTGACAATAGGAAAACACTTGCATATAATAACATATGAACAGATATTCATATGAAAATGTTATATGGTGAACATTGAGAAAGGAGAAACCATGGAAAAGAGACACGAAGAAGCAGAGCGGTGCGAGTGCATGCATGTGCATGAGGATATGATTAAGGAAGTCCATGCGCATATGCCGGATGAGGAGCAGCTGGCAGATCTGGCAGATTTCTTCCGGGTATTCGGCGATACGACGAGAATACGGATTTTATACGTGTTAATGTGCTCGGAGGTGTGCGTGTGCGATATTGCCAATCTGCTCGGGATGACACAGTCGGCGATTTCTCATCAGCTCAGAGTGTTAAAGCAGATGGATCTTGTGAAAAACCGCAGGGAGGGCAAGACTATTTTTTATTCCCTGGCGGACGGACATATCAAATCCATCCTAGCGCAGGGATTAGAACATATCAATGAATAAATAACACATGGAATATTATATAAACGGGAGGAAATGAAAATGAAGAAAGTAATTATTCTTGAAGAACTGGAATGTGCGCACTGCGCAGCAAAAATGGAAGCAGCAGTGAAGGAACTTAGTGGCGTAGAGAGCTGCAGTGTGAATTTCCTGACACAAAAGATGGAGATTACAGCGGAAGAGGATGCTATGCCGGGTATTTTGAAAGAGGCGGAAAAGATCGTAAAGAAGATTGAACCGGATGTGGAATTTGTTGTAAAATAACGGGTGATATAAAATGACAAAGAAATTAAAGAAAAGACTTCGCAGAATCATTGCCGGAGCAGTTTGCTTTGCACTTTGTATTGCAGCCGAAAAGCTTATACCTTCACTGAATGAAAATCTGAGATTGATTGCATACTTGATTACCTACTTCATAGTCGGAAATGATGTGGTAAAGGGAGCGGCTGCAAAAATAAGGAGCGGTCAGGTGTTTGACGAGGAATTTCTCATGGTCATAGCTACAGTAGGGGCGTTTCTGATCAGTGAGTACCCGGAAGCCGTTGCGGTAATGCTCTTTTATCAGGTAGGAGAATGGTTCCAGTCTTACGCGGTCAATAAGTCAAGAAAATCGATCAAAGAGCTGATGGATATCCGTCCGGATTACGCCAATGTCTGCAGAGACGGCGCTGTTGTGACCGTAGATCCGCAGGAAGTTGCAAAGGGTGAAATGATACAGATTAAACCGGGAGAGCGAATTCCTTTGGATGGTGTGATTATAACAGGAAACACGTCGGTTGATACGATGGCACTGACCGGCGAAAGTATGCCAAGAGATTTGGCAAACGGAGATGAGGTGATCAGCGGCTGCATCAATCTTACGGGACTGATTGAGGTAAGAGTGACAAAGGAATTCGGGGAATCTACCGTGACCAAAATATTGGATCTGGTAGAAAATTCCGCTTCCAAAAAGGCGGAGACGGAGAATTTTATTACGAAGTTTGCCAGATATTATACGCCGATCGTCGTAGTGCTGGCGACCATATTGGCTGTAATACCTTCTCTTGTGACAGGACACTGGGCAGTTTGGGTCTACCGGGCACTTTCGTTCCTTGTGATTTCCTGTCCGTGTGCGCTTGTGATTTCGGTTCCGCTCAGCTTTTTCGGCGGTATCGGCGCGGCGAGCAAGGCAGGAATTTTGGTGAAAGGCAGCAACTATCTTGAGGCATTGGCGAGCGCAAAAATTGCAGTGATGGACAAAACAGGAACACTGACCAAAGGAGAGTTTGCAGTCTCTCATATTGAGGCGGTCGGATGCGAAGGGGAGCGTGTGTTATTTTATGGCGCATATGCGGAACGATTTTCGAATCATCCGATTTCAAAATGCCTCGTGAAAGCATATGAGGAAAGCAATAAGGAATCTCTATGCGATGTGACAGAAGTGTCGGAAAAATGTGGAAACATTGATAAAACCAGGGCGGAAGAGATTGCCGGCCATGGTGTCATTTCTGAATACGAAGGAAAAGTGATTGCAGTCGGTAATGAAAAGCTGATGTTGCGTCAATTAAAAAATAACAAGTGGAATGAAATAAAAGAATCTGTGCTCAGCAAGGAGCATACGCAGTCGGGAACCATCTGCCATGTTGCATATGGTGAGGAGTATATGGGATATATCCTCGTGGAAGATCAGATCAAGCAGGATGCGAAAGAGTGCATTGACGGATTGAAGAAGGAAGGCGTCGGCCGGATTGTCATGCTGACCGGTGATCAGGAGAAGACAGCTGCAAAGGTGGCAGATGCGCTTGGAATCAAGGAATACCACGCATCGCTGCTTCCGGGCGACAAGGTGGACCGGGTAGAAGAGTTGTTTTCCGGGAAACAAGAGTCCGATAAGCTGATTTTTGTCGGTGATGGAATGAACGATGCGCCGGTGCTTGCACGGGCGGACATCGGGATTGCCATGGGAGGTCTCGGAAGTGATGCAGCGATTGAAGCAGCGGATATAGTAATCATGACGGATGAACCGAGCAAGATTTTGCAGGCGATGCGTATTTCCAAGAAAACGTTACGGATTGTAAAGCAGAATATCGTATTTGCCATCGGTGTGAAAGTGCTTGTACTTCTTTTGGCTGCGGCCGGATTTGCTACCATGTGGGCAGCGGTTTTTGCTGATGTAGGAGTGGCGTTTATTGCAATCCTCAATGCAATGCGGGCGCTGAAAATTAAATAAACTAAGAGATTGCGACATGGCAAGGGTTCTGTGAGGATTCTTGTCATGTTTTGTGTTATATGATAAAATTAGGATGTTTTCGGGGAAACAGGTGAAAAACCTGTGCGAGCCCGTCGCCGTAAGGCATGAAAAGTAGTCAGACTGACCTGCTTGCCGCAGAGCAGGGACAAGTCATTGGAGTGTTCTGAGAAGACCGTCTGACGAAGTGCCGAGCCGGAATATCCGAAAGCACAGTTCACGCGTTCCGAGGCTGCGAGCGCCGGCGTAAGGAAAAATAGGGCGTGAAAAATGCATAAAAAGGAGAAAAACAAAATGAAAAAGACAGGAATCAGAAAAAGACTGTCGTTATTCCTTTGTATGATGCTGATTGCGGCTATGGCACTCGTTACAACTGGATGCAGCGACAACACAGCAAATCAGAGTGAGGTTGCGACCGAACAGAGGACAAAGGCAGAGGTCGTCGGTGAGGGAAGCACGGTATTTGCGTTCACGGTGATTGATGCGGACGGAACAGAAACCGCATTTGAGGTGCACACAGATAAGACTACGGTCGGGGAAGCACTGCTTGACTGCGGATTGATCGAAGGAGACCAAGGCGATTACGGTCTCTATGTGAAAAAAGTCAACGGTGTGACCGCAGATTATGACACGGACGGCGCTTACTGGTCTTTCTACGTTGACGGCGAATATGCGCAGGCCGGCGTGGATGCTACAAATATTGAGCAAGGTAAGACGTATACCTTTAAATACGAGAAATCATGAAACTGACGATCAAAGAAATGACCTTGTTCGGAATGCTTGGGGCAGTGATGTACTGCTCCAAGATTTTCATGGAACTTCTCCCGAACGTACATCTCTTGGGAGTGTTCACGATTGCGTTTACGCTTGTATATCGAAAAAAGGCATTGTATCCGATTTATGTGTATGTGCTGCTGAACGGACTTTTGGCCGGATTTAATATGTGGTGGATCCCTTACTTATATGTTTGGACTGTTCTGTGGGGAGTGACGATGCTCCTGCCGAAAAAGACACCGAAGATTGTATACATGCTGGTGTGCAGCGCACATGGCTTTTTGTTCGGCGTGCTTTATGCACCGGTGCAGGCGATGATGTTCGGTCTTGATTTCAAAGGTATGATTGCATGGATTGTAGCGGGATTCCCGTATGATTGTATTCACGGCGTGGCGAATTTCTGCGTCGGAATTTTGATTGTACCGATTGCTAAACTTTTGAGGATGCTCGACAGAATTGTGTATGAGTAGGACTTACAAATCATAAAAATACAAAAGAGAAAGAAAAGGATGAGTGGGAAATGGCACTGAAAGCATTAAAATGTCCAAATTGTGAGGCAAATGTGCAGGTGGATGATGACAGAGAATATGGCTTCTGTTCTTACTGCGGTGCGCAGATTCAGGTTAAGGAAGTAGTGGAGATACGGTATTCCGGAGAAATTCAGTTGAAAGAAAGTGATGATTTTGAGAAACAACTGGAAGACGGGGAAGCGTATCTGAAAATGGAAGATTATCACAAAGCGGAACAGATTCTTTACCGTGTGATTAACAAATATCCGGGCAGAGCGGAAGGTTATGAAATGCTGATTCGTGCCATCACCCGTGACGGACGGGTTTTTATTAAGGAAAACTATGATCGTGTGATGAAACTGACAGATAAAATGCTTGCGGTGGCATCACAGGAGCAGGCAGCTTACTATGAAAGTCTGCATCAAAAGATTTATGATGGTTTTGAGACGGGATTGCAGGAGCAGAAAGAGCAGGAGACTCTCCGCAAAGTCGGCAGATTAAACAAGCTCATAAAAGAAAATTTGGTGATATGCGTGTTTGCGTTCGCAGCGCTTCTTGCCTGTGTTTTGTTTATGAAAGAAAGCGTGTGGTTTTTGCCGTTATGTGTTCTTTTTGGTGTGATTGCAGTATTGGGAGCAATTTCTTCTGCCGGATGCAAAGTGCACAAGGAAGTATTGCTTAAGAAAGGGAATAAATAATGGCGCTGAAAGCATTGAAATGTCCAAATTGTGAAGCAAATATTCAGGTGGATGATGGCCGGGATTTGGGATTTTGTTCCTATTGCGGTGCTCAGATTCAAATAAAAGAAGTCATCGAGATTCATTACGGAAAAGAAGCGGAGGCCGCACAGTTTGATAAATTGATGGAAGATGCACAGGCCTATCTGCTGATGGGAGACTATTTCCGGGCAGAAGAAGGATTTATGGAAATCATACGCAGATACCCGGGAAAAGCAGTGGGATACGAGCGATTAATCTGTGCCATTACCCACGAATATATGTTGTATCCGTTGGAAAATGCGGAGAGATTGCAAAACCTGACCGGAAAAATGATGGCGGTTGCGACGGAAGAAGAAAAGGGACAGTACGAAGAAATCTGCCAAAAGGTGAAACGTGGCTTCAGCATGCAGTCGGTTGGCAAGCTTCCGGATGAAAAGACTGTGGAGATTG
Source organism: Lachnospiraceae bacterium (assembly GCA_045535935.1). Classification (GTDB taxonomy): domain Bacteria; phylum Bacillota; class Clostridia; order Lachnospirales; family Lachnospiraceae; genus SVFI01. The sequence goes on along the minus strand of JAZSMO010000006.1, from coordinate 10,488 downwards.
CAAAGGTGAAAGATTTGCTGCGAAACTCCATTATACTTACGGTTATTATGATTGGCATCGGTCTATTGATACAGGATGCTGCAGAGAGCAGTCTGATGTTTTCGCTGCTCGGAGTTTTGGTTTGCTTGATTGCAGCTTTTTCGGGATACAAGGCAATTGTAAGTAAAATAAAGCTCGACAAATTGCTGGAAGAGGATGAAGCAGAGTAACGCAAACAAGGAGAGGGTATGGCAAAAAAATCGATTATTTGTCCGAATTGCAATGCGGAGATTGCAGCAGAACCGAATCAGGTATTTGTATATTGTATGTATTGCGGCGTAAAGATTCAGACGGAGGACATAGTTGAAATACGATACGTGAAGGAGCCGGACAGTTTTGAGAAGATGATTTCGGATGGTGAAATCTACTATAAACTGGAAGATTACTATCGGGCAGAGTTGAAGTTCCGCGAGGTGATTAAGATTTATCCGCAGGAGCGTGCAGGCTACGAGGAATTGATACGGACACTGACGCGCAATCAGACGATGTATCCGCTCGCACACGAAGAAGAGATATACGGACTTTTTGAGCACTTGGAATCCATGATTTCCGAAGCGGAGAAAGAGGAATTTGAAAATCGCCGGAGCAGAATACGAGAGTCGTTTGATGCGGAAAGAGTGCGGGTGGAACAGATGCCTAAAATCAGACCTGCCAGTGAAGAAGAGCAGCGCTGGGCGGATCGGCTGGTTATTAAGATTGTGATACTTTCTTTTTTGATACCGATTACACTGTTATTTCTTCTGGTTGGATTTAATCCGGGAACGCCGATTACGGTAGGACTTATTATACTGATTCTGTATCTTGTGTATTCGATATGGAGAAGCGCATAAAAATTTGTGTGAAAAATAGCTTTATGTGGTCATTGTATGTCATGAGATCGGCAACTGTCTGCTAGTACGGTTGATATCAGATTTTTATGGGTAAAGACCGTAAGATATGGATGAGATTACGGTTGACTTTGGGATTATGATTGTGTCAACCGTAAGAAGGAGGAACGATTACGGTCTTAGTTCAGATTTGGCGATTCGCAACCGTAATAACAGGGAGCATGTTACGGTCGCAGTGGTAGTATTGTAGAAAAGAAACGTAAAACACCTATAATTTTACGGGTGGATTTTCAGTATTAGAGATTGGAACCGTAAGGCGTAAAAAAATTTACGGTTTGATAGATAAAAAGTCAGCGTGGAACCGTAAAGTTCCAATCAACCGTGAAGGGACCGCAGAAAAAATCAGTTCTGGACCGATTGCACAAATTGATGTCAAAACGTCCAAAATTCGCAGAGTTTATAAAAAATTAAGAATCCGCAACCCTGCATAAACACTGGGGTTGCGATATTTTTGGAAAAGAATTAGCACTCACCTCTTGACAGTGCTAACAATTTTGTATAAAACAGAAATAGAAACGGAAAAATAGTAAGAGAAACAGGAGGAGACGAGATTATGAACATTTCAAAATTTACACAAAAGTCGATAGAAGCAGTCAACGGCTGCGAGAAGCTTGCTTATGAATATGGAAATCAGGAAATCGATCAGGAGCATTTGCTGATGAGTCTTCTCATGGTGGAAGATAGCTTGATTTTGAAATTGATTGAAAAGATGGAAATAAATAAGGAGCATTTTACCGACCGGTGTCGTCAGGCGCTTAGCAAACGTGTGAAGGTCAGCGGCGGACAGCTTTATATGAGCCAGTCTTTAAATCAGGTGCTGGTGACGGCGGAGGATGAGGCAAAGGCTATGGGAGATGAATATGTCTCTGTGGAGCATCTTTTCCTTTCTGTGCTGAAACAGCCGAATGCGGAAATAAAAAAACTATTTGGTGAGTATGGGCTGACAAGAGAGCGGTTTTTGCAGGCGCTTTCCACGGTGCGGGGCAATCAGCGGGTGACCAGCGACAATCCGGAGGCGACCTATGATACGTTGGAGAAATACGGGCAGGATCTGGTGGAGCGGGCGCGCAGCCAGAAGCTGGATCCGGTCATCGGACGCGACAATGAGATTCGCAACGTGATCCGCATTTTGTCCAGAAAGACAAAGAACAATCCGGTGCTCATCGGAGAACCGGGAGTCGGAAAGACGGCGGTAGTGGAAGGTCTGGCACAGCGAATCGTGCGCGGCGATGTTCCGCAGACCTTGAAGGATAAAAAGATTTTTGCGCTGGATATGGGAGCGCTTGTTGCGGGGGCGAAATACCGCGGTGAGTTTGAAGAACGTTTGAAAGCGGTACTTGAGGACGTGCGCAAGAGCGAAGGGCAGATTATTTTGTTCATTGATGAGCTGCACACCATTGTCGGAGCCGGAAAGACCGACGGTGCGCTGGATGCAGGCAATATGTTAAAGCCGATGCTGGCGCGTGGAGAACTTCATTGTATCGGTGCGACGACACTGGATGAGCACAGGCAGTATATTGAGAAGGATGCGGCGCTGGAGCGGCGTTTCCAGACAGTGATGGTGGATCAGCCGACCGTGGAAGATACGATTTCCATTCTCCGCGGGCTGAAGGAGCGATATGAGGTGTTCCACGGGGTAAAAATCATGGACAATGCGCTGGTCAGTGCCGCGGTACTTTCCGATCGCTATATTACTGACCGATTTTTGCCGGACAAAGCAATCGACCTTGTGGATGAAGCCTGCGCGCTGATTAAGACAGAACTGGATTCTATGCCGACGGAGCTGGATGAGCTTTCCCGCCGCGTGATGCAGATGGAAATTGAGGAAGCTGCACTGAAAAAAGAGGATGACAACCTGTCAAAGGAACGACTTGCAACATTGCAGAAGGAGCTTGCAGAGCTGAAGGAGGAGCTGAGCAGCCAGAAGGCTACCTGGGAAAATGAGAAGAATTCGGTGGAAAAATTGCAGAAGCTCAGAGAGGAGATCGAGCAGGTTGGAAGCGAGATACAAATCGCACAGCGGGAAGGAAATCTTGAACGGGCGGCGGAGTTATCTTACGGAACCCTTCCAAACCTGAAAAAACAGCTTGAGATTGAGGAAGAAAATGTGCAGGCCCATGAACACACTCTCGTCCACGAAAATGTTAACGACGACGAGATTGCAAAGATTGTTTCAAGATGGACCGGAATTCCTGTGGCAAAGCTGACGGAAGGAGAGCGCAACAAAACATTGCAGCTGGGAGAACAGCTGCATAAGCGTGTCATAGGTCAGGATGAAGGAGTGCAGAAGGTGACGGAGGCGATTATCCGCTCCAAGGCCGGAATCAAGGATCCTTCGAAACCAATCGGTTCGTTCCTGTTTTTGGGACCGACCGGAGTCGGTAAGACGGAGCTTGCAAAGGCACTGGCGGAAAATCTGTTTGACGACGAGAACAATATGGTGCGCATCGATATGAGCGAATATATGGAGAAATACTCCGTTTCCCGCCTGATCGGAGCACCTCCGGGATATGTGGGATATGAGGAGGGCGGACAGTTGACCGAGGCGGTCAGAAGACGCCCGTACAGCGTGGTTTTGTTTGATGAAATCGAAAAAGCGCATCCGGACGTGTTCAATGTCCTTCTGCAGGTGCTGGATGACGGACGAATTACGGATTCGCAGGGAAGAACAGTGGATTTTAAAAATACAATACTGATTATGACCTCCAATATCGGAGCGTCCTATCTTTTGGATGGGATTTCTGAAAACGGTTCGGTTTCGGCGGAAGCGGAAGAAGCAGTTATGCAGCAGCTTCGCGGTCATTTTCGCCCGGAATTTCTCAATCGATTGGATGAGACGATATTATTCCGGCCGCTCACAAAGGAAAATATCGGCGGAATCATCAAGCTTTTGGTGGCGGATGTCAACAAAAGACTTGCGGATAAAGAAATCCGCATCGAACTTTCCGGGGAAGCAGAGCAGTATGTCGTAGACAACGGCTATGATCCGGTGTACGGAGCCAGACCGCTGAAGCGATTCATGCAAAAGCATGTGGAAACACTGGCGGCGAAAATGATATTGGCAGATCAGGTAAGAACGGGTGACACGATAGTCATTTCTGTAGATGACGGAGAATTGACAGCGGCGCGCAGATAGAAACTCGTATAAAAAACGAAAGTCTCTACTTTAAAAACTCGGATATTCATGGTAAGCTAAGAAAAAAAGAAGCGAGGGAATGTTATGATACCGAAGGATCCGGTGATGCTGCTAAGTTTTGTGAATTTGAAATTGCGCGATTTTTATCCTACGCTGGACGCCCTGTGCGAGGATCTGGATGTGGATAAGGAAGAACTGATCGGAAAGCTTTCCGGTATCAATTATTCCTATGATACTTCGCGAAATCAGTTTATATAGGATTGGCTGTCATGAGGAAAGAAAAAATCAATGTGGAAATAAAAAACGGAGGAACGTTTTCCCTTTCAAAAGGAGAAAACGTTCTTTCTGTGCTTATAGAACACGGTCTGTTTGATGTTTCTCATTGCGGAGGACACGGAACCTGCGGGAAATGTGCGGTCCGTTTCCTAAGCGGAGCACCGCTTCCAAAGCCCGGAGACCGCCGAAGGTTTATGCCGGAGCAACTGAGGGAAGGATGGCGACTGGCCTGTCTGGCAAAGCCGCAGCAGGACTGCGCCATAGAAGCTGTATTTGAAAAGCAAGAAGATTTTATACTGGACTGCTCCCGGCTGACGGATGAGATGTCCTCTGATAATCGGGCGCAATGTGAGAAAGAAATACATGAGAAAAATATAAAAACCATAGTCATCGGAGATCTGGGGACGACTACGATTGTGCTTCAGCTTGTGGATGTCCGGAGAGGAACGGTCGTAGATACGTTTCGTGCGATGAATCCGCAGAGAGCATACGGAGCGGATGTAATCAGCCGGATGGAATCCGCTTTGGATGGAAAAGACGGGGAATTATCCGAAATGGTCAAGGGTTGTGCAGAGGAACCGATCAAACGGTGGATTGCGCAGGGATATGCACCGGAAAGAATCGTTTTGGCAGGAAATACAGTCATGACACATTTGTTTGCAGGATACGATGTCAGCGGACTTGCAAAAGCACCGTTTACGCCGGTGACCACAGCGCAGATCAACACTTCAGTCTGCAATCTCCCGTGCATTTTTTTGCCGGGAATATCCGCCTTTGTGGGAGGGGACATCACGGCAGGAATTTTGTCTTGTCAGAAGATGATGCAGGAGGATAAGGTCGAAACAGCACTTTTGATTGATTTGGGAACAAACGGCGAGCTCGCGCTGATGGACAGAGAAGGGATTCTCTGTACGGCCACGGCGGCGGGACCGGCTTTCGAGGGCGGATTTGCAGCGCAGATTCCGGGATCGGATGTAATCGCTATGGCTGCGGAGCTTTTGGAATCGGGCCGGATGGATGAAACGGGACTATTGTCTGAACCGTATTTTGAAAACGGTGTTCCGTACGATGAGCTTACGATTCGGCAGGAGGATATCCGCAATCTCCAGATGGCCAAAGCAGCGGTGTTTGCAGGAATCCGGATTCTGCTTGAAGAGAGCGGATGCAGCGCGGATGAAGTGCAGCGGGTTTATCTTGCAGGCGGATTTGGATATAAACTGGATGTGGAGGCAGCCTGTAGAATCGGGCTGATTCCGGATAAATGGAGAGAGTGCGCGGTGGCAGTGGGAAATACAGCTCTTGCAGGGGCGTACATATACGGAAAAGAGCTTGCCCGGTCGGAGGGAAAAGAACATCCTGAGACGGAACCGGCAGAGCGGATAAAAAGAAATACAAAGAGTATAAATCTTGCGGAGAAGGAAGCGTTTGATACTTACTACCTGCAGGCAATGGATCTGAAGAGGAAGGAAATCTGATATGAATTTCAGGGATTTTTACAGTGGAAATGCGTTTGATGCATATGAGTTTTTCGGAGCGCACCCGGAGGGAGACGGGGTGTGGTTCCGCCTTTATGCGCCGAAGGCCCGTGCGGTCTATGTGACGGGCGATTTTTCCGATTGGAAAGAGCTTGCGATGGAGCATGGATTTGATCCGGGCGTGTATACGCTTTATGTAGAACATGCAAAGGTCGGAATGATGTACAAGTACGTGATTGAGGATCAAAACGGTCAAAAGACAGAGCACTGCGATCCGTATGGATTTGCCATGGAAAAAAGACCGGCGTTTGCATCGATTATTACTGACTTGTCCGGTTATTCTTTCACGGATGAAGAATGGATGCAGGAGCGCAGGCGGCGCAACAAAAACTATAATGATCCGATGAATATATATGAGATGCATTTTGCATCCTGGAAAAATGAAAAGGCGGCCAAGGAACGGGAGGAAGGCGAGGAAATGTATTTTCCGACCTACGGCGAGCTTGCCAAGAAGCTGATTCCGTATTTGAAGGAAAATCACTTTAACTATATTGAGTGTATGCCACTTTCCGAGCACCCGGCGGATTGCTCCTGGGGATACCAGAATACCGGTTTTTTTGCGCCGACAGCCAGATATGGCTCGCCGGATGAGCTGAAGATGTTGATTGATCTTTGTCACAAAAATGACATTGGTGTCATACTGGATTTTGTGCCGGTGCACTTTGCAGTGGACGGCTATGGTCTGGCAAAGTTTGACGGAACAGCGCTGTATGAATATGATACCGAGGATGTCGGCAAGAGCGAATGGGGGACATGTAATTTCAACAATGCCAAGGGCGAGGTGGCCAGCTTTCTGCAGTCCTGCGCCAATTATTGGCTAAAGGAATTCCATTTTGACGGAATTCGTATGGATGCCATCAGCCGGGCTATTTATTGGATGGGAAACCCGGACAGAGGAGTAAATGACAAAAGTGTCATGTTTATAAAAAACATGAATTACGGACTTCACCAGAGACATCCGGATGCTATTCTGATTGCGGAGGATTCCACGGATTTTCCGAAGGTGACTGCAGCGGTCGAATACGGAGGACTTGGTTTTGACTATAAGTGGGATATGGGATTTATGAATGATACGCTGGACTATTTCAAGGTGCATCCGTCACACCGCCCGGGACATTATCATAAGTTGACCTTTTCCATGCACTATTTTTACAGTGAACTGTTTTTGCTTGCATTTTCCCATGATGAGGTGGTGCACGGCAAGGCCACCATTGTCCAGAAAATGTGGGGAGACTATGAGCAGAAGTTCCCGCAGGCAAGGGCATTGTACGCCTATTTTTATACACATCCGGGCAAAAAGCTCAATTTCATGGGAAATGAGATTGGACAGCTTCGTGAGTGGGATGAAAACAGGCAGCAGGATTGGGAGATGCTCAAATATCCGATGCATGATTCGTTCCATAAGTATTACAGAGATCTTTGTGAAATTTATACAGGATATCCGGCTTTGTATGACGGTGAGTACAATTCCGACTGCTTCCGCTGGCTGGAGGTGAATGCGGCGGAATTTTCCACTTATGTTTATGAGAGAAGAGCGCAGGGACAATCGGTGATCGTGATGCTTAATTTATCCGATCAGTACTGGAGTAATTTTACTTTTGGCTATGATAAAGAATGCGAGTTGAAAGAGCTCATCAACAGTGATTGGCATTGCTACAGCGGAAATACGGCTCCCGGCGATATGAAGGTTTATATAACAAAAGAAGACGTGTATGGGAAACCATATAAGATAGCAACGGACATTGCTCCGTTTTCGGCGAGAATATTCCTTGTGGAAGAGGTGAAGGATGAAGAAAAAACAGAGAATGCATAAGTGGTTTATGTTGTTTTTGCTCGTTGCGGCGATTTTCTGTCTGGCATATTTTGTGATGCTCTTAAACCGAGTGGGCGCACACACATTTTTCTTTGTGTTTCCGGTCATTGCTTTTGGCTGTTTTGTACTTATGTTCGTTTCGGATCGGCATTTTAAAGGGAAATGGAAGATTCCGCGCAAGCTGATTGTTGTGTTTTGGAGTCTGGTGGGAACCGGATGTTTAATCTTTGCGGTTTTGCTGGGAGTAATTCTGCATGGGCAGAGCGTGGGACCGGAAAAGGACGCGGATTATATTGTGGTACTCGGGGCGGGACTGCGGGGAGAGAGACCGTCTCTCGTTTTGCAGTACCGGATCAATGCGGCGGCTGAGTATCTGCAGGAAAATCCCGAAACGACAGCCATCGTCAGCGGCGGACAGGGGCCAGATGAGTGGATCTCCGAGGCCGAAGCCATGCGCCGCGGCCTTGAAGCGAAAGGAATTTCCGGTGACCGGATTATTTTGGAGGACGCATCGACTTCCACGGAAGAAAATCTGACGTATTCAAAGAAATTAATGGAAGACGATGTGTCGGTGGTGATTGTAACAAATAAATTCCATGTCTATCGTGCGCTTCATATAGCCGGAGAATGCGGTTACGGTGATGTGTCGGGACTTGGCGCGGACAATGTGAGCTGGCTCAATCCGACCAATTATCTGCGGGAATGTCTTGCGGTGGTGAAAGATGTGGTGTTGCCGTAGGCGAAAGAGTTACAGATGTAGAAATTGAAAATCCGTCCACGTTTTGTGGACGGATCATTTTTTTTAAAGTGTATGTTCTGCGATTACTTTACCAATCATGGTGATGTCATTCGGACCGGAGAAGTCGAATTTTACTTTGCCGATGCTGGTGACATACAATTCCAGAGAGCAATCGTCTTCGACATTGGTGTCATTTTCAATGGAAAACAACTGAATCTTGGAATACGGAAGAGAGGTAAAATCTTTTTTGGAACCGGCGACACCGTGTGCATTTAAGGTGATGATGCGTTTGTTTGTAAATACAACATAATCACGGATGCCTTTGTAGTTTCCGACAATTTCTTCCAGGTCGAGAATGAGAGGAAGAACGGTTTCCGGTGTTTTATCGATTTTTTTCAGTTTCAGAAAAGATACGCTGGTGAAGTCTATCATAAGAAAAGCCCCCTTTTACTTCATGCCCTTTTACATTGTTATAATAAATATATACCGCAAATTCTACAATATTTCAATATTTGAGACGGCAAATCAGGAAAAAATATTTCACTCCGAAATACATTGACAACACATCAAAAACATGAAATAATAGAACAAATGTTCGATGTATTTTAAAAGGGAGAAAAGCATGCTGGTGGTTGAGGATATAACGATGGATCAGAAATTGGAAATATTGTCGGATGCGGCCAAATATGACGTGGCCTGTACCTCCAGCGGTGTGGACCGTAAGGGGCAGGCCGGGATGATTGGGAATGCGGCCAAGAGCGGTATCTGTCACAGCTTTGCCGCGGACGGAAGATGTATTTCGTTGCTCAAAATTTTATATACCAATGAATGTATTTATGATTGCAAATATTGTATCAATCGTAGGTCCAATGATACGCTCCGGACTTCGTTCACCCCGGAGGAAGTATGTGAGTTGACTATCCAGTTTTATCGGCGCAATTATATCGAGGGATTGTTTTTAAGTTCCGGTGTGCGCAAAAGTCCGGACGAAACCATGGAGCAGATATACATTACGCTGAAGCTTCTGCGGGAAAAATATCATTTTAATGGTTATATTCATGTAAAGGGGATTCCGGGAGCGTCGCCGGAGCTCATCGAGGCGGTAGGATTCCTTGCGGACCGGATGAGTCTGAATTTGGAGCTCCCCACAGCAGACGGGCTGAAGCAGCTGGCGCCCGGAAAAACCAGAGAGAAGATATTGCTTCCGATGCGCCAGATTCAAAAAGGGATTCTCGGTCAGAGACTGCTTCTTTCGGACGGGAAGGCGGATAAACCGGCGCTGCCCATGTGGGCGGATAAACCGCAGTTTCCTGCGGTAAACGACCGGTGTTTACCGGCGCAGCGAAGTGCCAAAGCCGATTTTGTTCCGGCCGGACAAAGTACGCAGATGATTGTGGGAGCCACGCAGGAGAATGATTTTCAGCTTTTGACGGTCGCAGAGTCTTTGTATCGCAGCTATGATTTGAAAAGAGTGTTTTATTCCGCCTATGTGGCGCTCAATGAGGACAGCGACCTTCCGGAGATCGGGACAAAACCTCCGCTTCTTCGGGAGCATCGCCTGTATCAGGCGGACTGGCTTCTGCGTTTTTACGGATTTGAGGCGAAAGAACTTTTGTCGGAACAAAGACCGAATTTTAATATTTATCTGGATCCGAAGTGCGAATGGGCGATCCGTCATCTGGAGCATTTTCCGGTGGAAATCAATACGGCGCCTTATGATATGCTTCTGCGTATACCGGGGATCGGGGTGAAGTCTGCCCGCAGGATCGTCAAGGCCCGCAGAAGCAGTAGGCTGGACTTTGATCAGCTGAAACGTATCGGGGTTGTTCTTAAAAGAGCCCATTATTTTATTACATGCAATGGCAAAATGATGTACCGGACAAAGATAGATGAAGATTATATTACACGCAGGATACTGGATTTGGACCACAAAAAGAACTGGGAACTGGATTACAATGTGACCTTCCGTCAACTCTCCCTGTTTGATGATAAAAATTTTGCGTAAGGGGTATGAAATGGATCACCAAAAGATAATTTACATATGTGAAAATACGCCGGACGGG
>JAZSMO010000004.1:0-2300 GCA_045535935.1 Lachnospiraceae bacterium | reverse complement strand
AGCATGGCAATATCCGGATACCCGGTGTTCATCTCCCACTTGCTGACTGCTTGAGAGGTGATACCCAGTGCGGACGCCAGTTGTTCCTGCGTGATGCCTTTTTTCTTCCGCAGTTCACGGATTTTGTTTCCGATATTCATTTCCATCATCATTACTCCTTTCGGAAGATTTCGCATCGGTACCTTGCTTGATTACAGTATATCATATCGCCGTTGGCAAATCAACAACCGCATTTTTGGAAAAATCCAACGGATCGTTGGATAGCTGCAGATACAAAAATCCCCACCGAAACTCTAGACTACTCCCGGGCGATTAGACAGAAAAAAGAAACACCTATCGCAGAATATCACTATTTTACGCGGCTTTGCTCCTGATTTCATCGGGAGTAAGGCCGTTTTTCATGTTAATGCGCTCAAAGTTGTAGAATTGTATGTACTCAGCCACCGCCGCTTCCACCTCATCCCGATTGGCAAACTGTATCCGGTTCAGGCACTCGCATTTGAGCGTGCCGAAAAAATTTTCCATCGCAGCGTTGTCATAGGGGCATCCGGGACTGGACATTGACGGAGTAATGTGGTATAATTGGGTTAGGTCAAAATATTCTTTCGACGTGTATTGAGACCCTTGGTCACTGTGGAGGGCGAGTCCATCAGTGACCTTTTCTTTTGCAGCCGCATCTCTTACTGTGTCTGTCACCAGCGTAGTGGTCATATCGTTTCCAACGCGCCAGGACAATACCTTCCGCCCGCACAGGTCCATGACAGCGCAGAGATACACAAAGCCTTTGGTTGTCGGAATGTATGTAATATCCGTCACCCAAAAGGCATTAGGGTTCTCCTGCCGGAACTGTCGGTTCAGAAGATTCTGATATTTGTATGCGGTATTCTTATGATATGTGTACGCTTTTCTGCGGCGAATCACGGATGAAATGCCGTATTTCCGCATAATCCGCCGTATTTTCTTGATATTGATCTGTATATTCAGTTTTTCACGGAAGTATTTCCACATCCGGTAACTGCCGTAGGTCTGTCTTGAGTTGTTCCAGATCTCACGGATCTTATCCGCCGTTTCCTGATCACGGTCTTCGCAATACTGCTTTTTTCGCCATGCGTAATAGCTGCTTCGAGGAACTTCAAACAGCTTGCACATTTCTGACACACTGTATTTATCCTTAAACCGCTCTATTACTCTGTATTTCAGACTCACCTCCTTCCAGCTTCGCACAGAAAATTTCGCAACAATTCGTTTTCCATCCGGAGCTTTACAAGCTCATTGTTCCGTTTTGTTTCTTCTGTTTCTACCGTAGAATCTTTGCGTGGGCGTCCTTTCGGTAGGGGAACATAACCATTTTCAATCGCTCTCTTTTTGCGATTCTGACGGGCAACCAACTGTTTGATCTGGTTTTTTGTCACTCCATAGCTTTCGGCGATCTGTCGATTTGTTTCTCCTGCTTCTTTTCTTCTGAACACCTCTTCTGCGAGCTCTTCCATTTTCGTGTATTTTCTTGACATGACAAAACCTCCTGTTGTAGTTATATTCTACAACAAGAGGTTCTTTTTGTCACTGTCTATTTTTCGGGGAGTAGTCTAGTCTAGAGGGAGCTTCTTACATATTTTTATTTATACATAAAACTGTATTATTTTATCACCGAAAAAAATTATCTTACACGGTGATTTCTTCTTGCAGAGCATCTTCGAGAGCGGTATTATTAACCGTTTTAACAGTGTATTCAAGCACGCCAAGCACAGTCTCTCCATCAATTTGTAATGCTGTTGGACGGTTAAATTTCACGGTTACAGATGATGCATATCTGATATCAACGTATTTTATGTATTTGGACAACTTACCCTTAAATATTCCGGGGAATATGGTGAGCGCTCTAAGGGGCTTTACGCTGTGCATTGCTCCCACAGAAACAAGCTTGTTTTTGTCAAAGCGATTCTGGTCCGGTGTGGGAATCATACCGCCGCCAAAATACCTTCCCTTCATGGTAGGCACCATCCATACACGGCTAAAGAACTTCTCTTCACCGTCGACTATGACAGTCGCATCAACGGGGGTAAAGCCGCCAAGAAGACCTTTGAGCGCAATAAGTGTATAATTTATCTTTTTATGAGGACTTTTTTCTTTGATCTTATCCGCTTCTTCGCAGCAGTAACCGTCAATTCCGTATCCAATACCGTTTATAAATTTGCTTTCCTTACCGTTTACGCAAATGACAGGCAGAGCCTTTAAGTACTCATTTATCAGAATCGGTTCTTTTTCTCCCGTTTTTCCAATATCTCTTACAAAATCATTGC
>JAZSMO010000030.1:0-110879 GCA_045535935.1 Lachnospiraceae bacterium | reverse complement strand
ATCTCCTCATTGTATTCCATGACAAAGGTCTGGATTGGCATTCTGTCATTTGGTGCCTCCTCAAGTACACTCATGTCCCTTATTCCCACAAGACTCATATGCAAGGTTCTCGGAATCGGCGTTGCAGTCAGTGTCAATACGTCCACGTCCTGTCGCATCTGTTTGATCTTTTCTTTATGGGCTACACCGAAACGCTGTTCCTCATCCACGATGAGCAGTCCCAGATCTTTAAACTGTACATCCTTCGACAGCACGCGGTGGGTACCGATCACGATATCTACCAGTCCTTTTTTCAGCCCCTCCGTTATCTTTTTTAACTGGGCCGGAGTGCGGAACCGGGACATCATTTCCACTGTCACAGGAAAATCCTTCATTCTCTGGACAAAATTATCGTAATGCTGCTTTGCCAAAATGGTCGTCGGTACCAAAAAGACAACCTGCTTGCCCTCCTGCACTGCCTTAAATGCTGCACGGATCGCAACTTCCGTTTTTCCGAATCCCACATCACCGCAAATCAACCGGTCCATGATACGGCGGCTTTCCATATCTCGCTTGGTCGCCTCGATGGCAAGAAGCTGATCCTGTGTCTCTTCATACGGAAACAGTTCCTCAAACTCTCTCTGCCATACCGTGTCCGGTCCGTAGACAAAGCCTTCTCTTTGCTGTCTGGTGGCATAGAGCTGCACAAGATCCTTCGCGATCTCCGTCACCGCTCCTTTTACCTTTGTTTTTGTCTTTGTCCATTCCTGGGTTCCGAGCTTATTGAGCTTCGGTGCCCGGCTCTCGGAGGATGCATATTTCATAACCGCATCAAAGCCTGTTGCAAGCACATAGAGATTACCGCCGTCGCGGTACTCAATCTTCATATAATCTTTCATGACTTTATCGACACATACTTTTTCAATGCCCCGGTAAATGCCCAGGCCGTGACTTTCATGTACGACAAAATCACCAACCTTGAGCTCCGTAAAGTCATTTATTTTTTGTCCTTCATAACGCTTGCGCTTCGCCTTTCGCGCCGCTCTTTTTCCAAAGATATCACTCTCTGTAATGACAACCATACGCAGCGAAGTATATTCAAATCCCTTGGAGAGGCGGCCGGCCATGACCATAATCTCCCCTTCTGCAAGTTCCCTGTCCGTATCTTCACTGTAGAAACAGTTCAGATCCCCTGCGTAAATATCTTCCGCCAGACGCTTTGCCCTCGTCCTCGACGGCGAAAGCAAAATCACACGGTACCCGTTTTTATGGTATCGTTTCAAATCCTTGAGTAGCAGCTCAAAGCTGTTCTGGAACGAGTTAATGTTTCTCGCATCCACGTGATAGCTTTCATCCACTTCCAGCATTTTCAGCTTCGTATCCAGCACGGAAAGAACAAGGAGTCTTTGGTTGTTTATCGCCGCAATCACCTGCTCCGGCGTGTACAAAAGCGCCGCCTGCCCGCCGAGTGCATATCCTTTTTCCATACGCTGGAGCATACTTTCTTTATACTCCAGGCCTACTGCCTCCAAATGCTCATAAACCCGCAGCGGTTCATCTATGACAAGAAGAAGCTGCTCCCTCTCAAAAAGATCAAAAAATCCGGTCGTCTCCTCACAAAAATAGCGCATATAGCTGTCGAGGTTCGCCATAACACCGAATTCTTCCATCTGCTCCGCAAGCTGCGCTGCCATAGTTTTTATCCGGTGGGCTTCCTCTAGTTTTTTCTGCTCCCGAAGCGTCTGTGCCATGCTTTCCGCTTCTTTCCGGATCGCCGCAAGTCCGTTTTTGCGCTGGGCACTTGTAAGAATCATATCCGTCGCCGGATAGATGGTAAGCTCACGAAGTCCCTCGATGGATCTCTGACTCAGGACATCAAAACGGCGAAGGGACTCTACTTCATCGCCCCACAGTTCAATACGGTACGGATTCTCCTCTGTCAAATCAAACACATCGATGATTCCGCCCCGCACGGAAAACTGCCCCGGCGTCTCCACCTGGTACGTTTTCTCATATCCCATGCGCACAAGCTTCTGTGCCATGGCGCTCTCCTCCACAACACTTCCCATGCTGATAGAGATGCAGTTCTCCCGCAGCGTCTCAATCGGAAGAACCGGTGCCATAAAAGTATCCGGCGTCGTGACAATCGTCAACGGCTGGCCGGATAATATATTTCGGAAACAAATCATTCGCTCTCTTGTCATTTCCCTTCCGCGGATATCCGCCTGAAAGAAAATGTAATCCTTGGACGGAAACAGTACGGTATTTTTGTCAAAGAACAGGTAATCCTCATAAAGCTCTTTGGCTTTCACATCGTCCGGCGCTATGACAATCTTATACGGATACTCTTCTCCCTGTCCGTAGATCATCTGGCTTTTTTGCGCCGACACGCAACCGGAAATTGCAACTGTTTTCCCTTTGTTCAATTGTTTTTTTGCATCATCATAAAAAGATAATTCTTTTAAATGCTCTGTAAATGCCTTCACTTACGCCTCTCATTTCTTACCGTTAAAGCGATTCATGGCCTCCTGCGGACCATCCAAGATTATAACTTCCACCGCATCGGCCGCCCTGACAAACGCATCCTCCATCGCTTCCTGCTCATTTTTCGGGAAACGGGACAATACATAGTCGGCGAGATCATATCCCTTCGGTTTTTCGCCCACGCCTACCTTGATGCGCATGAATGTGTCATGTCCGAGATGTGCAATGATATTTTTGATTCCGTTATGCCCTCCCGCACTTCCTTTTGTTCGGATACGAAGCTGTCCCGGATCCAGACTGATGTCATCGTAAATTACGATCAGTTCAGATTCCTCGTCCGCTTTGTAATAGTCTATGAGCTGACGAACGGATTCACCACTTAAATTCATGAAGGTCTGCGGCTTGGCCAAAATTACTTTTTGCCCCTCGATATATCCTCGGCCGTATACGGCTTTGTGTTTTTTTTCCGTCACGGCAATATTATATTTATCTGCAATTTTGTCAATGGTGTCAAATCCTACATTGTGCCTTGTATGCGCATATTCTTTGGTAGGATTTCCCAGTCCGACGATAATATACATATGGTTTCCTCTACTTCCACTGCAGTCTGTGAAGATCACCTGTCATCTGCATGGATTCAAAATTTTGCTGGCGCAGTGCTTCATAAAGCACAATGGCCACAGAGTTGGAAAGATTTAAAGACCTGACGTCCGAAAGCATCGGGATACGGATACAGGTTTCCTCATAATCCACCAAAATCTCCTCCGGGATTCCCGCACTCTCTTTGCCGAACATAATAAAATCATCCGGTCCGAAGGTGACGTCCGTATAGACATGTTTTGCCTTCGTCGTTGCCATCCATATTTTTGCCCCCGGATGCTTCTCCTTAAACTCTTCAAAATTGATGTATCTTGTCACATCCAGTTTGTCCCAGTAATCCATTCCGGCTCTTTTAATTTCTTTTTCATTTAAGCGGAAGCCCAGCGGTTCGATCAAATGCAGACTTGTACCTGTCGCCACGCAGGTTCTTCCGATATTACCGGTATTGGCCGGAATTTCCGGCTGGTGAAGAATAATGTTCATAAAATCACCCTTAAGCTATTGTTTTTCTGCCCGAAGCTTCTCCACGAAACGACGGAGTCTGTCGATAGCAACCTTAAGATTTTCCAGTGAATAAGCATACGAGATACGAAGGAACCCTTCTCCACAGTCCCCGAACGCTGTTCCCGGAACAACTGCTACCTTCTCTTCATTGAGGAAACGGGTCGCAAATTCTTCACTGGTCATTCCGAATTCTTTGATACAAGGGAACACGTAAAATGCACCGAACGGCTCAAAACATTCCAGTCCCATTTCCTTGAAGGAATGCATGAGGAAACGACGGCGCTGATTGTACGCCTCGCGCATCTCTTTTACATCCTCATCTCCGTTTCTCAGAGCTTCCACGGCTGCGTACTGACTGGTCGTCGGCGCACACATGATTGCAAACTGGTGAATCTTTACCATCTGAGTGATGATATTTTCCGGTCCGCATGCATAGCCGAGACGCCATCCGGTCATGGCATAGGCCTTGGAAAAACCATTAATTAATATCGTTCTCTCCTTCATACCCGGAATGCATGCAATAGAGACATGCTCCTCATTGTAGGAAAGTTCTGCGTAGATCTCATCGGAAATCACAAACAGATCATGCTTTTCAATGACCTCTGCAATCGCCTCCAGATCCTTTCTTTCCATGATTGCTCCGGTCGGATTGTTCGGGAACGGAAGAATGAGAATCTTGGTCTTATCGGTAATCGCATCCTCCAGCTCCTTGGCTGTCAGACGGAATTCATTTTCATTTTTGAGCTCAATGATGACAGGCTTTGCTCCCGCCAGAATCGCACACGGCTCATAGGATACGTAGCTCGGCTGAGGAATGAGAACTTCTTCGCCCTCGCCCGGATTAATCATGGCGCGGAGTGCGATGTCGATGGCCTCCGAACCACCCACCGTAACGATCACGTCGTTATTGTAATCATAGGTGATATCCAGTCTTCTCTTTATGTAATTACATATTTCCTGTTTTAACTCTTTTAATCCGGCATTGGACGTATAAAAGGTACGTCCTTTTTCCAAGGAATAAATACCTTCATCACGAATATGCCACGGCGTATCAAAATCCGGCTCACCGACACCGAGGGAAATTGCCTCCGGCATTTCTGCAACCAGGTCAAAAAACTTTCGGATTCCGGATGGTTTTAATTCTACTACCTGTTTTGCTAATGGGTCTCTCATGGGGTGATCTTCATCCTTTCATCTTCGTTTTTCTTGTCAAGAATCGTTCCGTGGTCTTTATATTTTTTAAGAATAAAATGAGTCGCTGTACTGAGCACGGATTCCAGCGTGGAAAGTTTATCGGAAACAAACTGCGAAATTTCTTTCAAAGAGCGACCTTCCAGTGTGATTAAAAGATCGTATCCACCGGAAATCAGATATACGGAATTTACTTCCGGATATTTGTAAATGCGCTCTGCAATACTGTCAAATCCCTGCCCTCTCTGAGGTGTCACGCGCACTTCAATCAGTGCAGATACTTTTTCTATGTTGGTCTTTTCCCAGTCAATCAGGGTATGATATCCGCAAATAACGCCTTCCTCTTCCAGTTTCTTTAACTCATTGGCCACATCAATCTCAGGCTCTCCCATAATTACTGCCAGTTCGCGCATGTCAATGCGGCTGTTTTTTTCGATGATCGCTAAAATTCTTTCTCTCATTTTTTTCCACTCCTCTTTTTATTTTCTATTACAAAAATTTTCTAATCTGATCCGGCTTCGGAAGATCCATATAGCGAATCTCCTCACCGTTTTTTATGATTCTGTCATTGCCGCCTGTCACTTTTCCGATAACGGCTGACTCGATTCCCTGCTGCCATAATGATTCCGCCAACGCTTGACCGTCCTCTGCTATCATGAGAAGACATCCCTCGGACAATGATTCGTAAGGATTCAGATCATAATAATTACAGATTTCCACCACCGACTGCTTCATCGGTATCTGCTTCATCTCTATGGTAAGTCCCTTTCCTTCTCTCTGAGCCATCTCCCAAAGAGCCCCGAAAATTCCGCCTTCCCGGATATCATGCATCCTTGTAACTCCCAAAGACCGGGCCACAACGGCCGCCGCAGTCACGGAAAGAGTATTTCGGAAACTTTTTACTTCCTGCACAAGCCATGCGGGATATCTTTCCAAAAGCTCGTCTTCTTTATGAACGGCGAGAAGACTCGCCGCATCCGCCGCAATATATCCGGAGACTATAATGTCATATCCGTCTATGTTATTTGACTTATCCTTTTTCCCGTCTGACAGGACCGGACCATCCTCTCCTGCTTCTCCCAGTGCGGTAACGCTGATTACCGTCGTGGTTACGCCTGCTGAAACCTCCGTATGACCTCCGATGATCCGCAGGCCCTCCTGCGCACACAACCCGGTCGCTTCCTCCATAATCTCCTGCAAACGGATCTCACGGGCTCGCTCCGGAAGAGTAATATTAAGAATAAGATATGTCGGTTTTTGTCCCCCGGCCGCCAGATTATTCACCGCTCCGAAAAATGCATGTTTCAGCGCTTCTCTTTCTTTTATCGCAAGAGAACAGGTCGCCGTGGCCGCACTGCCGCAAAGAGAAAAAAGGGCGCAGTCATTTCCCATAGCTGCGCCTCTTGCAATTCCTTTTTTGTCCTGATCAATATATTTTAACACGGAACGTTTTAGAACATTCTCCGAAATTTTGCCTGGTTTCAATTTTGTCACCTGTCTTGAGTTGTTTCTCCCTGTTTACGGAGCAGGAGCCTCTGCTGCTTGTTGTGCAGCTGCTGCAGCCGCCGCTGCCGCCTGTTGCTGTGCTACCATTGCTGCCAATGCCGGGTCATTGTATGTTCCGGCGTTGATCGCTGCTGCTGTTGCACGACACTGGTCAATGCTTCCCGTCGCAATCGCTGCATTGATAGCCTGCGCAGCCGCCGGGTTCGCAGTTGCCGTTCCGACTGCTGCAGTTCGCGGTGTCGGCGTATAACGACTCTGATTTATCTGCTCACGGCTTTCTTCTTCCCCGTCCACCGTAACTACTTTCCAAAGCTCTGCCACATATCCGATGTGTGCAGACTGCACATCAATATAGCCGGCCGGCTGAGCTGAATCAGCCACTACTTTTTCTCCTTCCGGAACCGTCTGGCTGATGACAATACTTTCGTATTTTACATCTCTGTTTTCCGGTCTTGTCTCACAGCCGTAAATATTGAATGTAATCTTTTTGTCTTCTGTCGTATATCCTTCGATATATACCGGATATGTTAAATTATTTACAAATTTAAAATCTTTTGCCGTTCCGGAAATCGCCGCATCTGCAGACGGATCTACATAAGTAACAATCATGGAATGATTGAATCTCTCCGTCACTTCGAGCTCTGCCAAAAGAACCGCATTGTAAAGCGTAGTGGAAACCTGACAGATTCCACCGCCGAGAGAATCGATGACAAGTCCGTTCATATAGGAACCTGCTTCATAATATCCGTTCTCTTCCGTAAACGGACTAACTGCTTCATACGTAGAGAATGCATCTCCCGGATACAACAGCGTTCCGTTAATTTTACTTGCTCCGTTTCGAACATTGCCGCTACGGTTATATCCTGAAGTGGAAAAACTGGTCGTAAAACTTCCGAGAAGATCTTTTACTGCTGCCAGCTCCTCCTGTGTACCGCGAGGCTGTGTTGTCTCTGCCACAAGATCAATGATTGTATCTTCTTTATCCCACTCACCGCTTAAAAATTCATAAATCTTTTTTACGGAAGCTTCCACATCAATCTCTACACCTGTCTGTCCGGCAATGTATGTAAACTTCCCGTCTTCTCTGGAAAGTGTTCCGTCCACTGCCTCCACATTGTACTGCAGACACTGCTCGTTGATAATGGATCGGATAATCGCTTCATCAAAAGTTATCTCCAGCGGAAATACTTCATTCTCATGCTGTAAATCCTTAAGAGCCTTGTATCTTTGAACGATATTTCCGGCCTTGCCGAGCTCACCGGCCTGATCGACCGCTTCACTGTTTTTCCATTTAATACCGAGATCACCGGCGGTAACCGTGATGGAGTTGTTGTTCATGGCATTCCAAGTAATCTCTTTTTGTCTTAGAGAATCTATATAGGAATTTACTGCCTCTTCCGCCTCCAACGTTGTCATTCCGGATACATCAATATCTCCGATAAACACACCCTGTTCGATTGTGTTAAATGTACCTGCTGCCTCGACTTTTGTATGTATTCCGAGAGTAAATACAAAAGCAAAGACAACGGATAATACTGTCATAAATTTTTTCATTTTTAAATCCTCTTATTAATTAAAAAAACCCAATCGCTGAAATTGCAAGTGGTACAACAAGTGCAAGCACCAAAATAACTGCGATAACTGTTGCGAAAACACGCTTCATTTTGTTATTATTAAGCATAATGATCACCTCTTTTACTTCGAAAGGATATTATATATGAATTTTGTTATTTTTGCAAGCTTTACGGTTTTCGGATTCTGGCTCACTTACCAGCTCCGGAAAAGCCGCAATTTAAACGAAAAAGCCAAACAGGATTTTTGGGAAGAAGAAACACTGGCAAATAGTGTCAGAAAAAAGCAACTGGAGGCTTCGGACTTTGTTCTTTTCCCTTTTGAAAAGCTCCCTTCCGAGGAAAGCTTTGCTCCGGATCCTGTACCGGAATCTCTTCCTTTGCTTCTGGGCCTTTCCGACAAAAAAATGGTCAATCTGAACGGTATCTCCAACACGGAAGTGAAAAAAAGATACGGCGCAGCAAACATTGCCATATTGAGCGAATACGACGCCAATTACGAATGCTTCGCCAAGAACATTTATCTTCTGTGCCAGCATCTGTACGATATCGGCCGCAAAGAGGAAGCACTCATGCTGTCGGAAGAAACTATTTTGACCGGGACAGATTCGCTGTCCCACTATAAGCTGCTCATCCGGATGTACCGGGAATCCGCAAACAGCGGAGGCCTTATCTGGCTCAGAGAAAGAGCAGAGATTTTACGCTCTCTGACAAAAAATGCTATTTTACGCGCCCTCGACGAGGAAGATCAGCCTTTCGGCACCGCTCCGTAAGCAGCTTTTAATTTGTCGACGTATCGGCTCGCTTCGTTTTTGGTCATCTTTTCAATTTCATAGGGACATTCGATTCCATATGCTTCTACAAGTCTTGTGATTTGGGCAATCTGCTTTGCCATCACGGGACTTTCTTTTTTTATCTGATATACCAAGGATTTCGGCTCAAATATATCACTGCCGGAGGCAAAATAGCTCTCCCACAATTTTTCGTAAAGCCGGTAAGTGGCCACAGCATCATCCAAAGCACGGTGCGCCTGATACTCTATCCCGTAAAAGCTGCAAAGTTCTTCCAATTTCTTGTTTTGATCTCCCGGCAAAAATCTACGGGCTATCTTCAAGGTATCGATTCCCTGCCTCTCGAAGCGGCTTCCCTTCGGAAGAACATTGATCACTGCTTTTTTCAGGAAAGAATAGTCAAAGATTACATTGTGACCAAGCAATACATCCTCTCCGATAAAAGCGAGAAGTGAGGCGGATATCTCCTCAAAAACCGGCGCCTCCTTAAGCATCTCATCGGTAATTCCCGTAATACGGACCGTCGTCTCATCCAGCTTCCTGCCCGGACAGATCAGACTGCTCCATGTATCTGTAATATGACCGTTCCTGACTTTTACCGCACCGATCTCTATGATCTTTTCCGTACGGACATTGAGTCCTGTCATTTCTAAATCTATGACGATTGCATTTAAATTACTCATCTGTCATTACTTTTCCTATCATGTATATATTCGCTTCACCGGTCAATGCATTCCTGTTTTTATAATCAAAAAGAATATATTCCTTTTCCTTTAACCGGTTCCCGGTCTTAAAATCGTACAAAACCGGCTCTACGTGAACAGCTCTTGCCAGCATACGGGCATCATAATCTGCATAATCCGTCACCAGAACCCGGTGCTCTGCTGCCTCTTTTTGGAAAAAGCTGCGAATCCTGTCTCTGTCTTTTGTCGTATCCGGCGCAAATTCCGGACGGGTTTTACAATTTTCTCTCAAATACAGATCCATATTCAGACTTTCCCGATAAAGCCGTTCATCGGCCGGATATTCCCCTGTCGTTGCATCTTTTTCCCTACAGATATACTCCTGCAAAAAAGATAACAATACCTGATACCGGTAACTTCTGGCCGGGGACTGCGTAAAATATCCCTGCCTCTCGTAAAAATCAGCCAAAGCTTCAAAAAATACAAACGGCGACGAGAAAAGCTTTACCGCCAACGGAAGGGTTGTCGTAAACTGATTGCTGTTATAATAGAGCTCCACCATTTCCTCTATGCGCTTTAACCTGCACACCTCTTCATAGGAAAGCCAATTGGTATAAAGTACCTCATACACCGGATTGGATCGGTAAACAAGTCCGTACTCCTCTGCTTTTTGATGCATTTTGGATCCCTTCAGCACTTTCAAAAATCCCAGTTGAAGCTGCTCCGGTTCCATGGCATACACATCGTCAAAAGATTTCCCGAAGGATTTGTAATCTTCGTAAGGGAGTCCTGCAATCAGATCCAGATGGATATGAATATTTTTTCCGTCGTGAATTCGTTTTATCACCTGTGTCAATCTGCACACATCCATCTTGCGGTCAATTTCACGAATGGTCTCGGAATTGGTAGACTGCACGCCGATCTCCAGCTGCACCGCTCCCGGACGAAATTTCGCTAAAACCTCCAGCTCTTCTTCTCCGAGAAGATCGGCTGCAATCTCAAAATGAAAATTGGTCACTCCGTTGTCATTCTCCAAAAGATAGTTCCATATGGCAAGCGCATGTGTTTTATTACAGTTAAATGTCCGATCCACAAACTTTACCTGTCGCACCTTTTTTTGCAAAAAGAATCCAAGCTCCTTTTTCACGATTTCCATATCTCTCAAGCGAACCGTCTTATCAATGGAGGAAAGACAATAACTACACCGAAACGGGCAGCCTCTGCCTGATTCATAATAAATAATGCGATTTTCAAACGGCGTGGTATCCTCATACAAAAACGGAATCTCCGACAACACCACCGGCTCTCTTTCTTCTGTCTGGATTACGGTTTCCTTTTTGCGCACCGCCACACTTTTTATCCCGCCAAGCTCTGCCTTCGCAAAATCTTTGCCCTGTTTTTGCACTTTGGCATAAATCTGCAATAGTTCCAGAAACGTCTCCTCTCCTTCCCCTTTCATGACCCCGGTAAGGAAAGGATATTGCTCCAGCAGACGGACACTGTCAAATGACACCTCCGGACCGCCGAGCCAGATCTGCACCTGCGGCAAAAGTTTTTTTATTTCCTGTGCAAGCTCAAGTATATAAGTAATATTCCATATATAGCAGGAAAACCCTATCATATCCGGGCGGCGAACATATAAATCTGCCAAAACATCGGACATGGCATGATTGATTGTATACTCTGCAATTTCAATATGATTCGCCAGCGCAGAATCTTTCTTCCCGGCATAGGCCTTCAGCGAGTATACGGCCGGATTGGAATGCACATACTTTGCATTGACTGCTGCCAATAAAAATTTCATAATAACTTCCTTTGTCTTATCATTTATTTTGCAGGAGGATATTCATTACACAAAAGACGATACGGCGGTTCATCCTCCTCTATGGTCGGAAATCTTCCCACCGGCTCATAAAAACGATTGTCCGTATTGTCGTCATTGCACATAGATACTTCTCCGATCAACACATCTCCCGTGCCCGGCTTCACATCAAAATCATGATACTGATGCGGCCAAAGCGTAATGCTTTCCCCTGGCTTAAGCTCTACACCGGTACCGGCCGGAACATAATAAGATCTTCCGTCCATATTTACAAGAACATCCGTATCCGCAAAAGAACCGTCTCCCGCATCGTTATACACATGTATGATCAATGTACCGCCACCGCGGTTGATAATATCTTCGCTCTTATTCCAGTGAAAATGCATCGGTGAATGCTGCCCCTCCTTGAGCATCAAAAGCTTCTCCGCATACACCTTTTTATACTTCGGATTATTTTGATTTCCATTTCTGAGCGTGATCAGCGCAAAACCGACCTTGTCGAAATCGCCCAGACCATAGTCGGTAATGTCCCAGCCAAGCATATTATCACGGATTTCATCGTACTCCTCATTTTTGTCCTGCCACTGCTGCGGTGTCCAATGGCAAAACGGCGGAAGCAAAAAGCCATGCTCCTTCATGAGTCTTTCCATATCCTTAATGCAAGCATTTATTTTCGATCGTTTCATACAAGCGCCTCCTCTATCTCTTCTCTTGTCGGAAGTGCCGGAATTCCGCCCTTTTTCTGTACACACAATGCCCCGGACGCATTTCCGTATCTCAGTGCTTCCTTTACCTTATCCTCCGTGATGTCAGATACCGTCCTGATATCCTGCATCAATATCTTTGACAAAAAACCGCCCCAGAAGGCATCGCCTGCTCCCGTGGCATCCACGGCGGGCACTTTCCGTCCTTCTTCCTTTCCGCTTTTTCCGTCATAAAAGTATCTGGCTCCCTCTCCTCCGAGCGTTTCAACCAAAACCGCAATCCCGTACTTCTCCATAAAATCGGGAATATTTTCCTCTCCGCCGACAAACATCAGCTCCTCATCGGAAATCTTGAGAAAATCCACATAAGGGAGTATTTTTTCTACCTCTGCCATGCAGCGCTGTTCATCGTGCCATATCATGTCTCTGTAATTGACATCAAAACTGACCATTTTCCCTTTCTTATGCGCCAGTTCCATAGCGTATCCTATTGCGCTGCAACAAGGCTCATCGGAGAGGGATACACTGCCGGCGTGGAACATCGTACATTTCTCTATATCATCCTCTTTGATATCCTCTTTACAAAGCAAAATATCCGCCCCCGGCTTTCGGGCAAAAGTAAACGATCTCTCGCCTCCTTCATAAAGCGTTACAAACGCCAGTGTCGTCACAGCCTTATCTGTCAGATCCGGACAAAGCATGGTGATTTGATTCTCCTCCAGAACTTTCTTCAGCCTGTGCCCGAAATCATCATTTCCCAAAACGCCGAGAAAAGCCGTGCTTATACCGTTTCTTGCCATACTTACAGCTACATTCGCCGGTGCTCCTCCGGGATTTGCCGTATATGTATCCGGCTCCGCAGACGGCGTAAAATCGATAAGCATCTCCCCTGCACAGATAATATCCATGTTTTTCCTCCTTCTCCCATCTTGCCATTGTGATAATCCATACTGTAATTCTACGTTTTTATTTTAGCACATCTCCACTCCCTATGTATCACTATTTTGTAAGTTGCGAAAATTAAAAAATCTGCAACTTTGCGGTGGTAGATATATCTTATCCCGTCTGATAAAGTAATGTCAGAAAATTGTCCTTTTTTTACCTTATTTTCCTACGACTTTCATTGACAGTATTTCTAATATCTTCTATAATTTTAAGGTAAGAGCGGGGTGATAAAAATGAAGAAATTACAAGTAAAAGATCTTCGTCCCGGAATGGTGACCGCAGAAGATATCTATTCCATCGACGGCCAACTGATTCTGGGAAAAAAGGTAATCTTAGTTGATAAAAATATTGAAAAATTGGACAGTTTCGGAATCTACTCCATCAAGGTGGAAGACAAAGCGATTTCCGTAGATGAGTCCATGAATGCAGCACCCCCATCCTACAGTGAACGGGTTCGTTCCAAACCGGAATTTATAGAGTTTAAATCCAATTTCGAATCTCATGTAGATATGCTGCAGGCAGGGTTAAACCAGATTGTAGAATCCAATTCCAATATCGATGCTGCAAATCTTGTTTCCCAGACACTGACTCTCATGGATAATGTCGGCAATTCCGTCAACCTCATGGATATGCTGATCAACATGCGGGATTATGATGACTCTACATATGCACATTGTGTCAACGCTGCCATCATCTGCAATATTTTTGCCGGCTGGCTCAACCTCAGCAAAGAAGACCGTATTCTTGCAACGACCTGCGGTCTCTTTTATGACATCGGTAAAATAAAAATTCCGGAAAACATTTTGAAAAAGCCGGGACCTCTGACCAAAGCAGAATTCGAAGCAGTAAAACGTCATCCGTTGGACGGTTACAATATTCTGGATGCTGCGGGACTTTCCGAAGAAGTAAAAAATGCAGCCCTCATGCATCATGAAAAGTGCGACGGTAGCGGATATCCATACGGATTTAACAGAGATAAAATTTCTTTCTTTGCAAAAATGATCACCATCGTGGACATCTATGATGCCATGACGAGCAAACGTGTATACCGCGACCCGATTTGCCCGTTTGACGTGATTGCAGAATTTGAAAAAGAAGGTTTCGACAAATATGACCCGGATATGATTCTGACATTCCTTCGAAACGTCAGCAATTCCTTCATTGGTTTCCGGGTGCGTCTGGATAACGGTCTGGAAGGCGAAGTCGTGTTCATTCATCCGGAACACTTATCAAGACCGACCATCAAATGCGGAGACAATAAGTTTATTGATCTCTCCGTACATAAAAATATAAAGATCACAGCGATCATATAATCAATTATCACATAAAACATACAAGAAAAGGAGAAAAACATGGGATTAATCAGAGCAATCAAAAATGCAGTCGGATCATCGGTTGCAGACCAGTGGCGTGAGTATTTCTACTGCGATTCACTGGATGAAACAGTTCTTGTTGCAAAGGGACAGAAAAGGACAAGTGACAAGAGAGGAACAAGTAACACAAAAGGAGAATCTAACATTATCTCCAACGGCTCCATCATCGCTGTCAACGAAGGTCAGTGTATGCTGATTATCGATCAGGGTAAAGTAGCTGAGGTTTGTGCGGAAGCAGGAGAATTTATTTACGAAAGTTCTACGGAACCATCCGTATTTTACGGTCCTCTCGGCGAAAGTTTGAAGAATACATTCGCCACCATCGGTAAACGTTTCACAATGGGCGGCGATCCGGCTAAAGACCAGAGAGTTTACTTCTTCAACACAAAAGAAATCCTCGGCAATAAATACGGAACCATGAATCCGGTTCCTTTCCGCGTTGTTGACAACAATATCGGTCTTGATATCGATATTTCCATCCGTTGTAACGGTGAATATTCTTACAAGATTGTTGACCCGCTTCTCTTCTATACAAACGTTTGTGCCAACGTAGCAGACGAATATACAAGAGACAGAATTGACAGCCAGCTGAAAACAGAACTTTTAACTGCTCTTCAGCCAGCATTTGCAAAAGTTTCCTCTATGGGAATCCGTTACAGCGAACTTCCGGGACACACAATGGAAATCGCAGACGCCTTAAATGAAGTCCTTTCCGAAAAATGGTCCGGTCTCCGCGGTATCGAAATCGCTTCCTTCGGTGTAAATACAGTAAAAGCTTCCGAAGAAGACGAAGCAATGATCAAAGAATTACAGAAAACAGCTGTTCTTCGCAACTCCAATATGGCTGCTGCAACACTTGTAAGTGCACAGGCTGAGGCTATGAAGGCTGCTGCTTCCAATACATCTACAGGTCCTATGATGGCCTTTGCAGGAATGAACATGGCAAATATGGCCGGCGGAATGAATGCAACCTCTCTCTTCCAGATGGGACAGAATCAGCAGGCAGCTCCGGCTCCGGCGGCTCCTACAGCTCCTACAGCTCCTGTGGCTCCTGCTCCTGCTCCGGCTCCTGCAAATGCATGGACTTGCGGCTGCGGACACACCGGCAACACCAACAAGTTCTGTAGCGAATGCGGCGCAAGAAAACCGGAAGAACAGACCCCGGACGGATGGCTTTGCCCGGTATGTTCTGCACAGAACAAAGGTAAATTCTGCGCAGAATGCGGAACACAGAAACCGACCGGCGAACCACTTTACAAATGTGACAAGTGCGGATGGGAACCGGCGGATCCTAAGAATCCACCAAAATTCTGTCCGGAATGCGGCGATCCATTTGACGAAGGTGATATTGTTAAATAATGAAAGCGACATTAATTTTGATTATCGTTTGTTTGGTTCTTCTGCTCATAGTAATCGGAGCCATCTACTACGGCGTCTATAAGCTGAAGCAGAAGACCAGACAGTTTTCCAGACAGGTATTCGGAACCGACTCCCTTATGGAAGGATTTGAACAGATTGAAGCCGAATATGCAGTTACACCAAAATCCGTATCTGCCATGACCAGTCTGTATCTTCCGAAAATCACCCGGGACTTTCCTGAATTTTCCTACGATGAGATGAAGGAGAAGGCACAAAATGTTCTTACTTCTTTTCTCCTCGCCGTAAACGATTTCAATCCGGGACGGTTAACAGAAGGGAACTCCGAACTGAAAAACAAGCTGGAACACACAATCTCCATACTGAAAAACAAAGATCAAAGAGAACATTTTGACAACATAAAAATACATCGTACCGAGATTTCCGGTTATACCAAAAAATCCGGTCGCTGTATTATTACGATGCAGACTTCGGTACAGTATTACCACTACATAACAGACAACAGCGGTAAAGTTATTTCCGGTTCGAAAGATGTTTTATTTCAGTCAAAATATGACACCGATCTGATTTACATTCAAGACCGTGCTCTTGTGGAAGGCGATCTCGGCGATGCAGAAGGGCTCAACTGTCCGAACTGCGGTGCCCCAATTACAAATCTGGGCTCCAAGTTCTGTGAATACTGCGGAACCGGCGTTGTTGCTTACAACATCCATGTATGGAGTTTCTCTGATGTAAGAGAATGTTAAAATTTTATATTGGCATAAAAAATCAGCCCGGAATCATCCGGGCTGATTTTATCATTCAAATATTTCATTACATCTTAAAGATTGACAGTGCATCTTCCAATTTCTCAGACAACAGACGAAGTCTCTCGGATGAAAGTTCAAGCGTATCCATCGTATCCGTCATACCGCGGGCAGCAGACATTGTATTCTGTGTAGACGCCTCGTTCTGCTCGGAAATGGAAGCCAGATTGTGAACCACATCCTGAATCGCATCGCCGGATTCACTGAGCACATCCACTTTTTCACGAATGCTTTCAATATTGTCAAGAGAACGAGAAACACCGACTGCCACAGCATTAGATTTCTCCATCGTCTCATCGAGTTTCTGTTTCTGCTGATCCATCTTAACCTTAACGACTTCCATAACCTCAACCATCTTATTAGACTCGGCGATGATCTCTGCAATGATCTGCTCTACTTCTGCTGCTGCTGTATTAGACTGCTCTGCGAGCTTGCTGATCTGGAGCGCTACAACGGCAAATCCGCGACCTGCTTCTCCGGCTCTGGCCGCCTCAATACTTGCATTGAGGGAAAGAAGATCGGTTTCGTCCGCAATATTCTGAATCATGGTAATCGCCGACTGAACAGATGCGATCGAATCATGCAACGCATTAATCTGATCTGCAACCTTTGTAACGGATGCTACCGTCTCTTCATTTGAAGAATTCAGTTCATCGATAATCGCCTCGGAAGCTTTTTCTGCTTCGGACATCTGTTCTGCATTCTGCGTCAGATAATCTACTTCTTCTGTAATATATGTGATCTGCTCACCGATCATATCCACATTTTGTCTTGCAACACCGGTCTCATCTGCCTGCGTCGCAGAACCTCTAGTAATTTCTTCCAAAGAACCATATACACCGTCCACGGTCTCTTTGGTGCCCTGCGCCAATCCGGTCAGCTGATCCGCAGAAACGGTAAGATCCGCTGCGGAAACTTTAATATTATTTACAATCCTGCGCAGAGAGCTCTGAAGCTGTACGGAAATATTATAAATATCACCCAGCTCATCGCTACGCGCCTGGAATTTCGGATCCGATGCTACCGTAAGTTCTCCGTCTGCAACTTTGCCGAGGAACTCTTTTGTTACGTTCATGACGCTGATCATACTCTTTGCTACTTTAGAAATCGCAAACCATGCAAGGGCCAAAAGAACGATCGCAACCAACATAATATTTAAGGACTGCAACAGAACCACCTTATCTGTGTCTCCTGTATCCTTTGCCACGCAGATTACTCCGTCCGCATGCTGTAAATTCTGATAATATGTATGATACTCAAGACCTGAAATATTATCCTTGTCTATAAATACCGACTCACCGTCTTTTAACTTTTCTGCCACATCCGCATCCAGTGAATCCGGATTGCCCGCCAGTGTCGTATAGGCACTAATTCTACCGGAATAAATCGTAACCTCAAAACCGGTTTTTTCTTTTAATTCATCTATAAAGGCCGTATCGCCCGTACCGTACATTTCATCCGCTGCAACCGCCGCTACCTGAAGTGCGCATTCAATCTCACCCATCATAGAGTTTTCCATCAAGTTGCTGCAAACCATTTCAAGTACAATACATGCAATAATCAACGGAATAATACCGAGCGCCCTGATACGGTTTCCAAATGAGAAGATACGTTTCTTCGATTCCTCTTTTGCCGGCGCAGGCTCTGCAACTGCTGCCATAACCGGTGTCTCTTCATATACCGGAGACTCCTCTACTGCCGGCTCTTCCACCGCCGGTGTTTCTTCTTTCACCGAATCTTCCAAATCCTGCAATACTTTTGCGTAGTCAATCGATTCTCGCTCCTCTTGAATGACCGGAACTTCTTCGGGCTCCGGTACAGGCTCCTCATATACCGGTGCTTCCGGCTCCGGTGCAGGCTCCTCATATACCGGTATTTCCGGTTCCGGTTCTGAAGCAGAATTTCCGCCTTCGTCTGCTCCGATTACTTCTTCTCCGCTGGCTGCCTTGTCCGCCATCATCTTGGCAAAAAGCGCATCAATATCCAACTCTTCTTCCGTACCCAATAAATCCTTCTCACTCATGGTAAAACTCCTTTGTTTTGTGCTGTGCGAATTAAATACACTTTAACTAGTTCAGTATATCATAAATGCACCTTAGAAACAAGCAATCAGACAATAGAAAAAGACCGACAACAAAGCCGGTCATTTTTCAACTCATAATCCCATTTCCCCTAAAAATCCCTTTTACACAAGAATTCGCCATAGACAACATAACATATTTTCGTGAAAAAGTAAGGGGTTTTGCATGAATGCACCTGTTTTTGTCATGAAACAAGGTTTCTATTTCATAATTTCATGAAACTCGCTGAGCCTTTTTTTAAAATCTGCACATCTTCGCTCACTGATCGGAACGGTCTCCAGCGTCGAAAAAACTACTTCATTTGCAACACAGGATCTGGCGTAACGCATATTGACAAGATACGCGCGATGCACAAGATAAAAACCTTTTTTCTCCAAAATCTCCGTCAAGTCGGAAATCTTGCTGCGGATTGGAAGAATCTCCTTGTTTTTTGTATGTAGCATAACAGATCTGGCCTGTGCTTCCATGTATACGATATCCTCCAACGCCAGGAAGATTTCTCCTCCGCTCAGCAGCTGGAGCTTCATCTTTTGCTCTGTCTGCAAAAGAAGCACCGCACTCTTTACCGCCTCAAAAAAATCCTCCGGAGGATCTTGTTTTCCGAGATAACGAAAAGCATTTACTTTATAGCCTTCTTTCATGTACTCCTCATAGGCCGTCAGAAAAATCAAAAGTCCTTTCGGACACATTTCCCTGTACTGTTGCGCTGTCTCCAGTCCCGAAAGCTCCGGCATGGCGATATCCATAAACACAATGTCAAACTCTTTCTTTGCTTCCAAAAACTTTTTTCCCGTTGAATATTCTTCCATCTCAAACGAAAACGGAAGCTTTGTCATTACCTCTTCCAGCTTTTTTCTTGTCAGTACACGAAAAATCGTTTCATCATCTACTATTGCAATCGTAATACTATGTTCACTCATGTTTGTTAGGCCCCTTCTGATCTGTAAATTCTTTTGTATTGCGATTAAACTACAACATTTCTCTCTTCGCCCTTGAGAAACGCATCAATATTTTTGTACACTTCCTCCACGACACGAGTTCTGGCTTCTGTACTTGCCCACGCCAGATGCGGTGTAATCATCAGTTTGTTGCTGTCCTTGATCTGTCCGAGAGGATTATTCGGGGAAATTGGTTCCTCCTCCAACACATCCAGCCCTGCAGCGGCAATGGTTTCCTGTTGCAGCGCATCATACAGATCACGGCCGTTTACAACCGGGCCTCTCGCCACATTAATCAGAATCGCTGTCTTTTTCATTTTGGAAAGTGCTTCTTTATCTATCAGATTTCTTGTTAAATCAGAAAGCGGACAATGCAGAGACAGAAAATCAGACTGCTTTAAAAGTTCGTCAAAGGTAACCTGTTCATAATCCGTACAAGTACTTTTTCCGGTCACGGAATGGAAAATAACTCTGCATCCGAATGCCTCGGCAATTTTGGCTACGCGCTTACCGATATTTCCCATACCGATAATACCCCATGTCTTACCTTCCAACTCACCGTACGCAAGGTCAAAATTGCTGAATCTGTCCTGCGCTCCGTAAGAACCGCCTTTCACATAATCATCGTAATGTCTCATATGCTCCATCAAATAAAGTGCCAGAGCAAATGTATGCTGCGCAACCGCCGGTGTAGAATAATCTCTGGCATTGGCTACACGGATTCCTCTGCTCTTGCAATATTCCAGATCAATATTGTCATAACCCGTCGCAAACTCGCAAATCAGCTTTACATTCGGTGCATCCTTCAAGGTCGCTTCATTCATCGGCGCCTTGTTAGCGATAACGATATCTGCATCTTTCACCTTTTCCGCTGCATCCTCTGCCACCGTGTTGCGATAATAAGTCACCTCACCGAAATCCTCATAGCAGGTAACCGGTATGTCAGTTCCGACACTGTTCCTCTCAAGCACAACAATCTTCATATAAATCTTCCTCCCTGAATACATTTGTTTGTTTCATTTTCCTATGACACAAAAATTTTGTCAATGGATACCTGATAAGCAAAGAAGATTATTTTTTGTATTTCGCCCTGACTTTTCTCATCACTTCCACGCCTCTTTGGATATCATCTTCTTCTTTGATCCCCTTGGATTCTTTGATTCGCTCAATGACCTGCTCAGGATCCAGGGAATGATACGGAAAATA
Source organism: Lachnospiraceae bacterium (assembly GCA_045535935.1). Taxonomy (GTDB): domain Bacteria; phylum Bacillota; class Clostridia; order Lachnospirales; family Lachnospiraceae; genus SVFI01. The sequence continues at coordinate 90,318 of JAZSMO010000030.1, read as the reverse complement.
TAGCTTCCTCAATTCGTCCGGTTTTATGATCTTGTATATCTGCTTGCTGCTTTTTTCATTGATGTACGACCAATACCGATAGATATAGCCTGCCCAGTAAAGCTCTTCACTTCCGTATTTGATTTTGCCGTAATCGCTTTTTCCGAACTCAATCTCTATTTCCGACAATGCATCTTCTAAATCAATTGCATCAAAAAGAAATCCATCCGCATCCATTCTTTTTGCCAAATCGGAATGCATAAAACGGCGCACAAATATTCCGGAGCTGCACTCCGTCTCGTCGATGGAATTTTGAAAAAGCTGCGCCTGAAACTGACACAATTTCAAGCCATAGTGGTCCATTTTTCTCATTTTAAGATATCCTCTATATACTTGCCTTGGTTCCTGTATTGTTTACGTGCAATCTTTACCTTGTCCCTATTTAATTCATAGTTCTCCCGGCGGGATAATAAATAGGACTCTTTTTCCTCTGCGGTCAAATAACATCTTTCCAAAAGTTCTACCTGACGCAGCGCTTTGTCTGACACAAAAACATATTGCTTACCCAAATTGGTTGCGGAAAGACAATGCCTACACTGAATATCTGTAATCTCTCCGTCGATAAATTGGTCAATGATTTCAAACATCCGATTGTCTGCAATAGGAGCTACAATATAATCAATTCCCTGCATTTCTTCCATAAGTGCTTGTATGATTTCAGAATCTGCATACACGCCCAGGCGCTGTCTGTAGTATGCAATCATCAGCATCCAATCCCTGTTAACGCCAAAATCTTTTCCCTTTAAGCCTTTGCGATCAAACTTAATCATATATAGAGATGATGAAGGATATGTGGCGACAAACATGGCGGACTGTTCCAAGCTTTCTCCGCAATAAAATCCCGGTCCGAAATCATTTTTTTGTTTGCTTTTGTCAAGACTTAAATCACCTTCTATCCGGGTCTTGGCTCCGTGAAAAAGAAGCACCTGTGACCCATTCTCTATCTCTTCCGCGTATAACTGCTCCTTAATCTTATTCAGACGGATTCCCCTGTTAAAAGTGTAATCATAAAAGGCGGATATATTCTTTTCGCTGATCTCTTTTTTTCCTGAAAGCCAGTTATTTAAAGTCATTCTGGACACACCGAGCTGCTTTGCAAACGCTTCCGCAGAAAGCTCTGTCAGCTCCATAACCGTTTCTATGTCCTGAATAATATGATAGTTCATGACAATATCCCCTGCCTTTCAAACTTGTTTGTAAACTATTTTACACTCAAGTTTAAATTGTGTCAATAAATATCCTCCTAAAGCTCATCCACCATATTTTGAAGCCACATATCGCTTTTTACCATAAAGAAACCAATCACACTTTTGATAATCTCGATGGATTGCACCAACAGGTATACCATGATAATACCGAGGGGTGTAAACCGCGACAGGAGGTAGGCGAACGGTACTACAATCACCCAGATAAATACACTGTCAAAGATGAATGTAATCCATGTTTTTCCGCCGCTGCGCAAGGTAAAATAGGATGCATGGTTAAAAGCCTGTATCGGCATCGTAAGCGTTGATACCAAAATAAACGCCGTTGCAAGGTCTTTTACCTGCTGCTCCGTGTTATAAAGGGCCGGGAAGGCTTTGGAAAAAGATGCCATAAGCAATCCGATAACTCCACAGGTGGCAACGGAAAAAGCAATGAGCTGGAAATCTTTCTCTTTTGCTTCTTCCTTCTTTCCGGCTCCGAGAAGCTGCCCGATGATAATAGAAATACTGCTTCCCAGTGCAATATAAACAATATTGAACACGTTAAAGATAGTAGAGGTAATATTTTGTGCTGCCACCACAACAAGCCCGCGATATGCATAGCACTGTACAATGGTTGCTGTTCCCACCGCCCATAAAATCTCATTTATCATGAGCGGTAAACCTTTTACCAGAATTACTTTCACAAGCTCTCCCGGTATACGCATCGTCCGGTATATCCCCACGATAAATTTGTATTTTAAACTTTTCACATGGGTCCGGATTACAACGATACCCATTTCAATAAATCTTGCAATGACCGTGGCGATCGCTGCACCGTTTGCTCCCAGCTTCGGTGCGCCGAAATTTCCGAAAATCAGAATATAATTCAGTCCCAGATTGACAAAGACCGCTATGACACCCGCCACCATGGGCAGAATGGTCTCACCGCATTCACGCAGGGTAGAAGCATATACCTGACTGATTGCAAACGGGATTAATCCCAAAAGCATAATTCGGAGGTATTCCTTCCCATAGCCAAGCGTCAGTGCCAGGTTTCCGACCTCTCCTCCCTCATGCAGATAAAGTGAGATAAGTAAATCATCCGCAAAGACAAAAAGCAGAGTAGCAATCATCGTCAAAAGGGCACAAGCATACACCTTAAAGCGGAAGGTATTGCGAATTCCTTCCTGATCACCTTTTCCGTAAAACTGGGCCGTAAAAATACCCGCACCGGAAATGCCGCCGAAAATACAAATATTGAATACAAACATCAGCTGATTGACAATGGCCACGCCGGACATCTGATCCGTTCCGATCTGTCCCACCATGATATTGTCCAGCATGCTGACAAAGTTGGTGATTCCATTCTGTATCATGATCGGAATGGCGATAAACAGAACTTTTTTATAAAAGTCTTTCGTTCCGATTAATTTTTTCATACTCATTGTGCCTCCTTCTTCGCACAAAAAGACCGCGAATTTCATGCCACCTAATCGCAGCAGGAAACCGCAGCCTTTATCATCAAAAAATCATCTCACGCAAAGAATTAAAGTCTCTTCAAGAGTTCTTCTCTCTGCGCTTCGAAACCAGGTTTTCCGAGAAGAGCAAACATATTTTTCTTGTAGCTCTCTACACCCGGCTGATTAAATGGATTTACACCGAGAATGTATCCGGATACTCCGCACGCAAACTCAAAGAAGTAGAATAACTGTCCTAAATAGAACTCATTTACTTCCGGAATGTTAACTTTTAAGTTCGGTACGTTACCGTCTGTATGAGCGAGAATGGTTCCGTTCATAGCAGATTTATTTACGAAGTCCACTGTTTTTCCTGTCAGATAGTTCAGTCCGTCAAGATCCACAGGCTCTTCCTCGATGAGAATTTCTTCACGAGATGTTTCAATGTCAACTACAGTTTCAAACATATTTCTGGCACCGTCCTGAATGAACTGTCCCATAGAATGTAAATCTGTTGTAAGATCTACGCTGGAAGGATAGATACCTTTCTGGTCTTTTCCTTCTGACTCGCCATATAACTGTTTCCACCACTCAGCTACGAAATGGAAGCATGGCTCATAGTTTGCAAGAATTTCGATCGCTTTACCTTTACGATGAAGCGCATTACGAACAGATGCATATAATAAAGCATCGTTTTCTTCGTACGGAAGATTCAGGGCGTTTTCACGTCCGCTTGCAGCACCTTCCATTAATTTGTCGATATCTGCGCCGGATACAGCGATCGGAAGTAAACCTACTGCTGTAAGCACAGAGAAACGTCCTCCGATATCATCCGGAACAACGAATGTCTCAAATCCTTCTTCTGTTGCAAGACCTTTTAAAGATCCCTTTGCTTTGTCTGTTGTCGCATAGATTCTCTTTGCTGCTTCTTCTTTGCCGTATTTTTCTTCCATCATTTTGCGGAATACACGGAAAGCGATAGCCGGCTCTGTGGTTGTACCAGACTTGGAAATCATGTTGATAGAGAAATCTCTGTCTCCGATGACATCCATAAGATGCTTAATATAAGTAGAGCTGATAGAATTACCAACAAAGTAAATTTCAGGTGTCTTTCTCTGATCCTTCGGAATGTTATTGTAGAAACTGTGTCTCAAAAATTCAATCGCAGCTCTTGCTCCGAGGTAAGATCCGCCGATACCGATTACAAGAAGTACTTCGGAATCGTTCTGGATTTTTTCTGCCGCCTTTTTAATGCGTGCAAACTCTTCTTTATCATAGTTTACAGGAAGATCGATCCATCCGAGGAAATCGTTACCTGCACCTTCCTTAGACACTAACATTTCTTTTGCGTCCATTGTAATGTTTTTCATCAGAGCTACTTCGTTTTCACTGATGAAAGAAGTTGCTTTTGAATAATCAAATGTTACTTTACTGCTCATTTTTCTCGCTCCTTTTAATTTTCTTTAGAAACAGCTTAAGTTTAGCAAATGAACTTTCGTTTTGCAAGTAATTCGTGTATTTTGCATATAAAATGCATATTTTTATAAAAAATACTTTTAAAATAACTTCGTTTTGATATAATTGTAATGATTATCCATTTAAGAAAATTTTTAGAAAAGAGGTCATCTTTTATGAGATATAAACCAAGCGGCGTCTGTTCCAGCGCCATAGACATCGAAGTGGATGGAAATGTAATCCGCTCCGTAAATTTTACAGGTGGTTGCAACGGTAATCTTCAGGGAATTTCCAGACTGGTGGAAGGTATGAAGGTAGAAGATGCGGTTTCCCGACTGAAAGGAATCCGTTGCGGATTTAAAAATACCTCCTGTCCGGATCAGTTAGCACAGGCTTTAGAATCACTCAACTTATAAATTTTAACAGAATTGGAGCATCCTACTATGAAACGAATTGTTTTGACAGGTGGCGGAACCGCCGGACATGTAACACCGAATATCGCTCTTCTCCCTCGGTTGAGAGAGCTTGACTATGACATTCACTATATCGGTTCCTACGACGGAATCGAAAAAAAATTAATCGAAGATTTTGAAATTCCGTATTACGGTATTTCCACCGGAAAATTGCGCCGCTATTTTGACGTCAAAAACTTTTCCGATCCGTTCCGCGTTATGAAAGGTTATGCGGAAGCCAAAAAAATATTAAAGCAGATTCAGCCGGACGTGGTATTCAGCAAGGGAGGCTTTGTCTCCGTACCGGTCGTTCGTGCGGCAGCAGCATTAAAAATTCCTTGTATTATTCACGAATCGGATATGACACCGGGTTTGGCCAACAAGCTTTGTATCCCGGTCGCAACCAAGATATGCTGTAACTTCCCTGAGACGCTGCATGATCTCCCGGAAGATAAAGCCGTTCTCACCGGTTCCCCGATCCGCGAGGAACTGAAAAAAGGAAATAAGATCGCCGGATTAGAGCTTTGCGGATTTACCGCCAATCTTCCGGTCATTATGGTTATCGGCGGAAGTCTCGGCGCGGCCAATGTCAACAAAGCGGTCCGGGATGCTCTCCCGCAGCTTCTGGAAGATTTCCAGGTGGTACATCTGTGCGGACAGGGCAAAGTAGATAATCTGCTCCTGACAACCAAAGGCTACAAACAGTTTGAATATGTCAAATCCGAGCTGAAGGATTTGTTTGCCATGGCTGACATTGTGATCAGCCGCGCCGGAGCCAACGCCATCTGCGAGCTTCTGGCACTGAAAAAACCAAATCTTCTGATTCCTCTCTCAAGCGGAAGCCGCGGAGACCAGATTTTAAATGCAAAATCATTTGAATCACAGGGCTTCTCCATCGTTTTGGAGGAGGATGACATCACCGAAAAGTTACTTACGGATAAAGTACATGAATTATATTTTACCCGTCAATCTTATATCGAAAACATGGAAAAAAGTAACCAGCTGGGTTCTATTGAAACGATTACAAAACTGATAGAATCTGTGATTACGCAAGACGAATAAAAAAGGACTTCACATGAGACGCGTAGCTTTAAATGAACTGAACGACAATATGATATTGGCAAAACCGATCTATCAGGGCACACGCTTGATTCTGGAACGTGGTATGGATCATCTGACCAAATACAAAGGACAGTTAAGTAATTTGGGTGTTCTGTCTCTGTATGTGAGGGATAAAATCTCAAAGGACATTGAAATCCCGGATGCAGTCCGCGATGAGACGAGGGAAAAATGTCAAAATGCAATTTCCACTGTTTTCCAACGCCTGCAGGAGCAGGGGAATTTCGACCCTGCAATCCTTGATGAGGCGCTTCAAACCCTAATTAATGATATTCTGGCAGAAGAAGATATCATCGCCAGTCTTTATCACATTGCAACCATCGACGACGGTACCATGGTACACTGTGTCAATACGACGATTTACTGTATTTTGATTGGTATGCGCAAAGGATTGTCCAAGAAAGAATTATACTTCCTCGCAAAAGGTGCTATTTTACATGATATCGGGAAAGTAGATCTGAATGAATCGATTCTTTTGAAAGCAGCTTCTCTCACATCCGAGGAATATTCCCATATCAAAGAACATTCCACTTTTGGGTACAAGCTGCTTACTCAAAACGGAATTCTTCCGGAAGAATCCAGACTGATTGCACTTCAGCATCATGAGCGTCTGGACGGATCCGGTTATCCGAACAATCTGAAAGAAAAAGATATTCATCTGTATGCACAAATTACCGCTGTGGCAGATATGTATGACGCTCTCACAAGCAAACGCTGCTATCGCAAAAGCATGAGTAATTTGAAAGCATATCGAATTTTAAACGAAGACGCCTCCAACGGTAAACTGAGCAAAAAGTTAGTTGCTTGTCTATTTGATCACGTTGCTGTTTATCCGAACGGAATTGTCGTTTATCTGTCTGACGGAACCCACGGCATTGTAAAAGAACAAGTACCCGGCCAGCCTTTCCGTCCGATTGTCCGTGTCATTGATGACACACAGGGTATCGACAACGTTGCACTCTATGATTTGGATTTGTCAAAAAATCCGGAAATTTCAATTAAAGAATAAATTTGTCGATGACGGTCACAATTCCGTCCTCGTCATTGGATTTCGTAATAAAATCTGCGGATTTTTTTACTTCCTCCTGAGCGTTAGCCATGGCTACTCCCACGCCCGCATACTGAATCATCGTCATATCATTGAATCCATCACCGCAGCAGATGGTATTTTCTCTGGTGAGACCGACGGTCTCCAGCATCCGGTCAAGCGAGCGGGCTTTATCCACATTCTTTGGCATAATCTCGATAAAAAACGGCTCGGAACGATAAATACTGAGCACATCGCCATACATTTCCTGTAACTGTTTTTCATACTGCTTCGCTTTTTCCGGCGGCGCAGTCATCAGACATTTATTCAGACTGTATTCTTTGTACTGCGGAAAGTTTTGCACCTTTTTGCAAGGCATTCCGTTAATGCGTGACTCGAGTTCAATATATTCATCCATTCTTGTTCCGACGATAATATTATCTCCCAGATAAGTGACAATTCCAAGATTCTGCTTCATCGCAAATTTGTAAAGTCCGGCGATCACATTAGATGGTAAAATTTTCTGATAGACAATCTCTCCTGTTTTACAGTTAATGATTCTTCCGCCGTTAAAGGAAAGAAGATAGCCGCCGTATTTTTCCAGCTCCAGCTCCTCTGCGTAACGGCGCATTCCCGGTGTCGGACGCCCGGAGGCCAGAATCACCTTATGTCCTCTTTCCATAATATTTATGATACCGGCCTTTGTCTGCGGTGTAATTTCCTTTTGGGAATTGGTCAGTGTCCCGTCAATATCAAGAACAAGTATTTTTGTGTCTTTCTCTTTCATGTATAGTCTCCGTATTTTTTTCGTAATTACAATTTATTTCTCTTCTTTTTTATCATCACTGCCTATATCTGTCAATTCCTTTCCGCCGCTACATTTTATAAAGCGATTTCACGGATTGTGTCTTTCCGAAATTTTACATATATGGTATGATATTGGGGAGCGGTGGTAAAATATAGTATATCATCGTTTGAGAAGGAAACTATGTAGTGAGGTTAAATGTATGAAGTATCATTTTTTAGGAAAAGTCGTTTTTGAAGACGGCGCATATCTGATTAAAATCCCTTTCAATGTATGGGAAGTATGTACCGGTCAGGGAAGTTTCCCGGTAGAAGTAACTGCAGAAGGCAAAGAATTTACCTGTGATCTGGTACCACTCGGAAAAGGTCTTTACAACATCCCTCTTACCGAGGAACTTGCCAATAAACTTCCTGAGATCTGTGACGTGACATTCCGCGTCATCGAGCATGTGGCAAATGTTTCCGGAAGCAGTCCATATTCTCTGGATAATCCGATTCGCAAGGTCGACAGCATGAAATTAATCACACAGCCAAATGACGGCCTCTGCGGACAGACCTGTATCGCCATGCTCGCCGGTATCACTCTTGACGAAGCATGTGAAGTTATGCATTGCCGCGACTGGCAGGCAAATATGGGGCGTATGATCATTTCCCTTGACTATCTGGGTATTGCTCATGCAGATACGATAGAATACGCAAGCGGAGACCACGTACAATTTCCGAAATGTGCAATTTTAATGGAAAAGATGGGCCGCTTCAGCCATTATCTCGTATGGTACGACGGAACTTACTTTGATCCGACCGAAGGCATTTTGGAAGAATTCGACAAAAACAATCTGGTCGGTTACCTGGAAATCAAAACATTTTAATTTATCATCTATGGGGGATTACCAATGAAGAAACACGTAAAACTTTTATTATTTATGTTTTCATTTGCTCTTTTCTTTTTCCAGGCTATGCCGGTTATGGCAGCAGGCACCAAGCTTAATTACAAAGAATTGTCTTTGTTGCCGGGGGAAACCTTTACTCTTAAAGTAGAAAATAACTCTAAGACCGTGAAATGGTCTTCCAACAAGAAAAAGATAGCAAAAGTTAACTCCTTTGGAGAAATTACGGCAGTAGCTCCGGGAAAAGCTACCATAACCGCAAAAGTCGGAAAGAAAAAATATAAATGTGTCGTGCAGATTCGCGATACGGTTGATATTATCGTGTTCGCCGGTCAAAGTAACATGACAGGCGTCGGCAATGCCGGAGAGGCTCTTAAACTGACTCCGGGTGCGGGCTACGCTTACAACTATATGACCAACCGCGACGACTTTTCTGTATTAAAAGAACCTTTCGGTTACAATCAGGATGATGGTTATTTTATGAATGGTGATTATTGCCGAGGTTCTATGGTAACTGCTTTTGTCAACAAATACTATGAACAGACAAAAACTCCGGTCATCGCTGTCCCGGCTTCCTGTGTCGGATCCGGTAGCGTTTCATGGAAAGATTTCCGCTACAAAGGTGTGATTGAAAGATTGAATGCCGCCATAGAAGTGGTCGAGGCAAAAAATTTAAAAACAGGACATGTATACATGGTATGGATGCAGGGTGAAAATGATGCTTTTGCAAACATGAAAGCGAGCACACACAAAAATAATCTTACCAAAATGTATAATAAAATTAAGAAAAAGACGCCGGTTGAGCAGTGTATGGTTATCAGCATTGCCAATTACACCCGCGGAAATTCCATGGGCAAGAAATTTAAACGCATACAAAAAGCACAGAAAGATCTGTGCAAGTCAAATAAAAACTTTACTATGTTGACAACGAAAGCAACCAGCTTATCCGATGCTTACTTCCAGGAAGACGGTATCCACATTATTCAAAAAGGATTAAATACCATCGGAAGATACGCCGGAAAGGCTGCAGGAAAATACGCTAATTCCCATTAGCATATTTTTCCTGATATGTTTGATTCAGCCAGTTGACAGCTTCCTCCTTACCTTCAAAGGTAAGGGGGAATTTTTTTTTGTCCATTGTTTCTTTGTCCGCCTTGGAAAAGCAAAGAGGCTCCGGCCAGGCAAAGACTTCCATCTCTTCTCCGCTGACCTTGCGAAGCATATAGCGCATCCCCTGATATCCTCCGGTATATTCCACTTTTTTTATATACTGCACGGAAATTTTATTTGACTCTATCATCACGCTTCCTCCTGCGCCCAGAAAAGTGCTGTGCGAACAGCCTTCTTCCAGCCTTTTCTTCGCATTTCTCTCTCTTCCTCTTCCATAATCGGACAGAACTCTTTATCCAACTGCCAGTTTTCTTTGATTTCCTTCTTGTTTTTCCAATAACCTACTGCTAACCCCGCCAAATAAGCCGCACCGAGTGCTGTTGTCTCAATACATTTCGGACGCAGCACGTCACTTCCCAAAAGATCTGCCTGAAACTGCATAAGGAAATCATTTGCACTTGCTCCGCCGTCCACCTTAACCTGCGTCAAAGCAAGTTTTGCGTCCTTTTTCATGGCAGTCAGAAGATCATCGGTCTGATAAGCAATCGATTCCAATGTGGCACGGACAAAATGCTCTCTTTTGCATCCGCTCGTAATTCCGACCATCATTCCTCTGGCGTGCGGATTCCAATAAGGGGCTCCCAAACCTGCAAAAGCAGGAACCAGATAAACACCCTTTGTATCCGGAACACTCTCACAAAGCTGCTGTGTTTGCGGCGCTTTTTCAATCATTTCAATTCCGTCACGCAGCCACTGCACGGCGGCTCCCGCAACAAACACACTGCCCTCCAGTGCATATTCCACCGCTCCGTCCAAATTCGTTTCTCCTTCTCTGCTTGCCGCAACAGTCGTAAGAAGCCCGGCCTTAGAACACACAGCTTCAGATCCGGTATTCATTAAAAGAAAGCATCCGGTACCATATGTATTTTTAGCATCTCCCTTTTCAAATCCACATTGCCCGAATAACGCCGCCTGCTGGTCTCCCGCAGCTCCTGCAATCGGTATAGATTCTCCGAGCGATCCGAGATTGGCATGACCGTACACGCAGCTGCTCGCTTTTACCTTGGGAAGCATTTTTTCCGGAATTCCAAAATAATCTAATATCTTCTTGTCCCATGTAAGTGCATGAATATCAAACAGCATCGTGCGGGAAGCATTGGTATAATCTGTCACATGCACTTTACCCCCTGTCAGATTGTAAATAAGCCACGTATCCACAGTCCCGAACAGAAGCTCCCCTCTCTCGGCGCGCTCCCTTGCTCCTTCCACATGATTTAGTATCCATGCAATCTTTGTGGCAGAGAAATAAGCGTCCGGTATCAATCCAGTCTTTTCCGTGATATAAGCGCAAAGCTCCGGTTCTGTCTCCTTCATTTGATCAATTTGCTCTGCTGTTCTGCGGCACTGCCACACAATGGCATTGTGGATCGGTTCTCCGGTTTTCCTGTCCCATATGATGGTTGTCTCTCGCTGATTTGTAATGCCGATAGCCGCTACTTTTTCGTCCTCGGAAAGAAGCGCCATGGCCTCCGCCATAACACTGTACTGAGAAGACCAGATCTCTTTCGGATCATGCTCCACCCAGCCCGGCTTAGGATAAATCTGCGTGTACTCTTTCTGTGCTTTCGCACGGATATTCCCCTGTTTATCAAACAAAATACAACGGGAACTCGTCGTCCCCTGATCCAGTGCCATGATGTATTCTTTCATCCTGCTATCTCTCCCATATACTTTTTCAGCCATATGCGCTCGTCTTCATTTAACTCTTTCGCAACAGCCTCATACACTATCTGATGGTAAGTTACCAGTAACTTTTTATCTTCCTCTGTCAACATTGTCATATCAATTGCTTCCGAATCAAAAGGTACCAGTGTCAATGGCTCAAACTTTAAAAACAGACCATATGCTGTCTCCTGATCCTTCATGCAGACAATCAGATTTTCCAATCGGATTCCGTACTTTCCCTCGAAATATAATCCCGGTTCGTCGGAGGTAACCATTCCTTCCTCAAACACTCCTTCTGCATCCTGCCGCATACGGAAGGCATTCGGCCCCTCATGCACATTCAAAAGATAACCGACTCCGTGTCCCGTTCCGTGATTAAAATCCAGTCCCATGCGGTAAAGCGGCTCTCTGGCCAGGTAATCTAAGTTAGCACCCATTAACCCTTTCTTAAAACGGGCATTCATCAGTCTGAGATTCCCCTGCAGCACCGCTGTATAATGCTTTTTCTGCTCATCCGTCAGAGCGCCCATGGCAATCGTCCTGGTAATATCCGTTGTTCCTTCCATGTAATGGCCTCCGGTGTCCACAAGCAAAAAGCTGCAGTTCTTTAAACTGACATCGGAAGCATCATCTGCACTGTAATGTACAATCGCACCATGCTCTGCATAGGCTACAATCGGAGCAAAGCTCGGACCGAGATAATTTTCCTGCTGTCTGCGAAACTCTTCCAGTTTTTCTGCCGCCGTAATCTCTGTTGCCGCTTCCAATCCCGTGCAGATTCTGGTCTTTATCCAATGGATGAACTTTGTAACCGCTACTGCATCCTTTCTGTGCGCTTTTCGCATATTTTCTATCTCTGTTTGGTTTTTCACTGCCTTGCAATGTATGACAGGATTTATTTTTGTTATTTTTTTACATTGCTTCGGAATAGTGGTTACCACATGGTAACTTGCGCCGGCCTCATCCACCCAGACCGTCATGTTTTCTGAAATAAGAGAAAGTTCTTTGTAAAAATCATCGTAGGACTTTTTCACAATACCGCAATGTTTCAGATATGCGCAGATATCCGGGTCCTCTGTCTCACCATACAAAAGCGCATCTGTTTGTGTCAAAATCATATAGGACAAAAAGACCGGATTGTAAGCGATATCCCCGCCGCGAAGATTTGTCAGCCATGCAATATCATCCAGCGTCGTCAAAATCAGACAGTCCGCACCTGCTTTTTCCATATCATGACGAATGCGCTCAAGCTTGCTTTGCACCGATTCTCCCGTATATGTCTCATCCAAAATCCATACCGGCTCTTTGGGAAATTGCGGCCTTTTCTCAACAACGTCTGCATCCCATATTTTCCCCGTAAGATCACGACTTTTCACCAATTCACAATCGTCCAGTTTATTTACAAAGGAAGCACTGACTAACCGTCCGTCAAATCCGATGTATTTCGCATCGCTTTGACCGCTTTTTTTCATATAAGTATTCACATATTCTGCAAGAGTCGGAACATTCTTTTCTCCCATTCTCTGAAGTACAATGCCGGTTCCCGAAAGCTCCTGCCCGGCCTGAATAAAATATCTTCCGTCTGTCCACAAGCACACCTCGTCTGCGGTCACCACCAGCGTTCCCGCAGAGCCTGTAAAACCGGAAAAATACCGAATCTGCTTAAAATAATCCCCGATATACTCCGAGCCGTGAAAATCATTCATCGGAATGATATATACCGCAATGCTTTCTTCCTCCATTGCTTTCTTCAATTTCTGCAATCTGCTTATGATCTCTTTTTTTAACATTTTATGCCATCCTTTTTTAGAGCAGATGTAATTTCTTTGCCATTCTTACAATCAGTCCGCCCTTCGGTATATGGACAAGTTCTTCCTCCGAGAGTGCTCCCGTTTTAATCACAAGTGTGAAATAGATAATCACAGCCACAAAAACAGCCGGAAGCAACGCAATGATATTTACCGGAACCAGCATATAAACTACCTTATACACATAGTACGCCGCCACTCCCATTACAACGGCAGAAAGAATTGGTTTGAAAAACGTTTTGACCATTTCCTGACGATAGCGGAGAGTCTTGCGCACAACAATATTGTTTAGAACACACATCAGGAACGAATATACGACCATTGCAACAGCGAGCGCATAGAGTGATAAATCTGTGTAAGCCAACAAAAGTACAAGCACGATTGTCTGCACAAGCAACGCAGCCGCCGCATTGATCACCGGCGCATTCACCTTTCCTATTCCCTGAAGCACGGCATTGGTCAGTGTCGACAGAGCGTAAAAAATAATCGATATACTGATAACCCGAAGAAGTGCGGACGCAAGAGCCAAGGACTCCTTTTGCGGGAACAAAAGCTCCGTAATCGGCTGCGCCAGCGCAAGCATACCAAACGCACACGGAATGGAGATCAGCATCGTCGTCTGCACGGCAACATGCACCTGATGATGCGTTTTTTCTTTGTCGCCCTGCGCATAAGACGCGGAAATACTCGGAATCATCGCCGCCGACATGGAGGATGCAATCGCAATCGGAATATTTGAAATCACCACTGCTTTTCCTGCAAAAACACCGTAATTTACAGCAATTTCTGCCTCCGGAAGATGCATGACATACATCATGACTTTTGTATAAATGGTCTGGTTCAGAGAGGTTGAAAAATTGTAGATAAACGTACTTAAGATAAACGGTGTTACCATACTGAAAATAATACCGAAAATCTGACCGTAAGAGAGCTCTGCATGTTTGACATCACCCCTTACTCTTTTCATAATGAGTCCCCGGTTGAGACCGTACACCGCCCACATAAACAAGAGAGCGATAAGCACACCGCTTCCGGTTCCGAGCGCACTTCCGACTGCTCCATAAATCGCCTGTGTCGTTTCGCTCTGCGTGAGCACGATCTGAATCAAAAGATGTGCTGCCAGAAGACTGACAACCGCATTTAATATCTGTTCCAAAATCTGGGAGACCGAAGTCTGCAGCATGGTCCGGTGGGCCTGAAAATAGCCGCGCAATACACCGAGAAGTCCCGAAAGGAAGATAGTCGGTGCAAACACCTGAAGCACCACCTTGGAGTTGTCCTCCACTAACAATCCGGCTCCGAAAAACGTAAACAGACTGGCAATTCCGCCCACCACGACCACATAAATGATCGCACAATGAAAAATCCTGTGCGCATTTCTGTACTCACGGAGTGCCAGCCGCTGCGCAATTACCTTGGAGATTGCAGACGGAATACTGTAGGATGAAATCAAAAGGATAATCGTATAAATATTGTAAGCACTGCTATAGTACCCGTTTCCTTCATCGCCGATAATTCCCGTAAGCGGAGAACGATATAAAATTCCGATGATGCGGACAATAATGCCGGCCATAGCCAAAATACCGGCCTGCATTACAAATCCATCTTTTTTGCTACTCTGACTCATTTTTTTCTCCCGTCAGTTTTATTTGAAAATCTGCTCCGCAACACTGCGGATTTCTGTCAGATTCTGTATCCGATATTCGGCCTGCGGAACATCGCCGAAACCGTATGCAGCATGCACAAACGTAAAACCGGCTTTTGTTGCCGAAAGGTAATCGCCGAGGACATCGCCGATATAAAACGCCTGTGAAAGCTTATTGCGTTCTGCTACCAGACGAATGTTCGCATCTTTTTCCTGCTTCGTATTCCCGAAGCACTCAAAGTCATCGAAATACTTTCCTAATCCGTGATACTTCAAGAATGCTTCGATATACCCGCTCTGACAGTTGCTGACAATCGCAAGAAAATAATCCTTCGACAAATCCTCCAAAACCTCGCCGAGCTTTGGATAAAGAATTCCTCCCACCTGTTCCAAGTACTCATTTTCGTAATCCATGCATGCTTGTAAAATCTCCAGTGCCCGTTTGCGGCTTACGGTATTGAAATAAGTATATGCAATATCGTCCATCGTCTTTCCCATGAGCGATTCCATATCCTCCACCGTAATACGTTTGTGGAAATCCGGCATTTTGTCAATCACCACATTCCATGAATCCACCACCGCCTGCGCACTGTCCCAAAGTGTTCCGTCAAGATCAAATAAAATCCCTTTTTTCATCGTATATTCTCCCTTTCTGACGGTTACTCATCCTCTTTTTTCGGGCGAAGGTACACCATATGATACTCTACTTCACCGATATCCTCATTCACCTGCTCGTCAATTTTCATAAAATGCTTATTTTCATAAAAACAGACCGCACCGTAATTATTCTCAAACACGTGAAGCTCTATTTTTTCATAAATCTCGGAGACATACCGTAAAAGCTTTGTTCCGATGCCCTGTCCGCGATAATCCTTGTCCACAAAAAGGCCTTGTATGTAACCTTCTTCCACACCGACAAACCCGGCCACATAACCGTCGATCTCATATACATATACTTCTGAGCGGGGCAATAATCTTGACACAAATCCAAAATTTCTGTCCCAATAGGAAGAATCCACGAAATCATGCGCCTCTAAATTTCCGTCGTACCAGATTTTCATGACTCGTTTCAAATCCATATCATAGAAATTGCGAATAAATTCCATAAAAAATACCCCATTTTTCCATTTTTATCTATCATACCATAAGAATGGAAAAAACCCTATTTTTTTTCGTAACTTTTACGGAATTGGTGTAGTCTATATATATGAAATCGATTTTACACCCCAAGAGAAAGGTATGATGTCATATGAAGTTTGCGACTGCTTATGAGGAGAGCAGGGACGCAGTTTACGGATATCTGGTATACATGACAAAAGATGTGCAGCTGGCAGAAGATTTAAGTCAAGAAGTGTTTTTGCGAATGTTTCTGCATTTAGATAAATTCCGCGAACAGGCCAGTGTTCGAACCTGGGCACTACGGATTGCGCGCAATGTCTTTTTAACCTATGCACGAAAAAAACATCCCCTTCTATTGGAGGAGCAGGAATGGAAACCGCTATCGGATATCAGTGAAAACCTCCCCGAACAGGAAATAATCAAACAGGAAGAGACCACTTATGTGAGACAATGTCTTATGTGTCTTGCGGAGACAGAACGAACCCTACTCCTTCTGCGTGATTTCGAGGAGCTTTCTTATGAAGAAATTGCCAGGATTATGAATCTGACTGCGGATGTTGTCAAAAGCCGACTTTACCGCGCCAGACAGAAATTCCGCAAAATTTACGAAACTAAGCAATAATTTTTCTGGAGAGGAGAATCCCTTTATGGAACAGGATAAAATCTTACTCCCTGAAATTATCTATCAGGGGGACGACAATAAATTAATTGAACGGGTAACAAAGTTCAAAGCCGGAACTTTCCGCATCGTGGTCTTTACCCTTGTCGGTCTCATTATGGGTCTTTACAGCCACAATTATGTGTCCGACACTTTTTTCCCAACCAAACTGATTACCGCCATTCCTTATAAGATTACCGAAACCATCTATGTTTTTCTGATCGGTACCGACGCTCCGGGGCGATGGAACAGCTATTACTGCGGATGGCTCACTGAATTTTTCCCGCACAGTATGCTCGCCACACTGATTGCAGAAACGATAACGACCATACTGATCGGCGGCGCCATCTACGGATCCCTTGCTTATTTTACAGGCGACAAAAGAGTATTCACTCTGCAACGCTTTATGAAATTTTCAGGTTGCTGGTGTGCTATTATTCTGCTTTGCATCGGCTCTGCCTACGCAGTCAATGCCAAGGCGGTCGCCGACAACGAAGCTCTGCGACAGACAGATTCGATTTCCTTCTTTCTTTATAATGAGCACGGCGGGCGTAGCACCGGTAACAGTGATTTGTCACAAACGCTTGCCGCTTCCTTTTTTGATGACACAAAGCCGGTTGAGGTTACCCGTGATTTTGAAAAAGAAGCAAATGTCGGTGTCTACTATGGAAATCTGCGCTACGGACTTTACTATGTCAATTATGAAAAGCAGTACCTCGCAACCGAACAGGGAAAAACATGGAGTCTGTCTCCGGAATTTGCTCAGGTGATCAAGGAGTTTATCGAAGAAAACAAATTTCCGGATGGTAGTACTTTTACCGGAGAAGCGACAGAAGTGACGGAGGTGGAAAAATGAAAAAACTGAGAAGCTTAAATAAAAAAGACTGGATCATATTCTGGATCTTTGCCACTCTGATTGCCAATGTCATCGATAACTTTTTCAATCCCAGAATCAACAATCTCCTTCGAAATTTCAGTAACCCATGGCTAACCAATCTCAACGAACCGCAAAGCTACGGACGCTTGTTTGCCGCATCCGTTCTACTTGCTGTTATGGCTGTGCTCGTCCTCTTTCTCTTGAAAAAGCCTCTCAAGGCAAAAATAGCAGCCATTTCTGCAGGTATTCTGATTCCTGCTGCTATTGTCGGAATCTATTTCATACATTGCAATCTGATCGTCTCTGTTCTTTGGAACACGGAGCCGCAGACAGTATTTGTAGACGATGGTGACATCTGCTATTATATAAAAACAAACTCGCCGCAGGGCACAAAAATTTCCTCCAAGCAATCTCTTTCCGAGCTTTTAGAGCTTTGCCGGTCACTGACCCCGATCACAGACGAAACACAGATAAAGAAATGCATGGACTGGTACGAAAATGCTGAGGAGCCGTTTTTACATACGGATATGGTACGACTCTATTTCCCGGAAAAATACGGTCATCACTATCAATTCTCACTCCGTCTCCACGAAGGCTATGTCTATCTCTGGCGCGGCTACAGCGATACGTCGGAAATCACTTTTTTTGAGGATAACGGTATCACCGAGTGGGCTACGGAGTATGTAAAAACAGCACCGCAATTTTCCTATTGAAAATAAATTAAAATGTGTTAAGATTACTTTATAGGTGAGTCCTACCGTTAAGTGGAAGTTGTAAAAGCGATGGAATCGCTGTGCGTGATTCCACATTGTGGCTATGTTTCAAGCATAGCCACATTTATTACATAAGGAGGTTTATGAAACAAGAAAGATTAAATTTATATCGAATTGACATAAAATATATAAGAAATTTGCATAATATAGATAATCGAGTCTCTTCCGTATCGCCCCAAATCAACAAACAATATCGTGTTTATATTGGCATCGTTGTAATCTGTCATAATAAGAAATATCTTATTCCTTTATCACATCCTGTTGAAAAGCACAAGAAAATGAAATCCCGAGCAGATTTTGATAAAATAACAGATAAACACGGAAAGTTATTGGCAGTTCTTAACTACAATCTAATGATTCCTGTCACAGAAAAACAACTCATTAAATTCAATTTAAAAATCGGTAAATCAGATTCTCCTTCTCAAAAACATTATAAACAACTATGTATAGATGAGCTTACTTGGTGTCAAAAAAACGAAAAAACAATAGTAAATAAAGCTAATTGCTTATATAATCTTTGTGTTTCCAATTCAAATTATAAGGGAAAATCGCGATGTCTTGATTTTATAAGATTAGAAAGGGCATGCGAAAAATACAATTCAAAATAACTCATATCAACCCATAATTTTCCTTAACTCCCCCCGTATAGTAGAAAACAATCCAAACTATGTATTGTGTAAAAGGAGAATTTTCTTATGAACGAAGAAACTATGAATTATGAAACACCCAAACCCGAAACTTCTACCTACGAAAATGAATCGATTCAAAAGATTGTGGAAAACTTTCCGGTCTTCGGACTGACCGGGTTTTTGTATGCGGTTTTCTTTTGCTTTTGCCTGTACAAAAATATGTATTCCTACACATCATTTTTGCTTTGTGGAGTAACAATCGCCTATTTTCTGTTTTGCTTCAAAAAGCTGGAGATAGCGTCCTGTAAGCTGCGGACCTTCTACATAGTTTGCATATGCTTACTCGGACTTTCCAACATGTTGACCGCCAGCGGTATTTTGATTTTTCTGAACTATATCGGTATCATATTGCTTTTGTTCTGTTTTTTGATCAACCATTTTTACAATACGGAAAAGTGGGATTTTTCAAAATATGCAAGTGCCCTTCTGCAGACAATATTTTCAAGTTTAGCAAGAGTGGATTACCCGTTTAAAAGCTTCAGCCTATATTACAAGAAAAATCAAAAGTTGAAAACTTCAAAATTTCTTTACGTTATTCTCGGACTTTTGATTTCCGTACCGCTTCTGCTTGTGATTATTCCTCTTCTTCTCTCGGCGGACATTGTCTTTTCTGATTTGCTTGATAATCTTTTTTCGCAAATTTTCAAAGACTTTGATTTTGGTACATTGATGGGGATTGCTGTGACAACCTTTATCGGGCTGATCGTCTCCCATGGTATTTTGATTGAGCTGTGCGGAAGACATATCAATCCGGACGTGAAAGAAAAAAAGACGATGGAACCAATCATTGCCATCACCTTTACCTCCGTGCTGACACTGGTGTACCTCTGCTTCAGCGTCATTCAGATTGTGTACCTGTTTATCGGAAATATGACGCTCCCGAACAATTACACTTATGCCCTATATGCAAGGGAAGGCTTCTTCCAGCTGCTGTTTGTATGTGTTATCAACCTGATTCTGGTACTGTTTTGTATGTCACACTACTGTGAAAATAAAATTCTGAAAGGTATTCTGACCGTCATTTGCGGTTGTACCTACATAATGATTGCATCCAGTGCTCTGCGAATGCTCATGTACATCGGTGAGTATCATCTGACGTTCCTTCGTGTGTTTGTACTTTTGGCACTGTTTGTATTGTTCCTTTGTCTGACGGGTGTGGTAATTTCAATTTATAAACCGTCGTTTAAATTGTTTACCTATATGCTTGTCGTGGTGAGTGTCTGCTACATCGCATTTTCACTCTCCAGACCGGACACCTATATTGCGACATATAACATTGCGACGGATGCTTCCGATATGTATTATTACTATGACCTCAGCCTGGATGCGGCTCCGATATTGAAGGAACACGGATTTTTCGGAAAAACAGCCGTTCAGTACGAAACAAAATGGTACCGCGTCTCCAACTACATTGACCGCTGTGAAGACGCATATGAAGATTTAAACTTCCGACGCTTTAACCTCTCTGTATACAGAGCAGGTCAGACCGTGAAAGGCACTCCTGCGGCTTTGGACAAATAACGCTTACAAGTAACCCTTCACATATAACCCAAAAAAGGACCTTCCCGGTCGCCGCTCTTGGCGGTTATCTTCGGGAAGGTCCTTTTGTTTTATTAATCGTTTAATTCTTCTACCTGTTTGATAAAGCTCTTAATACCCTTGAAAGTTTTGTCGCTTAAGAAGTGCATCATTTTCTTTGCATCTTCCTCCGCAACCGCCTGATCCACATCCGCTGTCATCATCAAAAACTGTGTGATGGTCTCCTGACGATCCACCAGATTTTTGGCAAGCTTTGTACCTTCTTTGGTAAGCACGAGACTGGTACCCGTTCCCTCCTCAAGATACCCTTCTTCTTTCAGCTTGCCCATGGCGCGGCTGACACTCGGTTTGGAAAAGGAAAGAGCCTGCGCCACATCAATCGCACGCACACGGTCTTTTCTTTCTCTTTGTAATAAATATATGGTCTCTAAATAAATCTGTCCTGATTCCTGCATGGTCTTTTCTCCTTTGTTCTCTGCTTCGCTATGTAAAAAACCGCATTCTATACGATCTGATTTTTGATCTCTTCCAGTTCTTCCTGTGTCGGGGAACCCGGTTTCCAACCAATCTTCTGCTGATCTCCCTCATATCTCGGAATCAGATGAAGATGGAAATGGAACACTGTCTGTCCCGCGGTCTCACCGTTATTCTGCACAAGGTTAAATCCGTCGCAGCCAAGCTTCTCCGTCATCTGTGTCGCCATTTTCTTGGCTAGCTTCATTACATTTCCTGCCAAATCTTCCGGGAGTTCATACAGATTTGCATAATGCTCCTTCGGCAAAATAAGTGCATGACCTTTTGTCGCCGGACCGAGATCAAGAATCACTCTGAAATCATCATCCTCATATAATGTCTTGGACGGAATATCTCCATTTGCAATTTTACAAAAAATACAATCTTCTTTTTTCATGTTTTTTCTCCTTACTCTCATGTATTAAAACGGAAACAGCTCATCAAGAAGACGGAACTGTGTAAAGTCACCCTTCATCTTCATATCACCGGTCATAAACGCCTTCTGGAACGACTCTCTTCCGTTTACAATCTCTTTGAGAACTTCCTCCGTCATACTCATCTCAATGTCCGTTTTCTTTGCCTCTTCCTTCGCACAGATAAGCGTATTCTGATCGATCTGCAGCTGCAGTACATCACCTTTTCCTTCCAGCTTAATGCAATATACTGTCTTGCAGCCCGGTTGAGGATGGAATTTGGATTCAAAAATCTTTTGATATCCGCTTGTCTCCTTTTCCTGAGAAGTGCTCATCATACCCTTGAACATGCTGGCCAACTCCTGGATATCTTCTTTCTGCTTCTGCACATACACTTCATCGGACGCATACTGGGAAAGCTGCTCAGACTCCTGCGGTGTCAGCTCCATTCCTTTTCGGATTGCAACCGTCTTGTTCACTTCCCGATTACTTGCAGGTAGGCTTTTTACCTTCTGGTGGATCGTCCGGTAAAAATTCTCCGCTTTTTTCTCGATCAGACTCAGATATTCCTTATTCTGTTCCAAAATCGACGTCTCTTTGATATACCCGCAAATTCCGCTGCAAGGTCTTCCGCCCAAAATTTCCCAGGCATTGGAAAGATTTAATTTTCCTTCTCTCTCACCGTAAGTTGTACTCATAACAACCGGACACATATAAATGCGGCTGATCGTTTCCTTATCTCCGTACAACCAGATCGCATCCAGAAATGACTGCATGTATCCGCCGATTCCGTACCACTCGACCGTCGTCGCAAGAATGATTCCGTCCGCAGCTTTCAATGTCTGCGGAAGCGTTGTAATGGCGTTTTTAATCTCATAAAGATTGAAGCGTTCCACAGAAACATTCAGTTCCTCCAACACCTGCTGCATCTTGTCCAGTACATATACGGTCGGGTCATCTACCAGCCCTCTGCCTCCGTAATAAATATTTACCTTCATTGCTCCCTACCTTTCTCCTCTCCTTTTCGGCGATATAGTAAAATCGCCAAAAGAAAACCGCCGATCAGACCGCCGACGTGCGCTGCGTTGTCTACATTGGTACTTATAAATCCACTATATAAGGAATACACTATCAGAAACATAATTTTCGGAATCGTTGCAAATTCATGTCGTCCCCTATTTCGAATCACAATCCACAAAAGGGCTCCCGTGATTCCGAAAATGGCACCGCTCGCTCCGAGAGACGGTGTGAAATCTTTGGTCAGAACGGAAAACGCCAAAGAAGCAAAATCTGCAATCAGTCCGCTAACCATATATAAAACAAAATATTTTACATGTCCGATCTCTCTTTCCACCAAATTGCCAAGGGCATAGAGATAAATGACATTACTACACAGGTGATACGCATCTGCATGCAGAAAAATGCAAGTGAAAAAGCGATACCATTGCCCTTCATTGATCAAAAGCACCGGATCCAGGACGCCACGTGAATAAATAAACTGTCCTGCAAAAATACAGGCAAAGAACAGTGCAACATTTATTATAAGCAATCCGTAATTTACATAGGAAGTAGCTTTTCCGGTCTTGTTCTCATTTGGAGCACTCCGGACCTGCTCGAAAGAGCTCTCGTCTTGTTCTTCCTCTTCATCCGGCTGTAACAATGCCTGTTCAAGAACCTTCTTCACTCCGTAAAAGTCTTCGCATTTTCCTTCCTCTGTCACAAGGGATTCCTTCTGCGTGTCCACATACCAGCAAAATGTTTTATCCTCTCCCAGCACTCTTGCCTGTTCTATATCCTGTGCAAAGATAACCGATAAAGCATGTACATCGATGGATTCTCCCTGCGGTCCGGTCCAATCGGATTTCGACAAAAAATTATCCAAAAATTCTTTTGTTACCTTCTGCTCACCATCTGCATCCACTAATACAAGTGCGTTGATATATCCGTATTCAACAGTAAAATATACGTCGATTCCCGGTATCCCGGCAATTAATTTTTGAAATCCTTTTTTCGATAAAAAATTTCCTACTTTTTGTTTCATATGACACCCTTTTCTTCTGAAAAAAGGGTATCATTTCTTTTGCTCCGTGTCAATGTTCCAAACTTTGCCGACCACCATCCCAATTACGCTGATCGCCAGGAAAATCAAGGCTGTCAGCCCATTTTGAGAACTTAAGATTTCTGAAAATTTAATATTTAAATTACTGCTGTGTAAAGAAAAAAGGTAGCACAAGCTAACTAAAAACAAGATTGCAAAAATGAAAACGGTCGGCTTATCTCCCTCTAACCTTTTTTCAACCGCATCTTCCTCTTCCTGCGTCCAAATTTCTTCCGGATATTCCTGCTGCGGTTCATCTTCTATCTGCTGCTCTGATTCTTCCTTTTCCTCGGAAAGTATCAGAATGTCTTCCAGAGCCTGTACTGCATTTTTTCCTTCCTTCACCATCCGATAAAACTGATAGCCGCACCGCACCGCCGTCTCGTCATCATGATCAATATATCCCAACAATTTTTCGGCAAAAGTTATGATAGTTTGTTCCGACGTTGTATCTTGAAAAGACGGATCATAACAAAAATAAAATGTTCGATCTTTTTCATATATATAGGGGAAATCCAGTCGCACGCATTTTGCATCCAAAAAATAGGAATATAAGGTAATATATAATTCATGTAAATTTTGTAATAACGCTTTTATTTCTGCACCTGTCAGGCTTCTTTCGGTCACAATGGTTTCAACGGCTCTTTTCCCCGATATATCATAATAAAACCGGCTTTCTCCGTCAAATGATCTCTTCTCAAACAAGAGCAATCCTTTTATTTCGTTGTGCAACATCATCTGCAACAAAAAATCATCTTCCGTTTGCCCGGGTTCTATCACCAGATAACTTTTTCCCAGCTCTTTTTTATACTCTCTATTCATAAAAGTCCTCCAGCTGCTTTGTCGACCACATAAAAGATGTGGGGTGTTGTCTGTTTATTTCTTCCGAGACAACTGTTTTTATCGGTTTATATATGGTCTTTTGTGTAATTTCTATCGAAACTTTTATTTTTCCGGACGAAATTTTAACCTCATATTTTATCGGCTTTGTAAAAAGCAGTTTCTCTTCTGTCTCCTCTGCAATATAGTGATTCAGCGTCGTTTTTATCACACTCTTTGTCTCCGTTTCCATCCGGGCTCCCTTTAACACGGCTAACGCCGCAATTGCCTGCGCAGCCTCCCGGTTATATACAAAAAAACTCAGTTGCACCAAAGACCAGACAACAAAAAAAATCAAAGGTATTACCAGCGACGCCTCCACCGTAAAACTGGCCTTTTGCTTCATATCGCACCTCCCGATAACAAAAGCACATAAGCCGCACTGAAAAACGGAACAAAAGGCAACTCGCTTTTTCTATGCATCCGCTTCAAACACATATTTATTCCGCCGTATATTGCACACAGAAGAAATGCGCTCATCAAAACCATGGTATTACGCACTCCGCCCAGAAAAATTCCGACAGTCATAACTACAATCCCATCCCCGACACCGACCGCACCCTTTGACAAGAAAGAAAACAAAAGAACATATCCTCCTACCAAAATCCCGCAAAAAGCAGATATCCAGTCCGGTTTATTACCAAATATAAGCAACAAAATTCCTATCACAGCAAACACCAAATTAACCACAACATAAATACGCCGACTCCGAAGATCCGTAATTGTATTTATGATAAGCAGTGCCCATAGCATAAAACTATTCATTCGATTTACCTTCTCCTTTTTATCCGCCGCTGCAAAACCTGCACGGCGTCCTATCTTTGATATCTTTCTTTTTTACAACCCGGAGTGTCCTCCGCAATTCGGAACAAGAGATATTTTCATGGTATCGGTTTCCGTAATCTGTAATATAAACCGTCGAATTTTTCTCCTGAACAAGTCCGTCATCTGCACACCGGTCACATGCATAATATTTTTTTCCTTCCACATTCCGTTTCTTTTTTATATCCTTACCGGATACCTGCACAACCGAAACAGAAAGAACCCTGCAGGACCGCCTGCTATGATAAACACGTCCGTTTTGTGTGATGTATACATACTCCTCCCTTTGATCCACCCGGTCGCCGGACGAATCATCATAGCCGTTAAAAATATGAACCATCCCCCGTTGCCTGATATACATTTTTTTGATTCCAAATCCCGCAACCGTAAGAGACACCGGATAAGAATGATCCAAAACAATATAGTCCCCCTGTTTCCCCGGTACTGCTTCCGATACAAAAAAAGCTGTCAGCGCAGCTTTTTTTAACATGTCATGCTGCGACAGTTCCAGATGTATTGCCTGCTGCATCACATCAATAAACGAAAGCAATACCAGGGAAAAGACGAGAAACATGGGCAATATCAGGGCTGCTTCTATTGTCATGCTTCCTTTTGTCCAAAAAAGGGGACAGGTAATGTCCCCCTTGTGTGGTTGGTATGCTGGAAACTTTTTATGTTTTTTGAGGGTATAATTATGTGTCCGGAGAAAAAAATATCCTTTCTTTTTATTTGTTATTAAGGAGGACATGGCCTCTCACCTCTTTTCTGCTTTTGTTTTAAATATAATAATAGGTCCTCTTCATTTCTCGATAATATCCGTACCTACTTTCAACCACAGCCTCTACCTCCAGATAATCCATGCAGTTCTTTATAGAAAACTTTTGATATCCGGAATTTTTTCGAACATCCATTTCCGCAATGTCCATCATGTGATATACTTTCTGCTCTCTGAGCTGTACTGCTAAAAATAACCAGAGATATTCTTCATAAGAAAGTCCGTTTTGGGGAGATAAAATGGTATCATCCTTTGAAACCGAATCCGTTTCCGCCTGAAGCATTCCTTCCAAACTGTAATGCCAATCTGCTGCTGTCTTCATAAGCGGAACTTTGTTTCCTGCAAAAAGCTGTTTTACATCATAAATTGCCTCTGCATAAGCCCAGGCAAACAGCAACGTGATCTTCACCGGTTCAACCAGCATCGGAGCTCCCGCCGCCTCACATATAACCGCCGCAAGCAACGCCGCTTCCGACACCTTTGCCGAGTCGGTAAAAATATGTATACTGTTGCTGACTTCACGCAGCGCAAGTAATCTGCTTGCCACATTTTTCAAATTATCCACATCATTATTTTTTCCTGCGAGAATATATTCCGCCTGATATTGCAGTCCTCCGCTTTTTTTCGGATTTGTGTAGGTTCCGCATTTTTCGAGAATATATGCATCAAATAGCAAGTGTTCCGCCATTGAAATCCTGTCTCTGCCGGCGATTCCCGCTCCTCTGTCCTTTGATTTGTTATGCGAAATACATGTGGAAAGATTTGCCGCCTGTTCCGATATCGACTCCGTATCTTTGATCAGTAAATGGAGAATTCCTTTGGAACGGGCAGCATTTACCCGGTCCGCCGGATTATCGACATCTACTTCCTGTATGATCGGATTTCCTTCCTCATCCACCTGTCCCGTATCCATTCCATTTGCTTCGGCCTCATCAATCTCTGCCTGGCTGGCATTTCTTTGAGATGAAAAATCTTTGGTAAACAGTTCGCTTTTTTCTGCCTCTGCCAGATTTTTCTTTATTTTCTCCACATAGGAAATACCGTATTTTTGTTTCATGTAAGCAATCGCCTGTCTCTCGAACACGGCGCCTTTCCCGTCCGTTGCATATGCGCAACTTTTTACCTCCACCCGGCCGACATAAGTTTTTGTAAAATCAGATACCGGATATCCTGCCATCTGCTTGTCCAGATTCTCTTCCATGTAAAACCACAAGTGATTTTCTACCCGGTCCGTGGATCCTTTTTCTTCCCCGTAAGCCGTGTCGATGAAAAAGAGATCATACTCTTTCCACAGCTGTCTGTTATACTCGGCAAACACCGAATACACGGATAAGTCAAATGCACTTTCCGCATCCACTTCGATCGCTCTGCATCTCGCTCCTTCTATTACAGTCAAAAAAAGCGATAAAATAACAGCGAGTACAAGGCTCATATAAATCGTAATCGATCCCTTTTTCATCAAGCACCTCCGGCTTTTACACTTTCTTTGTTTCTGATGTGATCGTTTTAAATATACTTTCCATCAGAGTGGTCAGCTGCTTTTTGAACAAGAGCACAAGACCGATTAACACGACAAGAATCAGAATCATCTCCACTGTCCCGATTCCATCTTCATCCATCCATATCTCTTTAAATAAAGACATTTCTTTCCCTCCCTTCTTTTATAATTGAAATGATAAAAATGCAGGAACAACAATCATGACCATGACCATCGCCAAAAGAAGTATCATGGGCGCCAAAAGCTTTGTTCCGGCCTCTTCACCCAACTGCTTTGCCTGATGCTTTCTCATAAGAAATGCTTCCTCCGCTTCCTTTTCCAGCATAGGAAGAAAATCCTTTGTCCCTTTTTTCATATTTTGAATCAGTAATGCTGAAAATTTTATGTACAAGGAGCAACCACTTCTTTTGCCGAAACGATCAAGTGCTTCTTTGGAAGACATTCCGTTTTTTAAATCTCTTACCAATATCCCCAGCTCCTCTCCCAATTCTTTTCCGAGAGATTTATCCTCACTGAGCTTGTACAAAATACCTCTTACCGTCATTCCCGCACCGAATAAAAGTTGGAATTTACTTACAAATTCCGGATATTTGAGCTGCATCTTCTTTCTCTTTTCTTCTGCCAGCTTGTTTAAATCCCTGTCTTTTGCATAATAGAGAAGTATCGCGGCGACAAAAGGCAGAAACATACAAAAAAGAAAACTCCGATCCTTTTGTTCCGAAAAGGTAACTTTTGTTCCGTTGATCTCTTCCGGCAAAATCAGTGTATCCTCATATTTTTGCTCATTGTCCGCTTTCTGCACAGCACGCAAAACATTTCTTTTCCATAACTCTTCCTCCGTATATGATTTCGAAACAATACAGACCGCTAATTCATGCTCATATTCTATTTCTTCGTAAGTAATAACCACCGTCAATGTCACCGGCCGGGCACGCGGTAATTCCTCATTATATACCGTTCCGTCACTGTCCAAAACAGAGTGATCACTGCTCATCCACTCAAATTCCATGGGATATGTGTCATAGGATTCTTTCAGATTCAGGTTATATCGTACTTCCTCTGTACTTTCGTTTTCTCCTAAAATCAGACCATCGCACTCTTCAACAAATCGCTCCGTATGCTGCTCAATTTCTGCGGGGGTATATTTCTCTTTCTCCGGGACATATGAAAAATCATAAAAAGGTATCTCCTCCTGCTGTGTCTGTACTCGCAGCCGGATTTCTCCGTCTGCTGCACCCTCATTTTCTCTCTGCACCAAATACCCGTCTTTTAACACCTCATTTGTTTGATAAAAATACAGGATCACCGGTATCAGAAATGCACCGATTGCCATAATCTTCAACATCAGCGAAATTTTCTCCTTATAAAATTCCCGACAATTCTCCTCCCGATCTCTTGTCGGATGCAAAAACCGGAGCTGTCTTTGCACTTGCTCGGAATAGATCTGTTTCATCCGGGGGCAAGACAAAATTTTTTCTGCAGCTTTCTCAAAAATACCCATAACTATACCTCTATATGCATAATTTTTTGTGAGAGGAAAAAAGCAGTGACATAGACGACAAGACATGCTGTCATAAGAAGTTTTCCAAACAATGATTGATACAGGCTGTCAAAATATCCCGGCGTAGTGAAACGTATGTATCCGATAATCAATACCGGTATCAGATTCATCACATTTTGCTCCATTCGCTTGGATGCAAACATCAGATTTATCTCTCTTTTTATTTCTATTTTCTCAACGATCGTTGCCGCTGTATTTTGAATGATGGCCGCCAGATTACCGCCGCTGCGTTTGGCAATACAAAAAACTGCTGCAAAATCCCGGATATCATCCTGTCCGGATCTCTTTGCAAAATCGGACAAAAGCTCCTCCAGTATTTGATTATTCTTCATTTGATTGCTTATTTTCTGACACTCTATTACCATATCCCTCCTGTCATCATAGATCAGACAAAGATCCCTGTATGCTTGTGTAAATGCATTTTCTACGGAATAACCGGTTTTCAGGGATGCGCTGAAGGAGAGAATGAAATCCTTGAATTCCAGCGCCAGCCGTTCTCTTCTTTTTTGTGCCAAAATTCCGGCCTGCCTGCGAAGCAAAAAAGGAAGAAACAAGAAGCCTGCTATGGACATCCAAAAGGAATCATAAAACGCTTTTGCAAGAATCAGGAAAATAACCAAAAAGACTCCGCCGTATTTCAAGTATTCCCTCCATCTCATGCGATATGTAACATAATTCACGAATGCTATGCCTCCTTTACCGATAATCCTGCTGCCAACAGCTTGTCCACATGCGTAAGCATTCTTTTTTTCTTTAACGCTCCGATTACATTTCCTTTCTCATCTGTTCCCTGCTCCTCAAACACATAGAGTGGCTCCGTCTGTATTTCCCCCTGTTCATACCCGATCACTTCCGTAATCTCCAGCACTCTCCGACTTTTATCCCGCATTCTTCCCAGGTGGACGATGATGTCGATTCCTCCTGCTATCTGTCTCCTCACTGCAGAAAGAGGGATTTCCATTCCCATAAGAATCATCGTTTCCAGTCGGTATAACATGTCTCTGGCGCTGTTCGCATGTCCGGTGCTGAGAGATCCGTCATGGCCGGTATTCAGTGCCTGTATCATATCGATTGCCTCCACAGACCTCACTTCCCCGACAATAATCCGATCGGGGCGCATACGAAGAGAGGTCTTAATCAAATCTCTTATGGAAATCGGCCTGCACTCTTCTATATTGGCATTTCTTGTTTCCAATCTCACCAGATTTTCTACCCCTTGTATTTGCAGCTCTGCGCTGTCTTCTATCGTTATGATCCGCTCTGACTTGGGAATAAATCCGGAAAGTGCATTTAAAAATGTCGTTTTTCCACTGCCGGTTCCGCCGCTGATAAATATGTTATATCCGGAAACGACCAGTTTTTCCAAAAACTCTGTCGCCTCGCGCGTGACGGATCCGAGACGTATCAATTCTTCCGTATCCATCGGCTTTTCAGGAAATTTACGGATGGTCAGAATCGGTCCGTTCAATGCCACCGGCGACAGTACGACATTCACCCTGCTCCCGTCCTCCAGCCTCGCATCCACGATAGGACTGCTCTCATTTACCACCCGGTTGGAAGCCGCCACAATCTGCTGAATAATGTCTTCCAGTTTTTCCGCAGAGCTGAATTTATTTTTCCATTTAAGCAGACGACCTTTCCTTTCAATAAAAATGCTATCCGGCCCGTTGATCATAATTTCCGTAATAGTTTTGTCTTCTATCAGTTCCTGTAAAATATCCAATTTGCGGACTGCAAAATATATTTCCCTGCAAAGCTTCTCTTTTTCCTGATGGGGAATGTAATTATCCCTGCTTTCCGACAACACCTCTTCCAAAAGCATTTCACGGACAGCCGCATCCTCGGTTTCCATCGAATATTCCAGCTTTTCGAACAACCGCATCTGTATTCGGCTTTTTACTTCCTCATATTGATTCATGGAACTCCCCCTCCTCTTCCTTTTTTTCCGTCACCATAACACTGCGGACATACTGTGCAAGTTCGCTGTGTGTAAACATCGTCGGAGAAACCGGTACTTCACGAAACTCCGGAACAATGCACGTAATCGTTTTTTCCAAAATTTTCTCTTTTTTCATATGGCGAAGCAGATTCTCATATTGCTCCGTTTTTGCCCGGATCAATCCGTCATCCGCCACACAGGTATATATTTCGCTGCTAATCTCCAGCATGGAAAAAACACCTCTTGTCTGTTCACAGAGATCTAATATCAAAATCTCGTAATCCAGCTCTTCCATAATTCGGCGCAGTAGTTTTTGCCACAGGAAAATATCCACATCTTCCATGTCGGGATAGCAAAATACCGGCGGAATATAGTCCAGTCCTCCGACCGTTTCAGTCATACTTTCCATTCTCAGACGAAATTTTCCTTTGTCCTCCTTCAAAAAGAAAAACAGATCCATCAAATTATGTTTATATGTTTTCTGCATCATGGACTCAAACCCGGAATACGGCTCAAAATTCAGATATAATACTTTTTTATCCTTGGCTAACAATTGTCCCATTGTAAGCGCCAGACAACTTTGCATGATATGGTGTACCGGTGAATAAAATGCTTTTACTTCTATATTTTTTGATCCGGACCAAAAGGAATGCTCTTCCAAAAACATAATTTCCTTTTCGCTGCATAGAAAAAGCAGATCCTTTGTCAGCTGCTCCACGGATTGATATTTGAAAATACAGTCTTTTTTTCTTTTGCCGGAAAGAAAAATAATGTGCTCTGTATGTGTCAACAATTCTTCCAATTGACCGCTTTCCAGCATTCCCTCTCCTATCAGACATAACGTGATTTCTTTTTGCGCAGCCATTGACAAGAGTTTCTCGACATCGCTGAACGCTTCTATCTCCAGTTCTGACCGGTATTTTTTTCGAAGATACTCTGCCAGAATCTCCGTAAATACCGTTTCTTTGTCACAAATTGCCAAAATACCCATGAAAATCTCCCCCTATATGTTCTGTGATTACAGCCAAGACAATCGGTATTGTAAAATGAATCACATGTCTTGTTTTCTGTTTGTTTGTATTGTTTGAGAAAAGTCGGTGATACACCGGATAAAAAATTGAAATGACCGCTCCTATGAGCAGCGAATACCATACGATGAGTAACCCTCTTTCATAGCCTGTAAAAAGAGCACATATACTGAGCAGCTTTACATCTCCTCCGCCGATGGCCCTGATTTTATAAATCGGAATCAGCACAAGAAAAACGAGGATCATGGAACCGATATAAAGTAACATTTGTCGCTTTGGAGAAAAAATCCCCTGATATAATACACCTGACAAAAAGGCACAGATGATGAGCTTGTTGGGAATGCGGAACGTTTTGACATCAAAAACGACCGCCGAGAGTAAAAAAAAATAGAGAACCCCCATAAAATCTCCTTTTCCTTTTCATTTAAATATAGGAATCTGATTCCGAAACGCGGAATCTTTGAAATGTGATCCGATCGAAAGATCTTTCGACACGGTTTGAATTAGAATGTAAATTGGATTATAAAGGAGCCGACAAAAAATGTAAAGTCCCCTGTTATAAAAAATATTTTTTTGGTAAAAATTACTAAACACCACTCAAAAAAAGCCTTAAAAGAAAGCGCAAACCCCGAGAAATCCCGGGGTTTTGCATGTCAAAGCCTTATTCATTTTTTGCTCTTATTTCTTCAATAACCTCAAAATATTCCTTGGTTCTTGTCTCCCAGGATCCATAGGATTCATCCTCTCTGCGATCCGGAAGATCATAGGTCTCGATCAGATGTTGTCCGTAAATTTCACAGAATTTGTACGATCCTACCACATTGGTATGATTCACATCCTGGAAATCTTCCTCAACAACGAAGCCGAAGCTGTCAAACAGCTCCTGATCATTGTAATCAATAAACGTAATACCGTATTCTTCGACGATATCACCAACATAATTGATCATTCCTTTTCTTTTTTCCGTCAGCAATGTCGGCACTGCGATAAATTCTATCTGCACTTCCTGATCCTGACACCATTCCAGCAGCTCTCTCAAGGAAGCTTCTCTTCCCTCATGAATCGGAACTCTCGTATCCGTATAGATAACCTCTTCCTTTTCAATGGTTCTCGTCAAAAATTTCTTTTCATAGCAGGAATTGAGATAAGATTCCTTCATTTTTAGAATATCTCTTTTTTTGAGATCCTTCCATCTGGAATGAAACTGTATCACAGGAAAATAATACATCAGCCTGTCCCAGCCTTCCACGCCTGCGGTGTCACAATAGGTTTTGATTGTATCGAGATAATTGGCGGAAAATTTCATATTGCTTGTCAGATAATATATTTTATTGTTTTCCAGATTATGATTATCTGCAAAAGCAAGTGCATCAAAAACCAGAACTTTCGGTGTCTGTGTTTTTAATGCTTCCACACCTACGTTTCGAAATACATTGCATGGCATATCGGAAGTAGATAAAGAAAGTGCTGCGATTCCGTTCTGTTCCCATCCGAACGCACCCTGCCAGTAACGATAGATATGGCTGTTACCGATCACCACCGCATCCAGGGTATTTTCTTTTTCATCATAATATCCGTCCATCATCATTTCCGCATGCTCTGTCAAAGAGTTGGATGCGGTAAAGATTTTTTGCATGAACAAAAACATTGCAACAACAGAAATAACAAATATGATATTAGTCAAAATTCTCTTTTTCATTCTTATGTTCCTTAAATTATCCATATTAAAAACGGTCGATAAGCATACTTCTTAAGTATATTCGCTAAACTGCGGAATGTCAAATTTCAAAACAGGCAAATTCCGAAAAGCATACAAATTCCCGGAACACCGAGAAATACCGCCGTCAATATCGACCATACATTGACTCCGACAAACAGAGGGACAGAATAAAAGGCAAACAGGCGATTCAACAGCACAAGCGCTATGAAG
This sequence comes from Lachnospiraceae bacterium, assembly GCA_045535935.1. Taxonomy (GTDB): domain Bacteria; phylum Bacillota; class Clostridia; order Lachnospirales; family Lachnospiraceae; genus SVFI01. Next base: position 56,492 of record JAZSMO010000030.1, on the reverse strand, counting down.
CCTGCGACACCCCGCTTTACAAATTGCAGAATCACATGATTCTTTCTTTGAAATCCGGCCAAAAATAAAACAACCAGACACACAATGATAATGGGTATAACTCCCTGCGAATAGAATGACTGCACGATGCACCTCCTACCACATTGTATGTCCGGTTACTCAAAATATTCATTTTAAACGTAAAATCCTCTGCTCGCACTTCCGTCTTCAAGGCTTACATTGAGATCGTTTTTTCCGTAAGTCAGCCCTGCATAAACGGTCTGTGCCCGATCCATGACCGGTGCGGAATTATCGTTTGCTGCGTCTTCTTTATATATTTTATAAAGTTTCTGCATCAGTCTTACCGCATCCGAAAGGGGGTCTTTTTTTCTGCTTCCGGAAGCTGCTCCGATCCGGGCACTGACAAAGAAATAAACTTTTAAAATAGCTTTTGCTACTTCTTCTACTTGTTCATTCTCCGCATTCATATTAAGAGATGCAATCAGCTCATTGAGACAATCATGTGCTTTTTGCAGTTCTTTACAAAATCCGACATAATCTGTCTTTGCATATGCCTTGTCGGCTTCTTCTATGTAGTAAAAGAAAAGTTCATATAAAATTACAATCAGCTGGCTTGCGTTTGCCTGCGAAATGCGGAGTGTAAACTCCTGTTTCTTTTCATCTGTCATTTTGACACCTCATTTTACTGTAACAACTGTAACATTTCCGACGGTCTCTGGTTTGCCTGTGTCAAAATGCTGATTCCCGCCTGATTTAATACCTGCTGATTTGTATATTCCGTCATTTCTTCCGCCATATCGGTATCCATCAATCTGGAGAAAGCAGCCGTCATATTTTCAGAAGTAACATCAATACTGCTTTCCGTATGCTCCAGACGATTTTCGTATGCACCGATTCTTGCACGGACAGAGGAGATAAAGGAGTTGGCCTGTTTTGATAATTCAATGGCTTCCTGTGCTCCTTCCTCGGTAGAAATATCGACATCTTCAATACCCAATGTACGAAGAGAAACCTCCGGAAGACGAATATCCAGCACCTGTCCCTCGTTGGCGCCAATCTGTACGGTCATCGCACCCATACCGGTCAAGTCAAGAGTAACATCATTTGTTCCCTCCGCTTCAAATGCATCGGAAACATAGAAATTCACTTCAAATTCGCCTGCTGCCTTGATTGTCACTCTGTCTCCGTAATAAGATACGGTAGAATCCGCCGGAAATGCGGTTTCGCTTCCGTCCATAAGAAGCGTTACATCGCCGTCCTGCAGGTCGATATTTCCATCCTCATCACGGTTTAAAGGTGTTGTAATACTCAAAGAATACTGCGCTACCGGAACTTCATCGGAATAATAGCCGACAGAAATACCGTTCACATCGGAATATCCCTTCAAATCGCAATCGCCGTTTAACAATTTTTTCCCGTTGAACTCCGTATCTGTCATCATACGGTTCAGCTCTTCTTTTAATTCCTTTACTTCCTCCTGAATCGCAGCTCTGTCTTCATCCGTCTTCGGACCGTTGGCCGCCTGAATCGCCAGCTCATTGATGCGCTGTACCATGGACTGCATTTCAGTAAGAGCACCTTCCGCCGTACTTACTACGGAGATAGCCGTGCTTGCATTCTGATTTGCATGTTCAAGACCTCTCAGCTGCGCATTCATTCTTTTTGCAATGGCAATGCCGGATGGATTTTCTTTTGCATGATTTACCTTATAACCTGTAGATAATCGTTCGGATGAAACATTATATCTCTTTTCATTTACTCCGAGCGCTGCATTGGCAATAATTGCGGATACATTATAATTGATCTTCATATTCTGCACACCTTTCTATTCTGCTTATCCTTCCAGCAAAGCAAGAAATGCTTTTGCTGCCTGATAAAGCTCTTTTGCAGAAGTATGACGTCCCTGTGCTTCTTCTGTCTGAATTTCGGTTTCTTTCAGATCCTTTACTCCGGTCTTCATCTGCTTCCCTGCCTGATGTCCGCCTTCATAATAATTAAATCGGATCTCTTCACTATATACAAAATTAATATCGGCTGTTTTTCCGGTTTCCGATAGGATATTTCGGATAAAATCTTCCCTTTTTTCCATAAAATGCGCTGTTTTTTCTCTGCTGCTGCAACCCATATATCCGGTGATAACATCCCCCTGTATCTTGAGCTCAGCCATAACCTTTTCACCGTTCGCCAGCTCTGCAGAAACAGAAACACTTCCCTTCTCTGCGCTGTCCGCACCATCTCGGCGGAATCGCACATTCACGCTGGTCAACCGACCGTCAATCACAGCCGGGAGCTCATAATTTTCTTCCTTTGCAAGATTCCCCGCCAGGGAAAGCTGTTTGGAAATAGAAGAAAGTGCTTTGATATCCAGATATCCCATTTCTCCCGATAACATTACCTGTTCCAGTCTTTCGTTTACCGTCTCCTGCATTTCTTCGTATGCTTTTTGTGCCTCCTGCGCCTGCGTAAAATGCTCTTTCATTTGTGTAAGCATTTCCGTGATTTCAGCATCCGCAGATTCCTGTTTTTCGGTAAATTCTTTTATTTTCCGGAACATTTCTCCGCGGCGCCCGGTAAGTTTCTCTGCCCCGTGCAGATGATCCGGAGTGATCGGCTGTCCGTTGGCAAGTAACATTTCCACTGTCTCATTGTCTGCGGAAATATCCTGTCTCAAAAGCTGAAGCTGTTCCTCCCGGTACATTTTATTCATCTGCTCCGGTGTTTCCTGCGACATGTCCATGAGCTCATCCCACGTGGTATCCATCGTCACATGATGCTGCATCATCACAACCGGACTCATACGATCGAGAAGCTGTGATGCTTTTCTCTCATAGTAATGATTAATCTGATCGGAAATGCGGGTTCCTTTTGCCTCCACACCGTCAAGCATTCCGAAATCGTCATCTATCACTGCATTGACACCTCGTTTTTGTCCGGTACGTACCGCAGAAAGCAAATTAGCAAAAGTTAACTCCTGTCCGTTGTTTACAATTGTTCCGATGGCCTTTCCGTCTCCTTTTTCAATTTGACGAATCAGGCGGTAAATACCCATATACGTTTCTCTTTCCTCCGGAGTAATCTGATCACTATGCTCCATTTCATAGAGAAAACGACTAAATGTTTCCGCCTGCGATGTAAGATCTCCATCCTGCTGCGTAAAATAATCGGTCAATTCCGCAACCGTTTCCTCCAGCGGATTGATTCCGTCGCGAATCATTTGCAGCGTTGCGGACGGTGTCATCTTATCCAGTAAATAGGTAAGATCTGCATCTGTCGCTCTCACCTGCAGGATATTTTCCTTGGTAAGCTCCATTTTGTTGTATGCAAGAATCCGGACTGCCCGGCGGTTATCCTCCGTAGCCTCAAACTCCAGATCCTGTAATATCTCATCTATGTTGGAAAATGCATCCTTCAGCCGGTCTCCCAAATCTGCTCTCGGAGCTGTCATCAAAGCTTCATAGCTTTCCCCGGCCTTCTTGTAGGTGGATTCCAGAACACGACCTTCCTCATACACTCTCTGCAGCGTAAGATGCTCTGCTACGTCCATAACTCTCGGAATGACCGCAGCCGGCATTTGACGGATCGCCGCTGTTTTTTCCATCGTATCCTGATACAGGGAATTCTTTCCTTCGTCTGCAAGGGTAAGCCCCTGTGTCATATTCATTTTTTGCTCGATGGCTTTCAGCTGTTCTACCAGTTCCGTAAGCTCTGTTGTATCAATCGAATAATCACTTCGCAGCAGCATCACATTGGCCGAGACGGTCATCTGCAAACGAACTTCTTCCATTGTCCTTTTTGCATGAACAAATGCTGCCTCATCTGCACCGACAGCCGCTGTTTCTACTGTCTGTGCGCTGTAGGACGCCTGTGCAAGATCAATTTCTCTCTGCGCACTTGTCAGATTTCGAATATTAAAAATTTCTCCTTCCGAAACAACCTTTTCTACCGCTTTTTCAGAAATATGATCCACTGCTTCCTTGATGGCAACTGCCTGCTTGTAAATACCATGTCCGGACAGATCTGCATTTTCTGCCTGTTTTCCCTCGCGAAGCGCCTGCGCAATATGAGAAAGCACATCTTCTTTTGTCATCGGAAACTGCATCTCATTCATCCGGTGCAGCTTTTCCATATTTTCTCCTGTAAGAAGCATTCCTTTCTCAAGAATCCATTTAGCCTCCGCTTTTGTCTCTTCATTTACGGAAAGACCGGCTTCCTTTATGACTTTTTCTATTTGTACAGACAACCCTTCATAATTCGTTTCCGGCGCCTGTTTACCGAAATATCCGTTCAAATCATCACTGAAATAGGAACCTGTTTTTCCGGCCGGACCAGCTTCTTTTCCGGATTGGGCACTGAATTTTGCCATATAAATCTCATTGACCGAAAGTTCCAAATCATTCTCAATCAAGTACTGCTTCATCGAATCGGAAAGACCTGTAATCTCCGTGGCAAGTCCTGTCTGTTTCATAACTTCCGCCACATTTTCCTCCGTAAGCGGAACATCATTTTCCTTAAATGCATCCGCAAGCGACTGCGCATACGCTGCATTTCCCGTCATAGCCTCCAGTTTTTCCATCGGAATATCACCGCTTGCGTTAAATCCGGAAACGACAACTCCTGATCTGGCCATGACCGTCTTAATATGATCCATGATTGTAACGACATCTTCCACCGATGTTTTTCCTGGTTTTACCCCTTCTTCCATCATAGCGGAAAAATCCTCACCGGACATAGTAGAAGACATCACTGCCATGTAATTTTTATAATCTTCACCGGAAAGGAGGCCCGCCTGCTCTTTCACTTCCTGCGCGCTCTTTGTCTGTTTTCCGTATGCCTGTTGCTCTTGTCCTTTGGAAAGCAAAACACCGGAAATACTTTTTGTATTTTGCACACCTTTGTCCGCCATAGTGCTTTTCGGCGACATTTCCGCTGTTTTTCCGATAGGATTTGTCGTATGTTCCTGCAAATGATCAAATGTTATTTTCATAAGTCACCTTCTGTACCTGTTTTATGCAATAGAAAAAGGCGAATGCAAATGCATTCACCTTTTATTTCGGTTATTTTTGACTCTTTCTTAAGAGCTTACGCACAAACTGCCCTAGAACAGGAAAAGCGCTGCTCCGTACGCCGGAAGATCAAATGTGATAGAATAATCCCGATTGTCCCAAGGCTGTGCTTTTGCGGATATTTCTTTCGGAATCACGGTTCCGTTTCCGCCATAGCATTCCTCGTCACTGTTTAAAAGTAATTTATATTTTTTCTTTTTCGGAACGCCAACCGTATATCCTTCTCGCTTCATCGGGGTCATATTGAGAACAACCAGAATATTATTTCTTCCGCTTTCGGATTTTCTCATATATGTATAAACACTGTCCTCCGCATTGTCTGCGTTGATCCACTCAAAACCGTTCCAGTTATTGTCGTTTTCATACATACACGGATATTTGTTATAAATTTCAAGAAGCTTGCTCACATAATATTTCATAGAGCTGTGTTCTTTATCTTCCAAATAATGCCACTCAAGCTCTCTTGCCTCGGACCATTCCTGATCCTGTCCGAACTCCTGTCCCATGAACAAAAGCTTCTTGCCGCAGTGGGTAAACATATAGGTATAACCTACTCGGAGATTGGCAAATTTATCCACATAGAATCCCGGCATTTTGTTGAGCATGGAACATTTCAAATGTACCACTTCATCGTGTGATAACGGAAGAATGTAGTTCTCGCTCTCATTGTAGCTCATGGCAAATGTCAACGCATAATGATTATTTTTGCGGAACAACGGATCCAGCTTCATATATTCGCAGAAATCATGCATCCATCCCATATTCCACTTAAAGGAGAATCCAAGTCCTCCTTCCTTCGGATCACCGGTCACAAGCGGCCATGCGGTAGATTCTTCCGCAATCACAAGCGTTCCCGGATTTCTCTTTTTCATCATAGAATTCAAATGACGGAAAAACTCGATGGCATCCAGGTTTTTATTGTTTCCGTATTCATTCGGAAGCCACTGACCGTCTCTTCTTCCGTAATCCAGATAGAGCATGGAAGCAACCGCATCCACGCGAAGTCCGTCAATATGGAACTTCTCTACCCAGAACATGGCATTGGCAATCAAGAAGTTTCGTACTTCATTTTTCGCATAGTTAAAAATCTTGGTTCCCCAATCCGGATGTTCACCTCTTCTTGTGTCCGGATGCTCATACAGACAGCTTCCGTCAAAAGTTGCCAGGCCGAACTCATCTCTTGGAAAATGCGCCGGAACCCAGTCAAGAATGACTCCGATATGGTTTTTGTGAAGCTTATTCACCAGATACATAAAATCTGTCGGCGAACCATAACGGGACGTCGGTGCATAATAACCGGTCACCTGATATCCCCAGGATCCGTCAAATGGGTGCTCTGCAATACCCATAAGCTCTACATGCGTATACTTCATTTCTTTGCAGTATTCCACAAAACGATCTGCAAACTCGCGATAATTATAAAAGCCGGTTTCTTTTTCATCCTCACCGGATACCGGATGCTTCATCCAGGAACCAATATGGCATTCGTAAATCGCCATCGGTTTTTTGTTCCAATCCGTTGCTTCTTTTTCCTTTTGCCAGGTTGCATCTGTCCATGTAAAATCTGTCAGATCCGCTACAATCGATGCATTATCCGGACGAAGCTGTGCCTGATTTGCATATGGATCCGCCTTATAAAGCTTATTTCCATCCGGTGTGGTGATAACAAACTTGTACATATCGCCGACTTTTGCTTCCGGAACAAACAAGGCAAAGATACCGCCATCCCCAAGACGCTCCATATTATCTTTAAAAATATCCCAATTATTAAAAGAACCGATTACATTAACATACTGTGCATTTGGTGCCCACACTGCAAAATAAACACCCTCTTTTCCATCCACGGTTGTTTTATGCGCACCGAGTTTTTCGTATATTTCGTAATGATTTCCCTGTGCAAAAACATACTCATCATCTTTTGTAATAAAAAGTGGATTTACCTGTTTTTTGTTTTCTGCCATACCTTGCCCTCTCTTAGTCATTTATAAAATCTTTTTCTCTCAGCACAATCATGTCATCCTTGTCATAACGCTTTGCAAAGATAACATCCATGAAATGAGAAAGATTCTTTTTCTCCGATTTTTCAATCGCCTGTAAAATAATTTCTTTTACTTCAGCCACGGTCACTGCATGTTCATTGGTCTGTCTCTCTTCAATCCGGTTATAAAGCGCAAGTACACCCATATCATCAATCGTGTATTCTTTCTCTCTTGCAAACTCTTTTCCGAATTTTACAAGTCCGTCGTTATCCATCGCCTGAATATCCAAATTTAAATTAAAGTATTCCATTGCCTTGGAGTAACTGCGAGATAACCGTTCCATACCGGATTTTGTATCCGTTAAAATATAAACTATACCGCCGTTTTCTATTTCATTTCCTGCTTTAATCAATTTATTGCACAAATCTCCGGACATATCGCCGGCTTTTTCAATAATAAGCGCACCGTTTGCAAGTCCGTTGACTGTAGTAAAAATGTCTTTTCCGTTAAATTCTTCACAAGAAGCTATCTTCGTTTTTCCTGAAAAAGCAGGATTCGTTTTTGATAAATGCACTACGATATTTTTGGCAACATCCAATGTTGTGATTCCCTTTTCGGCTGTAATAAATACATTTCCCGTGTACGGCAACAAAGAAATAGAATCCAGTATCTGTGCCACGTTTTCCTGAAGTGCCTTGTTCGGCGCAATGGTTCCGAACAATGCTTTTTCTTCCATTGTCAAAGTTCTCGGTCCTACCGGCTGCGGTGTTTTCACAGAAGCCATCTCAGATTCCAACACTGCTGCCTGGATATTCGCAGTATCATAATGCTGCTGTGATAACGCACCCATGAGTTTATCTTCCAGACCATTGATTTCTTCTGTGCTGAAGCTGCTTGGTCGGTCCTCCACATCCGCAGAAATCAGCTTTTGTTCAGCACTTTTTGCTGCAGCTTCCTGCGCCGCTTTCATAGCCGCCATCATTGCAATATCATGTACCGGCTCTGCCTGGGCTTCCTCTACTGCAGGTTCTTCTGCCGGAATTTCCTCTGCGACAGCTTCCTCTGCCGGTGCTTCCGGAATTTCCTCTACAGACACTTCCTCTGCCGAAGTCTCCGAGATCTCTTCCTCCATAAGAGCTGTTTCCACCTCAGTTGCCAAATCCTCTGTGTCGGAAAATACATCAAGAGTAGGATTTATCATATCCAAATCTGACTGGACACTTGCCCTTGCTGCAGCATCAAAATCAGAGAAAAGCGGTCCTGTCTGCTCCATAACTCTCTGTTTCATCTCCTGCAGATGTTTTTCTTCGTTGGCTTTTTTGGTCTCTTCCCATTCTGCCATAATATCAGAAAAACTGAGCTGTCCGGTAATCTGTTTTTCCACCATTTCCTGTGGTTCTTCTTCCGGTTCCTCGGCGACAGCTTTTTCCTGCTCCATCACCGGCTCCGGTTTCATTTCTTTTATTACTTCCGCTGTCGCATATGCAGCTTCCTGCGCTGCCTGCTTTGCTGCTTCCTGTGCTGCCTGTTTTGCCGCCTCTTTTGCTGCTTCCATGGCAACACTTTGAAGTGCCTGCAAAACTGCATCCGGTAACGGCTGATTTTGTCCGAAAACAAGAGGCTCTACTTCTGCTACCGGCGCCGTTTCCTCCGGTTCTGAGCTCTCTTCGATTTCTTCAAGCTCTTCTGTCTCCGGAAGCTCTTCTTCGATTTCGTGTATTTCTACCTCTTCCTCGGCCTCAGCGATTTCTTCAATTTCCGGTATTTCTACTTCTTCCTCGGCCTCAGCGATTTCTTCAACTTCCGGTATCTCTATCTCTTCCTCAGTCTCAGCAATTTCTTCGACTTCTTCCGGATCCGGAATTTCCTTTGTCTCTTCCAGATTGATTACTTCATTTATAACTTCATCCTGCAATTGCAGATTTTCAATATTTTCTACATTTAATCCTTGCGATGTCGCTTCGAAAATAGATTCTATCGGAAGTGCTCTCGTTGCATCCAGCGCTTCCATATCTTCCTGTGCCAGCATTTCTGCCAGGTTTTTCGCAAGCTCTTCCTGAAGATTGATGGTGCTGTATTCATCACCTACATCAATCGTCTTCACCTGAATGTCAAAATCATCGGCGGAATTTACAATCTTCATATCCGCATCTTCGTCTTCGACCGTCTCCTCTTCCTGCGCATATGTAACATCTTCTGACGGTACTTCCTCGGCCGGATAATTTTCTGCTTCGTAATTTTCCGTCTCATACGTTTCTGGCTCATATGTTGCGGTCTCGTATGCTTCCGGTTCATAAGTTTCATAAGAAACCGGCTCTTCTTCCTGCGCAGAAACCTCTTCCGCCACCTTTTTGCTCGGAATTTCTGCTGTCTTGGCACGAGTTGCTTCCACCGCCTTGATCTCAATGGAAAGAGATGGTTCCACTTCCTCGGAAACCGCTTCCTCCGATGTTTCTGCCGCCTGTTCCTGAACAGGTACCATAAATCTCGCATTATAAATTTCCTGCTGCTCCGGAGAAAGTGGTGCATGAAGCATTTTCAGTTCCAGTGCCTTAATCACATATTTTCCTTCTCCGAACCATAAAATAAGCTCGTCACATTCCTCCACGCAACGGGTTGCAAGTCCGATACGGTGATACAAATATGCCAGCTCATATGCCCATTTCTCGCGATAGTCACGTTTTTTGTACTCTTCGAGAACTGCGATACGTTCCTCCAGACTGACATCCTGTGCTTCATACAGACGATACTGCAGGATAAAACGACCGGTATCTCTCGGTGCTATCTTGATAAATTCTTTATAATATTCTACTGCCTGAACCGTTTCTTCCAATTTGATGGAAAGCTCACAGAGAGAATAAACAATCTTGCGGGATTTACTTTGAAGCTCATACGCCATAAGAAGAATTTCTTTACTGTCTTCATAGCGCCTATTCATCTTGTAAAGCTCGCTTACTTTACAGAGCATAACAACGCTGCGCACTCTTCTCCAGTCTATGGTATCTGCAATTTTTACAGCCTCCACGTATTGTTTTTTCTCAATGAGATCGTTAATTTCCTCTGCCCGGATCCGGTATTCATACTTATCCAATTCGTTCACCTCGTAAAATATAAAAAGGTTAGTTTCCCCTATGGTCTACTCCGTTTAAGTGTAACATACGACACTGTTTTAGTCAAAAAAATACGCACTTTTCCTGCCTACAAAATATTAGAAAAATGAGCAAATTGCTCCAAGGTCAAAGCCTCTCCCCGCACGGAGGGTGAAAGCCCCATTTCAGACAATGCCGAAAGGACCTCCTCCTTCTTTGCAACGCCTCCGTTCACCAGTCCGTTCACCAACGTTTTCCGACGCTGATTGAAGCTGGCTCTTATGATAGAAAACATTTTTTGTTCATTCTCGACCTTCACCGGCGGCTCTGCATAACGGGTCAGACGTATGACTGCGCTTCCCACATTCGGCCGCGGAATAAAGCAGTTCGGAGGAACATTTGCCACAATCTCCGGTTTTGCATAATACTGCACCGCCAAGGAAAGTGCACCGTAGTCCTTCGTTCCCGGTCCGACCTTCATGCGGTCCGCCACCTCTTTTTGCACCATAATGGTAATACTGCAAAGAGGAACATGACTTTCAAACAAGCCCATAATAATCGGTGTCGTTATATAATATGGAAGATTGGCCACGACCTTAATCGGTTTTCCGTCATTTCTCTCCTCCACAATCTTTGCGATATCTACCTTTAAAATATCCTCATTGATTACCGTCACATTGTCGTAAGAAGATAGCGTATCCTCCAAAATCGGTATGAGATTTTTGTCGATTTCGACGGCAATGACTTCCCGCGCATTTTCTGCCAAATACTGCGTCATCGTCCCGATTCCCGGACCGATTTCCAATACGCAGTCTTCCTTTGTAATCTCCGCCGCGGAAATAATTTTATCCAACACATGCGGATCGATCAAAAAATTCTGTCCAAATTTCTTTTGAAAATTAAAATTGTATTTTTGTAAAACCTCTATCGTTCCGGATGGATTTCCTAAATAAGCCATATGCTTTTCTCTTCCTTTTTTCGAAATAATAAAATTAAATACCGAACAGCCGCTCTGTATTTTCGCTTGTGATACGGATCACTTCCTCCTCACTGATTCCCTTCAGCTGCGCCATCACCTGCACAATATAAGGAATATATAAAGAAAAATTTCTTTTTCCCCGGTTCGGTTCCGGCGCCAGATACGGACAATCTGTCTCAAGTAAAATCCGATCCATCGGAATATAACTGACCGCTTCCTTTAATTTTTTTGCATTTTTAAAGGTGAGGACACCTCCGATACCGAAAGAATATCCCATATCCAGAAATTCTCTCGCCAATTCCTTTGTGTAAGAATAACAGTGGATGACACCGCTAAGATCTCCGTTGTATTCCTTCAAAATACCAATAGTATCCGCCGCTGCTTCCCTGGAATGAATCACCACCGGAAGCTTCACCTCTTTTGCCAATTCAAGTTGTCTTTGAAACCATTTTTTCTGGATTTCCCTATCCGGCTCATCCCAATAATAATCCAGCCCGATCTCTCCGATGGCTACAACCTTTGCAAGTGCGCTCTTTTCTTTCAGCCAGTCCATATCCGACTCTGTCAGCTCTGCGGTGTCACTCGGATGTACGCCAATCGCCGCATATATATGTTCATAAGCTTCGCTGAGAGCCAGTGTTGTTCTGCAGCTCTTCATGGAAGCTCCCACATTAATCACCTTTCGAATCCCGCTTTTAAATACCGACGACAACAACTCTTCCCTGTCCGTATCAAATGCCTCATCATCATAATGCGCATGTGAGTCAATCATTTTTATATCCTTCTTTCCCGATAAATGTCTTTTCATGCTAAAAATTTAAAAAAATGCTTGCAAACTACGATTCATTATACTATAATAACTCTTGCGTTGTAAATAAACGAATATCGCATGCGCGATTAGCTCAGTTGGTAGAGCACCTGACTCTTAATCAGGGTGTCCAGGGTTCGAGCCCCTGATCGCGCAGTAAAGCACTGTTTTTGTGAGCATAGCCTCATGGGGATGGTGTTTTTTATTTGTGTTTTTTGGTTATACTACTAAAAACTAAATATTTTTTCATAGTTTTTACCTCTAAATAAGTAAAAACTATTGTAAAATTGAGAGTTTTTCGGTAAACTAGCTATAACGGAGGTGAGAAATATGATACAAAGACCGGATTATATCAATGCCATTCTTCCATTTATTGATACACCGCTTGTCAAAATTTTAGCCGGTGTTCGTCGTTGTGGAAAATCTACGATTCTATCTCTTATTATGGAAGAATTAAAAAACAGAGGGATTCAAGACGATCATATCATTCACAGAATATATAACCGAATCGATATTGATGATACTTTCACTTCTCAAAATATGTATGAGGATTTAAAAACTTCCATAGAAGGAAAAAATAAATGCTATCTTTTTCTCGATGAAATACAGGAAATTGACGGCTGGGAAAAGGTGGTTAATCATCTTATGGAAGATGATAAGGTTGATATTTACGTAACCGGTTCCAACTCCAAGCTTATGGCAAGTGAAATTTCCACATATTTGACCGGACGATATGTTCTTATTCCAATCTATACTCTTTCTTTCAAAGAATATATTGACTTTAAACAAATAAACACGGCCGACGCAAAAGCTGTTTTTGACGAATATGTGCAATACGGTGGTTTTCCTATTATCGGTATCAGCAACTTTGATTTGCGCTCCGCCTATCAAGTGGTTGATGGTATCTATGCTTCCGTAATTACGTATGATATTTCAAAACGCCATAATATTAAAAACAAAGAGCTTTTTGACCGTGTCGTAATGTATATTATTGAAAATATGGGAATGACATTTTCTGCTTCTTCTATTTCTAAATTTTTGAAAAGCGAAAACCGTTCACTATCCATAGAAACAATATACAATTATTTAAATTGGCTGACGGAAGCATTTATTATATATCCTTGTAAACGCTTTGATTTACAGGGAAAATCGATTTTAAAAACGCAGGAAAAATACTACCTTTCCGATATTTCTTTTAAATACAGCCAGCTTGGCTTTGATACGAAAATGCTTTCCGGTATTTTAGAAAACATCGTTTTCCTTGAAATGAAACGCCGCGGTTATGACATATATATAGGAAAAAATGCAACAAAAGAAATCGATTTTGTCGGAATACGCAAAGAAGAACGAATCTATGTACAGGTATGTGTATCCCTTCCTACCTCCTCCTCGCGTGAAACAGACAATCTCATGGAAATCAAAGACCATTACCACAAATATGTTGTTTGTCGCGATCCTTTAGCCAAAGGAAATGTAAATGGCATTGAAATCATTCATATTGCCGATTTCTTGTTAAAAGAAAACTGGTAAATACAAATTCTTCATATTTTACCTTGATTTTACTAAAAATACATTGATTTTTTAGATTCACTTTATTATACTAAAGACAACTGTAAATTTTTTTATAGAAATAAGGGAGGATATTATGAAAACAAAGCTGAATCTTATGAAAAAGCTTATGCTTTTCACTGCAGCGGTTGCTTTTTGTGTAGCTCTCGTTGCAAAACCTGTGGATGTTGAGGCTGCTTCCACTGCACCGACAAATGTAAAACAGATAGCAGCGGATACTTCCAGAATCGCAATCTCATGGACAAGTAATACATCTTCAAAACATGAAGTTCAACTTTTTGAAGATGGCGCTTGGTGGTCTTTAACAAAATCCGCTACTACATCCGGTACAATTACAGGCTTAAATGCCGCTACTACTTATCAAATCAGAGTTGGCGTTGTTAATTCCGGTGAGTGGGTTACCATCACAGCAGATACAGCTCCTGATTATCGTACAACTGTTACGCAGACAAGTGCTGATCTTCAAAGCGTAACCGTTACATGGGCTCCTGTTACAGGTGCAACTGGATATTCTGTTTATTATGGAGCTAGTACTAATTTTGATACAGCAAGATTTGTTATGAATACAGCAAATAAAGCTGCTACCATCGCCGGTTTACCAAAGAATAGTAAATATTGTATTTTTGTAGTTCCTTACAGATGTAATAATAATACATCTAAATTCCTTGCAAGTTCCGGTTATTCCGGTAAAAGTAGTTGTGTAACTCTTCCGACTGCTCCATCTGTTATTGATATTTATTCTACAAAGAGAAGTCTTAAAACTATTACATATCAGTGGGCTCCTTCTTCTGTTTGGGACAACACAGACGGATATCAGGTAGAAGTTTGGGGTGCTAAGAACAAAAAAGGAAGCATGAAACTGTTAGGTTCTGCAACAACTTCAAGCTACTTATCAACCTCTGCTTCCCTCAAAAATTCCAAACTGTTCTCAGCAGGAAGCAAATACCGTGTTCGCGCTTATGTAAAGATTAACAATACTGTATTATACGGACCTTGGACAGCATTCAAATACTATGTTCCAAGTGCTTACGCTAAGAAACTGACACCGGTTTCCAGCTCTTCCGCAAAACTGAAATGGTCAAAGGTTACAGGAGCAACTTCTTACTCTATTTACTGGAAAGCAAAAGAATCCGGAAAATGGAAACGCGTTAAGAAAAATGTAAAAGGAACATCCGCAACTGTAAAATACAAAGGATCTTCTTACTACAATTACTATTACGTAATGGCTAACAAAGTTAAACTTGACAAAAAGAAATACACCAGTGTAAATCCTAACAAGAAAGCTGCATATAGTTTTACAGAGTTCAAAAAACGTTACTACTGGTAAGATACATAAAAAGTAAACCCCGCTTCATGATGAAGCGGGGTTTTTCATGTCTTAACTGATTAGTAATTTTCTGCCTTAATCTGGAAATAAGCCTGCGGATGCGCACATACCGGACAAACTTCCGGAGCTTTCTGTCCGACACAGATATGACCACAGTTGCTGCACTGCCAAATCATGTCATTATCTCTTGAGAATACGAGTCCGCCTTCAATGTTTGCAAGAAGCTTACGATATCTTTCCTCATGCTCTTTCTCAATCGCTGCCACACCTTCAAACAAGTCTGCAATATCATCAAAACCTTCTTCTCTTGCTTCTTTTGCAAAAGTAGCATACATATCGGTCCATTCAAAATTTTCGCCCTCTGCTGCTTCCTTTAAATTATCAATTGTTGATCCGATAGAACCGCCTTTTAAAAGCTTGTACCACATCTTCGCATGTTCTTTTTCATTGTTTGCCGTCTCTTCAAAAATAGCTGCAATCTGAACATATCCGTCTTTTTTTGCTTTTGATGCGAAATAAGTATATTTATTTCTCGCCTGTGACTCTCCTGCAAATGCAGCCATTAAATTTGCTTCTGTTCTTGTTCCTTTTAAATCTGCCATAAGAATACCTCCATTTTAATTAAAACAGTAATAATTACTATTTTTATTTATTATAGCTACTTTTATTTTTTGTGTCAATATTAATCTGTCACTTTTCCATCTCTTATAAACAATAATTTTAAACAAATCGGTGTCAGCACGGATGAAACGATAATCAATAAAATTACTGAGGTAAAATAAATCGGTTCGACCAGTCCGGAGGATAATCCTTTTTGTGCTACAATCAGAGCTACTTCTCCTCGTGTCATCATTCCGATACCTATCTTTAAAGAATCCGACCAATTAAATCTGCAAATCTTTGAAATCAAGCCACATCCGATAATTTTCGATAAAAGTGCTACAATCACAAACCCAATAGAAAACAGTAAAATTGGTATATTCATGTCATGAAGTTCCGTTTTTAAACCAATGGATGCAAAAAAGACCGGTCCGAACAACATATAAGAGTTAATATCCATCTTTTCTGCAATATAATCAGAATCTCTTATACTGCAGAGAATGATTCCCGCAAAGTATGCACCTGTAATATCTGCAATACCAAAAACTGCTTCCGCGATATATGCAAGAGCAAAACAGTACGCCAGTCCTGCAATCGGAATTCGTCTTGTATGCGGATATTTTTTATCGACCACTTTAAATATTTTGTAGCTTAAATAGCCGACGCAGAGAGCAAAGGCAAAGAATAAAAATGTATTGATAACTACTTTTCCGGGCTGTGCATCCGGATTTTTTAATCCGATAACAAATGTCAACACCATAATACCAATAATGTCATCAATAATCGCAGCACTTATGATTGTTGTACCTATCTTTGATTTTAACTTACCCATTTCCTTCAAAGAAGATACGGTAATACTTACGCTGGTAGCTGTCATAATTGTTCCGATAAAAACCGCTTTATAAAAACCTTCGCTTCCCCATGGCGATGTACCGTAATAGCACATATAAAAAATCGCACCCGACACAAGCGGAACTGCTACTCCAAAGCAGGCAATTAAAAATGCAATCGGTCCGGTTTTCATAAGTTCTTTTAAATCGGTTCCGAGTCCGGCGCTGAACATCAAAAGAACCACACCGATTTCCGCCATCTGCAAAATAAAATCCGTTTGATTTACAATTCCCAAAACACTCGGTCCTATGATCAGTCCTGCAATAATTTCTCCCACAACCTGCGGCGCCTTGCATTTTCTTGCAATAAGACCGAAAAACTTAGCCGCAATAATAATAATGGCTAAGTCCATAAATATAGCATATGCTTCCATTTTTTCATCTCCTCATTTATGTAAGAATTCATAAAATTGCGGCGATAAAAAATCGCCGCAATTTTTTAATTTACTCTGTATCTCCTTCCGAAGTTGCTTCGGAGTCAATAACTTCCTCATCGGAAAGCTCCTGGGTTCCGTCAGAAACTTTTTCTCTTACTTTTGCAATCTTTGCAACTTTTACATTTTCTGCCAGATTAATCAGTTTCACGCCGGATGTGATACGTCCAAGTGTAGAGACATCTTCCATACGAATCTGGATAATAATTCCCTCATTGGTGATCATCATGATTTCATGATCGTCATTTACACCTTTGACACCGACTACATATCCTGTCTTATCAGTGATTTTATAACATTTCACACCTTTACCGCCACGTTTCTGAACCGTGAATTCATCCAGATAGGTACGTTTTCCCATACCCTTTTCGGATGCGATAAGTAAGCTGTCACCTTGATGGTCAAGCTGCATACCGATAATTTCATCAGTATCGGATAAGTTCATACCGATAACACCCATGGATGCACGTCCGGTACGTCTGACATCTGTCTCTTTGAAACGGATACACATACCATTCTTTGTTACGAGGAAAATTTCGGTATCTTTATCTGTTAATTTTACTTCGATCAGTTCGTCATCATCACGTAAGTTGATTGCAATTAAACCATTCTTGCGGATATTGTTATATTCATGAATGGATGTTTTCTTTACAATACCGTTCTTTGTTACCATGAACAGATTCTTTTCACTTAAATCATGATCGTCCGGAATTGGAATGACAGCACTGATCTTTTCACCAGGATTTAATTGCAGAAGATTGATAATCGCCGTTCCTCTGGCCGTTCTGCCTGCTTCCGGAATTTCGTAAGCTTTCAAGCGATACACACGCCCCATATTGGTAAAGAACATAATATGGTAATGTGTCAGCATCATAAGAAGATCTTCGATATAATCATCTTCGATGGTCTGCATACCCTTAATACCTTTACCGCCACGGTTCTGTGCATGGAAATTATCTACTGTCATACGCTTGATATAACCAAGTGATGTCATGGCAATCACTGTATTTTCTCTCGGAATCATATCTTCCATTGTGATATCAAATTCATCAAAACCGATTCTAGATCTTCTGTCATCACCATATTTATCCGCAACCTGTTTGATTTCTGTACGGATTACACCAAGAAGAAGCTTTCTGTCTGCAAGGATTGCTTTTAAATCTGCAATTCTTTTAACAAGTTCTGCATGCTCTGCCTCCAGTTTTTCTCTTTCCAAACCGGTAAGAGCACGGAGTCTCATATCAACAATTGCCTGAGCCTGTACTTCTGTTAAACCAAATCTTTCAACTAAATTCTGTTTTGCTTCCTGTGTGTTTGCACTTCCTCTGACAATCTTGATAACCTCGTCAATATTATCCAGCGCAATCAATAATCCTTGTAAAATATGATCTCTTTCTTCTGCTTTATTCAGATCATATTTGGTTCTTCTTGTCACAACATCTTCCTGATGAGCTAAGTAATGCTTGAGCATATCAAGAAGATTCAGTACTTTCGGTTCATTATTGACAAGAGCCAGCATATTGACACCGAATGTGTCCTGAAGCTGTGTATGTTTATACAACTGATTTAAAATAATATTGGCATTGACATCTTTGCGAAGTTCGATAACCACACGGGTTCCTTCACGGTTTGATTCATCGCGAAGATCTGTAATACCGTCAATCTTTTTTGTCTTAACAAGATCTGCAATCTTAATAATAAGATTTGCTTTATTTACCATATAAGGAAGCTCGGAAACGATAATACGATTTTTACCGTTTGGCATTGCTTCAATATCAGTCACTGCGCGAACTCTGATTTTTCCTTTACCGGTACGATATGCTTCTTCCACACCCCTGGTACCGAGAATCACGGCTCCGGTTGGAAAATCAGGGGCTTTCACGATATCCATTACTTCTTCAATATCAGTATCTCTATCATCAATCACCTGATTATCAATAATTTTAACAACCGCATCTACCACTTCTCTTAAATTGTGTGGCGGAATATTGGTAGCCATACCTACGGCGATACCGGTGGTACCATTTACCAGAAGGTTTGGATAACGGCTCGGAAGTACTGTCGGTTCCTTTTCTGTCTCATCAAAGTTCGGAACAAAATCTACCGTATCTTTATTGATGTCTGCAAGAAGTTCCATAGAAATTTTAGAAAGTCTTGCTTCTGTATAACGCATAGCAGCTGCACCGTCACCATCCACAGAACCGAAGTTTCCGTGTCCGTCAACAAGCGGATAACGGGTTGACCATTCCTGCGCCATATTAACAAGTGCTCCGTAAATGGAACTGTCACCATGCGGATGGTATTTACCCATGGTATCTCCGACGATACGGGCACTTTTACGATGTGGCTTGTCCGGTCCGTTATTGAGTTCGATCATAGAATAAAGAACTCGACGCTGCACCGGTTTTAAACCGTCTCTGACATCAGGAAGCGCTCTCGATGCGATAACACTCATCGCATAATCGATATATGAGGTTTCCATCGTCTTTTTCAAATCGACATTTTTGACTTTATCAAATATATATTCGTCCATTGTTTACCTCTTAGATGTCTAAATTCTTAACAAACTTTGCGTTTTCTTCTATAAAAATTCGTCTCGGCTCTACCTTATCACCCATAAGAGTAGTAAAGGTAAGGTCAATTTCGGATTCTGCCTGTTCATCCATTGTTACTTTAAGAAGCACACGGCGCTCCGGATCCATGGTTGTCTCCCAAAGCTGCTCTGCATCCATCTCTCCGAGACCTTTATAACGCTGTATACGGTTATTCTGATCACGACCAACTTCCGTCAGAATTTTGTCAAGTTCTTCATCGCTGTATGCATACCAGATTTTTTTATTTTTCTCCAGCTTATAAAGCGGCGGCTGAGCCAGATAAACATATCCCTGTTTGATAAGCTCCGGCATAAAACGATAAATAAACGTAAGCATAAGGGTAGAAATATGAGCACCATCCACGTCGGCATCGGTCATAATAATAATCTTATGATAACGTAGCTTTGAAATATCAAAATCTTCATGGATACCGGTACCGAATGCAGTGATCATCGCTTTAATCTCAGCATTACCATAAATTCGATCCAGTCTTGCTTTTTCTACATTTAAAATTTTTCCGCGAAGCGGCAAAATTGCCTGAGTTGCACGATTACGAGCCGTCTTTGCAGATCCGCCGGCGGAATCTCCCTCAACAATGTAAATTTCGCAGTTTTTCGGATCTTTGTCCGAACAATCTGCAAGCTTACCCGGAAGACTCATTCCCTCAAGCGCCGTTTTACGGCGGGTCAAATCTCTCGCTTTTCTCGCTGCTTCTCTCGCACGCTGTGCCATGATGGATTTTTCACAGATAATTTTGGCAATATTCGGATTCTGTTCCAGGAAATAAGTCAGCTGCTCACTGACTATACCGTCCACAGCACCTCTTGCCTCTGAATTACCAAGCTTTTGTTTCGTCTGACCTTCAAACTGAGGATCCTCAATTTTGATGGAAACAATTGCTGTCATACCTTCACGGATATCTTCACCGGAAAGATTTGCCTCGCTGTCTTTTAATAATTTATTATTTCTTGCATAATCATTGAATGTTTTCGTAATTGCATTACGAAATCCCGCAAGATGAGTACCACCCTCCGGAGTATTAATGTTATTTACGAAGCTGAAAGAAGACTCATTATAGGAATCATTGTGCTGCATTGCAACTTCCACATAAACGTTGTCTCTCGTTCCCTCAAAGTAAAGAACATTTTCATAAAGAGCTGTCTTACTTGAATTCAAATACTGAACAAACTCTTTAATTCCACCTTCATAGTGGAATGTTTTCTCATAATTTTCTTCTCTTTTATCAATCAGTACAATTTTGAGATTTTTAGTCAGGAAAGCCATCTCACGAAGTCTTTGTTTTAAAATATCGTGATCATATACAGTCTCTTCAAAAATTGTATCATCCGGAAGAAATGTAACTCTTGTTCCTGTTTTATCCGCCGGACAATCACCAACTACTTTTAAAGGATAGCAAACATGTCCTCTTTCATATCTCTGTTTGTGAACCTTTCCTTCACTGTAGATTTCAACTTCCAACCAGTTGGAAAGAGCATTTACAACCGAAGCACCTACACCGTGAAGACCTCCGGATACCTTATATCCTCCACCACCGAATTTACCGCCGGCGTGAAGAATCGTAAATACTACCTCAACCGCAGGAATACCTGCTTTTTGATTGATTCCTACCGGAATACCACGACCGTTATCTTCTACCGTGATAGAATTATCTTCATTGATATATACTTTGATTTCATTGCAATAACCGGCCAAAGCTTCGTCTACGGAATTGTCTACAATTTCATATACTAAATGATGAAGACCTCTGATAGACGTGCTTCCGATATACATACCCGGTCTTTTACGAACCGCTTCCAGACCCTCTAAAATCTGTATATTGTCAGCTCCGTAATTTTCACTCATGAATGTTCCTCCTAATATATCAAAAAAATTAATTTTCTGATTCTATGATACCATTTGAAACTTTATAAATTTTATCAATTTCAAAACGATTATTGATAAACTCATCCAAACCGGTACAAGTAATAATCGTCTGAATATCTCCGATGTTATTTAACAGATAATTTTGACGATTGCTGTCAAGCTCTGATAATACATCATCAAGAAGTAAAACAGGAGAATCTCCGGTCACTTTTTTTAAAAGTTCTATTTCTGATAATTTCAAAGCTAAAGCGGCGGTTCTCTGTTGTCCCTGGGAACCGAATTTGCGTATATCTATTCCATTTACCATAAAACAAAAATCATCTCTGTGCGGACCGACGGAAGTCATTTTTAATTTGATATCTCTATTTTGAGAATTTTTGAGTTTTGATTCAAACTCATCCTCGACCACATCCGGTTCATATATAATTTTTAATTCTTCTCTGTTACCGGAAAGATTCTTATGTATATCATATATAATTTCATTCAGCTGTTCTATAAATTTTTCCCGGCGGTTTATAATTTGTTTTCCATAAGAAACAAGCTGCATATTCCAGACCTGAAGAGTCTCATTTAAATCTGTGTTATAATAAAAGTCTTTTAACAGCTTATTTCTTTGATTTACTATTTTATTATATTGATTCAGATTATAAAGATAAAATTTATCAATCTGACAAAGCTCCATATCTACAAATCTTCTTCTTTCAGAAGGACCATTCTTTATTATGGAAAGATCTTCCGGTGAAAAGAATACAACATTTAAAAGACCAAGAAGCTCTGCTGCTTTTTTCAAATGCTGGCCGTTAATAGCAATTCCCTTTGATTTATTTTTTCGAAGATGCATGTCCACTCTGTATTCCAGTCCTTCTTTATCAAGACCGGTTCTTATATGTGCTTCCTCCTGCATGAAACGAATCATCTCTTTGTCTTTACTGCCTTTATGAGACTTGGTAGTGGCTGATAAATAAATCGCTTCCAATACATTTGTCTTTCCCTGGGCATTGTCACCATAAAGAATATTCGTTCCTTTTTCAAAATTTAAATCAAGAGATTCATAATTTCTGAAATTTTCAAGTTTTATTGATTTTATAATCACGGCTTACCTACTTCAATATTGTAAAAATTCTTCCATCTGCCTCAAAGGTATCACCTTCATATAATTTTTTTCCTCTTTGAAGCTCTACCTGTCCGTTACATTTTACTTCTCCGTCAAGAATCATTATTTTTGCTTCTATACCGGATCCTGCAATACCGCAAAGCTTTAATGCCTGACCGAGTTTTATAAAATCATCTTTTATAAAAAGTTTTTCCATATATTACCTTCTTTATCTCACTGCATTAAAATTAACAGGAAGTATCAAATATAAGTATGTTTTGTCTGCATCTTTAATAAAACAAGGCGCTTTCGGATTTACCATATAAAGTTCCACATCTTCATCATCAATCACTTTTAAAGCATCCATAATAAATTTAGGATTGAATCCTATCATAAGATCCTTTCCTTCTTTCTTAATATCAATCACTTCATTCATACTTCCGATAGTAGAATTAATGCGAAGCTCCATACTTCCGTCTTTAATATCAATGATGATAGGCTTTTTATCCCCTTCTTTTACAAGAAGAGTCGCTCTGTCAATACAGCTTAATAATTCTTTTTTATTAATTTTTACTTTTGTTTCATAATCAGACGAAATCATCTGATCAATTTTAAAATATTCTCCTTCAATCAATCTGGAAACAACTACTGTCTGATCAAATTCAAATATAATATGTTTGTCTGTAAAATAAATATTTACATCTTTATCCGCTTCACCGGTTAAAATCTTACTTATTTCATTTAATGTTTTACCCGGAACAATTACTTTTTTGTTATCATATACATTTTTAAGTGCATTATCTCTGATAGAAATTCTGTGACCGTCAAGAGAAACTATTTTAAAATGATCTTCATTTATTTCAAATAATTCACCTGTCATAAGTTTGTTTGTATCATTATCTGAAATAGAGAAGATAGTCTGTCTGATCATTTCTTTGAGTGTAAACTGTGAAATAATCAGAGGATTTTCTCTTTCAATAAAAGGAAGATAAGAAAAATCATCTCCCGGTTTACCTACAATATTGAAATTAGCTTTTTCACAAGTAATAAATACATTTAAATTAGAGTCTGTTTCAATCGTAACATCATTGTCCGGAAGCTTTCTTACGATTTCAAGAAAAATCTTTGCATCCAGAGCTATAATGCCTCTTTCTAAAATTTCACCTTCAATAATTGTATCAATGCCAAGTTCCATATCATTTGCAGTCAATTTGATTTGTCCTGCAGAAGCATCTACCAATATACATTCTAAAATAGGCATTGTAGTTTTAGAAGGAACAGCTTTTGATACAATCTGTACTCCGTTTAATAAGTTTGATTTTTTACATACTAATTTCATTGTTTATAACTCCTTTTCACATGAAATGCGTAAAATTTCGCAGCCTATAAATAATTAATAAATAAGATAATCAGTAATCATAGTATTAATAGGTGTGGAAATGTTCATAACCTATTCCATTATACTATTTTTCAATAAAAAATGGAATGGATAAGTTGCGGATAATATCAGTTTTTTTAAAGGTATAAATGTTAATTTATAAACAACCCTTAAAACATGAAAATAAGCTGATATTTTTATCAACTTATTTTCAACATAATTTCCACATAGAAAGTTTATAAAATTGTGGATATTAAACCGGATTAATTTTTTTATTGATGATGTCAATCTTATTTTTTAAATCATCATTTGTTTTTATTTCTTTCTTTATTTTATCTACACCGTGCATAACGGTGGAGTGGTCTTTCTTTCCGAGAATATTACCGATAGATTTAAAAGGTATATCTATCAGTTCTCTGCAAAGGTACATAAATATCTGTCTCGGAAGAACAAATTCGGAATTTCTCTTTGATGAAGTAATGTCAGAAGCAGCGACACCGAAATGTTCTGCAACTACATTCATAATAAGGTCCGGTGTTACTTCTTTTGGAGCTTCCGGATAAATAATATCTTTTAAAGCATCTTCCGCAAGAGCCATGGAAAGTTCCATATTGTTCAGTTTTGAATTGGCTATTACTTTACGAAGGGCTCCCTCCAGTTCCCGGATGTTTGATTTAATATTGGTAGCTATATATTTCAGTATTTCTTCATCAATTTCAATTCCGTAATTGTAAATATTCTTTTTAAGGATAGCCATTCTCGTTTCATAATCCGGAGCCTGTATATCTGCAATAAGACCCCATTCAAATCTGGAACGGAAACGCTCATCTAAAATTTCCATTTCTTTCGGAGGTTTATCGGAAGATAAAATAATTTGTTTTCCGGATGTATGTAATGCATTGAAGGTGTGGAAAAACTCTTCCTGGGTACTTTCTTTTCCTATAATAAACTGTACATCATCGAGAAGAAGAACATCAATGGTACGATATTTTTCTCGAAGATTGGTCATGGATGCAGCATTACCGGAACGGATTGACTCAATTACTTCATTGGTAAACTGTTCGGAATTTACATATAAAACTTTCATTTCGGAATTTTGTTCCAAAATAAAATGTCCGATGGAATGCATTAAATGAGTTTTTCCAAGTCCTGCTCCTCCGTACAGGAAAAGAGGATTATATACTTCTCCGGGAGATTCTGCGACAGCCAGTGCTGCGGAGTGGGCAAATTTATTGTTGCTTCCTACTACAAAGGTGTCAAAATTATATTTTGCATTTAAATTTGCTTTTGCACTGTTAATATTGTATATATAATTTTCTTCTTCTTTTTCCTTGTTAGAATCAAGATCTTTTTCTAATAGGAAAGAAATATTATATTCTTCATTGAACATTTCGGAAACAGATACCTGAAAATAGTTTTTATATTTTGAAGAAATATAACTGACAGCGTGGGCTTTATCGGAAGGAATCACAATTTTAACCGTATTGTCCTCTACATCATAAAATTTGAGAGGGGCAATCCATGTATTAAATGAAATGTCGGAAAGATCGTACTCTTTCTTGATTGTCATTTTAATTTCTTCCCAGTTTTGTCCTATTTCGTGCATTGCATTAACCTCCATAATTACGTAATTTATATAATAAACGAAATAAAAAAAAATATCAAATAACAGAAATCACTGAAAAAATTATTTTTAAAAATTTTTTTATGTAAATTTATATGAAAAATGTTGATAACTTTTTAGACAAAAAAACAGTGATAAATATTGATTTTATGGAAAATAATGTTTATTTTATAAAGGTTATCCACAACTTTTAAACATTTTGTTTATAAATTTATGTAAATTAGGACGATCTATATGTTGTGTTTATATATAAGGAAGAGAAACAATATGTAGATAAAAAAAATTTTAAAAAAATTTTACAAATTTATTTACTTGACGGAAAGGCTTATTTCCTATATAATCAGAACGATATTTTCTAACCGAGTTAAAGGAGGTGTATCTCACAATGAAAATGACATTTCAGCCAAAGAAAAGACAGAGATCTAAAGTTCATGGTTTCAGAGCAAGAATGAGTTCTGCAGGCGGAAGAAAAGTTTTAGCTGCCAGAAGAGCAAAAGGAAGAAAGAGATTATCAGCTTAGGCCGCATTTATGTGGCCTATTTTTCTCTGAAAAGGAGAATTTATGAAATTTTCAGAATCACTGAAAAAAAACAGAGATTTCCAACACGTTTATAGGAACGGAAAATCCTATGCCAATAAATATTTTATTATGTATGTGTTAGAAAATAATCAGGATAAAAATTATGTTGGAATTTCTGTCAGTAAAAAAGTGGGCAATAGTGTGGTAAGACATCATTTGTGCAGAATTGTCCGCGAAATTTACAGACTACATGAACATATATTTAATAGTGGTTTAAATATAGTAGTCATTGCACGCCCGAATGCAAAGGATGCTTCTTATAAGGAAGCAGAAAGTGCATTTTTACATCTTTCGAAACTTCATGGTATTATAAAATCCATTGAAGAAAATTTAGAAAATTGATATGAAGAAAATATTCATTGCAATCATTAAATTTTATAGAAAATATATTTCTCCACTGAAAAGCACAAAATGTCCTTATTTTCCATCCTGTTCGCAGTATGGACTTGAGGCGATTGAAAAGTATGGCGCTTTGAAAGGCGGCTTACTTGCTTTTTGGAGAATATTAAGATGTAATCCTTTTTCAAAGGGTGGGTACGATCCGGTACCGTAAATATAGTCAAATAGGAGGAACTTAATTTGACAGGTATGTTATTAACTCAAAGTGATACATTTATCATAGGTCCTGTGGCAACACTGCTCGGATATGTGATGAATGCAATTTTTATGTTATTGGAAAAAGTAGGACTTCCGAGTATAGGTCTTGCTATTATCATTTTTACGATTGTAGTTAATCTTTGTATGTTACCGCTTACAATCAAGCAGCAGAAATTTTCAAAATTGTCTGCCAAGATGAATCCGGAACTTCAGGCGATTCAAAAGAAATATAAAGACAGACGTGACAACGATTCTATGATGAAAATGAATGAAGAAACACAGGCAGTATATAAAAAATACGGTGTTTCTCCATCCGGAAGCTGTGTACAGTTATTGATCCAGTTTCCTATTTTGTTAGCACTTTACCAGGTTATCTATAATTTCCCGGCCTATGTTACAAGTGTAAAAAATACATTTATGGTTGTAGTAGATAAATTGATTTCTATGGATGGTGCTTCAGAATTTTTACAGACATTCAGAAATGCAGCTACTTATTCATCTCAATTTAATGACGGAAATTTTGTTTCCGGAAGCGAATTTATGAAAAATACGTTTATTGATGTATTAAACAAAGCTTCCACAGCGGAATGGATGTCATTGAAAACAGAATTTCCTTCCATTGCAGATACTGTGCAGAGTACTTACAATACATTAAGTGAGTACAACAACTTTTTAGGATTAAATATTGCAAACTCTCCTTCATATATTGTGAGTGATGCATTTAAAGCAGGTTCTTACGGTCTTGTTATCGGTGCACTTATGGTTCCTATTCTTGCAGCTTTGACCCAGTATTTAAATGTAAAACTTATGCCTCAGCAGGAGAATAAAGGCGGATCCGGAAGTGAAACTGCAGATGCTATGATGCAGAGTATGAAAACAATGAATATGACAATGCCTATCATGTCAGCTTTCTTTTGTTTTACATTGCCGACAGGTATGGGTATTTACTGGATTGCAGGTTCTGTTGTAAGAAGTATTCAGCAGGTAATTGTAAATCGTCATATTGATAAAATCGATTTTGATGAAGTTGTCCGTAAAAATATGGAGAAAGCAGAAGAAGAGAGAAAGAAAAATAAAAATAATGTTGCTGCTTCTACTGTAAACAGTGCTGCTCATACAAGTACAAAGAATATTTCATCCAGATCTAATATGAGTCAGAAGGAAAAAGAAGAATTGATTGAAAAGGCAAGAAATACTTCCGCAAAGAAGGGAAGTCTTGCTGCAAAAGCAAATATGGTTCGTGATTATAATGAGAGAAATACAAAATAGGAGGGACTAAGATGGAATTTATAAAAGTTTCCGCTAAAACTGTGGATGATGCAATTACAGAAGCATGTCAGAAACTAGAAGTAACAAGTGATAAACTCGAATATGAAGTTTTAGAAGAAGGTTCTGCCGGATTTTTAGGATTTAATGCAAAACCTGCTGTCATCAATGTCAGAGTAAAAGAGGAAGCTGCAAAAGCAGACGATAAAGCAAAAGATTTCTTATCTGATGTATTTAAATCTATGAATCTTGCAGTTGTGATTGATGTAAAATATGATGATGTAGAAAATACACTGGATATTGATCTTTCCGGTGATGACATGGGTATTTTGATTGGTAAAAGAGGACAGACACTGGATTCTCTTCAGTACCTTACATCTCTTGTAGTGAATAAGGGAGAAAGCGATTACATCCGTGTAAAAGTAGATACAGAAAATTACAGACAAAGAAGAAAAGATACATTAGAAAATCTTGCAAAGAATATTTCTTTCAAAGTAAAGAGAACAAAAAGATCTGTATCTCTTGAGCCGATGAATCCTTATGAGAGAAGAATCATTCATTCTGCACTTCAGAATGATAAGTATGTGACAACACATAGTGAAGGAGAAGAACCTTACAGAAGAGTTGTTGTAACATTAAAGAGATAATTGTTTGAAATACAATGAAATATTGATATAATAAGACTGCAATAGGTGAAAGGTACTGCATTTCCCTCTTGCAGTCTTTTTATTTTGACAGGGAGATTTTTATGAAAAGCGATACTATTGCTGCAGTTGCGACTGCTCTTTCAAATTCGGGAATCAGTATTATACGTGTCAGCGGAGAAGAGGCTGTCAATGTAGTAGATTCTGTTTTTGTTTCTAAATCAGGAAAACATATTTTAAAAAATGTGAAATCTCATACGATTCATTATGGTTTTATTTATGAAAAAGATGAAATGATCGATGAGGTTATGGTTTCTGTCATGAAAGCTCCGAAAAGTTTTACGATGGAAGATGTCGTGGAAATTAATTGTCATGGTGGAATTCTTGTTACAAAACGAATTCTTGAACTTGTTATTTTACACGGAGCAAGACTTGCTATGCCCGGTGAATTTACAAAGAGAGCGTTTTTAAATGGAAGGATTGATCTGACAAAAGCGGAAGCGATTATGGATTTAATTGAAGCAAAGAGTGATTATGCTTTAAAAAGTTCCGCAAAGCAGCTAAAGGGAGTTGTTTATGATAAAGTAAAGCAGCTCCGTGAAAAAATTATTTATGAAATCGCTTTTATAGAATCTGCAATTGATGATCCGGAACATATCAGTCTGGATGGTTTTTATGAAAGACTCGGCCAGGTGACAGAAGAAGTTTTGAAGGAAGTAGATCATTTGCTTGAGCAATCGGAAAACGGCGTTTTACTTAAAAACGGAATCAATACGGTAATTGTAGGAAAGCCGAATGCAGGTAAATCTTCCCTTTTAAATCGACTTGTCGGAGAAGAAAAAGCAATTGTTACGGATGTAGCAGGAACGACGAGAGATGTGTTAAAAGAGACAATTACTCTACATGGAATTTCTCTTAATCTGATTGATACGGCGGGTATCCATCAAACAGAAGATAAAGTCGAAAAAATAGGAGTAGACCGTGCAAAGGATTTTGCAAAGGATGCAGATTTAATTGTATATGTTGTAGATTCTTCTGTTCCTCTGGATGATTCCGATGATGAAATTTTAGGTTTAATCCGGGATAAAAAGACAATTGTTCTTTTGAATAAATCGGACCTTTCCACTGTGACAGATGAAGTTTCTATTAATAAAAAGTTAGCACAAGGTAACGAAAATATATGTCGTATAATTAAAACTTCCACGAAAGAAAATGTCGGAATCGATGAGTTTGAGAAAACAATAAAAGAAATGTTTTTCCAAGGTAATCTTTCTTTGGAAGATGAGATTTATATTACAAATCTCAGACAAAAAGAATATTTATATGACACAAAAAATTCACTGGAGCTTGTAAAACAAAGTCTCATGGATGAAATGCCGGAGGATTTTTATTCCATCGATTTGATGAATGCTTATACTTCACTTGGTCTTATTATTGGTGAAGAAGTGGAGGATGATCTTGTACAGGAAATTTTCTCAAAATTCTGTATGGGTAAATAAAGTGAACTGTTTTATATGGAGGATAAAGATATGTCTGATATAAAATTATCTGATATCAGAGAAGAAGTTGATGTGTGTATTATCGGAGCCGGTCATGCAGGTTGTGAAGCTGCACTTGCATGTGCGAGAAACGGACTTGAGACAGTTATTTTTACGGTAAGTGTCGATAGCATCGCGCTTATGCCTTGCAATCCGAATATCGGCGGATCCAGTAAAGGTCATTTGGTAAGAGAATTGGATGCCATGGGCGGCGAAATGGGAAAAGTGATTGATAAAACTTTTATTCAATCAAAGATGCTCAATGTATCAAAAGGACCTGCGGTTCACTCCCTTCGTGCCCAGGCGGATAAACAAAGTTACACGATGGAAATGAGACGTGTTTTGGAAAATACCGATCATTTGACAATTAAACAGGCAGAAGTAACAGAGCTTTTGGCGGATTATGATGAATCTTCCGAGAAATATGTCATAACAGGCGTCAAGATTTACAATGGTGGTATTTATAAATGTAAAGCAGTTGTTCTTTGTACCGGAACTTATTTAAATGCCAGATGTCTTTGCGGTGAATCCATCACTTACACCGGACCGAACGGTCTTCAGGCTGCGACCGGTCTGACCGATTCCTTGAAATCTTACGGAATTGAAATGCAGAGATTCAAAACAGGTACACCGGCCAGAATGGATAAGCGTTCCATTGATTTTTCAAAGATGGAAGAACAGACCGGTGATGAGAGAGTGGTACCTTTTTCTTTTTCCACAGATCCGGAAGAAATTCAAAAAGAACAGATTTCATGCTGGCTGACTTATACCAATGAAGAGACCCATGAAATTATCCGGGCAAATTTGGACCGTTCTCCGATTTATGCAGGAATTATAGAAGGAACAGGTCCGAGATACTGTCCTTCCATTGAAGATAAGGTTGTAAAATTTGCGGACAAAAACCGTCATCAGGTATTTATCGAACCGGAAGGTCTTAATACTAACGAGATGTATGTCGGTGGTATGTCTTCTTCCTTACCGGAAGATGTTCAGATTAAAATGTACCGTACTGTACCGGGACTTGAGAATTGTAAAATTGTAAGAAATGCTTATGCGATTGAGTATGATTGCATCAAACCGGATCAGCTTTATCCTTCTCTTGCTTTCAAAAAATTTGACGGACTTTACTCTGGCGGACAGTTTAACGGAAGCAGCGGATACGAGGAAGCAGCAGTTCAGGGACTTATTGCCGGAATTAATGCAGCAAGATATATTCAGAAAAAGGATCCGATTGTCATTGATCGAAGTGAAGGATATATCGGTGTTCTGATTGATGATCTTGTGACAAAAGATAACCGGGAACCATATCGTATGATGACATCCAGATCCGAGTACCGGCTTTTGCTTCGTCAGGATAATGCGGATTTACGTCTGCGTAAATTGGGATATGAAGCAGGACTTATCTCACAGCAGGAATATGATTATGTCATTGAGAAAGAAAAACTGATTAATGAAGAAGTTAGCCGCCTGCAACTTTTTAAAGTTGGTGCAAACAAACGGACGCAGGAATTTCTTGCCGCACATGACAGTGCTCCTCTAAAAACAGGAACAACGATGGCAGAGCTTATGTGTCGTCCTGAACTGACGTATGAGATGCTTGCAGAAATTGATGATGAAAGACCATCTCTTTCTTCAGATGTCATTGAGCAGGTAAATATCAATATTAAATATGATGGTTATATCAAGCGTCAGCAAAAACAGGTAGAACAATTTAAGAAAATTGAAAATAAGAAAATACCGGAAGATATTTGTTATGATGATGTAAATAGTCTGCGTTTGGAAGCGAGACAAAAGCTGGAAAAATATCGTCCGCTTTCTGTCGGACAGGCTTCTCGGATTTCCGGAGTTTCTCCGGCGGATATATCCGTACTTCTTATCTACTTAGAGACTTATTACAAGAATAAGTAATATATGTTTTTAAAACTTCGGGGAGAAATTATGAGCCATAATTTTGATGTATTTATTTCAGATTTAAAACAATGGGATTCAGAGTTAAGTGAAAAACAGATTCAGCAGTTTTCAGATTATTACGATCTGTTGGTGGAATGGAATTCCTTTATGAATCTTACTGCAATCACTGATTTTGATGAAGTATGTAAGAAACATTTTTTGGACAGTCTTTCTATCGTGAAGGCATATGACAGAAAATTTTTGGAAAAAGAAAATCTTTCATTGATTGATATCGGTACCGGTGCAGGGTTTCCGGGTATTCCGATTAAGATTGCTTTTCCGAATATCCATGTGACGTTGCTCGACTCCTTAAATAAAAGAATTAAATTTCTTGATACGGTAATAGAAAAGTTAGCACTTGCTAACTGTGAGACTTATCACGGCCGCGCAGAGGATTATGCAAAACCAAATTTATTAAGAGAAAAATATGATCTTTGTGTATCCAGAGCTGTTGCCAATCTATCGACACTTTCCGAATATTGCCTTCCGTATGTGAAAATAGGCGGAGACTTTGTTTCTTATAAGTCAGAAAAAATCAGTGAGGAATCTGTGCAGGCCGAGAAGGCAATTTCTATACTGGGTGGTAAAGTTGACAGACAGATAGATTTTACTTTACCGGAATCAGACATATATAGAAATATATACATTATCTCAAAAGAAAAACAAACTCCAAAGAAATATCCTCGTAAGGCTGGGTTACCATCTAAGGAGCCATTATAAATATATGTATTGATGTATGTGATAATATTTATAAGAAAATTTATATGGAAAGAGATAGAAATATTTTTATTTTTAAGTCTTGAATTTGCTTAGAATTATTTGAAGTTGAAAATCTTGTGTTAGGATACAAAACACCACATGTTTGAGGAATAATAAAATAACGACACCATAAGCTTGCTTAAATGGTGTCGTTTATTTTTTATTCCGAGTTTGGTGATTTTGTATCCTGTTCTTAACAAGATTTTCAGCTTTTAATAATTCTTAGCAATTTCATCGAAAAAATAAAAATATCTTCTATCTCTTTCTTTATCTAATTTTTTTATAATGTTTCACATGAAACAATTAGATATAGCACTTTATGGTATTTATTGTGTAGTCCGGTCTTTCCAAGTGAGGTAATAATTTTGTGTCACTGATTGTTACTGATTCAATTGCACTATTATAGTATTCATAATTTTCTAATATAGTTTCTTTGTCATTTACTTCTGAACCTTGGATGATAGTAATGCTATTATTGATTTCTTTGATTGCATGTAAGATATTAATATTTGTATATCTTCCAAGATAACTTGAGATTGCATATTTGACTTTGTAGTTATTTAAATGTGCGGCTTCACAATATGCTTCAATATCCTTTTCGTCCACTAGAGCAGGATCACAATAATAGTTTTCTTTAAAAGCTTCTTCAATCATATTTTTGCTTGTCTGCATATTATAAACAAGAGTTCCAATGATCGGTGTATCGATAAGCCATTTTAATAATTTAGTTTGTTTTGTCGGAATCTTATTTGCCTGGTATAAACTTTGTGGATTTATAAATATCAGATTATTTACTACATCCGGATCATTGTGACAAGTCATAACTGCAATAGAGGATGAATCACCGGATGTAATAATTGTTGTCTTTTTTCCGATTACGGTTTTAATGAAATCTGTTACTAACTGAACATACAAATAATTTGTATATGTCATATTACATTTTTCTGATAATCCGTATCCTAACAAATCGATAGCATAAACTTCATTTGTTTCAGATAATGTATCAATCATAGAATTGAATTCATAAGAAGAACTTCCCGGAGTTAAATTATGAATTAGAAGAATTGGATTACCGGATCCCTTTTTTATATAATGTATTTTACCAAATCTCCATTCATAATCATGAGTATTATTTTTTATAGCATGTTCTTTTACCGTATGCATAGAAAAGTTAATTCGATTAATTATATGAATTGCTCCAGCTGTTGTAACTGTCAGCCATGCAATGGTTTTTATTACTTTTTTCATAGTTTATCCCCTTTCTATATTTAAGCTTTCTATTATTTTACCTTATTATGTTCAAAAACTCAATTATTATATATAGGTAGAAGATACAAAATATAGATTATTTTTTAAAATGTTTCACGTGAAACATTACTCTATAAAATTAAAAAACAAATCAAGATAATGTTTCACGTGAAACATTTACCCCAAAATATTGTGCCAGTTTCCGTGAAACATTTTTATACAGAAACCGTGAAACATTTTGCTAAATTAGGAGTAAAAACTAGATATTGTGGTTGAATGATAATATAGAAAAAGATAAATCTATTATAGATAAAAATATAGAATAGTGATATAATCATTTCGTATGCGAGAGAAAAAGAAATGTGTCAGGAGAAGTACCTGACAGGAGGATAACATATGGGAAGAATTATTGCAGTAGCAAACCAAAAAGGAGGAGTAGGAAAAACAACTACTTCTATTAACTTATCAGCATGTTTAGCTGAAAAAGGAAAAAAGGTATTGGTTATTGATACAGATCCACAGGGAAATACAACCAGCGGATTTGGAATTGATAAAAATGATTTAGACGATACCGTATATGAACTTATCTTAGGAGAATGTTCTATTTTTGATTGTATTATAAAAGATGCGATACCAAATGTATCTGTTTTACCATCCAATGTAAATTTAGCAGCTGCAGAAATTGAATTAATCGGTATTGATAAAAAAGAATTTATATTAAAGAATGAAGTGGATTTTGTGAAGGATGATTATGATTACATTATTATTGATTGTCCTCCTTCACTTAGTATGTTGACAATCAATGCGATGACGACAGCGGATTCGGTTCTTGTTCCAATCCAGTGTGAGTTTTATGCGTTGGAAGGATTAAGTCAGTTGATACATACGGTAAATCTCATTAAAGAAAGATTAAATCCGGATCTTTCTATGGAAGGTGTCGTATTTACAATGTATGATTCCAGAACAAATCTTTCTATGCAGGTAGTAGAGAATGTAAAACAGAATTTACATGAAAATATATGCGAAACAGTCATTCCAAGAAATATTCGTTTAGCAGAAGCACCAAGTTACGGAATGCCTATCACTGTTTATGACCCGAAATCAACTGGTGCAGATAGTTACAGAAAATTAGCAGATGAAGTAATTAACAGAAAGGATGCGTAAGATGGCGGGGAAAGCAAAAGGTTTAGGAAGAGGTTTAGATACTTTAATACCGGCTTCCGGTAGTAAACCGATAAAGAAAGAAGTTGTGGAAACGACAGAAAAAGGACCGGAAACATTAGTAAAGATAACAAAAGTAGAGCCGAACAGAGAGCAGCCACGTAAAAATTTTGATGAGGACGCATTGTTAGAATTAGCAGAATCCATCAAACAATATGGATTGCTTCAACCGATTTTGGTTCAAGACAGAAAAGATTATTATGAAATCATCGCCGGCGAAAGAAGATGGCGTGCAGCTAAACTGGCGGGATTAAAAGAAGTTCCTGTTATTATTAAAAATTTGACAGAGCAGGAAATTGTTGAAATTGCTCTGATTGAGAATATTCAGAGAGAAGGCCTCAACCCGATTGAAGAAGCGCTTGCTTATAAGAAACTTTTAGAAGAATTTAATCTCAAACAGGATGAGGTGGCTGAAAGAGTTTCTAAGAGCAGAACTGCTGTAACTAATTCCATGCGTCTGTTAAAACTTTCGGATGATGTTCAGAGAATGATCATCGATGAAATGATTACAACAGGTCATGCGAGAGCTCTTCTTGCAGTTTCCGATCCGGAGCAACAATACTTACTTGCACAGAGAATTTTTGATGAAAAGCTCAGCGTGCGAGAAGTAGAAAAACTGGTAAAGAATATCGGTAAGCCTGCAAAAGTAAAAAAAGATAAAGAAATTGATGAGAATCTTCAGGTTATCTATCAGGATATCAGTGAAAAGTTGAAAGTGAAATTGGGTACAAAGGTAAATGTGGTACCGAAGGAAAACGGAAGTGGCAAAATTGAAATTGAATTTTATTCACACGATGAACTGGATAGAATTCTTGCCCAGATAAAATAGGAAATAAAAAACAAACGGAGGTCTACGAATGACAAGCAATCTTTTAAATAGTATTGGTCTCGGAACTGTTGATATCGGTTATTTCATTATCGGTTTTGCTGCGATCATTTTTATTTTATCGATTATGTTGATTGTGACAATGTCAAAGCAGTCAAAACTGAAGAAAAGATATGAAGCATTTATGTGTGGTAGTGATGCAAAAAGTATGGAAGAAGAAATTTCCGGTTTGTTTCAGGATATAGATTTTTTGAAGAATGAAACAGCAAAGAACGGTAAAGAAATCAAGCATATATACAAACGACTTCAAACAGTATTTCAGAAAGTCGGCGTTGTGAAGTATGATGCGTTTAAGCAGATGGGCGGCAAATTAAGTTTTTGCCTTGCACTTTTGGATGAGAACAACAATGGTTTTGTTATGAATTCAGTTCATAGTACGGATGGTTGTTATTCCTATATTAAAGAGATCAAAGAGGGAGAGTGCGAAATTTCTCTTGGGGAAGAAGAGCAGAAAGCTCTTGATATGGCTATGAACCATGAATTTTTATCAAAGAAAACAGGAAAATAAATATAAGGAGACAGAACTATGTTAGACATTAAATTTTTAAGAGAGAACCCGGATATTGTAAAGAAAAATATCGAAAATAAATTTCAGATGGATAAGCTTCCTCTTGTAGATGAAGTGATCGATCTGGATCAGAAAAAGAGAGATGCGCAGCAGGAAGCAGACAGTCTTCGCGCAAACAGAAATAAAATTTCAAAAGAAATCGGTGCATTGATGGCGCAGGGTAAGAAAGAGGAAGCAGAGGAAGTTAAGAAAAAAGTAGCAGAGTCTGCAAGCCGTCTTGCGGAACTTGAAAAATTAGAAAAAGAATTGGATGAGAAGATTATGAATATCATGCTTATCATTCCGAATATTATTGATCCGTCTGTTCCGATTGGTAAGGACGACAGTGAAAATGTAGAAATCAAGAAATACGGCGATCCGGTTGTTCCGGAATTTGATGTTCCATATCATACAGAGATTATGGAAAAATTCAATGGCATTGATCTTGACAGTGCAGGTAAAGTAGCAGGTAACGGTTTTTATTACCTGATGGGTGATGTTGCCAGACTTCATTCTGCTATTTTGGCATATGCGAGAGATTTTATGATCGATCGAGGATTTACTTACTGTATTCCTCCTTTCATGATTCGCAGCAATGTGGTAACAGGTGTAATGAGTTTTGCGGAAATGGATGCAATGATGTACAAAATAGAAGGAGAAGATTTATATCTCATCGGTACGAGTGAGCATTCTATGATTGGTAAATTTATTGATACCATTGTTCCAGAAGAGAAGCTTCCTCAGACACTTACCAGTTATTCACCTTGCTTTAGAAAAGAAAAAGGTGCGCATGGTATTGAGGAACGCGGCGTATACAGAATTCATCAGTTTGAAAAACAGGAGATGATCGTAGTCTGCAAACCGGAAGAGTCCCCGATGTGGTTTGAAAAGTTATGGCAGAATACAGTTGATCTATTCCGTAGCCTTGATATCCCGGTTCGTACCATCGAATGTTGTTCCGGAGACTTAGCTGATCTTAAAGTGAAATCTTTCGATGTGGAAGCATGGTCACCGAGACAGAAGAAATATTTTGAAGTAGGAAGCTGTTCGAACCTTGGTGATGCACAGGCAAGAAGATTAAAAATCCGTGTAAAAGGCGAGGATGGAAACAAGTATTTTGCGCATACATTAAATAATACGGTAGTTGCGCCGCCTCGTATGCTTATTGCATTCCTGGAGAACAACCTAAGAGAAGATGGTTCTGTTGCAATTCCGGAAGTACTCAGACCATACATGGGCGGAAAAGAAGAAATTCGATAGAATTATTGGAGGTGAATTCTTTGCACAGATATTTACGTGCAATAGGTTTTAGCCGGCTGAAAAATAGAAGTGAAGTAAATGAATTGCTTGCTTATATTATCAGAAATGCAGACGAAAAAAAATATACATCAATAGATGACACAGATGTCATGTTTTCCGAATACAGCAAAGAATTTGCCAAGAATACAGGAATTATTGTC
Organism: Lachnospiraceae bacterium; assembly: GCA_045535935.1. Classification (GTDB taxonomy): domain Bacteria; phylum Bacillota; class Clostridia; order Lachnospirales; family Lachnospiraceae; genus SVFI01. The sequence goes on along the minus strand of JAZSMO010000030.1, from coordinate 18,485 downwards.
CGCGGAGAGTACAACGAGGACAATCAGTTTATTTTTGATTATTATTTTCCTTATCTTCGTGGAATTCAAATTAGCTCTTACGAAGATATATCGATTGAAAGACATGCGGAAAAGGAATCTTATGCAGGAGTGTGCGATGATATCAAAGTAGGAGTGTCTTTGATCTTTTATCTGCAGAATATCATTGCTTATCTTAAAATTAAGAATGCAGGAAGACTTCCCATAAAAGGAACGTCACTTATTCTCAGCGCTCTTTCCGTGGATGGTAGAATTTTGTTACCAATCAAAAAGGACGAGCAGGATTTAAAAAAAATAAAAAAGGATAAAGTCAATCGAAGTCGTCTTCTCACTGCAGCAAAACAGGGCGATGAGCAGGCGATGGAAAGTCTGACTTTGGAAGATCTTGACACATATTCAAGTATATCGAGGAAAATATTGAAGCAGGATGTATATACTTTAGTAGATACATATTTTATGCCATATGGTGTAGAATGTGACCAGTATTCGATCCTCGGAGAGATTGTTGATTTTGAATATGTGACCAATGAGATGACAAAGGAAAGACTTTGTCAAATGACAATAAATTGTAATGATTTGTATTTCGATGTAAGCATTAATGTAGAGGATCTCGTAGGGGAACCTCAAATCGGACGCAGGTTTAAGGGTGTTATCTGGATGCAGGGAATGATTAATTTTCCTGATTAGATAAATGTCTCCGTAGTTAAATGGATATAACAGCCCCCTCCTAAGGGGCAGTTGGGGGTTCGATTCCCTCCGGGGACGCTATTTTATAAAGCACTGAAGGATAAGTGGGATTTCAATGAACTATATAGTTTTCGATTTAGAATGGAATCAAGGCAGAGAAGGGAAACAAGGTCGCAATGAAGCTGTGCCTTTTGAAATTATTGAAATCGGCGCAATGAAGCTGGATGAAAATAAAAACGTGATTGGTGAATTTCATCAGCTGATCAAACCTTCGATTTATAAAAATATTCATCACATTACACAGAATATGATGCATATCCATATGAGAGATCTCAAGGGAGGTCTTTCTTTTAAAGATGCAATGGAGATGTTTTTAAAATGGTGTGGAGAAGATTATATTTTCTGTACCTGGGGTGCTTTGGATCTTTTGGAATTGCAGCGAAATATGCGGTATTATGACATGGATCCTTTGGCCGATGAGCCAATATGTTTTCTTGATATACAAAAGCTGTTCAGTATTGCTTTTGAAGAGAATAAGAAAAATCGGCGAGCATTGGAGTATGCGATAGATACACTTTCCATTGAAAAGGATATTCCTTTTCATCGCGCATTCAGTGATGCGTATTACACAGCAAAGGTGTTGCAGAAAATACCGACAGATACAGAAGAATATTGCTCTTTTGATGTGTTTCATCTTCCGTCTTCCAAGGAAGATGAAGTACAAAAAATTTTTCCGAGCTATGCCAAATATATTTTCCGGGAATTTGAAGATAAGAAAACAGCAATTTCAGATAGGGAAGTATTGTCAACAAGATGCTATATTTGTGATAAAAATGCGAAGCGTAAAATCAAATGGTTTACTCCGAACGGAAAACATTATTACAGCGTGTCTTATTGTGATAAGCATGGTTACCTTAAAGGAAAGATACGTGTGCGCAAGGGATTTCAGAGTGCTTTAGACAGTGAAGCTGTTTATGTAATAAAAACTTTGAAGCTGATTTCCGAGGAGGAGAAAAATCTCATTGCGGAAAAAAGAGAACACGCAAAATTGCAAAGACAAATAAAGAGGAGAAAACGATAAATTTTATCGTTTTCTCCGACTTCTTCGACTTCTTCTGCGATTTTGCCATTTATTTATGAACCATTCTTTCAACTGTTGCCAGCGGCTTTTGTGAAACATACTTTTTCTACGACGTTTTTTGAAGAAGTTGTAGCTTTTTAAAAGATTGAAAAAAAGTATAATAACCGCCAAACCTGCGATGATGCAGAGCAGAATCAGAATTATTTTTACAACATTAATAAAAATAACATTTTTTGAATTATCTTCCGGAACCTGAGTTGCAATGGCCGGTGATTCAAAATCGTAAGAATAGTTATTATCTGTGTCAATTTGTACGTTGGCAGTTCCTATCGGAATATTTTCATAATAATATTGAATGGTTGCCACAGCGGAATCATCTTTTCCGGAACTGTCATAGATGAGTTCGGATTTTAAATTTTCAAAAGCCACATTTTTAGGGACGACGATATGGTCGTCTTTATTTATGGAAATCAGAGTTTCATTTTTTCCAAACATGACATTGTTATTTTCAAAAAAATCGGAGTCGGAAACAATATAGTTCTTTTCATTTTCGGAAACATTAACTTTTTTGAAATTTTGAAATCCGTAATCAAACAGAGCAATCGAGTCTGTGTATTGTGTCGGAGAATCCTCTTTCATGACGACGCAGATCAGCTTCATTCCGTTTTGTTCCGCACAGGTAACCAACGTCTGGCGAGCGATGGAGGTGTAACCGGTCTTTCCGCCAATGTAGCCTTCGCAGGTATATTTACCGTTTGTAAGGGCATTGTGTGTATACAGTTCGATTAGGTCAGGTTGTGTGTTGGTTGGTTCTATTTTGTAATATCTCGTACCGGAAATCTTGGCTAAAGTTTCATTCTTAAAAAATTCTTTAGCAATAAGAGCCAAATCATAAGCGCTGGTATAATGGTTGTCGTCATGAAGCCCGTTAGTTGTCACAAAATGGGAGTTTTCGCAGCCGATCTCTGTTGCGCGGTCATTCATCATATCGACAAAGCCATCAATACCTCCGGCAATATGTTCTCCTACTGCATTTGCTACTTCGTTTGCAGAATATACCAAAATTCCGTATAGACACTGTTCCATTGTAATGGATTGTCCTACATCCATTCCCATATTGGAGGAACCACGCTCAATACTGAATACCGCCTCTGTAGAAAAATTTACCATCTCATTTAACTTGGAATTTTCAATGGCTACAAGAGTTGTCAAAATTTTGGTAGTACTTGCAGGATATAATCGTGCATGTATATTTTTAGCATAAAGAACAGTTCCCGTGTCAGCATCCATGAGGATTGCACTTTCAGCACCGACCACAGGACCGGACGGCCAGCTTGATATTTCATTGGTTTCAACGGGGAGGGCAAGTCTTCTGGCCGCAGCCTCCTCATAGTCAAGAGTGGTTGCAAAAGCTGAAATGCTGCTTAAAAGATAGAAGATAACCGACAGGATGCAACACACGGGTTTTTTTGTTTTTTTCATAAATTTTCCTCGAAACATAAGATGTTTATTATGATACACTATTTTTTGCTAAAAAGAAATATTTTTACTTCCATTTTACATCTAAAAGGTGTAGAATAACAAAATGCTATGAGAGGAAGGGAGTATAAGAATGCGTTTGCGAAATATACCTGGGGCGGATGAAGTAATTTCAAAAAGTTCATATGTAATTCATGAGCCGGAAGCAAATTTCGGAAAATATCATATGGTTTTTGGGAACGATCATCCCATTTATATAGAGATAGGTATGGGTAAGGGAAAGTTTATTATGGAGATGGCAAAGAAATATCCCAATATAAATTTCATCGGAATTGAAATGTATTCCAGTGTCCTGCTCAGAGCCCTGCAGAAAATGGACATGTTAAAGGCGGAGGAGAAAGCCCCTGAAAATGTCCGTTTTTTATGTATGGACGCAAGAAAACTGAAAGACGTTTTTGCACCGGGAGAAATTGACAGAATTTACTTGAATTTCTCTGATCCATGGCCAAAGGACAGACATGTCAAGCGAAGACTTCCGAGTCGGCAATTTCTTTCTATATATAATGTGATTCTGAAGCCGGAAGGAAAGCTGGAGTTTAAGACAGACAACAGGGATCTTTTTGATTTTGCTATAGAGGAACTTGAGCCTGCAGGCTGGAAGGCAGAAGTTATCACCTATGATCTTCACAATGACAGTGTGCTTTGTGAAGGAAACGTTATGACGGAGTATGAAGAAAAGTTTTCCGCAAAGGGAAATCCTATATGCAAATATGTGATCTGCAGATAAGGTGAGAGTACAGAAAGAGAAGGGAAGAAATATGTATATCCTGTTTTTTTTGATATGGATTATATTTAATGGGCAGTTTACACTCGAAATTGCATTGATCGGTGTTTTGGTGGCAGTCCTGTTATATATATTTATATGTAAATTTATGGACTGGAGTCCGAAAAGGGATAGGATAATGATGAAGTATGCGTTGTTCATGACAGCATATTTATTTGTATTATTGTGGGAAATATTAAAGGCAAATTTTGCTACAGCACGTATGATTTTTACAGCGAAATATGAGAGACAGCCTGTTCTTGTCATCTTCCGTACGAGTCTGAAAAGTGGATGGCTAAAGGTTCTGCTGGCCAACTCTATCACATTGACACCGGGAACAATCACGGTATCTGTAGAGGAGGATATATTTACTGTACATGCACTGGACAAGGACTTTGCGGAGGGTATAGAAGATTCGATTTTTGTCCGTATGCTTGAAAAAGCAGAAAGGATAGGTGCGCAGGATGAGTAAAGCGTATGAGATTTTGTTTGTCGGTGTTTTGATTATTTTGGCAATTATGCTATTTTTTTGCTTGATACGCGCCTGTCTGGGACCGACGGTTGCGGACAGACTGGTATCGGTCAACATGATGGGAACAATGGTTATGGTTATTATTGCCACCTTGGCGATTATGAAAGGTGAGGGATATTTGGTTGATATCTGTCTGATTTATGCCATGCTAAGCTTCCTGGCAGTTATTGTGTTGTCGAAAGTTATTCTCGGAGTTCACAAGGAGCAGGAAAAAAGAGAAAAGGAGGAGGTAAAATAATATGGAACTTATTCGGTTTATTTTAGGAGCTCTTTTTCTGTTTTGTGGTATGGTGCTTTTTGTTATAGAGATTATCAGTGTATTTAAGCTGGGCTATGTATTGGATCGTATGCACGCTGCTGCCACAGGAGATACCCTGGGACTCGGGCTGTCGCTGATAGGACTTATGTTTTTAAGCGGCTTTAATTTTACAACATTAAAGCTGGCATTGATACTTGTATTTTTGTGGTTTTCTTCTCCGGTATCGTCCCATTTGATCGCAAGGCTTGAGGTGTTTACCCACGAGGGAGAGGATCGTTATGAAAAGGAGGAAAGATAATGGAATATTTTATGTATCTTTTGTTATTTTTCCTAATTGTGTGTGCGCTTGCAGTCAGTTTTACCAAAAGTCTGCTTAATGCGGTACTGGTTTACATGACCTATGGTCTGATTATGTCTGTTTTATGGATTTTGTTGGAGTCGCCTGATCTGGCGATTACAGAGGCAGCAGTCGGAGCCGGACTGACCAGTGTTCTTTTCTTTATTACGTTAAAAAAGATAGAAGCGATCAGAAAGGAGCGTACGGATGAGCAGACGGAAAAGTGATGCAGAATACGAAAAAACGTGGGCTTTTAAGTTTTTCCGCTGGATGAAAGGGTCAAAGGATCCTTATCTGGGTGAAGTGGAAATGAAGCCGGGTGTTCCTTACAAAGATAGCCATACATTGGAGGAAATCATGGCGGAGGGCTATCAGCTCCGCAAAAAAGTTTATGATATCAAAGAAAATCGATGGCTCAAGACGTTTCATCGTGCTTATGCGATTACCTCCGTATTATTTTGTATTGCGCTTGCAGTGATTATGATTTATATGGTGTCAAAGCTTCCGCTTTTGGGGACATGGGAAAGGCCTTTAAATAATGAGGTGTCACAGGTTTATATTGAAGAGGGGCTTCAGGAAACAGGTGCGGTCAACATTGTTGCAGGTATGATTTTAAATTACAGAGCCTTTGATACATTTGGGGAGACCTGTGTTCTTTTCATTGCAACGACCTGTGTCATGGTTCTTCTTATGCAGGAGGAAAAGAAGCTTCGGGAAAATCAGAATCTGAATGATCGCCGTTTTGAACCGAAAAATGACATTATTTTACAAAAGGTAGCATGTGTTCTTGTTCCTATCGTATTTATTTTCGGAATTTATATTATATTGAACGGACATCTTTCTCCGGGCGGAGGATTTTCCGGCGGAGCAATCATCGGAGCAGGTATGATCTTGTATGTAAGTGCATTTGGTTTCGATAAAATGCAGAAATTTTTCAATGAAAAGACGTACGAAGTAGTCAAGGTGACGGCTCTTTGTACATATTGCATTGTTATTACATATTATCTTTTCATGGGTGCAAATGATTACAACAATCATATTTCTCTCGGCGTTCCGGGTATGATTTTTTCTGCCGGTATCATTTTGTGGCTGAATATTTTTGTCGGGATCGAGGTCGCATGTACGATGTATGCATTTTATGCCTTGTTCAGAAGAGGGGGATTATAAAATGTCAGAAACACTTTTTATTAACATAGGTGAGGTGGTGGCTGTTCTTTTATTTGCCATCGGATTAGCCAATGTTTTGTTACAAAAAAATTTAATCAAGAAAATAATCGGTCTTAATTTTATGGACACAGGTACATATCTCTTCCTTGCGGAAAAAGGATATATCGAAGGCAGGGTTGCACCGATTATTGTAGATGGGGTGCAGGATGCGCAGAAGTATATTAATCCGATTCCCAGCGGACTTGTTCTGACGGGTATTGTTGTGTCGGTTTCTGTTACGGCGCTTATGCTTGCACTGACAATTCGTCTTTATCAGAGGTATCACACGTTGGATATGGATGAAATTTCTACCATATTGAAAAAGGAGGAAAATTAGATGGAGTTGATACGTAATTTTCCTTGTTTTTCTATTATTTTATGTATGAGTGCAGCAATCATATCGTCCGCTTTAAAAGGCAAGGTGGCCAAGTGGCTCAATATAGCGGTAATTACACTGGTTGGTGTTTTTTCTGCTGCTACGCTGTACCTGACTATGACGACAGAGCAGAGCTATATCTACAAGATGGGTCGTTTTTCCGCTCCTTGGGGAAATGAGATCAGGTTCGGAAATCTGGAAGCAATGATGGCGCTTTTCTTCAGTATTATCATGCTTCTGTCACTTCTGGGAGGAAAAAAACTCTTGGAAGCAGAAATCAGCGGTTTTAAGGAAAATCTTTATTATGTGCTGATCAATCTATTGATGAGTTCTTTGCTGGCACTTGTCTATACGAATGACTTATTTACAGCATATGTTTTTGTGGAAATCAACACGATTTCTGCCTGTGGACTGATCATGATTCGGGAAAACGGTCACACGCTGGAGGCGGCGACGCGTTATATGATCATGAGTCTTATTGGTTCTGGAATGCTCTTGTTCGGTATTTGTATTCTTTATGACATTACGGGACATTTGCTTATGAGCAATATCAAGGAGCAGGTGACATTATTGGCCAAAAGCGGAGAATATCATATACCGCTTGTAGTTGCCATTGTCTTTATGGGCGTGGGTCTTGCCATTAAGAGTGCGCTGTTTCCGTTTCATGCCTGGCTTCCGGATGCATATGGCTATTCCACGGTTTCCAGTGCGGCCATCTTATCCGGGCTTGTCTCAAAGGGATATATTTTTCTTTTGATTAAGCTGTTTTACAGGGTGTTTGGCTTTGAAATTATTCGTGACAGTAAGCTGATTAATGTATTGTTTGTGTTCGGTCTCTGCGGAATGATTTTCGGATCGCTCAGTGCCATCCGTGAAAATGATATTCGTCGTATGATTGCTTTTTCTTCCGTTGCGCAGATTGGTTATATTTACATGGGATTCGGGCTCGGTACGCAGCAGGGTATGGTTGCGTCGATCTTCCATGTTTTATCCCATGCGGCGACCAAGAGTATGCTGTTCATTGCAGCAGTCGGACTGACGGAAGTTTCCGGTAAGAGCAAGAAATTTATCGATCTGACAGGTGCGGGATATCGAAATGAAATTGCAGGACTGACCTTCACGGTGGGGGCATTTTCCATGGTGGGACTTCCGGTATTTTCCGGATTTATCAGCAAAATACTGTTTGCGCAGGCCTGTGTCCTGAATGTTCATAAGATGCTTCCGACGTTGATCTGTCTTGCAATCAGTACGATTTTAAATGCGATTTATTTCTTGAAGACGGTAATTCGAATCTATACCCCTGTAAAAACAGGTTTCAACAAAATTTTATGGAATAAAGAAAAGACATACAGCATGGTCTGTGTCTGCTTTATACTTTGCAATATTGTACTTGGTATGTTCTCCGAGCCGATCATTAATCTGATCCGCTCCGGTATAGAAATGTTTTCTTAAGGAGGAACATCGATGAGCGAATGTGTTTCATTGTTGTTACCGATATTGTTCCCGATTCTCATGGGAGTGATATTGCTGTTTTTAAAACCGGTGGATAACCGAAAAATAATAAACATTTATACAGGAATCGTTTTAGTTGTCATGGGTTTATTGGTTTTGCAGCTTTTGATGCTGGAGGAACCGACCGCAGTTCTTTTCCACTTGACGGAATCTCTTCCGGTTCTGTTGAAACTGGATGGTCTGGGCAAGCTGTTTTTGGCGGTTGTAACATTGGTATGGATGCTTGCGGGTCTGTTTTCTTATCGTTACATGGAGCATGAGGAAAATCCGAGAAGATATTTTGGATTTTATTTGGTGACATTAGGCGTGCTGACAGGGCTTGGCTGCGCCGGAAATCTGGTGACCATGTATGCTTTTTATGAGTTGATGACCTTGGCGACATTTCCGCTTGTTCTGCACAATCGGTCAAAAGAGGCAATTATGGCAGCGCTGAAATATTTAATTTATTCCTTTTTTGGTGCATACATGGCGCTGTTTGGCCTGTTTTTCCTATGTCGCTATACAGAGTCTCTTACCTTTACAGCCGGCGGAACGTTAAATCCGGCGCTTGTATCCGGGAATGAGACGCTGCTTTTGGTTGTGTCAGTTTTGATGATCATCGGTTTTGGTGTGAAAGCGGGTATGTTTCCTCTTCATGCCTGGCTTCCGACAGCTCATCCGGTTGCACCTGCACCGGCTTCGGCGGTGCTTTCCGGTATTATTGTAAAAGGTGGAGTATTGGCAATTCTTCGTGTTGTTTTCTATGTGATCGGCGCAGATATGGTGCGCGGAACATGGGTGCAGACCTTGTTTTTAGTGCTCTCGTTGATTACCGTATTTATGGGTTCCATGCTGGCATTCCGCGAACAGAATTTGAAAAAACGGCTGGCTTATTCTACCGTCAGCCAGATCTCTTATATTTTATTTGGAATTGCTCTTCTTGATCCTGTGGCATTAACGGGTTCGCTGCTTCATTTGGTGGTGCATGCGTTTATTAAATGTGCTCTGTTTTTATGTGCAGGAGCTATCATATTTAAAACCGGAATTACAACGGTGGGTGGACTTAGGGGTATCGGTAAAAAAATGCCGGTAACGATTTGGTGCTTTACCATTGTTTCTCTGGGTCTTATCGGAATTCCGCCGACCGGCGGCTTTATCAGCAAGTGGTATTTGGCAGCAGGCGCGCTTTCTTCCGGCAGGATGGGATTTATGTTTGTAGGGCCGGTAGTGCTTTTGATCAGTGCTTTGCTCACAGCAGGATATTTGCTTTCTGTTACGGTCAAGGGGTTTTTCCCGGGGGAAGATTATGATTATGCATCAATGAAAACTTGTGAGGCTGATAAGATCATGACGATCCCGCTGGTAATTCTTGCTGTATTGGTCGTTCTGATCGGGATATTTCCGAATCCGCTGATCGCATTCCTCAATGGAATAGCCGGCGGACTTATGTAGGAAGGAGGAATCAAAAATGAATGAAGTAATGTTAGTATTGGTTGTATTGATTCCTTTTTTCGGCGGATGTCTGATTCCGTTAATTCCTTTTAAAAAGCGAAAACAGATGGCTTTCTTTATAGAGACATTGGTTGTTATCAATGCTGTTTTAGTCTGGATGGTGCTCTTAAACCGCCCGTCAGAAAGTTTTACGCTGATAAAATTTACCGGAGATCTCTCGGTCAGTTTCCGTCTGGACGGACTGGGAATGGTATTTTCAGGTCTGGTGGCAACGCTCTGGCCGTTGGCTACTTTATATTCTTTTGAATATATGAAACATGAAAAACACGAAAAGGTATTTTTCATGTTCTATACAATGACGTTCGGTGTCACATTGGGAATTGCCATGAGTGAAGACATTGTGTCTATGTATTTCTTTTATGAACTTCTGACCTTGGTGACAACTCCGCTGGTTATTCATGTTTTGACAAGGGAGGCCATTCTCGCTGCCAGAACTTATTTATACTATTCTCTGGGCGGAGCTGCATTTTCTTTTATCGGAATGATTTTTATTATTGTGTACGGAGCAACTGCCGACTTTGCTTATGGCGGAGTTTCTCTGGCTCAAAATTATACGGGTTCTGATATTAATATGCTACTGCTTGTATATGTGTTGGCTTTTATGGGATTTGGTGTCAAGGCAGCTATCTGCCCATTCAACAGCTGGCTTCCGAAGGCAGGTGTTGCGCCGACGCCGGTAACAGCATTGCTCCATGCAGTTGCGGTAGTAAAATCCGGAGCATTCGCAATTATGCGTCTGACTTATTATTGTTATGGCACAGAACTTCTTGCAGGAACGTGGGCGCAGTATACGGTCATGGTGATCACCATGGTTACGATTGTATATGGTTGCTCCATGGCCGTGCGGGAGCGTCATCTGAAACGAAGACTTGCTTATTCGACAATCAGTAATTTGAGTTATATTTTGTTTGGTGTGACTATAATGTCGCCGCTGGGACTTCTGGGCGCACTCATGCATATGGTCTCCCATGCAGTAATGAAGATATGTTCCTTCTTCTGTGCCGGAGCGGTTATGTACAAGACAGAAAAAAGTTATGTGTATGAGCTGGATGGTTTGGGAAGAAAAATGCCGAAAACTTTTGCCATTTTTGCGATTTCGGCATTTGCTCTCATGGGAGTTCCGGGACTTTCCGGATTTATTTCCAAATTCTATCTGGCACAGGCGGCGGTTTACGGGGACAATGTGTTGGCATATTTCGGTGTTGGAGCGATATTAATCTCAGCGATCCTGACAGCAATTTATATGCTCACCATCGTGATTCGTGCCTTTTTCCCGGCGAAGGAGTTTGATTATAATACGATTTCCGAGGTAGAGGATCCGAATTGGTTGATGATTTTACCATTGTCGCTTTTTGTGGTGGCAATGTTTATTATCGGACTTCATCCGCAGCCTCTTGTAGAGTTTTTGGCAACAGTAGCCATCGGACAGATTTAGGAAAGGAGAGAAAAATGGGAAAAAACTTGATTTTGGCATTTTTAGTCTTCTATCCAATGGCCGCAGCGCTAGTCGGATATGTGGTTGGGCGCAAAAGTAAAAAAGCAAGGGATTATTTTGCCGATTTTGTGGTGATTACGGAGTTTTTAGCTGCACTGTATGCAGGATTCGGAACCGGACAACTGAGTTTTTCCATTGACCAGTTTGCCGGTTTTGGAATTCATTTTACTATGGACGGATTCCGGAGTGTGTATATATGCGTAGCAGCTGTGATGTGGATGGTGACGACCATCTTTTCAAGAGAATATTTTAAACATTATCATAATAGAAACCGCTATTATATGTTTCTGCTTTTAACGCTGGGAGCAACCATGGGTGTTTTTCTTTCTGCGGATTTGTACACGACATATATTTTTTTCGAAATAATGTCGCTGACTTCTTATGTATGGGTAGCCCATGATGAAAAGAAAGAGTCTCTCCGAGCGGCGGAAACGTATCTTGCAGTGGCAATCATCGGCGGAATGGTGATGCTCATGGGACTTTTCCTCCTGCATTATCTGCTTGGAACGTTGCAGATTAGTGAACTTTTGTCACTCGCAAAGGTATGTGAAAAGAAAGAGATGTTATTTGCAGCCGGAATTTGCATCAGTGTAGGGTTTGCTGCAAAAGCAGGTGCTTTTCCGCTTCATATCTGGCTTCCGAAAGCACATCCGGTAGCTCCGGCTCCGGCGTCGGCGCTTCTTTCCGGAATGTTAACTAAAACAGGTATTTTCGGACTTCTTATTATGAGTTGTCAGCTTTTTTATGGAAATACCGATTGGGGCAGAGCAATTTTGCTGTTTGGAGTAGTGACTATGTTTGGCGGAGCGGTTCTTGCACTGTTCTCTGTTAATATAAAACGGACTCTTGCATGTTCATCGGTATCACAGATTGGTTTTATTCTGATTGGCATCGGAATGATGGGAATGTCGGTAACAGAAAATGCTCTTGCTGCGAGAGGGACACTTCTCCACATGGTAAATCATTCACTGATTAAGCTGATTCTCTTTGTGGCAGCAGGTGTAATATTTATGAATATACATGAGCTGAATCTCAATGAAATTCGTGGCTTTGGGCGCAAAAAGCCGTTTTTAAAGTTTGTGTTTTTGATGGGTGCATTGGGAATCGGAGGAATTCCGCTTTGGAACGGATATGTGAGTAAAACACTTCTTCATGAGAGCATTGTGGAGCATGGCGGGTTAAAACTGATTGAGTGGATTTTTCTGATCAGCGGCGGAATTACCATTGCTTATATGACAAAGCTTTTTGTGGCAGTTTTTGTAGAAAAAAATATAGACGTTGAAAAGCAAAAAGAATTTGATGAAAGAAAAACTTATATGAATAAGGCAAGTGCAGCAGCAATCGGACTTAGTACTCTTCTGCTTCCGGTTATGGGATTTTTCCCGGGACTTGTTATGGATCCGTTGGCAGAAAAGGGAATCAGTCTCATGAATGCATCAGAGCTGACCCACAGCGTACACTATTTTAACGGGGAAAATCTGAAAGGTGCAATGGTCTCTATTCTTATTGGCATCGCTCTGTATTTTTTTATTGTTCGTCCGCTTCTTATGAAAAAGACGGAGAACGGATGTATATATGTTGATCGATGGCCATCCTGGGTGGATTTGGAGGACTACCTGTATCGTCCGATTCTTATTGCGGTCTGTGCGGTGGCAGGATTTTTTTTCCGAATCTGTGACAGCCTTGTAGATGCCCTGGTGGTTCTTTTGCGTAAAACGATTTATGCGGACAGAGAATTGCCGTTTGAACTTACAGAGGGAAATATGTTCACCTATTATATGGGTAAATTTCTCAATGTGTGTGAAGATTTAATAGAAAAGAAATTTCCGAGATGGAAGCATAAACATCATGAATTTGTTCATGAGCTTGCGATGTTAGATTTGGAATATCAGGAAACAAAAAATGTAATCAGTCGTACACTTTCTTTTGGTTTTCTGCTGTTTTCCACAGGTTTTCTTTTGACTACCATCTATTTGTTGAGTATATACTGGTAGAATTTTTTTAAAAATTATGGATAGACAAGCAAAATAAAATATGCTAATATATGCGATGGAAGGTCGCTCCAACCCCTCGGAGTCCTTCCATCCCCTCTTCGGCGTGTGGCTCAGCTTGGTAGAGCGCTACGTTCGGGACGTAGAGGTCGCAGGTTCGAATCCTGTCACGCCGACTATAAAGCTATGATAAGAATAAGTAGTAATGAGTGAAACCTACAGAGAGTTACCGGGAGCTGAGAGGTGCAGGAGAAGCTGATTACGAATACCTCTTTGAGCTGCGCACAGAACGGAACATTCGGTAGGATGTACTAAGTAGGCTGCGACGGAGATCTGCACGTTATAGCAGAAGAGTATAGATGAGCTTCTGTACTTACTGAGGCAGGTGATGTGAATCACTTGTAAAAAAAGGTGGTAACGCGAGAGTATGATACCTCGTCCTTTTCACAAGGACGAGGTTTTTTTCGTCCTAAAATACAGATTGGAGGAAAAAAAGATGACAGTATTTGACGAGTTAAAAGCCAGAGGACTTCTGGCACAGCTGACAGATGAAGAAGAGATCAAGGAATTGATTAATGCGGGAAAAGCGGTATTTTATATCGGATTTGACCCAACTGCAGATAGTTTGCATGTAGGACATTTCATGGCGCTTTGTCTTATGAAACGTCTTCAGATGGCTGGCAACAAACCAATCGCTTTGATCGGCGGCGGTACAGCTATGATCGGTGACCCGAGCGGAAGAAGCGATATGAGAAGCATGATGACAAAAGAACAGATTGACCACAACTGTGAATGTTTCAAAGAACAGATGAGCCGTTTCATTGATTTCGGTGAAGGAAAAGCTATGATGGTCAACAACGCAGATTGGTTGAGAGATTTAAATTATATTGAATTTATCCGTGATATCGGTTCCTGCTTCTCCGTAAACCGTATGCTTTCCGCAGAATGCTATAAACAGCGTATGGAAAACGGACTCAGCTTCCTTGAGTTTAACTATATGATTATGCAGAGCTATGACTTCCTTGCTCTTTATGAAAAATATGGATGTAATATGCAGTTTGGTGGTGACGATCAGTGGAGCAACATGCTCGGCGGTACCGATCTGATCCGTCGTAAACTCGGAAAAGACGCATATGCCATGACCATCACTCTTCTTTTGAACTCTGAAGGTAAAAAGATGGGCAAAACACAGAAAGGTGCAGTATGGCTTGATCCGAAAAAGACGACTCCGTTTGAGTTTTACCAGTATTGGAGAAACGTGGCCGATGCGGATGTATTGAAGTGTATCCGTATGCTTACGTTCCTTCCTTTGGAAGAAATTGAAAAGATGGACGCATGGGAGGGAAGCCAGCTCAATCAGGCAAAAGAAATCCTTGCATTTGAACTGACTAAGCTTGTTCACGGGGAAGAAGAAGCAAACAAAGCACAGGAAAGCGCCCGTGCACTGTTCTCCAGCGGAAGTGCTGCAGAAATGCCGACTTGCGAACTTACTGCGGAAGATTTTAAAGAGGACAGCGTTGATGTGATTTCCATGCTTGTAAAATCCGGACTTGTTGCTACCCGTTCCGAAGGAAGAAGAGCAATTGATCAGGGTGGTGTGGCCATCGACGGCGAAAAAGTGACGGATGTTTATGCTGCTGTTGCAAAAACGGCGATTCCGGAAGACGGAATTGTATTGAAACGCGGTAAAAAGAATTTCCGTAAGATAGTTGTGAAATAATTGGAGATGTGAGTTGAGTATATCCGGTTTAAAAGCGTTACAAATATCCAAAATGGTGGATCATATTTTGCATGTACCGGGAAATTACAGAGGCGGGAATCTGGAGATGACGGTTGTCATCTCCTCCCGCCTTGAAATTATATCTTTGAAAGAAAACCTGAAAGCAGTTATCGATGCATTAAAAAGAAGCAATGAAGTATTTCGCAATGTGCGTCTTAATTTTGTTCTTGTAAAAGAAGACGGAACCTTCGAGAACAGAGTCATACCGCTTGTTTTTCTGCAGACCGGAAAGTGTTTTGAGCCGGAGGCGGAAGAAAGAACTTTTTACCGGGCGAAGCTGTCGGATCTTTTTTCTTATTTGAAACTCTTCCATGCCAGAAGTAAAGTTGTTATAATTTTTGAAGATAAGAATTATGATCTCGGTGATAAAGAAAAAGTAAAAGAAGCGCTCAATCCTTTTTTGAAGCAGAAGTTGCTTTTAATTGCGGAGGATGAAGGCGTAACCGGAACAAAGTTGTTGATGGAATGTCTTCGCTAAAAGTCCAACTAATCGGACCTTGTGTTTGTTACACTTCGAATAGAAAAAAGAAATTCGGAGGAAAACAATATGAAGGGATATGCAGTGGCAGACGGTTATATGGGACTTGTAGAAAATACATACATGTTATTTGCAAGTGAGGCAGATTACGAAGAATATATGAGTTAAGCAAATGGAAAGGATTTTTTCATGAGAACCATTCATGTGTCGGAATTAACCAAAAACATAAAGGAAATGTGTATAGAAGCCAACCATTATCTGACGCCGGATATGAACCGGGCTTTAAAATGCGCTTGTGACAGAGAGAAATCCCCATTAGGGAAACAAGTTTTGGCCTCTCTGCAGGAGAATCTCAAAATTGCCGGAGAGGACATGATTCCTATTTGTCAGGATACAGGCATGGCGGTTGTTTTCCTTGAGATCGGTCAAGAGGTACACTTTGAGGGCGGCCTGTTGGAGGATGCGATAAATGAAGGTGTCCGACAGGGCTATACAGAAGGTTTTCTTCGAAAATCTGTCGTGAAAGATCCTTTGCTCCGTGAAAATACAAAGGACAATACGCCGGCAATCATCCATTATGAGATGACTTCCGGTGATAAGGTGAAAATTACGGTTGCACCGAAAGGCTTCGGAAGCGAAAATATGAGTCGGGTATTTATGCTCAAACCGGCGGATGGCGAAGAAGGTGTAAAAGAAGCTATTTTAACGGCAGTACGGGATGCGGGGCCTAACGCATGTCCTCCGATGGTAGTTGGTGTGGGAATCGGCGGTACTTTCGAGAAATGTGCACTCATGGCGAAGAAGGCGTTGACCAGATCTGTGGATCAGCGATCAGAGATTCCTTATGTTGCAGAGATGGAGAAGGAACTGCTTACCCGTATCAACAAATCAGGTATCGGACCGGGAGGTCTGGGAGGATCTCATACAGCACTTGCTGTTAATATTAATACGTATCCGACACATATTGCCGGACTTCCGGTTGCGGTTAATATATGTTGTCATGTAAACAGACATTGTGTCAGAGAGATATAGCTGTTGTTTTTGTTTTGAGAAAAATCGTTTAAAAGGAAATAGATTATGGATCAATATATCAATGCCCCTTTATCAAAAAAAGACATAGAGCATCTTCGTTGCGGAGATTATGTGTATATTACGGGAACCATTTATACAGCGCGGGATGCTGCGCATAAAAGGATGTATGATGCACTTTTATCCGGAGAAGAACTTCCTATTGATATGGAAGAAAATATTATATATTATATGGGGCCGTCGCCGGCAAGAGAAGGGAAGGCAATTGGGTCGGCCGGCCCGACTACGGCCAGCCGCATGGATAAGTATACACCGGCGCTTCTTGATTTAGGTCTTTCCGGAATGATCGGAAAAGGAAAACGTTCTGAAGAAGTAAAAGATGCGGTAATCAGAAACGGGGCCGTTTATTTTGCCGCAGTCGGCGGTGCAGGGGCACTTCTTTCCAAAGCGATCACCTCCTCGGAAGTAATTGCATATGATGATTTAGGTACGGAAGCTATTCGCAAATTGCAGGTAAAAGATTTTCCGGCAATTGTTGTTATGGATAAAGATGGGAACAATTTATATGAAACCGCGATAAATGACTACTGTGAGGAAGAATAATTTCCGTTTAACAGTCATAAAAAAATGAGTTTCTTCCTATATATATGTATATTTAAAATAATGTTATACTACATCTAGTTTATAATAAGGAACAGAAAGAGGTATACCCATGCGCATTGCATTGATGGTCATTCGAAAAATTTTAATCGTACCCTATGTGTTTTTCCGCCTATGGTGGGAGTCCAAGCATTATAACGGGGATTATACAAAAGGTTTTGAACGTGCAAAGATTATCGCCCGACATGGAATTCAGGCGGGAAATATTACTTTGGAAGTACATGGGCAGGAAAATGTTCCGAAAGAAGATGGATTTATTTATTATCCAAACCATCAGGGACTGTTTGATGTTCTTACATTTTATGTTAGTAGTCCAAAACCTTTTGCCGTTGTTATAAAAAAAGAAGCGAAGGATATCATATTATTGAAACAGGCATTGGAAGCCACAGGGTCTTTGGCTATGGATAGAGAGGATATCCGTCAGTCTATGCAGGTAATCAACCAGGTTGCAAAAGAAGTCAAAGAAGGTCGAAACTACATTATATTTGCCGAAGGAACAAGAAGTCGTAACGGAAATAAGCTTTTGGATTTCAAAGGTGGAAGTTTTAAGGCAGCACAAAAAGCGAAATGTCCGATTGTTCCGTGTGCACTGGTCGACTCTTTTGTTCCCTTTGATGAAAACTCCATTCGCAAGGTGACTGTAAAATTAATTTACCTTCCTCCGATGTGTTATGAAGAGTATAAAGATATGAAATCAAATGAAATTGCCGAAGAAGTAAAGCATCGCATCGAGTCCGCAATTGCAGAATATGGTAGCAGTAATTAGGTTTGAAAAAACTTTAAAAACCACATTGACAAACAAAATTGTGTTATGTATAATAACATTTGCGTCACATGTGACGAGAACTTTATATTGGTAGAGGATAGAGTTCAGCAGTAAGGAGAAATACTCAAGAGGCTGAAGAGGCGCCCCTGCTAAGGGTGTAGGTCGTTCACGCGGCGCGAGGGTTCAAATCCCTCTTTCTCCGTTTCATATCTATCGAAAAGAAGAATCTTAACTGGTTTGAGATTCCTTTTTTTCGCCCATAATAAAAAGATCAACGGATATTAAAAAACAGGTTGACAAAGAAAAAGGGCAATGATATGATAAAAACCCACCGCAAAAGAGGTGGTCAGAAGAAAAGAAAAAACTTCTGAAAAAGGTGTTGACAGAGCGAAAAACGCATGATATTATATCAGAGTTGCGTTAAGCGATGTTAACGCAGAACCTTGACAAATAAACAGCAATGCAACCCTGAAAATTCTAAAAAA
>JAZSMO010000013.1:0-48175 GCA_045535935.1 Lachnospiraceae bacterium | reverse complement strand
CGATAACGAAAATGTACAAATCCCAGCCACGCAAGCGGCAGAAAAATCTGTGCCCACAACATAACAGCCTGCACCTTTCCTCCGGGCCTTACAAATACACTCAGGGCTAAAAGAAGACCTAAAACAACCGGAAACAGCATCTCATTTTCTTGCCAAAGCCCTCCCAAAGAAGGAGCAAAAAAACTCAGGCAAAGTGCGACGGCCATAATAACATGTCCGGCCGTAAAGACCGACAACACCGCCGGACCGAACTGCTCCGGGCACTTCCTTTTTCCCATATAGATATAACAGGCAAACAGCACTAACCAAAGTATCAAATACATATACGCATATGGATTTCCGATAAAAAACAGACAAAGCACCGCACAATATGTGATGATCCAAAGCAGACCGTGCTTGTCCTGTCCGAAAACCCGTTTCCACGCCACGTAACCGACTGCAAACAAACAAAACAGACACGGCAATCCAAACAGCACCGCCTGTATGATATAAATATCCGCCTGCTTATTATATGCATTCCATGTCGTCAGACCGCATATCCACTCTGTATATTTCGGTATCCCTTCATACAGATGCGGTGCTATGCTTCCTAACATAGCAAAAAGTGTCAGCACGCTGAGCAGCGCACTTAACACTTTTCCCTTTTGATCAAATTCAGTTAAAAATTTATCTATCCGATTCATCGGTTCCTCCTACAGACACATACAAAGAGCAATCGCCAGACGCAATTCATCCTCTTTGATCGGTTTGGAAATCACTTCTGCAAACTTATTGTCATAGAACATCATCTTGGACTCTTCCGTGTTATTGGACGTCATTGCAATGAGCGGAAGTTCTTCAAAATACGGATCCCCCAACTGACGCAGCTCCTTGGCAATCTGCAAACCTCCCTTGATCGGCATCATATAGTCAAGAACCACCAAATTAAACTCTTTGGACTGTACTACTTTTATCGCCTCATCTCCCGAAGACACACAAACGGAATCCAAACCATAAGACTTCAAAATTGCTGCCACCAGTTTTTGGTTCATTTCATTGTCGTCTACGATCAAAGCCTTACCGGCCTTCACATACATAAGGTTTTCTGCCTTTTTACGGGAATCTGCAATGAGCATCTCCTGTTCTCTCCTGTGGGAAGCACGCATTTGACTGATTGTCTCGCCGCTGTCAACCATTTGCTGGAACGAAACTATATAGCTGGTCACATAAGGATTACCACCCGATTTGTTTAAAAGAATACCATCCATCTTCTGAATCATATTTTTTGCAAGGGCAAATCCCAAGGCATTACCATAACGGAAATCTTCCGATAAGTCTTCATTTGATTGTATCTTACATACTAATGTAATATTCTGCCCTTTTTTCGGCGTGATACCCTTTTCATAAGAAACATCCAGTGTCACTTCACCGTTTTCGGTATACTGGACAAAATCGGACAAAAGATTGATCAATGCCAATTTAATCTTTTCCGAATCTCCCTTAAACTGACTCGGCAACTGATCATCTATATGCAGGCTGAACTTCTTGCTTTTGCCGCGAATCAGACTTTCTACCCTGTGCCCCACATCAAGAAAGCATCCCTTTGTATTATAACTTTCCTCATGGAAGTGCTCCTGAATCACTGCCGCAGCCGTAGTATAAGTACCGTCTCCGCGATTCTGAAGCTTGTACCCGGAAGAAACCATCTCATCGAACCACTGCAATATAAAATACAACGCCACAGCAATAAGAAAATATTCCAGCACAAGCGAAACAAAAGCCATATAGTCCGCTTCATATACCCTATCCGTCCGGATCGATTCCTGATAACGATAAATCATATCCCCGACTTTTAAAATCACCATCACCGCAAAGCAATTGCGAGCCGTATGTAAAAACACCGTCCGGTCCAAATACAATATACTGATCAGCGGAACGAACAAAAACAGACCTGAAATATGAATCGCATCAATCACTGCCACCAGACAGGTCATAATCTCCAGTACAGAAAGACATACGCAACGATTTAATGTCTCATTATAAGAATAGTGTACAAATACAGATGGAAAAATACAAAGAACTGCAATCACTATACATATCTTGATCCAAAAAGACAGATCAAACAACAGGACGCCGGCCTGACTCGCTATCAATAATGCCGGGCACAACAAAATAAATGCAAGCGGAAACCAACGAAGAAGATTGTTGATTTTTCTCTCATTATCTGCCAAATATTTTTTTACAAGAAGCACATGATTCATACTTTTTCATCCCTCCTGCCTAATTATCTTGATATTACCACATTTCACATATATAATCTAGTTTTTTGTTTGACAAAGGATGCTTTCTTTGATACAATATCGTTCGGTAATTAATTTGTATGCTGCCTTGGCTCAGTCGGTAGAGCGTCGCCTTGGTAAGGCGGAGGTCGGCGGTTCGATTCCGCTAGGCAGCTTGCATCAAAAAAGCCGGACAACATTGTCCGGTTTTTTTCTATCTAAAAACAAAATGTATTCCTATTCGATTCCTTCCAGCAACTGATGAATAGACACTCCGAGTACCTCCGTAATATCGAGCAGCACTTCCAACGAAAACGGCTGATCACAGTTCATCGCCTCAATCTTTGTCAGATAGCTGATACTGATACAGGCTTCATCCGCAAGCTGTTCCTGCGTCATTCCTTTTTGCTTGCGATATTTCTGAATCGCCTGCCCTATGATTTTATACTGTTTTGAGTGTTTCTGCCCCATGTTCACTTCTCCTTTCATTCAATTTTAAAGGATAATGTGAAAAGAAGACTTTCAGTTATAATGAAAGTATGATATAATCATATGCAAAAGGAGGGGACGCTATGTATAAAGCATTAAAATTTAAAATCAAAGGCAGTCTATATGGCATGGCCATCGGTGATTCTCTGGGCACATCCACAGAATTCATGTATCAATCTGAAATCCAAAAAAAATACAAACTGCATAAAGATCTCGTCGGAGGCGGATGGTTAAATCTTTTTCCGGGTGAAGTTTCCGACCCAACCGAAATAACACTGTGCGTATGCAGAGCTCTTGAAAAAACACCGCGGTTTGACACCCGCATCGGTTTGGGCAGTTTATTTTTTCAAAATTGCTGTCAGGAACTTTCCGATTGGCTCGACAGCCGCCCGAGAGACATGGATCTGTGTTGCCGCAATGTCATCGAGCATTGCAAAAATGCCCCGTATTCCGACTGGTTTTCCTACGCAGCGGACAGCTCAAACATTGAGCCAAGAGAGCGTTACAGCAATGGAAGTCTGTTACAGACTCTTCCGCTCATTCTGACCGGAGCCCCGCTCTCTTCCGTTCTGTATTTAAGTCGGATGACACACAACAATCCGGTCTGTGACAAGGCTGTGACAGACTTTTACCTGCAACTGTATTCCTGTATGGAAGGCACCTTCGACAAGACCGTTCACTCAACCTGCGATTTTACTCCGATCCGCCATGTACAAAACACGTTGGATCGTGCTTTGTTCCACTTGAGTCATACAAATTGTATGGAAGATGCTGTCGTGGAAGCGGTCAATGCCGGCGGCGACACCAATGTGATCGGTGCTATCACCGGCTGTCTGGCCGGCGCACTTTACGGTTACGAAAACATACCCGAAAGATGGATAAAAGTTTTGGATTCTTCCATCAAAAACCAATTGGATTATTACTCCGATCTTTTTTTCCGTCACAATTTTGAAGTTTCTGCATAAAAAAACTGAGAGCGACCTGCTCTCAGTTTTATTTTGATATGTACTATTTCATAGTTTCATACATCTCGATTTCGATCTTGTATGCATCTCTTGTCATTTTTAATTTTTCAAGTTCAAGCTCACAGGTCGCGATTTCTGTCTTTGCTGTCATAAGATGCTCTTTTACTACATCGCTTCCGCTGCTGAGAAGGTAATTGGTAAGACACTGTTCAAACAGTTCACACTTTACTTCAAGCTCTGTTCTGTGTTCTTCCATCTCGCGGATCTGCTGCTCAACACTTAAAAATGTTACTTTCAGCTCTTTGTAAATTTTCTCTCTGATTCTTGTATTCGGATCGTTTCTTTCCATTGTTCTCTCCACCCTTTTCTTTCTATTTTTAAGATTTGATAGTTAAATACACTTCTACACTATAGTATAACATCCTGCGTTACTTCGTCAAATTATTTTTCTTTGATCGCTTTGCGGATTTTTGCTTTTGCTCTCTGCAACGCATTGTCTGCGGATTTTTCATCAATACCGAGCACTCTGGACACTTCTGCGGTCGCCATTCCCGTCAGATAAAGATCGATTACCTGGCGTTCCATGGAACTGAGCTGCGACTGGATAATCTGCTCGATATACTCTACATTTTCCCGGTCAATCAGCTTCTCCTCCGGGTTTTTGTCCTCGGATTCCAACACATTTTCCAAATGAACCGCCTGACCGTCATCTCCTGTCTCATCTGCCACTTTGCTGTAAAAAGAAATATAGGTATTCAGAGGCATATGCTTTTTTCGTCCCGACGCCTGCACCGCCGTATAAATCTGACGGGATATACAAAGATCTGCAAATGTATAAAATCCTGCATCGCGTCCGAAGTCATAATCTCTGACCGCCTTAAAAAGCCCGATCATCCCCTCCTGGATGAGATCCTCTGTATCCGCACCGAGAATGTACATGGACTTTGCCTTGCTCCGGACAAGATTTTTATATTTGTCCATCAGGTAATCCATGACTTCTTGATTTCCCTCGCGAAGCTGCATAATCAGCTCTTCGTCTTTCAAATTTTCGTATTTTGCTTTCACTGCCAAATCCTCTTCTCCGGTTTCTGCCGGCTACATCCCCATTCTCTGTCTCACAATTTCATAAGCCAGAACTCCTGCTGCCACGGAGGCATTGAGCGAATCGATGTCTCCCTTCATCGGTATGGTCGCCGTGAAATCGCACTTTTCTTTAACAAGACGGCTGATTCCCTCACCTTCATTTCCGATGACAAGCCCGATCGGCCCTTTCAGATCCAGACGGTACATCACCTCACCGTCCATGTCGGCACAGACAAACCAAAGTCCTTCTTTTTTCAGTTCTTCGATTGTCTTGGAAATATTGGTGACCTTTGCCACCGGTGTATAGTTCAAGGCTCCTGCGGACGCCTTTGCCACCGTTGCAGTCAGTCCCACCGCGCGGTTTTTCGGAATAATCACCCCGTGTGCTCCGGCCTGATTGGCGGTACGGATAATGGCTCCGAGATTGTGCGGGTCCTCAATATTGTCAAGAAGAATGACAAACGGCGGCTCGCCTTTTTGGCGGGCATTTTCCAAAATGTCATCCACCTGCGCATATTCATAAGCTGCGGCGTAAGCGATGACGCCCTGATGTTTTCCCGTCTCCGATATCTGATCCAGCCGGTCCTTGGACACATATTTGATCATGACATCATGCTTTTTGGCTTCGCGCCTTATCGTCATCATCGGTCCGTCCTGACATCCGTCGAGCATGAAAACCTTGTCCATCGGTTTCCCGCTGCGGAACGCCTCAATCACCGCATTTCTGCCTTCAATTGTAAATTCTTCGTAACGCATAGTAACCTCTTTCTGCCCGGTCCGGGCAAGCGTCTATATTTCAATTCCTTTTTCCTGCAGTCCTTTTTTCACAAGATAAAGCACCCGGTCCATATCGTCCTGTAAATACAAATATCCAATCAGCGCCTCGAATCCGGTTGCCTTGCGATAATCGCCGACAGAAGCGTTTTTCGCCGTCGTGTAGGATTTGGCATTTCGCCCTCTCCGGTAAACGGACTCTTCCTCGCCGGTCAGCTCCGGCAAAAGTGCCTCGATCATCTCCGCCTGGGTCTGCGCTTTTACAATGGCACTTTTGGTTTTATGTAAACCATTTGCCGCGCGATTCCCGCGTTCCACAACGACCGTCCGGATAATCAGGTCAAATACGCAGTCACCGATAAACGCAAGTGTCAGCGGTGAATATGTTCGCACATCTATCGGCTCGCACTGAAATTCTTCCTTGATCTGCCCAAGCAGACTTAAGCTCTCTCCCATACGACTCCTTCTCTTGTATCTTTGATTACAATACCTTTTTCCAAAAGCTCGTCACGGATGGCATCTGCAAGGGCAAAGTTCTTTTCCTTCTTTGCCGCCTTGCGCTCCTCAATCTTGGCGAGCACAAATGCTTCCAGCTCTGCGTCCACACCGCTTTCCTTTGCTTCCTCTTCCTTTAAGAGATTAAGGCTGAGTACATAGTCATAGCTTTCAATGATTGCACGTTTTGTCGCATCGTCGATGTCTGCTTTCAAAACATCATACACAAGTGTAACGCCCATGGAAGTATTCATATCGTTTCCGACCGCCTCCACGAATTTGTCTTTGTATTCTTTCACAACCGCTGCATCTGCTGTTCCTTCTTTGGAAAGCTCTGCGATACGTTTCTTTAATTTCTTATAAGTTCCTGTTGCCTGATCCAGTGCCTCAAACGAGAAAATCAACGGTTTTCTGTAATGGGACTGCAGACAGAAGAAACGGTAAGCAAGCGGATCGTATCCTTTTTCTTCCAACAGGGAAACCGTCAAAAACTCTCCCTTGGACTTGCTCATCTTTCCTGACTGGTCGTTTAAGTGATGTACATGGAACCAGTAATTACACCATTTGTGTCCGAGGTACGCCTCCGACTGTGCGATTTCATTTGTATGGTGCGGGAACATATTGTCCACGCCTCCGCAGTGAATATCCATGTATTCGCCGAGATGCTTCATGCTGATGCAGGAGCACTCAATATGCCAGCCCGGATATCCGACGCCCCACGGACTGTCCCATTTCAGCGCCTGATCTTCAAACTTAGATTTGGTAAACCAAAGCACAAAGTCATTTTTGTTCTTCTTATTTTCATCTTCCGTCACATCGTCGCGCACACCAACCATGAGCTCTTCCTCATTCTGATTTCCGAACACATAGTAGGAATCCAGTTTGGATGTGTCAAAATAAATATTCTCTCCCGCCTGATAAGCGTATCCTTTTTCCAGAAGCTTTTCAATCATTTCAATGAAGTTATCAATACAGTTGGTCGCAGGTTCCACCACGTCCGGCGTCTTAATATTGAGCTTTGCACAATCAGAGAAAAATGCGTCTGTATAGAATTTGGCAATTTCCATGACCGTCTTATTTTCTCTCTTCGCACCCTTGAGCATCTTATCTTCCCCGGTATCGGCATCGGAAGCAAGGTGTCCCACGTCCGTGATATTCATGACACGTTTCACGTCATAATCTGCATAACGGAGCGTTTTTTCAAGCACATCCTCCATGATGTAGCTGCGCAGGTTTCCGATGTGTGCAAAATGATACACCGTCGGTCCGCACGTATACATATTTACTTTGCCTTCCACGTTTGGTACAAAGTCTTCTTTTTTTCTTGTGAGTGTGTTATAAATCTTTACTTTATTTTCCATCACTGTTTCCTTTCTGCATCTGTTTTATCTCATTTTCAAGTTCAATTAAGCGGTTTGTCAGCAAGTCATTTGACTCACGCAGCTGCGCAATGTCCTCCTTTACCGGGTCCGGGAGATGTACCTGATCCATCTCATCCTGCGGAAGGGATATATTGTTGCGCTTCACCACACGCCCCGGAACACCGACTACGGTCGAGTTCGGAGGAACCTCCTCCAAAACAACACTTCCGGCTCCGATTTTGGAATTGTCTCCGATTTTGAACGAGC
This sequence comes from Lachnospiraceae bacterium, assembly GCA_045535935.1. Classification (GTDB taxonomy): domain Bacteria; phylum Bacillota; class Clostridia; order Lachnospirales; family Lachnospiraceae; genus SVFI01. Next base: position 40,483 of record JAZSMO010000013.1, on the reverse strand, counting down.
CGAGCACCTTGGCACCTGCACTGATCATCACGTTGTTTCCGATGGTAGGATGACGTTTGCCCTGTTCCTTTCCGGTACCGCCCAGCGTCACGCCCTGATAAAGCGTCACGTTATCGCCGATGATGGTCGTCTCACCGATGATTACGCCGTTTCCGTGGTCGATAAAAAATCCCTTTCCGATCTGCGCACCCGGATGAATTTCAATTCCGGTTTACCGCGCTACCCTCTGAGAAATCCAGCGAGCCAGAAAATAATGCTTTTTCAGATACATCTTATGCGCCAGCCGATAGTGAAGCATCACCTTAAAGCTCGGATATAAAAACACTTCCATGTTGGAATGAATCGCCGGGTCACGCTGCCTTATGACCTTGATTTCTTCCTTGATTCTGCTGATATAGCCCATGTTTTTCCTTTCATTTTCCATAAAAAAAGCCGTCTCTATACCATGTATAGAGACGACTTGTATCGCGGTTCCACTCTACTTTTGAAACTTCGCTGCCAAAATGAATCTGCTCTGCGAAGTTCTCAACGCTCGAAATCCGTAACGTGGATGAAACGGGCTTGCATACTTATGTAAACCGGTATATCTGATGACACATGATTTACTGCTTCCGCAAGCCGGCTCCCGAATGCACTTCACTGCCTCCGCATGATGACCGCTTTCAGCCGATGACGGTCACTCTCTTTCAATAGGTTCTGCAGCTACTCTTTTCGTTCACAGCCTTTGCATATCTCTTCCCTTAGGATATGCAAAAATCCGCTTTTTGTCAATTACTTTCTATTTTTTTACTTTGACTTTCTTTGCCTTGGAAGTGCTTCCTTTCATCGGCTTACCATCCACATTTGTATAGGCCGTTACGCGCACATAATAGGTAGTACCTTTTTTCAATTTTTTAAATGTCTTGGAAGTCGTTTTGTTTTTCTTAACCTGTACGGTTGTCACATTCACTTTAAACTTCTTATCCGTAGAATACTCAATGATATATCCTTTTGCTTCACTCTGTTTCTTCCAAGAAACCGTCATCTGTCCGGCTTTGCTGCTCTTTAAAGATTTGAGTGCTGCTTTTTTCGGAACTACATTGATTACAACCTTCTTGGTCGCATCGCTGATTCCCTTTACTTTGGATGTGATAGTAATCACAGCCTGTCCGCACTTTTTGATTGTGACTCTGCCCTTCTTGTCTACAGTTGCCACTTTCTTGTTGCTTGTTTTGTAAGTCATCTTACCGCCGGACTTAGCATTCAGCTTGAAGGTTCTTGAACCGTGTACTTTATTAAACTCTTCCTTCACCGTAATGTAGTTCTTTGCCTTCGTTACCGTAAGATTGATTTTCTTTGTCGCTGCAGCATAAACATCTGTCGCCGCTGCTGTAACGCTGATAGTTGCTGAACCTGCATCCACGATTGTGACATTTCCGTTGTTATCCACTTTTGCTACGGAAGGGTTGCTGCAAACATAAGTCAGCTTCGCTCCGCCGAGCGCTTTGGCTCCCAGATTAAACGATGCATCGGCTGTACTCTTTGTAATACTTGCCGGTGCTGTGATTGTCTGCGGAAGCAATGTAGAAACTTTAAAGTGTACGGTATATTCACAGGTTCTGTACTCATTACACTCATTTGTTACAAAATAATATGTTTTTCCGGCAACCAATTCTCTTTCAATGAAAAAATTGTTATTATCTTCTGTAGCATTATCATTTTCATCCAAAAGTTTATCGCCTTCATATAAAGTCACATAAGTATCTCTGGACTCCGTCGAATCGATTTCCTTAGCATCATCTGTTGTACTGTAGCAAATATATTTTGCTGTCACAGACGGAACAAATTTAAATACTACATGAGGATTGTCCGGTGTCACTTTTACAAAAGTACTGCTGCCCGGTGTAAGGGTTTTCAGTCCCGGGTAAGTATCGTAGGATTTTGTCGTATAGTCACCGACATCGCAGTGCTCACCCATACCGGTTTCTGCATTTTGATAAGCGAGCATATAATTACCCAAACTCTTGTATATACCGTAAATGCCACCTCTCCACTCAACGCAACCGCTGGAATTATAATTCACTTCAGCAATCTCTGTTGTCCCATCCGTAAAATAGACTTTCAGTTTCAAATTTCCCATGGACGGATGACTTTCATCCGCTTCATGCGGATAAACATCAAGTGAGCTCACAATCGGTGCAACTGCCTCAAATTTGTGTACCCCGTACAAATAAACATCAAAGGTCGCTGTTTTTCCGGCGTAGCCGACCGTCAGTGTATTATCTCCCATACTGTAATATGTATAAGTGGATTCTGGATGATAATACGTATTTTCAAACGATGTAGAATAATCTGTACTCATGCCTTCTTCACAACCTACAAGTTCTCCATCCTCCCATGTCATATCATAGGTGGTTCCGTCCGTCTTGGTAGCTGTAAGTACAAATTCTGACATATCCAGCGGGTTGTACCAACAATTTAAATTGGATATAAAAACTTTATTATTTGCACTGTAATATGCACTGTTTAAACTGATGGAAGCTATCGGATTTTCTCTGATTTCCAACGGATACTCATCATAAGGATTCCCGTTAATATTGATGCAAAGTGCATTGTCCTCATTCGCTGTATCTACATAAAAGCAGTCATCTTCATATTTCACGTATTTCCAATACACATCATAGGTATCTCCCATAACGGTAAAGCTCTTTCCGATGATTTCTGTCACACCATCATATGATCTGGACAACGAGCTACACTCATAATTTTTGATATTTCTTGCATAGGTGCTTTCATCATTAAAAGTGTAATTAATACACATCTGGGATAAATCCATCAGCTCCACATCAATGTATTCAATATCCTCATAATCATAGAATACATGCCTCGGAATGTTAGTAATCGTTTTGCCGGTAACTTCTTTTCCTGCAAATGCGAATTCCTCTGCATTTGTGCAGGTAGAGCTTAAATAAAAATTAAAGTTTCCTATCTCGTCATCCCAATAGAACGATACGAGAAAATAGTAAGTCTCAGCTGCCGCCAATTCATAAGCCCCAGAAAAGGCACCTTCCTCATCTGTATCATCCCAACTACTTGAATCACCCTGCTGTACATATTCAGATTCATTTTTCTGATATAGATATACATACGTATCCCCTTCCGAGTCTGCAAAGAAATTGTATGTTTTCGTCTCCTCTGGAACGAACTTGAATACCCGATACGGCATTTCACCAGTAATAGAAACTTCACTCTTTGACTGATCCGTAACCGCAACCGATTCCATTTCCAAGTCTCCCACATGAGACAAATCACACCGCTTTTCCGGCTTCACCACTTCTGTCTCGCCGGTCTTTTTGTTGTCGGCTTCCTTAGTGTCAGTTTCATTCTCCGGGAAAATCATCTCTGCCTGCTGATTGTCTGCAACCTGCTTTGACGTATTCTCAGCCAGCAAACTCATCGGACTTCCGGTTGCCAGCACAAGTGTAAGCGCCATCACAACTGCTATAAAACGTTTTTTCATGTGTTTTAAACCCCCTTATTTTTTTGTATTTCTATTTTATCCCTCCCCCGATATTTTCGTCAAGTAGACAGGCACTTTTCGGCGGTCTGATTGTTTTTCCGGCATTCCGATTCCTTTTCCGGCGACGCGTGGGCACATAGAAAAAAATTAGTCAAAAATACCCAAGATATTAAGCATTTTATCTTTATTTCTCCTCTGATTTTGCGCAATTTGGCATAAATGAAAAAAGCAACAAAAAAGTTCCCAAATTTACAAAAAATCTTGGGAACTTTCCTGCAATTATTTGATATATGCCCACGACGCTAAATTGCGCCATATAAATCTCGCCACAGCACCAAATCACGTCGAACGTATCAGAACTTATCGTTTCCCGCACCCCGGGCATCCCTCACATCCTCTTGCGGTCACATCCTCCGCCACAAGATTGGACGGACTGATCAGCATACAGATAGCCTGGGAACTGATTCCCTCCATGGCGCCGGTAAAGCCAAGCCCTTCCTCGGTCGTCGCTTTGACATTGACCTGGTTGACTTCAATGCCGAGAGCACCTGCGATGTTTTCACGCATCTGATCGATATAAGGACGCATCTTCGGCTTCTGTGCAATAATGGTCGCGTCAATATTCTCGATGAAATAGCTGTTTTCCTCAAGCAGTTCGCCGACACGGGCAAGAAGCTTTAAGCTGTCTGCGTCCTTGAACGCCGGGTCTGTGTCCGGAAAATGCTTTCCGATATCGCCGAGGGCAGCTGCACCGAGCAGCGCATCGCTGATGGCATGAAGCAGAACATCGGCATCCGAATGTCCGAGAAGTCCCTTTTCATAAGGAATTTCCACGCCTCCGATAATCATCTTTCTGCCTTCCACCATGCGGTGTACGTCGTATCCCATTCCTATTCTCATACTGATTCCTCCGTTAATACTCATTCTATATGTAGTATTGCCTATTGCTGTTATTTTAGCACAAAGACGGAATGACGTACAGTTGCCTAATTATATTTCGTCAAAATACGCAATAGTATGCCTTGACACTTTTCGAGCTATACATTATACTTTTCACTATCATTTTCGTGAAAATCTCATCCGCGGATACCCCCGTATCCTTTAGCGGAGTCTTTGGCAACTCGCCGCATTTTCACAGATCAACTAATTTCATATCAAAGGAGGGCATTAAATATGTCAAATTCTAACACAGACACAGTCTATCAACTCTATGACAAGGTTTTCAAAAAAATCCTCACTCTTTCATCCACTGCCATTATCAACCTCATCAATGGCTTGTTTGAAACAAACCATCCAACCGATGCAACCATCACCTACAACTGGACCGAACACGTCGGTGACGATATGCGCACTTGCCTTGCAGACACTATCATAACCATCAGCCATGATAATCAAAGCCGCAGCTATCACATCGAGGCTCAAATGAGTTTGGATGAAAATATTGTACTTCGCGTATTTGACTACGGTTTCGGACATGCCCGCAAGCAAAGTGTCAACCAACATTCGGACGACTTAACCTCTCAGACACTCCATTTCCCGGAACCTAAAATCATCCTGCTCTATTCCAAATCCCCGGCTCCCGACGAATACATACTCAACCTTGATTTCGGCCCGCAAGGAATCTTCCCCTATAAAGTAACAACGTTTAAATATTTAGATTCCACATCCGAACAACTAACCAAGAAAAAAATGATTATTCTAATTCCGTTCGAACTTTTGAAACTCCGAAAAGCAATCGAAAAATCACGCACACCGGAAAATCTTTGTGCCTTGCAACACCTTATTAAGCATGATATACTCGAAGCAATTCAAATTAATTTGGAAGCAGGCGACATCACTGTCGATGATGCTATAAAACTGCGCAGACTTGCGCACAAACTATACAAACACATCTATTCCCACTATGAAGAAATGGAGGAGATGAACGAAATGACGGATGAATCTTTGTTACTTGATGTTGAAATTATGCAAAAGGAACATGAAAAAGCGATGATTGAGAAAGATAATGAAATCGCAAAGAAGGATAATGAAATCGCCGCTCTAAAGGCCGAAATCCAAAAACTAAAGAAAGATAATTCCCAGCTATCGTAAAAAACAAGGTTGCACAAAGCAACCTTGTCTTTTTTTCCATTATTCCTTCCACCGAATGGAACTTCCTGTTTCGGTCTTCTTTACATAGAGTATGTTCCCTATCTGTTGTTTCAATTCCGCCACATGGGAAATAATGCCGATCATCCGGCCGGTTCCGCCCTCTGCCACGGCGAGCTCCTGCAGCATGTGAACCGCCTGTCCTCTCGCATGGTCATCCAGGGAGCCGAATCCTTCATCCACAAACATCATATCCATATGAATACTTCCCGCAGAACGTTTTACCACATCCGCAAGTCCAAGAGCCAGACACAGTGCTGCCATAAAGGACTCTCCTCCGGAAAGCGTTGCAATATCACGGCTGCTTCCCGTCACGGTAGAGTAAACCATGAGATCCAGGCCCTCATTGACCTTTTGTCCGGCCATATCCATATCCTTCATGCGAAGCAGGAACTGTCCTCCTGTCATTTCCATAAAACGCCGGTTAGCCTCGTACAGAATCCGTTCCAAATAACGGCGCTGCACATAAGTCTCAAAATCAAGCTTTGTTTTCCCGCTCTGTCTTCCCGTCGCTGTGACATACAGTTTTTCAATCGGAGCAAGCTTTTCATAGAGAACCGTCCGTTCATCAAGCAAGCTTTCCATCTCTTTCCGGATGTTCTTCTTTTTATCTATTTCCGTCACGTAGCCAAAAAGCGTATTCTCCATCTGCTTGATGTCTTTACGCATCTGACTGAGTTTTTGCGCAATCGCATCCGGATCATCCGTACCTAAACACTTCTCTGCTTTCCGCTGTTTGGATGCATATTCTTTCTCCGCCTCACTGACCGCTCTTTCCAGTTCCTCTCTTCTTCCCGTCAAAAGCGCCTGCTCGCCGAGCCATTTTTCGTGGGATGCCCGCGCCTGCTCTGCCTCTTTCTCCAATGCTTTCAGACACTGCTCTTTCCCGGCGATGACCTGTTCCGCCTCCCCGGCACTGCCATACAAAAGCCCTTCCTTCGCCGCATCGTATGCCGCGACAGTTGCCGCCGCATCTTTGGTCGCCTGCGCATATTGCTCGCCGGCGCTCTCTTTCTTTTGCCGCAATTGTCCCAAGGACTCTTCCAGCACTTCGCGCTCTTTCACCCATGTGCGATAAGCCTGCACCAGCTGCTCCGCCTGCACATACTGTTCCTCGCATAGGCTCTTTTTGTCACCTGCCGACTGATACAGCTTTAGTGCAGACATCCGGAGAGTTTCATCCTCCTCCCGGTCACTCGGTGTATTGCCGGTTTCCTGCGCCAATGCTTCCGCTACATGCTTTCTGTAGTTTTCATATTCTTTTTTTGCAGCCGCTGCTTTTTCCGACAGAGAATAGGATTTCTCCTCCGCCGCTTTTTCCTTTGCCTTGGCTTCTTCCACTTCTTCCTGTCTCGGAATATCCACAGATATGGCCGCCTTCTCCGGATGAGAACGGGAACCGCAAACCGGACAAGCCGCCCCTTCCTCAAGCTGCTCTGCCAAAATCCCCGCATATCCCATCAGAAAACGGTCCTGCATATCATCTGCACTCTGCCTTGCTTCCCTGTGAATCCGCTGGGCTTCCCCCGCCAAATCTCTGGCCGTTTCGAAAGCCTGTCGGATTTCGGCAAGCCCATCCGCATCCTCATGCAACTTCTGTATTCTCTTATATTGTTCCGCAAGCTGCTGTCTGCGTGCGGTAATCTCTCCGAATCTTTCTTCGCAACCGCCGCCACCACGGATTTTTTCCATGTAGTCCCGGAGCTGCTGTTCCTGCTCTTCGCACTGCTTTGTCAATGCGTCCAGAGCTTTTTTACACGTATCCTGCGCACGAAGAACGGTCTCTTTTTTCTCCTTCCAACGGTCACATTCCTCATATTTCGGCAACGTATTTTTCAGCAGGGCAATCTGCGCAGCATATTCATCCCGGTGCTCCGCCATATCACGCTTGGCTTTTTCCAGACGCTCCTTGGCAGATGCAAGTTCCTGCTGTATTTTCTCCTGATCGGTCTCCGCCTTCTTTTGCTCTGTCCGGGCTTTTTCCTGTTGCTGCGCTGCCTTGGAAAGCTCTTCCGCCAAAAGTTGTACTTCCCTGCTTTCCTTATCCAGCTTTTCCTTTTCTTTTCCTTGCTCTTTGCGCAGAGACTCACAGTCTTTTACCTGAAGATCCAGCTGCTCCAAAATTTCTCCGCCCTGCAAAGAAAGGCGTGAGGCCAGAGACATGGAATCCTCCCACTGCAATCCGCTTTGTTCTATCTGTTTGCTGCAAAGAAGCTCATTGTCAGAAAGCTGCTCCTCCAAACGCTTCTTCTCACGTTTTAATTTTTCCTGCAACACAAAACAGCCGTCCGTGTGAAACAGCTTGGAAAAAATTTTCTTTTTCTCCTCCGTCTTTGCCCGGAGAAGCTTCATAAAATCACCCTGTGCTATCATCGCAATCTGGGTGAACTGCTCAAAATCAAGCCCGACCAGTGCGGTAATCTCCTGATTAACCTCGCGAAGACGCCCTTCGCTGCGCGTACCGTCCGGGTATTCCAGCCACGCCTTTTCCTTGCGTTCCTGCAGCTTTGTCTCGCCGTTTTTTTGCACCTTCTCCTGTACATACTGCGGACTCCGGAACACGGTGTAAACCCGTCCGTCATAAGAGAACGTAAACTGTACAAAGGTTTCCTTTGTCGGCGCCGCATAATGACTGCGCATCATATTTCCGCTGCGTTCACCGCCGCTGGTCATGCCGTAAAGCGCAAATGTAATCGCATCAAACACGGTGGTCTTTCCTGCCCCCGTATCGCCGCTGATTAAAAAAATCCCCTCGGAAACATGCGTGAAATCAATCGGAGTTTCACAGTCTGCATAGGAGCCGAAAGCGGAAATAGTTAGTGATATCGGTTTCATTCCTCTTCCTCCTGACTCTCATTGAGAAGCTGCGCTAAAATGCACGTTTCCTGTTCACTCATGGTTTCTCCGTTGCGCATTTCATAAAACTGCGCAAACATCTCAAAATAATCCTGCGAAAGCGGTGCATCACTTCCGTCTCCGATCAGTTCCTTTATATGACTGTTCTCAAACCGTATTTCCAAGATGTGAGAAAATCTGCTTCCCAATTCTTCCCGTACAAAACGTCCCGGATGTTCGTCCGTCACCGTGATGGAAACATAATCATCGGTGCTGCCAAATCCCGGCTCCGCGGCTCCGAGAATCTCCTGCGTCGTCCCTTTGATTTTCCTTACTCTGCGGAGCGGTTTTACCGGAATCGTCTCTATCTCCGGCTTGGAACCTTTTTCACCGAGCGTCACCATCGTGATCGACTTTTCATCCTTTTCCTCACTGAGAGAATAAGGCATCAGTGTTCCACAGTAACGCATCTGCTCACCTCCGCACTTCTGCGGTCTGTGAATGTGCCCCATCGCCACATACTCAAATGCCGAAAGCTGATCCGCCGAAATATTGTCCAGCATACCGACCGTAACAATCTCCGAATCCGTCCTCTCAATAGTTCCGCTCCTTGGCATATAAAACTGATGGGTTAACATAACATTTCTTTTGTTGTAATCTATCTGCTCACGAGAAAGAAGTTTTTCAAGATAAACATCGTATTCGCTTCTTCCGCTTTCTTTTGCACAGTTTACATAACTTTCATTTTCATCCTCTGTAAATACCTTTCGGACAGCTGCCGGTTTAAAAAACGGCAAACTATAAATGTCCACTTCACCGCAGGCATCTGTCAGCGTTACTTTCTGTATGAAATCCTCCGGTTTCTCCGGCGGCGTTCCTATGATATAAATTCTTTCGCGTCGCAAAATACTGCCCGCAAAATCAATCCGCCGGGCTGCATCATGGTTTCCCGCAATTACAAAAATCGAAATCCCCTCATCCGTCTCGGAGGCTTCTGTCAAAAACCAATCAAACAATTTCACGGCTTCCGCAGACGGGACCGCCTTATCATATATGTCCCCGGCAATCAAAAGCGCATCCGGGCGTTCTTTTTTCATAAGCTCCACAACCTGCCCCAGCACATACCGCTGGTCTTCCAGCAGACTGTAGCCGTACAGCTGTTTTCCTATATGAAGATCGGAAATATGCAAAAATTTCATTCTTTTCCCCCGCTATAACTGCCACATACGATTTTCCGCAAGCCCAACGTGATAAAGCTCTCTCATCTGCTCGTCCACTTCCTTTGCCGGTTCATAAGCCCGCATCATCCGAAGCACCTCCGCAAGCTGCGGATCTTCGGTCTCAAACTGCGCCATCTGCGCCATAACCGTTTCATGCCACGTCACCATATCCTGATAACTGTCATCCTCTGCGATTCCCGCAACCTTTGAAAAAAGACCGAGGCAATAGCTGCACTCATAGTTTCCCAGCACACCGCTGGTATTGTCTTTGGATTTAATTATAATCGCCTGTCTGGCTAAACTTGCAACCATGTCTTTCTCACTTTCGTTACACAAATAATTTAGAATACTCCTCCAGATTCCACACCTTGTTTACTACCCCTTCGTAAAACTCCGGCTCATGACAGACAAGAAGAATGGAACCTTTGTATTCTTTTAACGCACGCTTCAATTCATCCTTCGCATCCACATCCAGATGGTTGGTCGGCTCGTCCAGAAGAAGCAAATTCGTCTCCCGGTTGATTAGTTTACATAATCTAACCTTCGCCTGCTCGCCTCCGCTGAGCACCTTCACCTTACTCTCGATGTGTTTGGTCATGAGACCGCATTTTGCAAGGGCACTTCGCACCTCATACTGGGTAAATCCCGGAAACTCCTCCCAGATTTCTTCAATACAGGTCTGCTCTCCGGCCTTGATTTCCTGCTCAAAATAGCCCTTGTGCAAATAATCTCCCAGCTCCACTTTTCCTTCCAGGGAATCAATCATACCGAGCACACTTTTCAAAAAAGTGGTCTTACCGATACCATTCGTTCCGATCAGTGCAATCTTCTCCCCGCGCTCCATACGCAGATTAATCGGCTTGGACAGCGGTTTCTCTTTATCATAACCGATGACCAGATCCGTCGTCTCAAACAAAATCTTGCCCGGTGTTCTCGCCTCCCTGAAGTGAAACTCCGGCTTCGGTTTTTCTCTTGCCAGTTCAATCACTTCCATTTTGTCCAGCTTTTTCTGACGGGACATGGCCATGTTTCTTGTGGCAACTCTCGCCTTGTTCCGCGCCACAAAATCCTTGAGGTCATCAATCTCCTTCTGCTGCTTTTTGTAGGCGGCTTCCAGCTGCATCTTTTTCATCTCGTAAACTTCCATGAACTTGTCATAGTCGCCCACATAGCGATTTAATTCCTGATTTTCCATATGGTATATTATGTTAACCACTTCGTTCAAGAACGGAATATCATGCGATATCAAAATAAAAGCATTTTCGTATTCCTGCAAATACCGCTTCAACCATACGATATGCTGCTCATCCAAATAGTTGGTCGGCTCGTCCAAAAGCAAAATGTCCGGCTTCTCCAGCAGAAGTTTTGCCAAAAGAAGTTTTGTTCTCTGCCCTCCGGAAAGATCCGTCACGTCCCGGTCAAGTCCCAGCGAAAGCAAATCAAACGCTCTTGCAATTTCCTCCACCTTGGAATCAATTACATAAAAGTCATGACTGGTGAGAAGATCCTGCAGCGTTCCCGCTTCTTCCATAAGCTCATCCATTTCATCTTCGTTAGCTTCTGCTAACTTTTCATATATTTCCGTAATCCGCGCTTCCATATCAAACAAAAACGAAAACGCCGATTTAAGTACATCGCCGATGGTCATTCCCTTTTCCAGCACCGCATGCTGGTCAAGATAGCCGGCGCGCACGTGCTTTGCCCACTCTACCTTTCCTTCGTCCGGCGCAAGCTGCCCTGTCACAATATTCATAAATGTGGATTTCCCTTCGCCGTTAGCTCCGATCAATCCAATATGTTCTCCTTTTAATAAGCGGAAAGATACATCATTGAAAATAGCTCTCTCTCCGAATCCATGTGTCAAATGTGATACATCTAAAATCATTTTCATTTACCTCTCATTTTTTTACTAATCAACTATACCACAAATCGGGGCGGAAAGAAAGACATGGAGGTGTGCAGGACATTTGAGATTTCCTGCGGGACATTTGTGGGGGTCGCGGGGCATATGTGACTTGCTGCCAGTGGTGGTGCCCCGGTATTTTTATTTGTCTCCGTATTATGTAAACCACTCAGGCATAGAGGCCATGATATTGATTTCTATGCCCCGATTTTTTGAAAAAACGGGGCACCAGAGCAATTATATTATTCATACACCCTTTTAGTTTACATAACGCCAACATCGGCCGCCATAGCGGGGCATCAAGAATCTTGAACGTCTTCATATACCCTGCCAGACAAATCAATACAAGTCCCCAAAAACAAAGGCCACGAAAGAAATCCCTTCCGCGGCCCTCGCCAAATCTAGGTGTGAATTAGTTTTATAAACTTGCTCTTGCTGCAATCTGATATATCTCGGTCACAGCCGCGCTGTCAAGTGCCACATAGCCACCGGTCTTTCCGTCGCCGATACCAAGCTTGTCGACCAAAGCCGGAATATCTTCTTCCTTAGCACCAAGCTGCTCAAAATTGATCGGCATTCCGATAGAAACAAGGAACCGACGGAATGCACGGATACCTTCCAGTGCTGTCGCCTTCGGATCTGCGAAATTCATCTCACAGCCGAAAATTCTTGTAGCCATCTGCGCCATACGCATAACGTCTGCATGCTCTGCCACATATTCCATCCATGCAGGCATGATAACCGCAAGTCCTGCGCCGTGTGCACAGTCATACAGTGCGGAAAGCTCATGTTCAATCAAATGGCTGTTCCAATCCTGGTCACGACCCACGCCTACAATATTGTTGTGCGCTACCATTCCTGCCCACATAATGTTGGCTCTTGCATCATAATTGTTCGGATCGGCAATAACTCTCGGTACTTCCTTGAGCATCGTCAAAACGACAGCCTCACAAAGCCGGTCTGTCACTTCCACTTCTGTTGTGTTTGTAAAATATCTCTCAAATACATGTGCCATGATGTCTGTCGCACCGCAAGCTGTCTGGTACGCCGGGAGCGTCTGTGTCAGCGCCGGATTCAGAATAGAGAATTTCGGGCGGATCAAATCTGTGCCCGCGCCTCTCTTTAACATTCCGTTTTCGTGTGTAATCACGGAATCCGGTGAGCCTTCACTTCCCGCAGCCGCAATTGTCAAAACGGTTCCGACCGGAAGCGCAGCCTGCGCGGTAGCCTTTCCTTCATAGAAGTCCCAGAAATCTCCGTCATACACAGCTCCCATTGCAATCGCTTTGGCAGAGTCAATGGAACTGCCTCCGCCGACAGCAAGAATAAAATCAATGCCCTCTTTTTTGCAAATTTCAATTCCTTCATATACCAGTCCGCTTCTCGGATTCGGCATAACACCGCCAAGCTCCGCATAAGCGACACCGGCTGCGTCAAGAGATGCGATCACGCGATCCAACAGTCCGGATTTCTTTGCAGATTGTCCGCCGTAATGAAGAAGCACTTTGCTTCCCCCGAATCGCTTTACAAGCTGTCCTGCTTCATTCTCTTTGTCCTTACCAAATGCAAAATAAGTCGGGCTGTAAAAATTAAAATTGTTCATACTCCATATCTCCTTTCATCACTACATTCTTTTTCCAACAACCACTATAATAAAATACCACAACTGCGACTGCTCCCACACAGGATGCAATAGGAACCGCAAGACCGATTCCGTATACTCCGTATCCAAGCGTAATGCCGAGATATATTGCAGCCGGAATTCGGAAAAGAAACGACGAAATCATATTGGTCACAAATATAATCCATCCGTTTCCGTTTCCGAGAAACATGGCATTGAGCGAAATAATTACCGGAACAAACACATATTCATAGCGGAACGCACTCATGTAGATCACGCCCTGCTCTACCACATCCGGCTTGGCACCGAATAAAAGAAGAATCTCTTCCGGGAAAAAATATGCAATTAAATAAACAAGCACGCTCATGATACTGCAGAGCACCAGACAACACTGCATAATCTTCTTGGAACGTTTCATCTGCCCAGCACCGATATTCTGTGAAATCATTGCAGAAGCGGATGTGTTGAACGCCACCTGCAACATGAGCGCAAACGTGTTGAACTTACCGACGATACCCACCGCCGCATTGGCCGCCACACCGCCGATGTCATTGATAAGCGCCGTCATAAAGAGAAAAGATAAATTGGTGGCTGCATGCTGCACGCCGTTCGGAAGTCCCACCTTCATCAACGTCGAAAACATATCCTTATCAAATTGATAGGAGGATAATTTAAAATCAAATACAAAATCGTTGCGAACCAAATAAATTATGCAACTGATCATGGAAACCGCCTGCGCAATCACCGTCGCCGCCGCTGCACCTGTCGCTCCCCAGTGAAAGCCTGAAACAAACAAAAAATCAAGTCCGATATTCACAAAACATGCCAAAATCACAAAATAAAGCGGCGTTTTTCCGTCTCCCATTCCGCGGATGACCGCACTGACTGCATTGTATCCGAAAATAAACACTACGCCGATCAGACTGACCACAAGATATCCGTAAGATTCCCCGTAAGCCTCCGCCGGAGTATTCAGTGCTTTAAGAAGCGGGTGTGCAAACAAGAGCAACCCGACCATAATCACCGCTGCAAGCCCAAGCAACGTCAAAAACAACGTACTGATGGATTTTTTTATATTTTCTCTCTGCCCTGCACCGAGAAACTGCCCTACCATAACCGTACCTCCGGCGGCAATTCCCGTAGCCAGATTCGTCACAATAATAATGATTGAACTGCTCGTATTTACACCGGCCACACTCTCCGTTCCGCCGAAATACGAAACGATCATCATGTCGGCAATTCCATATAATGACTGTATTAAATTGCTGATAAAAAAAGGAATTGCAAAAAGAAGCATCTGCTTCCATACATTCCCTTTTGTGAGATCAGACTCAAGCTTTGTCTTTGCCATGATGATACCTCCACTGCGTCCGATGATATTATACTAACATTCGCATTTTGTGTGGTATATCATTTTTTTGTGTTTTTTATCAAAACATCAACCTACCATCTTCGGCACCACCGTAATGTGAACAAACAAAAAACCTTGAAAACAAATGTTCTCAAGGTTTTCATTCGTAGCGAGAAAGGGATTCGAACCCCCGACACTGCGGGTATGAACCGCATGCTCTAGCCAACTGAGCTATCTCGCCATATATATGGGACCTATAGGGCTCGAACCTATGACCCTCTGCTTGTAAGGCAGATGCTCTCCCAGCTGAGCTAAGATCCCATAGTAATGCGGGTGTTTTTCAACCCGCTTTGCTAGTATACTATTAAATGGCAATGCTTGTCAAGCGCATTTTTCATTTTTTTACATTCTGTCCGGCGCATCGAAACCGAGCACATCGATACAAGTCTCCAAAATGCCCTGTGTCAGCTTAAGAAGTGCGATATAACCGGATTTCTTTGTCTCATCTTCCTCACCGAGAATCTTGGTTCCGTGATAGAAATGATTGAATGCGTTGGCCATCTCGTAAATGTATGCACATACCTTGTGCGGTGCCAGTTCCTCGTAAGCCGACTTCATCATGGCATTGAAACGACTGATGCAAAGCATGAGATCCTTCTCATCCTTGCCCGTCGGAATCTGCAGGCTCACTGCATCAAGGTCCCCGCCTGCTTCCTTATATTTATTCAAAATCGATTTGATACGGACAATCGTATAAAGGATATACGGACCGGTATCTCCTTCAAAGGAAGTAAAGCGGTCGATATCAAAGATATAATCTTTGCTCGCCTGATTGGACAGGTCACCGTATTTGATCGCTGCAAGAGCAACGGTCTTTGCGGTCTGTCTCGCTTCGTTTTCTTCCACTTCATGGTTCTCGGTAATCTTTGCAAACATCTGATCATTGATTTGGCTCACAAGAGATTCCAAACGCATAACTCCGCCCTCACGGGTCTTAAACGCATGTCCGTCTTTACCGTTCACTGTACCGAAACCGAGGAAGAAAAGTTCCGTCTCGTCCTTGACAATCTTTGTCTTGCGCGCACAGCGGAATACCTGTTCAAAATAAAGTCCCTGGCGCTTGTCTACGACATAGATTACCTGATCCGGATCGATTTCATCCCGGCGCTGCATAAGTGTTGCCAGGTCGGTGGTATTGTAAAGTGCTGCTCCGTCGGATTTCAAAATCATGCACGGTGGCATCTCTTTTGTATCTGTCTCTTCCTTTACATCCACCACAAGGGCTCCGTCCGACTCGCGGATATAGTCGCCGTCTTTCATGTACTGCACCATACCCGGAATGATGTCATGTACGGTGGACTCCCCGTTCCAAAGATCAAACTCTACATTTAAGTTCGAGTAGTTTTTCTTAAGGTCTGTCACGGACACGGAAATAATATGATCCCAGATTGCACGATAGCCGCGCACACCATCCTGCAGCATTTTGGTAGCCTCAAGCGCTTTTGCCTTGTAAGCCTCATCCTCTTTTGATTTGCCGCTGGCCGTCGGATAAATCTCCTCCAGCTCAGAAATCGTAAACGGCGCCTCACTCGGGTATTCCCCGGTAAAATTCTCATCGAAATAAGGAAGATCCGGTTTTCGCTCCTTCAGTTCTGTAATGATGAGTCCCATCTGAAGTCCCCAGTCACCCATGTGGATGTCACCGGTTACATCGTGTCCCATATATCTTGCAATGCGTTTTACACTCTCTCCGATGACTGCAGAACGAAGATGTCCTACATGAAGCGGCTTCGCCACGTTCGGTCCGCCGTAATCCACCACGATCTTTTTCACCTTCTCCGGTGCTGCAAGGCCGTATTTGTCACTGCCTTCCATCTCACGAAGATACGAAGCAAGATATTCCGGCGAGAGATCCATATTTAAAAATCCCGGCATTACAGCCTCAACCTTGGAAAAAACTGCGCTGTCCGACAAAGCCTCCACAATTTCGTTTGCAATCATGATTGGTGCCTTCTTAAACTGCTTGGCAAGGGCCATAGCGCCGTTACACTGCAGTTCGCACAAATCCGGGCGGTTGGAAATGCTGACTTTACCGTATTCGGACGGATATCCCGCCTTTTCAAACGCCTGTTTTACCTCATCTGAAATCAGATCTAATATTTCTTTCATGTCTCTTCCTCATTTCTCTCTTTTTTCTGTTTTTCCCGCTCCGCCTTAGAATATGCACATCCGCAATAATCCTGACGGTACAGGTCATATTTACGGGACAATTCGATAGATGTCAAATACCCGTTTCTCTTTTTAAAATCGGAAAGCAGATATGGTACCCCACACCTCTCTCCGAGTTTTTTTCCTATTTCATTTAATTTGTCGGCATTTTTCAAAGGACTGATGGAAAGCGTTGTCGTAAAATAATCAAATTCCGCCTTTGCAGCCGCTTCCGCCGTTTTTTGAAGGCGCAGCCCATAGCAGGCAAAACATCGCTCCCCGCCCTCCGGATCCTCTTCATGTCCCTTTGCCATCCGGCAGAACATCTCCGGTTCGTAGTCTGCTTCCATAATGTGGATCGGATATCTGTCCGCTCCCATCTCACGCTCTTTGTTCAGTTCCCCAATCAAACGCTTTTGCTCCGTCTCACGCTTTTTATACTCCGTCTCTTCCGTAATATTCGGATTGTAATAAAACACGGTAATTTCAAAATACTGCGACAGATAAACAAGAACATAGCTGCTGCATGGTGCACAGCAGCTATGTAACAAAAGCTTTTTTCCGTACTGCTCCGGATCATTCAGTATCTGATCCAGAATCTTTTGATAATTCAGTTTGTATGACATTTCTCGCCTCTCTGGCCCTGATTTTCTGCTCTTCGACCGATAGAATCTTTCCATCCTCATCGGTAATCGTTTTGGACTTTTCTTCCGATGACTTAGAAACGTATGTCTTCTTGAATTTTTCTACCGTATTGGATGCAGACAGTGTGTTGGTCGATTCATTCTTTCTCAAATCCCGGATCGCTCTCTCGGCCACTTCCTCCGTGTAAAGAGCATCGTAATATTCTTTGCCTCCGGCCCTATCCTCACAGTACTTGTCGATAAATTCTTCACTGTTGATTGGTCTAGAATAATAATATCCCTGCACATAACAGCATCCGAGACCTTTCAGTATCTCAACCTGCTCTGCGGTCTCCACGCCTTCACAGAGAACGCGGATGCCAAGTCCTTCCGCCATCTCAACAATCTTGCGAAGAATCAAAATACTTGCCTCACTGGTGATTACTTCACTAAAGAACTCTCTGTCAATCTTGAGCACATCAAACTGCACATCCTTAAGCATATTCAAGGAAGAATATCCACTTCCGAAATCGTCCATGGAAATGCTGATATCCATATTTTTGAGCTGATTCATTGTGCTGATCATTAAATTGCGTTCATCAAAGAAGACGGTCTCTGTAATCTCCAGTTCCACATAACCATTCGGAATACGGTATCGTCTCAAAATTTTGGCTACCTGATTGATGTAATCCGGGTTATGTAACAAAATACGGCTTTGATTGACCGAAATCGGAAAAATTGTTTTATTCTCATCAATCAGCCGTCGAAGCTTCTTACAAACTTCCTCCAACATATATAAATCCAGTTTTTCAACAAATCCGTTTTTCTCAAACACCGGAATAAACTGATCCGGAAAGACCATACTTCCGTCATCCTTAATCCAACGGACCAGTGCCTCTCCTCCATATATGCAATCGTTGATCAAATCCCATTTCGGCTGGATGAACACTTTAAACTCACCATTGCGCATGGCCTCAGCCATCTCGGACTCGATCTTTTCCTCGATATACATCTGCTGCACAATCTTTTCGCTGTAAGTGGCAACCAGAACCTTCTCATCGCCTACCAGTGACTTTCTGGCAGCATTTGCATGGTCGATAATAATACCGATATCATTGTCCTCCACACGAATCGGGCAGATTCCCCGCTTTAAACGAATCGGGAACATAATTCCGATCTCTTTGGCTCTGTCATTGATCATCGCCATCATCTCTTCGAATTTTGCCTCAAATCCCTGATCGTTTCTGGCCAAAAGAACAAACTGATCCGAATCCATTCTGGTACAGATTTCTTTATCTTTAAATATCTTTCCGCTCTCTTCAATGATAATCGTAAGCAGTTCATCCGCTCTCACATGTCCGTATGCCTCATTAATGTAACGGAAGTTGGCCACATCAAAACGTGCGACCAGATACGGGACACTGGTATTATGCCAAATAATATCTGCTGCCACATTGCGGAAATAATTATCGTTTTTTCCTCCGGTAATCGGATCTCCGTATGCCAAAAGCTCAATCATATCGCTGGCCCGCTTTGATGTGGCCCACATATAAAAGAGCATCCAAAGTGTAACTGCTATAATCATCACACAGGTGATCAGCGAATTGTACATAACAGGATTCACAATGCTCGTCACTACGGTTTCCGGATATACATACGCAAAATAGAAATTATCCATACCTTCTACTTCGGCGATTTCCACATAGTCCGTCATACCATCAAAATCTACAATGTATGTCTTGTGGTAGTCTCCGTCCTTTATTTCATCTTTCAGTGCAAGCACGCGGTTATCGGAATACTTGTCTGCCGAAGAAGATCTCATATAGGAAAATAAATCTTTTTCATCAAAAATATACTGATCTGCATCTTTCGCATATATCAGACCGGACTCATTAATCAGAAAAACATCACCCAGCTCTTTCAGATTTTCAAAAGCGGAGCTTTCTAACATACTCTCCATCTCCGCTGCCCCGACAAGCTGTCCCTGTTTCTTTCCCCGGATATAAACCGGTGCAACATAATAGGCTGCACCGAAACTGCTTTCGCCTGAAGTTTCAAAGTAGGCAAAACAATTGGCTTTGTCCATATACAAAAGATGCGCAATATCCGCCTTCTTCTTTTGGAGCACCGTTCTGTCCGGCCGATAAAGCATAGCATCGTCCGACACATAGTAAACGCTGCTAAACTCTTCCAAATGGCTATATTGCTCAACCGTGTCAAAGATTTTATCATCGCTGAGCACATTCGTATCCGAACTCATAAGAACCGCCGCCTGTGCGAGAAGTTCCAATGTCTTCTCCACATAATCGTTCAGTACGGCTTCTGCGTTGATTACCTTCTGGTAACTTTCTTCTGTCTTGACTTTTTCGAAAATATTTTTGACGTCCGCTATGTGCACGAGACAGATAGCCAGACAAATCGTCAGAACCAAAAGGCCCAAAAGCAATATACCAACGATCGAACGATCGTTTTTCTTTTTTCCTCTCGATTGTTTCATCGCTACCCCCATGCATTGCGCTTATCAAAAATAATTTCTGCGCATCTAGTAATTATATCACAGAACCCCATCCCGTTCAACGTCTCTTTTTGTACAAAACCAATTGTCATACGGTGTAAAATATATTAAACTAAACCATAGTAGATTGTCTTAAATTATTATAAGATTTTTTCTAAAATAAAACAATAGAGGAGCGTCTGAAAGTGAACGAGAAATTGTCCAACGTAAAACATGAAATTCAAAAAGTATTGCGCGGAAAAGATGAGTGCATTGACATGGTACTCTGTGCCATGCTCGCCCGCGGCCACATGCTGTTAGAAGATATTCCGGGAGTCGGCAAAACAACTCTTGCGGTAGCTTTATCACGCGCCATGGCTCTCAACTACAAGCGCATGCAGTTTACACCTGACGTTTTACCGAGTGACATTCTCGGCTTTTCTCTTCTCGACCAAAAAACCGGCGACTTTATCTATCGTCCCGGCGCCATTTTTACAAACCTCTTTTTGGCGGATGAAATCAACCGTACTTCACCGAAAACCCAATCTGCCCTGCTCGAAGTCATGGAGGAGGGTTCTGTCAGTGTAGACGGACATACCAGACCTCTCGACAAACCATTCTTTGTTATTGCAACGCAAAATCCGATTGGTGCTTCCGGAACCCAGAAGCTTCCGGATTCCCAGCTGGATCGTTTTATCATACGCCTCTCTCTCGGCTATCCGGATCACGCATCTGCAGTCGAAATTCTACAGGGTCGTTCCTCGCAAAGCATCTCCGAAGTGCATGCAGTTCTTGCCGCAGAAGATATACTCCTGATGCAGCAAGCCGCCGAAAATGTCTATGTGAAAGAAGATATTTTAGAATATATTGTGTCACTGACAGAGAAATCCCGCACCAGCGAATATCTGGCTCAGGGAATCAGTCCGCGCGGAAGCATTGCGCTCCTCCGCATGGCTAAGGCTCATGCTTTTTACATGGATCGGGATTTCGTGACACCGGAAGATATCCACGAAGTACTGTACAGCACCTGCGGTCACAGACTTATTCTAAACACCAAGGCCAAAGCTGCGGGCATGGACGCAGCCGCCGTTTTAGAGCATATTTTCGTGTCGGTTCCGATTCCGAAACTTTCGATTTCGTAGATTGCCGCCACCCGTAATTTATAGGACTTCTCCAAAAGGAATATTTGATGTTTAAAAAAATTTACCGCATTTTCACATACTGCATATTGTTTCTGTTGATTCTTTTATTGGCAGATTTCTACCGGCAGCCTCTGTTTCTTTTTCTTGCCATGCTGCTCATTGCGCTTGTCCCTGCCTCATATCTCGTGTGCAGACAAGCTGCATCCTTTCTTATACCATCTCTGGAAACAACTTCGCTTTTCGGTGTTTCCGGCGACGTAATGACACTTTGTGTCGGTTTGCGCAATTCGTCTGTTTTTCCGATTCCGGATTGTGTATTGACCTATGAAATCACCTCATCATTTTATCCATGTGACGAAATCTACCAATGCAATATTCCTGTTTACAGTCGGCACAAATCCTCTTTTGACATCCCAATCACCTTTCACAGATGCGGATGCTATCAGGTTCGCCTTACAAAAATAGAATGCCATGATTATCTTCACTATTTCTGTTTTTCCCAGTCCCTCTCGCTTTGCCGAGAAGTTGTGATTCATCCGAAATCTGCAGAAAATGTTTCTTATGACCGTGCAGCATTCGGCGAGGGATTTGATGAGTTTGAGGAAAACGATTCCAAGGGACAGGTATCATCCAATGTAACTGATATCCGCGAATACATTCCGGGAGATCGTCTGCAAAAGATACATTGGAAGTTAAGTGCCAAAATTGACAAACTGATGGTGAAGGAAAACGAACAAACATCCTCTCACCAATTTACGATTCTTGCTGAGCTCTACCTTCCGGAACCCACTTCCGATGTCCTGGAGCGAAGTATGTCCTATGCTTATGCCATGGCACATGAGCTGCTGAAAGCCGGCGAAACTTTCTTTTTCTGCTACTATCTTGCACCGGAAGAAGATTTCGCCCGTCACCTCATACGAAACAAAGAAGAATTCGAGCAGGCTCTCCTTGATTGCTTCTATCAGCCTACCTACGATCAGGAAGACCTTGCTTTATCTATCTTAGAAAAAACGGATACGATGAAAGGAATCATCCTTCATGTTTCCGACAAAGGAGTACGCGACATTGTTTCTTAAGAAGAAAAAACAATCCCAAACAGAATCTTTGTATCCGTATGGCTTCTCCTTCGGTTCCCAGCCTCTCACCCGCTGTTCCGACAGGATTCTTTTGTGTGCACTGAAAGGTCTTTTTATTTTTGCTGCGGTTTACGGCGCTCTCGGCGGCGTGATTTCCAGTTTTTCCCTGCCTTGTTATCCGATTGCCATTGCCGTCATTTTGCTTTTCCTTTCAATGTCCTTAGC
Source organism: Lachnospiraceae bacterium (assembly GCA_045535935.1). Classification (GTDB taxonomy): domain Bacteria; phylum Bacillota; class Clostridia; order Lachnospirales; family Lachnospiraceae; genus SVFI01. Next base: position 18,138 of record JAZSMO010000013.1, on the reverse strand, counting down.
TTTTTTACACTATAATCGTATTGTTTTCAACGCCTGCTACCCGGTTGTGTTTATCGTTTTTACTTATGCAATTTTCACCTACCGATATCATGTGTACAGCGGTTTCCAGGCTTTCCTGAATATTTTGCAGGAGGAGTACAGTACTTATTTTGATCTTTCTATTCTCCGTGAAGCAACCGAATATTATTCCGACCGAAACATGACAATTACCATTGCCGCTGTTTTTATCGGATTCTTTCTCAATGTTCTGCTGAATATTGCAATTTCCGAATACATGAGCCTTCCGCTGGTGATCCTGTTAACTTTTCCGATCTTCCAGCTTGGAATTTACATCGAAAAGGCTCCTGCTTTTCCTTATCTTGTACTGCTCTTATTCTCATATTTTATGATTGCCATACTGAAGCGAAGCGAACACTATCTGCTCCCGTACCGCGAAAAAGAAAATCCGGAATTTGAATTTAAATCCAAAAAAAATACATCCCTTTGGCGGTATCACGCCAGCGGGCGTCTCAGCTTACAGCTGACCGGAATTTTCTTTGCTTTTTCGCTGCTTTTAGGTATATTGTGTCTTCCGTTCCTCTCGTTCTCACAAAACTCCGGCGCTCCGTCCTCTCTCCGAAAGAAGGTGGACGAATACGTTCAGGTTTTTACACAGAACGGTCTGGCCGGATTTTTTAATCGCTATGAGTCCACCGGCGGTCTCAGTGAAGGACGTCTCGGCGGTGTCAGCAGTGTCCGTCCGGATTACGAAACGGATCTGACGCTTACTTTCGTCCCTTTTTCCACGGAAACATTGTATTTAAGAGCATACGTCGGACAAACGTATACGGGCAATTCCTGGGAAGAGCCAAATTCCATCGCTGCCATATCTCTGCGGGAATTGGGTGATGACTATTCGTCATATGAAAGCTATACTACCTTTTTGGAATCACGTAGACTGGCTCATTATATGGAAGAGAATCCGGGACAAGGTATTTTCGGAAAAATAAAATTGAAAAATGAAGACTTAAACGAAAACTATTTATATCTGCCATATTATGCGAACGAAAACATTTCGGCAGATTACACGCTTGCAAACAGCCTTCCGCATGGTGCCTTCCCTGTCGGCACAGAGTACACCGCAGAATATTATCCTCTGCTGCCAAACTACTGGGATGTCGGTATACAACCGGATGAATTACTTGAAGATCTGGATCCCAAGTCAAAGGAAGCTGCTTTTATTGCGCGATATGACTACACGAATTCTTCCCACTATATTGATGTTCCTCACGAAACGCTGGAAGAACTGAGCGAGATCAAGGAAGAAATCGGCACTGCGGCCAATTTAAATCATCAGATATATGCCATCCAGGATTATCTTGCAGAAAATTATACCTACAGCATGATGCCCGGAACCACTCCGCGCAATGCTGATTTTGCCGTGCATTTTTTGAAAAACCAATCTTCCGGTTACTGTGCTCATTTTGCCACAGCTGCTACACTTTTACTCCGCTCTTTCGGCATCCCGGCCCGCTATGTGGAAGGGTACGCAGTTCCTTTTACGGAAGTTGCAGAAGGTACTGCGGTTGACGAGCCTTATGAAGAATGGTTTTCCGGCAAAAATCCAATGGGTGACACCGGTGTGGTCACCGTCAATATATCCGACGCTTATGCCCATGCCTGGGTTGAGGTATATAAAATCGGTTTTGGCTGGGTACCTTACGAATTCACTCCTCCCGACACGGAGGATGAAGATTCCGAAACTGACACCTACTCCAATTTCTGGAGCATTTTCTCCGGTATCTTTGGATCGACACCGCCTCCGGAAATCACGGATAATGTATTGGAAACACCGACGACTTCGTCTCCTGCTGATCGACTTCGTCAATCGTCGTTCCTTGCTGGACCGCTGCTTTTGTTCGCCGGAGCGCTACTGTTTGCCTTCTGTCTTGTCATGCTCGGTCGTCTTCTCGTTCAACACATCAAGAGGAAGACCGCCTACCGCAGAGGAAATTATGCACCACTGCTTTCCTACCGCTATCGCATGCTGTGCAAAAAACTTTACAAAAAGAATTATATCACCGGAGAATTTCTTCTTCCGACAAAATTGGCAGACGTATTGGCAATTTGCAATATCAAAACCCCAATGATACTTACCGATGTTCAGCATCAAATGGATTTGTTGGAAAAATGCTGCTACTCACAACATGGTATCACGCAGGATCAGGCTCAGCTTCTGCTCCGCTTCCTGAAGACTTGCTATCGTAAGATAAAGTAACACTTTGGGATGTTTTTTGCGCTGCTGGGATGTTTCATGCATCGGGGGGATGTTTTTTGCGCTGCTGGGATGTTTCATGTATCGGGGGGCATATGGCGGTGCTGCTAATCTCCCATGCCCCGGCCGAAATGCCTTTCATTGATTTATGTAAACCAAGTGGGCATATAGAAAACTTTTCACCTCTCATCCCCCGTTTTTTCATAAAAACGGGGCACAGCAGGCAATATTTTTCCTATATGCCCTTATGGTTTACATAACATCTATTTCCTGGTGCAAAACGGGGTCTAAAGAAAGAATTATTTTCTCTAGACCCCGCAATATCTGTAAACTATATCTAACACTAAATTAATATCTAAAATATCTACGACTTTCGTCTCTATCACACTGTGATTGCCTTTATCAGATAAAGGATTTCACGATTCACGGTATCTTCCGTAATCCCGATTGTCTGTGCCGAAATACGTAATCCTTCAATCACATACATGATATTTCTGGCCGCACCTCTCGGATCTTCACACCGGAAATCTCCTTCTTCTATACCACCGATAATTAATCTCTCGATTACTTTCACTGCCATATCAAACTGTTTTCGAAGAGAATTCTCCTTTGCCGGAATTTTATTTTGAAAATTATATTCAAAAATCGCTCTGCTGAGACTGCTCTTTGATCTCAACAATTCTTTTTTCTGTTCCTGCAAAAACAAGGCTAAAATATCGGCACTGGACATGGACTCTGAAATCGCCGGCATAAAAACGTCATCCGCTTCTTCACTTTCCAACCGAAGTACTTCCATAAAAATATCGCTCAAATTATCAAAATACAAATACAATCCGCCGCGGCTGATTTCACAGGCTTCAACAATATCTTTCATGGTCACCGTCAGATATCCTTTTTCTTGAAACACTTCTCTGGCTTTTGTAATGATGTAATTCTTTTTTTGAATTGATTTTTCTCCCATAGCAACCCCCTCTGTCTAGTTTTCTGCAGATGGTTCCTCTACTATCTCTTCCACCGGCTCTTCTGCGACTTCTTCTGCTATCTCTTCCACAAATTGTTCTGCGGCTTCCTCTGCAGGCTCTTCCGGAATCTCAATTTCTTCCTCCGCTGCAGGCTCCTCTTCAAGCACCGGTTCCTCTACTATCTCTTCCTCAGATTCTTCTGCGACTTCTTCTGTCATCTCTTCCACAAATTCTTCTGCGGCTTCCGCTGCAGGTTCCTCCGAAATCTCAACTTCTTCCTCTGTTGCAGGCTCTTCTTCAAGCACCGGTTCCTCCGCTGCAGGCTCCTCTTCAAGCACCGGTTCCTCTACTATCTCTTCCTCAGATTCTTCTGCGACTTCTTCTGCTATCTCTTCCACAAATTCTTCTACGACTTCCTCTGCAGGTTCCTCCGAAATCTCAATTTCTTCCTCTGCTGCAGGCTCCTCTTCAAGCACCGGTTCCTCTACTATCTCTTCCTCAGATTCTTCTGCGGCTTCTTCTGCCATCTCTTCCACAAATTCTTCTATGAATTCCTCTGCAGGTTCCTCCGAAATCTCAACTTCTTCCTCTGTTGCAGGATCTTCTTCAAGCACCGGTTCCTCTACTATCTCTTCCATCGGCTCTTCTACGACTTCCTCCACAGACTCCTCCATGGTCAAATCTACGTTCCAATCAAGAGAAGTCTCTTCCGAAACAAATTCTGCCGGTGCATCTGCAGTGAAATCCACATTCCAATCCACTGCTTCCTCTGCGACTTCTTCCTCCGGATCTTCCATACCGATCGCATCCACTACGATTGGAACATCCCAGTATTCTATAATTTCCTTTGCACGTTTTACAGCATTATAGAAAATCTGATAGTCCATACCCTCTGTCCAGAGATATGCTTTCGTCATTCCGCCGAGAGTGTATCTGGATAAAATACCACCCAAAATGTCCATAGTCATAATATCCGTCTTTTGAATCATAGCAAGCTCGTCATGCCAATCCTTTATGCGATATCTGGAATATGTATAGCGATAATTCGGATTCATAAAAATGGTAGATCCGAGCGTCTCCAAAAAAGCAAGCATAATCGTATCATAAACAGGAAAAGGTAATGTAACGTTACCATTTTCTCCCTCAAAATTCTGTCTGATATCATTTCCCGTCTTTTCTGTCAGCCACGGCAAAAATGCCACCAGTCTTTCCACGTCCGGCCTGTACATAGCTACCAGTTCTTCACGCCCCATTTTCTCCATTTTTTCTACCTCCAAATAAAAAATGACACTACAATCAGTTTTATAAATATTTTAACATATAATTCAAAAATGTACACCCTTATTCTTCACGAGTTCTCTTGTATTTCGGCAAGTTCTATACTAAAATAAATTATCGGATTTTTTCACGAAAGGATGCCAGTATGTCAGAAATTCAGATTAAAAAAGAGAATCTTATATATGAAAAGGGTAATTCTCTTACTATGATAAGTATCATTATAGAAGGAACTGTATCCGTTGACCTTCCTCACGGTTCGATGCAGCTGGGCCCCGGAGATGTGATAGGTCTCATTGACCTTTATACGATGGTGCACTCCTTCAGCTATCATGCAGAGTCGGATGTAGTCGTTGACTCTTATCCTTACAAAGCCCTTGATAGTTTACATAATATATTCGAGGGTGAGACGGCACTTCCAAAGCAATTTGCTGCCTCGGCTGTAAAGCAGTTCTTTGCGATTACAGATTTTGTCAACATTAGCACCTATAATTGTGATTCGCTGTATTCTGCACTCATGGAATACCACAGAGAATACAGCAAGTTATGTAAACAATATCAGATTCCTGCAAAAAACCTTCCGGGACTGGAAGACATAAAGCCACTCGTTTTGGAAAACCAGCCGGACGAATATATTTCGGCCTTTTACAAAGACCTTCAGGCCATTTCCTCAAACAGCATGTATATGACGCTATTTGCAAGAGGCGGATTCAACACCGGTATTCTCTTTCGCGCCAGCCAGGATATGCACTTATTTTTAAATACATGTGATGAGACCGAGAATTATCTGGCACAACTTTCCCGGCTTCTGATAAATGAAGAAAAGATGGACTTTCTGGATCTGTATACATCCCTCCTTTCTCACGCAACACACAAAAAAGAAGATACTATGCCTATTGTTTCCGCAATTGGCAAGATGTTTATCCGTGCCAAAAACGTCAGCTCCGTACCGGATTTTATCTACCGGCAACGACTGAATGAATATCAGCAGCTTTCCAAAGAACTCGAAGCTGTTTCAGCGAAGCAAGAAGAAAATACCGATGAATTAACGAAAGAAATCCAGGAGAAACTAAAACATTCTCTTACCACCCTTTTAAATTTTGCCAATATGGATGAGGAATTTTGTAATAAATTCATCCAAAATATTGACGCCTACAAAAAGACTGTGGACAAGACAACGGTTTCAACCGAACTTTCTGCTTTGCGTAACGCATTGACCAAAGGATTTTTCGAACTATATAAAAAGACATTTTTTGCAAGTGTCCGTCAGACACTGTTACCTGATGTTGTCAAAATGTTTCTTTATTTCGGTTATGTCGACGAAGACTTGTGCGGCATTCAAAACGCTGCGCAGCTTTATAGTCTTCTTCCGACCTGCAGATCGAACCACGAAAGCCAGATTTATCTATTCTACGATTGGCTGAAATTGATTCTGGACGGCAAAAAGCAACCAAGACGCGATGAGTTTGATCAGGACTATCCGGCTCACATCCAGACACTTGTCAATGACGGTAAAATCACAAAAGAAGAATCCGTCCGCCTGTTGAATGACAACGAACACAAAGTTGCTTTCGAGCTGGACAATATGTTTGTCACTGCCGTCAAAATGACTTACGGAAGACTTCAGACCTACTGTCCGATTCTTTCCGAACACGATTTCATCAAGACGCCGGAAGAATCTCTCACGATGCCAAAAAAACTCAAAGAGGCATTTAACGCTGTCACAGCCATTGATTTTTCCGCATATTGCAGAGAAGTTATGTTTTCCGATCCTTGTCTTGCAAGCGGCCGCGAACTGGTACAGCGTGAGATTTATCCGGATGTGATTCTGCTTCCGAACCTTGGTATCCGAGCCGCCCTCTGGCAGGAAATCGAAGGACGCAACCGTTCTACGCCGGGCTGTATGCTGTTCCCTATCTTCTGCCTGACCGATGTATCACAGCTTGTGCTGCGCCTGACCGGTGAGTTCCGTTGGGAAATGTGCAAACGTATGCAGGGTGCCCGCTGGAATGATGTATCTAACCTCTCTCTTACCAGTGAATACTTTGACTATCTGCAATTTTATAAAAAGAATAAAGATCTTTCTCCTGATGCAAAGGAAAAATGTCGCCAGCAGCTGATGCGCGTCAAAAATCGGTTCCGTGAATCCTTTGTACTGGACTATATGGCATGGATCAATTATGAAGCCAAAGGTACACCTCACATGAACAAAGTCGTGCGCAAAATTTTCATGACGTATTGTCCATTCAGTGCTTCCTACCGCGAAACGCTGAAGAAGAATCCATTCTACTCTGCCATGATTGAAAAATACGAAAACCAGAAAGCAAAGGAACTCACCCGTATGAACGGTGTCGTATATCGCATTCAGAGAACCGGAAAAAAGGTTCTCCCACCGGAAATCGAGCAACAACTTGCTTTTTTAAAGAAATAAGGAGTCTTTATGCGTTATATTTGGCTATTTATCAAAACAGTACTAAGGCTCATCTTAAAACCGCTGTCCTTTGTCCCTGCCATTGTAGTTATGTATTGTATCCTTAACTTTTCCGGACAAAGCGGTGTGGATTCCGCGCAGCTGAGCTACAAAGTGACTCAGAAACTCGTTATTATCGCAAATGATGTCACCAACAAAAATCTCACAGCGGAAGAAATCGAGATCTACACCGAAAAATATCACTATTATGTGCGAAAGCTTGCTCACTTCACGGAGTATATGATTCTCGCTGTCACGGTTGCATTTCCACTGTATGTTTACGGGATGCGTGGTATTTGGCTGATGCTCTTTGCCGGCTCTTTCTGCGTAGGCTTTGCCTGTTTAGATGAATACAGGCAATCCTTTTCTCTCGGAAGAAGCCCTTCCAAGAAGGATGTCTTTATCGACAGCTGCGGAGTCTTCGCCGGAATCATCATCACGCGGATTGTCGGCTTCATCGGACGCAAGACAATCTTTGCACCGCTGGCCAAAAAACGATGATATATAAAGAAAAAAAACATTTGCAACGACTTGGCCGGGAACCGGCCTCGGAGGCGCAAATGTTTTTTTGTTTTTTCACTTGTAAAATTTTTTATTTTGTCAAAAGCAGCATGATGTCGTTTGATCTTTGTACAAACTTCGTCATAGCTTCCGGAGAAAGCGGCGCATTCTGCAGGAGTGCGAGGTCATAAAGCTGCTGACACATCATGGTGACATTCTCGCCCTCTTTATTCTCCATAATATACTGCACCAGCGGATGATTGGCATTGAGCACGAGCGTTGCCCCGTCCTCTGCTCCGAACATATCCATTCCACCGCCGTACATTTTCATCATATCCTGCATACGTCTCGTCTCTTCCGCAATCGTAAGCATAGACGCAATCTTTTTGTTTTTCAGCTTGTCGATCTTGACGCTCATATTTTCTTTTTTCAGCGCCTTTTTCATAGATTCGGCAATTGTCTGAGCAACCTCATCAAATTCCTTCTGTGCCTTCTTGGAAGTCTTGGACTTGAAGGACTCTGTCAAATCCGCATCGATTCGTTGGAACTTCACATGCTCGTTTTTGCTCTCAAGCTGGGACATAAACGGCTGGTCAATGTTGTGGTTCATGATAACCGCATTCATCTTCGCCTGACGGAACATGTTGATATACTGGCTCTGCTGTTTTTCATCTGTAACGTAATAAATTACTTTTTCTTCTGCCTCATCGGAATCCTCTGCCACTTCGGCGTCGTCGTCCACCACCTCAGCCTCAACGGCATTTCCGTCCTCATCCACCGCTGAAGCCTCATCATCTGAAGGCTTTGTCTCAAGACATTCCGGAAGCGTCATATAAATACCGTCGATATCCTTAAAGAGAATATAGTCGTTCATCTTCTCGCAGAACTTGTCGTCCTTCAAGCAACCGAATTTGATAAACGGACTGATGTCATCCCAGTATTTTTCGTATTCTTCTTTTTCTGTCTTGCACATACCGGACAGCTTGTCTGCCACTTTTTTGGAAATGTACTCGGAAATCTTCTTTACAAATCCGTCATTCTGCAATGCGCTTCTTGAAACGTTAAGCGGAAGGTCCGGACAGTCAATAACACCCTTTAAGAGCATAAGGAATTCCGGAATAACCTCTTTGATATTATCTGCGATAAACACCTGATTGTTATAAAGTTTGATGGTTCCCTCGATGGATTCATATTCCATATTAATCTTCGGGAAATACAGAATACCTTTCAGATTAAACGGATAGTCCATATTCAGATGAATCCAGAACAGAGGCTCTTTGTAGTCCATAAATACCTTGCGGTAAAACTCTAAGTATTCTTCTTTCGTGCACTCATTCGGATGTTTTGTCCAAAGCGGTTTGGTCTCATTCATCAGTTCCGGCTGTTTCTCCGGATCTGTCTCATTTGCCTTGCTTACATAAATCTCTGTCGGCATGAAGGAACAATATTTTTTAATCACTTCTTTTGCCTTGTACTCATTACAAAACTCAAGACAATCCTCATTTAAAAACAGAGTGATTTTCGTACCTACCGTTGCGTAGTCACCGTCACTCATATCAAACTCTGTACCGCCGTCACATTCCCAATGCACCGGAGTTGCACCTTCTTTATAAGAAAGTGTGTCGATATGCACCTGATCTGCCACCATAAAAGCGGAATAGAATCCGAGACCGAAATGACCGATAATCTGATCATCGTTTGTTTTATCTTTATACTTCTCAATGAAATCGGTTGCTCCAGAAAAAGCAATCTGGTTGATGTACTCTTCTACCTCTTCCGCCGTCATACCGAGTCCGTTATCTATAATCTGAATCGTCTTTTCCTCCGGATTTAAAATGACATCCACTCTGTCCTTTCTCTCGTCCGGCATTTCGTATTCGCCCATCATAGAAAGCTTTTTCAATTTTGTAATGGCATCGCATCCGTTGGAAATCAGCTCACGATAAAAAATATCATGATCGGAATAAAGCCATTTCTTAATAATCGGGAAAATATTATCGCTGTTGATTGATAAATTTCCATGTTTTTGTGCCATAAAACATCACATTCCTTTCTTGTCAAAATATTTATTATACACATCAAAAAACGTGGTGGTCTTGCAATTTTCATCATGAATAAATGCAACCTGTTCCCACAATTCATCGTTGAGATTGCGGATCTGCGTCAGCACAAATTCATCATATACCTGACCGAAAACCTCTTCTTTTCGATCTTCTATAATCTTGATCTTATTTTGATCTGTCTGCTCACGGTCCAGCGTGGATACGCACTTAATAATATAGTACCCGGACTCTGTCTCAATAATATCGCTGACTTCATCGTTCCCCAAATTAAATGCTACTTCCTCATATGCACTTTCTGCTTCTCCCTTGCGGAAGGAAAACGTGAACTTTCCGTCCTCGGAATACCTTGTCGCCAGCTCGTCAAAGTCTGCACCGTCTCTGAGCATACTTTTTATTTCCCTGATTTTTTCATAGGCCGACGCCTTGCTTTCCGCCGTGTAAGGCACCTTATTCCCTGTACCGTCCAGCGCATATGTTTTTACAAAAATCTGGCTGACGGTAACTGTCCTGGCCTCATCGTCACTAATCTCCGGATTAATCTCCTCAATAATGTAATTGTATACTTTATCTGCAAGAGCATATTCCTGATATAATTTTTCTACCGTATCCGCATCGATTCCCATGGAGGATATCTCTATCTCATTCAGCGAAGCAAAGTATTCTGCAGCAGCCTGTTCCACCAGCTTCTCCTCCTGCTCCGTCAAAACGATTTCTTCCTGCTGTGCCAGCAGATTTAACGTCTTAATCTGGGCAAGACGGTCAAGGGCCACATCTTTCACTTTTTTCTCCAACGTCTCATCGCCGATCATACGGTCCCATATCTGCGAACCGTAAACGCTCTCATACTGATTTTGCATATTGGTCAGATATACCATGACCTCCGAGAGACTGCAAGAGCTTTCACCGATACGAAATATTTCGTTTTCTTCAAATCCGGTCGTCAAGACAATCTGTGTATTTCCATCCTTATCACCTGCACATCCGCATACCGCTGCGCACATACAACAAAGTACAAGCAAGAAGACAAGAACCTTATTTTTTCCCGCTTTCATATTTTCTCTCCTATAAAAAAAGAAATCTCTGTTACGAGATTTCTCAGCAGGGGAAGAGGGGATCGAACCCCCATTAACGGTTTTGGAGACCGCCGCACTACCATTGTACTATTCCCCTAGGTTAGCACCGAAAATGATTATATCACAGGACTTCGTACTTTGGCAAGGGATTTTTATACAAAATATTATCTATATAGAATATATTACAAAACAAAAGACTCGGCGACCTAAGTCGTCGAGCCTTCTGTTTGTGTAAAAGGGGAATTCTTCCGGAATTTGCTAATTAGCACACCCAATCTCATGGGTTGATTGTATTATATTATGACTTATGCTATTTTTCTACAACTATATTGCGTCAAAATAGCAATATATTACTCTATTATGGTTTCTACGGCTTCCGAAACGTTGGCTACCCCATAAATTTTCATTCCCTGCCTTTCTTCTGCCGAAAGACTTTCATAGTTGGACGCAGGCATAATACAGGTTTCAAATCCCAGTTTCTTGGCCTCCGCCACCCGCAGAGCCGCCATATTGACACCCCGCACTTCACCCGATAAACCTACTTCTCCGAAAATCACCGTTTTTGCTCCGACCGGTTTATTCTTAAAACTGGAAATCAACGCCATAACGATCCCCAGATCAAGCGCCGGCTCGATAAGACGCATGCCTCCTGCGAGATTGACATACGCATCCATCTGTCCCATGTGAATGCCAAGCCGCTTTTCAAGAACCGCCATAAGGAGATTCACTCTGTTAAAATCTGTGCCTGTCGTCTGTCTGCGCGGAATCTGGAAATTGGAATCGCAGACCAAAGCCTGAATCTCTATGAGCATCGGTCTGGAGCCTTCCATCGCACAGGCCACAACAGAACCGCTGGCTCCCTCCGGCCTTCCGTCCAGCATAAATTCCGACGGATTCTTCACCTCCACAAGCCCTTCTCTGCGCATCTCGAACACGCCGATCTCATTTGTGGATCCAAAACGATTTTTCACGCTGCGCAAAATGCGATACGATGCATGTCGATCTCCCTCAAAATAAAGCACGGTGTCCACCATATGTTCCAGAACACGGGGACCTGCCACCGTTCCTTCCTTTGTCACATGTCCCACAATAAAAATGGAAATCCCCATGCTTTTGGCCAGACGCAAAAAGATTGCTGTCGCCTCTCTCACTTGCGAGACACTTCCCGGCGCCGCACTCACTCTCTCACAGAACATTGTCTGGATGGAATCAATCACCACAATCTCCGGCTTCTCATTCATTATCACGGTCTCTACCCGGTCAAGATCTGTTTCACAAAGCAGTTTCACCTCATCTGTAAATTCACCGATACGAACGGCCCGCATCTTAATCTGCTTCAAAGACTCCTCTCCGGATATATATAATACTTTTTTGTTCTCATCAGAAAGCATTTTACACATCTGTAAAAGTAAGGTGGATTTCCCGATACCGGGATCTCCACCTACAAGTACGAGTCCACCGGGCATGATGCCACCACCAAGCACCCTGTCAAACTCTTCCATATGTGTAAAAATCTTATCCTCTTCCTCCATAGAGATGGATGCGATCGTCTGTGGCTTGCTCATAAGGGAATTCGCACCGGCGATACTCTTATTTGCAGAGGAGTTTTTTTGTACCACTTCCTCCACCATCGTATTCCACTCTCTGCATCCGGGACATTGTCCCATCCATTTGGAAGATTCATAGCCGCAATTCTGACAAAAATAAACGGTTGTCATTTTTGCTTTTGCCATGTTTACGCTTCTACCACCTTTACTTCCACTTCGCCCATACCTTCCAGTTCTACGCTGATACTGAGCTTTCCGCCGAGACCTGTTTTCATGGTTCCGACGCTGTTACCTGCAACAAAAACCTCGTATTCCGTGTCATCACCGAGTCCGAGAGTCAGCTGGGCATCCGCTGCTCCCTCTACAAGGAAATTCACTCCATTGCTTGTTTCTTTAAATTGATTGACACTTGTTCCCGGTACGGATTCATATAAAAACATACCGTTCTTTTCCAGTTTGGTCATGGTAGAAAAGGTTTTTACTTTATACAAATCTCCACCATGTTCATAATCTTCAAGCTTTGCTTTATGTGCCAGCGCATGATTTCCAAAGCTGAGCGTTCCGTCTTCTTCGCTTCGAAGTAACTGTTCCACAACTGCCATTCTTTTGTCCTCCTAATCAGGCAAAAAACTCTTTTGCCCGTCTCTTATTGTAATAGTTAAATTATAATATATTTCAGTCTTTATTTCCAGCATTTTTGACCTTAAAAACAACTTTGTCCTTCTGTACGGTCGCCGTCACATGGTCGCCTGATTTTATTTTTCCGGAGAGTATCTCTTCCGCCAACAAATCCTCCACCGCCGACTGCATAGCGCGCTTCAAAGGTCTCGCTCCCATCTTGATATCGCAGTATTTTTTCACCAGATAGTCCTTTAACGGCGCACTGACATTAAGCTGCAGCCCCATCTGTTCCTTGCACCGTTTGACAAGATCTTTCGCCAGCAACGAAACAATCTCTCGCAGTTCTTCCCGGGTCAATGCATGGAATACCATAATCTCATCAATTCGATTGATAAATTCCGGCTTGAACAGTCTCTTTACTTCCTCCATCACTCCGTCCTTCATCTTTGCATATTCCTGCTGCGCAGTCGTAGTAACCGCAAACCCGAGATTCTTCGGATCCACAATTCTGGAAGCTCCGGCATTGGATGTCATGATAATCACCGTATTTTTAAAGCTTACCTTGCGACCTTTGGAATCGGTAATATGACCATCATCGAGCACCTGAAGAAGGATGTTGAACACATCCGGATGTGCTTTTTCAATCTCATCAAACAAAATGACGCTATACGGATTGCGTCTCACTTTTTCACTGAGCTGTCCTCCGTCATCGTGTCCCACATATCCCGGCGGTGATCCGATCATTTTTGCTACGGAGTGAGACTCCATGTATTCTGACATATCCACACGGATCAAATCATTCTGCGATCCGAACATTGCCTCTGCAAGTGCCTTGGAAAGTTCCGTTTTTCCGACTCCGGTAGGTCCTAAAAACAGAAATGACCCAATTGGTCTGTTCGGATCGGAAAGTCCGACACGTCCGCGTCTCATCGCTCTGGACACCGCACTGACAGCTTCCTTCTGTCCTACCACACGTTTGTGAAGTACCGATTCCAATTTCAGCAATCTTTCGCTTTCCTTCTCTTCCAGCTTCTTCACCGGCACTTTGGCCCATTGGGACACAACTGTCGCAATATCTTCTTCCGTCACCACAAGACTTCTGTCCTGCAGTTTCTTTTCATATTGTCTAAGTGCACTCTGATATTTCTTTTCCAGAGCTTTTCTCTGCAACCTCTGTTCATGCGCCTGAGAAAACGCTTCAAATTTTAAGGAACGCTCAATCTGAACATCGAGCTCTTCCATCTCTTTTTCCAGTTTCAAACATTTATCAGACTGCTTCAATCCGGACAGGCGAAGTGCGGCCGACGCCTCGTCAATCAGGTCAATCGCTTTGTCCGGCAGATTTCTGTCATTGATGTAGCGGGCAGATAATTTCACTGCCGCACCGACCGCTTCATCGGAAATCGTCACATGATGATGCTCCTCGTATTTATGACGCACTCCTTCCACAATACGTATCGCCTCGGAAACCCCCGGTTCCTCCACGGTAATCGGCTGGAATCTTCTTTCCAGCGCCGGATCTTTTTCAATATGCTTCCGATACTCATCGATCGTCGTTGCTCCCACAAGCTGAATCTCGCCTCTGGCAAGGGATGGCTTCAATATATTGGAGGCGTCAATAGCGCCTTCCGCTCCGCCCGCACCGATGATTGTATGAATTTCATCCAAAAACAAAATAATATTTCCGTCGGATGTCACTTCTTTGATTACTTTTTTAATGCGCTCTTCAAATTCTCCGCGGTACTTACTTCCCGCCACCATACCGGAAAGATCCAGTGTGACAAGTCGCTTGTTCTGCACCGTTTCCGGCACATCACCTGAGACGATCTTCTGCGCCAGACCTTCCACAATCGCCGTTTTCCCGACTCCCGGCTCTCCGATGAGACAAGGATTATTTTTGGTACGTCTGCTCAAAATCTGGATCAAGCGAAGAATCTCTTTTTCTCTGCCGATGACCGGATCCAGTTTCCCTTCTTTGGCAAGAAGCGTCATATCCCGGCTATACTGATCAAGCTCCTTGGTTGCTCCGCCTTTTTTCTGCGTCAGGTCTTCCTTGTAAAGGTTGCCGTCCTCTCCCATTGCCACAAGGGTATCTGCATACAGCTTCTGCGGGTTGACCCCCAGCGTTGAAATAATACGCACTGCCACATTATTTCTTTCCTGTATCAGCGCAAGGAGCAGGTGCTCTGTTCCAATGTTCCGGTTGCCGAAACGCTCGGCCTGCTGCTTCGCTATTTCTAAGATAGATTTTGCCTTAGGAGAATAACCCTCCCGCTCTTTTAACTCCAGATAATTCGGCGGTGCGATCAATTCCCGGATCAGATCAATCACTCTATCCTCTTCCACTCCGCCGGCAAGCAGAACCCGCGCGGCGATTCCTGTCTGCTGACGCATCAGGCCCAGAAGAATATGTTCTGTCCCGATATAACTTTGTCCCAGACTGCGGGCAGCCTTTGCTGCAAGAGCAAGCGCCGATCTGGCCTTATCGGTATATTCCATCATGTGTCCTCCCTATGATGCTAACTTCCTTTATAACTAAAGTATTACTCATTATCCATACTTATAAACTCAAATTCAAAATCGTCATCCAGCTGATCCGGCGGTGCCTCTCTTGTCAGCTGCACCGGCGGACGTTCCAATGTATAGATCGGAACCTGCGGTCTCTTCACTTCCGACTTCGGCGGCTGAACCACCTTGATCGGAATATTGCCGGTAATTCCTACCGCACCGGTCACATGTTTGGCATCCGATGTCACTGCTGCCTTCTGCTCCGGCTGTGGTGTAACTGTTTTTCTCACAGCTGGCTGCGGAGTAACCGTTTTTACCTCTGCAACCTTTTCTTCCTTATCTGTTTCCTCTTCCGGAGCTCTTCTTTTTTCCGGCTTTGGTCTCTGTTCACGTACCGGCTGTTTTTTTACCGGCTTTCTTTTCGGATTCTTCTTCGTTTTTCCTGCATAACGAGCCTCTTCCTGCATCTCTTTGTTACTGATAATCATATTGACAA
This sequence comes from Lachnospiraceae bacterium, assembly GCA_045535935.1. Lineage (GTDB taxonomy): Bacteria > Bacillota > Clostridia > Lachnospirales > Lachnospiraceae > SVFI01. The sequence goes on along the minus strand of JAZSMO010000013.1, from coordinate 2,368 downwards.
TCAACAGCAATGCTCCCACAAGTAATACCGCAAGAACAATCACAGCTATCATAAGCGGTTTATGATCCCCCGTGTCGGCTGACACGGTATCCGCTCCGGTATAATTCAGAAAACGCTGATAAGTTCCTTCCATCGTATCGTACATATAAAAAGCTCTTTCGCCTTCATTATTTACTGCATAAAGCAAGTAAAATTCATTGCCATGCTCGATGGACGTATCTGCGAGAACAAAGGCCGGTATGTAAGAATTGTTCCATTGCATCTTACTCTCCTTAAATGTGGCAGGAGTACCTTCTTTGGCTTCTATCGGAATAATATACCTGTTTTCAATACTGCGGATCTGTAAAAACAGCTGCAGCTTTCCTGTGGACTCATTATAAATAAAAAACTCACCGCTTCCGCTCTCAGAAAGAGCGTAAAGTAACGTCAAGCCGCCTTTTTCAAAAAGTGCTGCTTCCACCGCTTCCCCGTTAAAGCTGCTGCTTGTCTTAACACAGCCTTCCGGCAAAATTTCCTCTGCTATGGCCGTCTGCACGGTATAGGTCACGTCGTCAATCACAACCTCAAGTCCGTTACTGATTTGATTATTTTCCTCTTCTTCGGCGTCAGCTTCCTCTTCCGATTCTGCATCCCCTCCTGCTTCTGACCTCTCAATAGTAAAATGGTAGCTGAGGGTTGTTCCATCTGCAGCCGTCACCGTAATAATCGCATCATTTGTGCCTTCCTTCAAATTTTTGAATCCACTGGCCGCCGTAATTTGGGCGTTTTCATCCGAAACCGCACCACTGACTGTAATATCTGTCACATCATGGTCGATCAAAATCTTATATTCTGTCACTTCCGGCGAAAATTCAGGAACCATCTGCCCCGGATTCATTTCAAGCGCATATAATGTCGCATCGGAGGATGCTTCTCCCTGTGCACCGCCACCGACTGAGATTGCACAAGATCCTGTCGCAGGATTGTTGCCGTCATCATCAATGATGGCTTCCACCCCTACACCGGCCTCTCCTGTCTGCGCAGCTGTGAATGTTATCGTTGCCGACTGACCGTAAAAAGTGATCAATCCGCCGCCACCGCCGCCATATTCCACGTTGCATCCCGTAAAGGTAAGCACATCCGGATTGTAGGTAACCGCTATCTCCGGTACTGTCGCCGGATCTTCCGGCACTGACGTCTGCACACTGACTGTAATCGTTTCTCCTACCGCAGCAGCTGTCTTATCCGCTGTAACTGAAACGGTTCCCGCTGCCATCAGTTCTGTCTTCATCAGCATCCAAAAACAGATTACCCCCAGCAGCAATCCCATTATCTTTTGCATGTTTTTCCCATTTAACGCTTTCATTATTTTGTTCCCTTCTTTATTCTCTCACAATATGAATCGTATATGTTTTCTCTGCTCCGTTTTCTGCTTTACACGTAATTGTAAAAACATTTTCTCCCCGGGATAATTTCACCTTTCCGGTTCCCGTCACCGTCGACGTGCCCGCAACTGCAGTCGCATTGATACGAACCTTCTTTACACTTTTCGGAACTGTCAGATCATAACTGTCAATTTCCGGACTGAACACCGGAGTCAATTCACGGTTTTTCACTTCAAGTGTCGCAAGATAATTGTTCGGATTTGCATTGCTGACCGGTTTGGCACATGCTGCATCCGGCATTTCAAGATATACCGGAATATAAAAAGCAAGTTTGGTATCTTCCGCCGTGTAGGCTTTGCTCATTTTTACAGCCTCTGCCTCGGCCGCCTGAATATTGGTCATATATTGATGTCTGTACAAACCGTTTTTCTTATTGACCACATTGAATTTTTGGAAATACAGTGTATTCTGTCCCGCTTTCACATATTTCTGTGCAACATACTGTGCACCGCCCAAAATGGATTTGTAATGTGTTGTCCATGGTCTGCCGTATGCGGTCGTTTCATTGGTCGGCTGTGTGGATGCATAAATCAACCCCTGTACCACCGGTGAGTTTCCATTTGCTGCATACGCTCCGATGTTGTAGTAGTTGAATATGTTTTCGTAGCCTGCCACTTTACCTGAAATACTTCCGCTCTTTCCTGCACCTTGCTCCTGATAGCATCTCGCCGCCAGATGGTACGGATTGACTCCCGCTTTTTTTCCCGCTTTTACAAAGGTACTGGCATAGCTTTTCTTTGAACCGCCCGGCTCTGTAAATTTATCGCTCATAAAGGTGTCTTTCAGAATTCTTTTTACACCTGTTTTATTTTGATAGTTTTCATATTCCAAGGATTCGAACTGAAAGATCGCCTGCTCTGTCAGAAAATTACGAGGATCCAGATAATACTTGATAACATCCTCGGACGCAGCCACCCATGCACCGCCGTCGAAGGTATACCATG
>JAZSMO010000052.1:0-2478 GCA_045535935.1 Lachnospiraceae bacterium | reverse complement strand
TTTTACTCGTGCGCCGATTTAAACGCACAGCTAGCTGTGCGTTTAAATCGAACAAACAATCTTCCCATGCGTCCACTCGGCTGGCTTTCGCCTATCGAATTCCTACATGAACACTGTCCAAGATGATTGACAAACTTACATTTCTGATTGATGCCCTCAGAGGCGACATCTTCATCGGTGAGAAGGACGGGCATTTTCTGGTGTTCATAACGCATCCTCCCTTATTGCTTTTTCTTCGGCTTTTTGAGTTTTGTACTCCATATCGGATTCCCGTTTTCCAGATACCGTGTGATCATACAGGCATATGCGTCCGGGAGTGTCTCTTTTCCGAGGCATATGCCGTTGCTGTCAGGAATTTCGGTGATACGGTGCGCATCGGCTTCCGTCGCCTCTAATAATGAGATGTCTCTGCTGAATGCGACATAGAATCTTCCGAAGTGATAATAGCCGTAAATGAAAACGCCTTCTTCTGACGGACCGTAAATGATCGTGTCATCCTTGATCGCCCGTATTCTTCCAAGCCATGGAAATCCGAGCTGTGTTTCCGTATTGCCAAGCGCATCGCATAGTTCCTGAACTGTTTTATTCATTCCGGGGACAGTACGGATTGGGGATGAAGCTGACCGCGCAGATTCTTGCCGATGCCGATCATCCGAAGAAGTGCAAGGTGGTCTATTTCCTTTCAGGCAGTGCCGATCTGACCGAGTGCATGAGCAGTCTGCTGCGGAAAAATCTCTGACACAGATTTGTGTACTTTGCCGATTGCATTTTGAATGTTGTTATTATAAAATAGGTTCAAAAGGAGGCGAAACAGTAATGTTCAATCAATATATTTGGAAGTTGTATCTAAAGGCAGGCGGGAAACAAATTGTTCAGCAATTTGAAGATAATCTTTCAAAAGAATTCAGTTCTGCTTACATCGCGTTTATAAAAGAATTGCACCAAGAGTATCAGCTTTCGGAATCAATACTGAACGATGAATCGGAGCAGCTTCATGATCTGCTTGTATTTTTTCAGGAAGGAAACAGTTTTTGCGAGAAAAGCGAAATAACATCAGAAGAAGCGATTGATACTTTGTGTCTGATACTGAGTGAGAATGGAACTGTTGATTTCAAAGAAACCTTTTCCAGATTCACATACTCACTAGCTTATTATTCCACCATGCTTACTGTTTCATTCCCTGATTTGTTTGTTCCATATTACTTCAAATGGAATTACAATATACTGCAAATTATTGCGGATACATTTGGAATTGAATTACCGAAGATTCCGAATAAATCAGATTATGAGGGACGAATCTGCTTTTATGAGGACATTTGTGCTTCATTGCTGGCTTTTCGGAAAAAGAACAACCTTACTCCATATGAATTGTGTGCATTCCTATATGATTTTGCCCCAAAGTATATTGGCGGATTGTCCGGTTATTTGATTCGAGAATTACCGAAACCGCGCAGTGCGTTTTTTGTTGGCGGGTCAAAGGAGGATTTCTTTCTTTCGGATCGTCCTGATACCGTAACACCTTGGCAATGCAATCCAGACACAAGAGCCGGTGACATGATCGTTATGTACCTGCGAACACCTGTCAGTGCAGTTGACTCCGTATGGAGAAGCTGCTCGGTCGGATTCATTGATCCGTTTTTCTATTACTACCGCTGTACATATATCAGCAATCCGCAGAAGATAAAATCCGTAACATTAGATCGATTGCGCACAGATAACATTACCGGAGCAATGCCGATCGTGAGGAAAAATATGCAGGGTATCAACGGTGTCGAATTGAAACCGTCAGAATATAATCGTATTCTGCAAATGGGACGAAGCAAGGCACAAAAGCTGGTATATGTTTCTGTTAATGCAAAGGGTGAATACAGCACCGAAAAGGAAGTAGAAGAATATATTATTAAACCGCTGCTTAAGCAGTTAGGATATTCCGAGCAGGATTATGTTCAGCAGCTTTATCTCGAAATCGGAAATCATAATCATGCCTTGATACCGGATTTTGTTTTACTACCTGAAAAGCACAACGGTTATCAATCAGCATTTGCTATTGTAGAAGCGAAGCGCTCAATCACTCGACAGAAAGAGTTGGACGAAGCTTTGTCACAGGTTCGGAGCTATGCAAAACTATTAGGAACGAAATATGCAGCAATCATATCGCAGGAAAAGGTCTGGATTTATTCAACGGAAGATGATTTCAGCGCAACTATATTATGTGTTCCTGCAAATATGACTGACGATGAATTGTATTCATTGCAGAAAATATTGGGTATAAAGTGAAGTGTTGTGGAAATATCCGGAATGGGATCCGATGCATAAATCCCCATCTGCGGCAAACAATACCGTTAGCTTTGAAAAAGCGAAGCTATCCAAAATAGCGAAATACAAAAGGAGGCACTAGATGAAAGCAACCGGTATTGTGAGAAGAATCGACGACCTTGGCAGAGTCGTGATTCCGAAGGAAATTCGCAGGACAATGAG
>JAZSMO010000024.1:0-32109 GCA_045535935.1 Lachnospiraceae bacterium | reverse complement strand
GTATGAGGTAGATAGGCTTAAGGTGTAAGCGTAGCAATACGTTCAGCTGATAAGTACTAATCGGTCGAGGGCTTATCCTGAAGGAGATAGGTTGGATGTAAAAGAGAGATTTCAGTATTCGGTTTTGAAGGCATGGCCTTTGAATAATCCTCAATAGCTCAGTCGGTAGAGCACTCGGCTGTTAACCGAGTTGTCGTAGGTTCGAGTCCTACTTGGGGAGCAGAGCTCTTGCTCGTTCAGCGAAGCGCAGAACGAGCTTAGTGCGAAGCTTTGCAGGGAGACTTAATGAGAACGAGTCGCAGACGAAGTTCGAATTTAGTCGAGTCGCAGAGTGTCCGGTTAAAACAACCACAAGCACGACGGCGAAGCCCGTGCGAGAGTAAGAAAAACCAGCCTGAAAAAGGCGAAACACTATGGCCCCATGGTCAAGCGGTTAAGACATCGCCCTTTCACGGCGGTAACACGGGTTCGATTCCCGTTGGGGTCATTTATATTTACAAAATCAGTTGCATATATTATAATATAGTTGATAAGGCGCCATAGCCAAGTGGTAAGGCAAAGGTCTGCAACACCTCTATCACCAGTTCGAATCTGGTTGGCGCCTCTAAAAGAAAAATGCTTGAAAGTCCAGTATTTACAAGGCTTTGAAGCATTTTTTGTTTTCCGAAGTTGACGATATGTAAATACTTTTTTATAATGCAATTAAAAATAATGAGCAGAAAAAAGTACATTTGATGGAAACGGGGGATGTAAGCTATGAAAAATAAAAAAGTGCAGGCGATGTTGGCAACGACAATTGTAAGTGCAGCTTTGGCCGGCGGATGCGGATTTAATCCGGCGGAGGAAGAAATGGCAGAAGTGTACGGACCGGCGCCTTATGAAGAGGTTGCGCCTACGGAAGAAAAAGAGGAAGAAACAAAGGAACAAGTTTCTGAAAATAATGTAAATAAAGAAGAAACGCAGGAAGAAGTATTTGCGCCGGAAGAAGAGACAGAAGTGTGCATATATGGACCTGCGCCGACAGAATAACTGAGATAAGAGGGAGAAAAATCAGATGATTGACAAGTATGCTGATTTACCTATTGAGCACAAGATGGAGCATTTGCAAATGGTAAAAGATTATGTGAATGGACTTTATCAGAAGCCGAGCTTGGAAAGCTTATTTATTGAGATGACGTTGAATTGTAATGAACATTGCAGGCACTGCGGAAGCAAATGCGGTGATGTTGCAATGAAAAACACATTGACGGACAAGGAGATTTTAGATTTTCTAATAGATCTGAAAGACAAGGTAGAGAAGAAACCGTTTTTGAATATTACGGGTGGGGAACCATTATTGCGTCCGGGTTTTGCGGATCTCATGCATGAGATTTCAGAGCTTGGATATCATTGGGGAATGACCACCAATGGGACTTTGATTGATGAGCAGATGGTGGAGCAGCTGAAATATGCAGGGATGAAGACGGTGTCGGTCAGCATTGACGGACTTGAGGAGACGCACAATTGGTTTCGTCAAACGACAGATGGATATGAAAAGTCAATGCGGGCAGTAGAACTTCTAGTGCAGGAATCGTTTCACAATGTAATGATTACTACGGTTGTCCACAAAAGAAATATTCAGCAGCTTCATGAAATGTACGAGGTGATGAAACGGACGGGAATCAATACATGGCGATTGATCAATGTGGAACCGATCGGAAGAGCCAAATTCAATGACGAAATATTGTTGGAGAAAGAGGACTATGTGAAAATGCTTGATTTTATCAAAGAAAATCGAGTAAAAGAACAGGATTTTGAAATCTGCTACGGTTGTAATCATTGGCTTGGAGTTGAAAATGAGCATCGCTTCCGCAATTGGTATTACAAATGTGCGGCCGGAATTAAAACAGGCGGTATCTTTTATAACGGTGATATCGGTGCATGTCTGGATATTGACAGAAAACCGCAAACCATTCAGGGAAACATTCGGACGGATGATTTTTGGGATGTTTGGAACCACAAATTTGAGGTGTTCCGACAGAACAGGGCTTTGGAAAGCGAATATTGTAAAAACTGCAGTGAAAAAGAGTATTGCCGCGGGGATGGATTTCACACCTGGAATCTGGATGAAAAAAGACCGGAGTTATGCATGTTCCAAATTTATTGCAAATTTCTTTAAATCCACTTTTCCTTGGACAACCTCGATTCCGTCTGCTTCCAACAAAGCTTGCTGGGCGCCCGGGCCACCGAAGGCAAATTCGCCGGATAGTGCGCCCTTGGCATTGACTACACGGTAGCATGGAATTTTGTCAGGATCCGGATTTTTGTGCAGGGCATTTCCGACTGCCCGACACATTTTGGGATTACCCGCCATGAGAGCTACTTGACTATAGGTTGCTACTTTGCCGCGGGGAATTCTTTTCACGGCTTCATAGATTCGCCGGGTCGGAGAATCTGTCACGAGATCATAACTGTCACCGATCATCCGACGGATGTCTTTTTCGGGAATGCTGCCATCCAGAATGACGGTGTTCCAGTGTTCTTTGTTTTGATGCCATCCGGGAAGAACGGATGGATATACATTTCTCCAAAAGTCGCGCCACTGTGGATCGACCTTGACATTCATATGCAGCAAATCATCCTTTATATATGTCCACAAAAAAGCTTTCTTTGATTCGCAGACACGCACCAGTTGCCAATTATCATCGGAGAAAGGTGCATCCTGATAAGTGTTTGGAAAAGATAAGCCGTAGGATAAAATTTCTTCTCTTGTTGTCATGTTTGTCACCTCATTCCCATTATACTACAAAAAACTCCCATCCGCACCGGGGGATAGGAGTTTGTGTGTTACTTATCTTTTTTATGTTTATAAGTTAAATACGCAATATATTTTTTGAGTTCTGCCTCTTCACAGGCAGGAAAATTTTTCGGTAATTTCACCATGTGAAATTCATTGCTGTATGCATTCGGAATATCGGTCACACCGAGAAGGTAATCTACCGAAACATGGAAATATTCGGCAATGATAATTTTGATTTCATCCGGCGGTTCTGATCGGCCGCGCTCATAAGAGGAGATGGAGTGTTTGTTGATGTTCAGTATTTCGCCTAATTCATCCTGGGACAAACCTCTGTCTTTGCGTAAATCGTAAAGACGTTCACCTATCAAAATAATCACCTGCCTTTTTTCTTTTATTATAAGGTAAAAAAACCTAAATTATGAAAAGTAGACAAATAGTCAATATTTGACACAAAATAGACAAATAAAAGACAGGGTGATAAAATATGATTTAGTTATACCAGTTGCAGTAATTTCAGCTCTTCGTACAACCTGTTTACGGGAAGGCCGACTACATTGAAATAGTCTCCGTCAATCCCTGTAATATGACGGGAAAAACAACCTTGAATACCATAGCTTCCGGCTTTGTCATATGGTTCAGAAGAGTTCGCATAGGCAAGGATTTCTTCGTCGGAAAGAGGTGCAACTTTTACATGTGTACAGGCATAAAAATCATGAAAGCTTTGCCGGCCGTTTTTGATTTGGACAAGTGAAACGCCGGTATATACCTCGTGAGACTTGCCGGACAAGTGACGAAGCATATCGCAAGCCGCTGCTTTGTCTGCGGGTTTGCCGAGAATAACGCCTTCGTGGTACACAATAGTATCTGCTCCGATGATAAGAACATCTTCCTGAATACAATCAGAAGTGTCGAAACGTTTGGCAACGTCGGCCGCTTTGCAGTGCGCCAAATCCATCACATAGCCGGATGGGGTTTCAAAAACAGCGCTTTCCTCGCAGGAGGAAGTGAGGATGTCGAATTTTTCAAAAATATTTTTCAGTAATTCCTGTCTGCGCGGAGAAGCGGATGCAAGTATAATTTTCATAAAAATTTTCTCCTTTTATTATGAATGATGCTGATTTTTTTTGAGCTTATTGAAGAATAAAAAGCAATATACTATAATTATATTAACTGATTTTTGTGTGTAAAGGCAAGGAGTAAGAGCGTGGGAAAGAAAAGATTAAACATAGCATTACTTGTAAGTGAATTTGAGGATGCGTTTGTAAGGAACTTGTGTGAAGGGGCGATTGCAGGCGCAAAGGAGATTGATGCCAATCTGTTTATCTATCCGGGTAAATATATCGATGCAGATTTTAATGATGTTTACCGCACCAGATATGACTATCAGTACAACAGTCTTTTTGAATATGCAGGTATGGAAGATGTTGATGTGTTTGCAGTCTGTCTCGGTACGATCGGAGCCAACATCAACATGGAACGCAGGCTTGAGTTTTTGATGCGTTTTAACAAACCGGTAGTAGTTATTTCGGATAGAACAGAGGGCTTCCCGAATGCTTCCTTTGACAACAAGACAGGATTGAAAAAAGGAATCATACATCTGATTGAAGAACATGGACGTAGAAATATCGGTTTTGTCAGCGGTCCTCCTGCAAGCGAAGATGCAAAGGAGAGGCTGTCTGCTTACAGAGAGGTGCTCAAAGAGTATGATGTCCCGTATAATGAGGACTACATAGTCTATGGCAATTTTTCCGAGTTCAGTGAGGAAGTAGTCAGAGCACTGATGAAAAAGAATCCGAATCTGGATGCGGTTGTTTTTGCCAATGACCGTATGGCGATTGGGGGATACAAAGTATTTAAAGAACTGGGGCTGGATGTAGGAGAAGACATTTCCGTGCTTGGGTTTGATGATGCAGCATATGCCATGACACTGGAACCGAATCTTTCCACAATCAGGGCGGATGCCAGTGATTTGGTTTATCAGGCGATTGTCAATATTGAGTCGTTGTTGAATGGTGAAATGGGGGACATAATAATTCCGTCTGTACCGGTGATCAGAGCATCCTGTGGTTGCAGAAAGAGACATGTTGTTGATTTTGCTGTCAGTCCGCAGGAAATGTTTGATAAGGATAATGCGGCAGATAATCTTTCAAAAATAAACGAGTATTTGTTCGGGAAGAATCTGAATCGATTGGGAACCGCTTCTGTCAAGAAGCATATCGAGGAATATTATGATTTTGTCGTTGATCGAATTGCGACAAAAGAGATAGAAGATTTTGAATTCGGAAGATTGTTTCATCTGATGCAGAGTATTTTTAATATGGAGCTTGAGCCGTATACGGACACCAGCAAGGTTTCGGCTTTCTTTGAGAGTATTTACAGTATGCTCAGGCAGGTCATAGACGAAGAGCGGATTTTGATGAAGCTCAGTGAAACATACTATACATTTTACTCCGATGTGGTTGCATACCAGAATAAGGTTTCCATTTCTGAAGAGACTGACGTGGATCTCGTGACTTACATTGCGACGACCTTTACAAGAGATATCATGAACTTCTCCATCGGAGATGACCGGGCATATTTTTCTATTATGGAAAAACTGGAAAGCCTTCACTACATAAGCGCTTACCTGTGTATGTTCCCGCAGAAAGTAATTCGCCGCAAGGATGAAGAATATCAGATTCCGGACCACATTTTGCTCAAGACCTATCTGGACAGAGGAGAGCTCGGCTGGGTAGAGGCAGAAGACCAAAGCAGAAGTATGAAGGGACTTGTGACCGACCTTTATAAAAATCGGGAGGACAGAGTGACCGTCATCGTCAATCTCATGTTCTCTACGCTGGAGCAGTACGGACTGTTTATCAGTGAGATTGATGAGAGATATCTGCACAATTCCGTTCCGGTAGCGTATCAGATGAGTGCGGCGGTTAAAACGATTGAGCTTTTGAAGGAAAATGCATCCATGATGGATCAGCTCAAGAAAAATATCGAAGAGATTAAAGAGAAAAATCTCATTCTGGATGAAATTTCCAAGTCGGATGAGCTGACACAGATTTACAACAGACGAGGCTTCCTTGCGACGACCCAGCGCCAGATCATCCGCTCGGCCAACCGGGGCAAAAAAGCCTTTGTCATCTATGCGGATATGAACAACCTCAAAATCATCAATGACCGCTTCGGGCATGAAGAAGGAGATTATTCCCTTCGTCTGATTGCAGAGATTCTCAAAGAAGCCTTTGATGACAAGAAGAGCATCGTCGGACGATTCGGCGGAGACGAATTTGTGGCGTTTACCTTTGAATCGGAGGAGAACACGCCGAAGAAAATCCGTAACAGAATTTTTGAAATAACAAAGAAAAGAAATGAAGGCAACGGAAAACCTTACTTTGTCAGTATGAGCGTCGGAATTTGTGAGTTTGAGTGCAACAGGGATGCAAATCTTAAGGATCTCATGGATAAAGCCGATGTGGACTTGTATATCGAAAAGAGACATAAGAGAAGCAATGTCCTGAAGAATGAAAACGAGGCGATTTAATGGAACAACTTGAGAAGCTGAAAGAATGGGTAAAAGAAAGTGACAATATAGTTTTCTTCGGCGGCGCCGGAGTTTCTACGGAGAGCGGTATTCCGGATTTCCGCAGTGTGGACGGTCTTTACAACCAAAAGTACGATTATCCTCCGGAGACGATTTTGAGCCACACCTTTTACCTGCATAAGACAGAAGAGTTCTATCGTTTTTATCGGGACAAAATGCTTTGTCTGACGGCGCGGCCCAATGCAGCGCACCGGAAATTGGCAGAGTTGGAAGCGGCCGGAAAACTCAAAGCTGTCGTGACACAAAATATCGACGGGCTTCACCAGGCGGCGGGCAGCAAAAAAGTGCTGGAGCTTCACGGAAGCGTCCTCCGCAATTACTGCACCGAGTGCGGTAAGTTTTATGATGCACAATATATTTTGGACAGCACCGGAGTTCCGACCTGCGAGTGCGGCGGAACCATCAAACCGGATGTCGTGCTTTATGAGGAGGGGCTGGATGACAGCATTCTTTCCGAGTCCATCCGTTGTATCCGCGATGCAGATATGCTCATTATCGGCGGAACATCGCTGGCGGTGTATCCGGCGGCGGGCCTGATCGACTACTACAGGGGACACAAACTGGTGCTTGTAAATAAGACACCGACACCGCGTGATTCCATGGCAGACCTTGTGGTCAGCGGAAGCATCGGCGAGCTGTTTTCTCAGATAGAGCTGTCGTAGACGCCGGACACTAAAATATTAAGAAAAAGAGGCAGATATGGATTATCAGGTCGGAGACATCGTAACATTAAAAAAACAACATCCATGCGGCTCAAAGCAGTGGGAAATCCTCCGTGTGGGAGCGGATTTCCGGCTGAAATGCGAAGGGTGCGGACATCAGATTATGATAGCCCGCAAACTGGTGGAAAAAAATACAAAAGACCTGCAAAAAAAGGCTTGAAAATACAAACTCCTTATGGTAGTATATATTCTTGTGAAACATTACAAATTCCTTGCTTCTTCCACAGAGAAGGGGCCAGAGACCAAAAGGAGGTAACAGCATGAACAAATATGAATTAGCCGTTGCTGTAAGTGCAAAAATCGAAGACGACGAAAGAGCTGCAGTAGTAGAAAAAGTAAAAGCTTACGTCGAGAGATTTGGTGGACAGATCACAAATGTTGATGAATGGGGTAAGAAAAGATTAGCTTACGAAGTTCAGCACATGAAAGAAGCGTTCTACTATTTCATCCAGTTCGATGCAGCGCCGACAGCGCCAGCAGAAATCGAAAATCGAGTTCGTATTATGGAAAACATCGTTAGATTTTTGTGCGTAAGACAGGACGAGGCATAAGAGAAAGTAGGAAAACTATGAATAAAGTAATTCTAATGGGGCATTTAACAAGAGATCCGGAGGTCAGATACTCCCAGGGTGAGAACCCGATGGCGATTGCCAGATATTCGCTGGCTGTTGATCGCAGATTTAACAGAAACAATCAGGATGGTCAGACCGCAGATTTCATTAACTGCGTAGCATTCGGCAGAAACGGTGAGTTTGCAGAGAAATATCTCCGCAAGGGCACCAAGATTTTGGCAGAGGGTCGTATCCAGACCGGAAGCTATACAAACAAAGATGGTGTGAAGGTTTACACGACAGATATCGTTGTGGAGAACCAGGAGTTTGCAGAGAGCAAAGGCTCCCAGAGCGAGGGCGGATATGCGCCGGCTCCGAGCCAGGGCGCAGCAGCACCTATGCCGGCTGACGACGGATTTATGAATATCCCGGATGGTATTGAAGAACTGCCGTTCAGTTAGAATCCAGCAGACAAATGGAGGTAATATCATGGCTTATAATAAAGCAGACAAAGCTGATTCTCCAATGAAGAGAAGAGGCGGAATGCGCAGAAGAAAAAAAGTATGCGTATTTTGTGGAAAAGATAACACAATCGATTACAAAGATGTAAATAAGTTAAAAAGATACGTATCTGAAAGAGGAAAAATTCTTCCTCGCCGCATCACAGGTAACTGTGCAAAACATCAGAGAGCACTTACAGTTGCTATCAAGAGAGCACGTCACCTCGCATTGATGCCATATACTTGCGATTAAAGAAAAGAGAGACCTTCCGACGCTTAAAAAGGCGCCGGAAGGTTTTTTGCTTTGCCACCGTGCTTTGAAATATTTCAAAGATGACTTAACACTACGCTTGTCAGTTTCAAACTGCACCAAATGAAATTGCATAGAATTATTAACGAAAATGCAAAGGCAGTATTGTGCAAAATTCACATTGAATTAAGAAAATATAGGGAGTATAATGGACGAGTATCTAACAAATCTTAAAAGGGAGGATTAGAAGAAATGAAACAAATCAAGAAACTTTTAACACTTGTTACATTTGTTTTAGCACTTGGTATCATGCTTTCTGTTACCACAGATGCTGAGGCAGCTGTATCAAAAAGAGCAGCCGGTGCTGTGTATGTGAATCCGCAGTATCAGTCTTATACGAAAGATATCATTTGGGAGTATGAAGATTGGGACACTGGAAAGCCGTATTATGAGTCCTATTATACAGATGGTGCTTCCGAATTAGTATGGAAAAGTGTTACCAAAATGCGTATGGATCAGAACGGTGAAACATATTTTAACGTGTATTTCGGACGCGAAGGAGATTATATCTCAGAAGTTAAAGTAAATAAGAAGGGGCTCACAGCGGGTGTGACATATCAAACGAACAGTGACTGGAGTGAGGAAACATATTCTTGTTACGGAGCAATTAGTTTGATTGCACAGAAGGCAGGAACATATAAAGTGTCTTTCAATGTGCGCAAAGCAGATGGGTCTGTAGTCGGTTCTTATAAGATGACAGTATATGCATATGTTTCTGATGGTAATGTATGGAAACAGGCAAAATTAGGATCAAAAGTTGTTGAAAAAGAGACAGTAAAGAGAAAAGGAACTACTTTCACAACAAAAACCAGCAGTACATATAAAGTGGCTAACAACTTAAAGTCTGCTAAGTTCAAAGTGACTCCGAACAAAGGATATTCTATTACAGGACTTGTCTATACATATTACAATGCAAAGGGACAGCCTGTTGCAAAGAAAGTGAAAAACGGAAGAAGCATTAAATTGTCTCAGACATATCCGAGTGAAGATCGTGATGCAGATGGAAGTATTGATAAAGATGCCAGAATGTATACAGGTGTCTATGTGTCATACAAGGATAAGTATCTCGGAACATATGTAAAATACTCTGTAGTTAAGAGACATAACCAGAAGATGATTAAATGCGTTTCTAAAGACCAGACGGGTATGGTGTCTACATCATATATCAGTTTAGATTACGCTCCGGGTAATTTTAATTTCTGGCGTTATTAATCAGTGGAAAGGAGAGTTAAAATGAAAACATTAAAAAATATTATTTTCTCTTTTGCATTTGTTCTGGCGCTTGGAATGATGTTGGCGGCAGGAACAGACGCAAAGGCAGCGACAACAACTGTAACTGAGAATTGCGAGCAAACACCGGAAGTTATGGAAGTGGGTGAAGTATATCCTATTACTGATGGTATTAACATCAAAATCAACAATAAAGCAATCAAAAAGTCTAAAAAGAAAGTAAGAGCTATTCTTACAGATAAAGAGAATGCTGGTTGTATTATTCCAGCATCCTACTACGAGCGCGAGTATTATAACTCAGTAGCTGATTATGAAAAAGCAAAAGATAATACAAAGGCTATGACTACTTATGATTATACATTTGTATTTAAAAAAGCAGGGACATACACATTTACGTGGGATAAATATTATTCATCTACAGAATGGGTTGCGGTTCCTGGACAGACTTATAAATTGAGAAATGTTAAGGTTACAAAGACTACATATACTAAAAAGATTAAAGTAGTAAAAGATGAGAGAGTACTTAAGTCTATTAAGCTTGGAAAAGCAAAATATACATATAGCAGAAAAAAATCAGAAACAAAGAGTTCCGGAACTACAGTTGTGAATAAGTATCTGACAGGTACATCAGGTAAGCTGGATGTCAAATTAAACAGCACATATGAAATTACAAGTATTGTTGTTATGACATATGATAAAGATGGAAATCAGGTTTATCGTAACGTAGACAATAAGCAGACGATTGCATATGGTCTTAATGCATATGATTCTACTCTTTATGATGTTATGCCTGGAGTAGATAAAAATAAAAAGAACTTCAGTAGACAGCTTATGAAGAGAACATATGTGTATGTTGGATATCGTAATAAACATACCGGTGAGTATACAAAATTTGCTGTAAAAGAAGATGCTAATAAAGAAACATATTGTGAAGTGGAATACCAGCGCCCAGGTGTAGATTACGAAGGAAAACCATATACGCTTAACAAAAATCAGCACTATGGTCCTTTGTCTACTGCATTATCTCGGTATGGTGGTGTAGGTGGTGTTTACGAAAATGACGGATCCTACATCCGACGCGATGGTTGTTACAACACTTTTACATTTAGCTTGAAATAGTTTTGGTGTTGATAAATTATCAAAAATCAGTCAGACCCCGTTTCGACGGGGTCTGATTTTTTCAATCGTTATGGTCTGAATTTTTTTGCCGGCGTGGGTATATATGAAAAAAGTGCTGAAAAAGGCCCGCGAAATCAGGTTAATAATAGCCAACTTCAGCGGACATCAAAAGAAAGTCATATAACTATGACGTAATTAAATCAATATAAAATAAGCAGACTTCTCCCTGCATCGTTCTTGCTTGTAATTTCTGAAAATCATTGAATTAAAAATAGAATTACTTAACTGATAAAAAATGCATAAAAGTGAACTAAATAGAACTTTTGCTGATAAAATCTTCGATGGATGTCGCATTTGCTGCAAGTACAATCCATTCATCAAGCACAGATATGTCTGTCTGACACAAAATCTTCTCGCGAAGTTCATCCGAAACCTCAAATTTAGACGCCAAAACAATAAGAACGCTCTTTGCTTCTCCTTTTGCTTCCCCTTCTTCTTTGCTCCAACGTAATAAATCTTCTCCGGTCATATACTTCGCCTCCAAATCTGCGTTTTGCTTAACCTGTTTTACCTTTTTGTGCAACAGCTTTATATTGTCGGTTGCGCCATCACGCACCGACTCATCCGTCGATTCCTCAAGATATGCCATAAACGCAATCAATTCATTTGACACATCCTCCGGATTCTTTCCCTTGGTATTAAAATAGATGGTGCATGTATCATCTTCAAGGGAAATGTCAGCTTCCTTACACTGCCTTGTAAAGGTATACCGATACAACCCCTTCCCAAAAGGATCAAAGGTACAAATGAAGATAACATAGGAAGGTCGCAAATCACGAAAATCCATTCCCGGTTTCAGGGAGCTTACATCCATCTCTGCATGGTGATATCGGGCTCTGTGGGGAAGGTTCCCGGTGTTCTGATTCTGCATCTCAATATTGTACTGCACATCCATCTCATCCTCGCCGTATATATCGAGCCGAATCATCCGATAATCCGAGCTGAATAATACAGTGTGCTCCGCGTGTACATTGACCAGCGGAATCTCTCTTTCCAACACAATCTGCAAAATCGCCCTGCACGCCTCGGGATCCTGTGCTGTTGCCGCAAACAAAAAAGCATTGCTTAAATTTAAATCTTGAAATTTTTCCATTCTTCCTCCTGACTGATGCAGGAAGAATCTGCTTGCTCTCAGTATAGTAAAAAGTGCGCATCGCTGCAATGTGCATTTTTCACAAATTTTTATTGAAATCGAAGCTTTCTGCGCAGTGTCTTCTGTACACTGCGCAGAAATGAGTTCTTAAGAGATTTTTTTTGTATGTGCCCGCGAGGCGGGATGTGTGCTCCGGCCATCTTACAAGCTTTTAAATGTCAAAAATCATCATCTTTACAGTAGTAAATTTGCCCTCAGCGTGGTAAACTTATCTAAAATCAACCCGGCGAAGTATATATTTTCAAGGAGGAATCCAAATGACATACATAGCAGAAAAGAACAGATATGAGCAGATTGGCTACAACCGTTGCGGGAAGAGCGGACTTTTGCTTCCGCAGGTTTCGCTTGGCTTTTGGCACAATTTCGGAACGAATGATGATTATGACAATATGAAGCAGATGTGTTTTACGGCTTTTGATTTGGGAATTACGCATTTTGACCTGGCCAACAATTACGGGCCGGAGTACGGAAGTGCGGAGGCTAGTCTCGGCCGGATATTGAAGGAGGAGATGAGCAGTTACCGGGATGAACTGATTATCAGCACGAAGGCCGGCTATGACATGTGGGACGGCCCTTACGGAAACTGGGGAAGCCGCAAGTATTTGCTGGCAAGTCTGGACCAGAGTCTTTCCCGTATGGGGCTTAATTACGTGGATATTTTTTATCACCACAGGATGGACCCGGAGACGCCGCTGGAGGAGACGATGTCGGCGCTTGACACGGCGGTTAAGAGCGGTAAAGCTCTTTATGCCGGAATTTCCAATTACGACGGACCGACGATGATGAAGGCAGCGGAAATTCTCAAGGACATGAGATGTCCGTTCGTGATCAATCAAAACCGGTATTCCATTTTTGATCGCACGATTGAGAAGAATGGCTTGAAGGCAAAAGCGACGGAGCTGGGCAAGGGTATCATCGCTTTCAGCCCGTTGGAGCAGGGGCTTTTGACGGACAAGTATTTGAAGGGGATTCCGGTGGGAAGCCGAATTCAGAAGGATGGCAGATTTTTAAATGAGAGCAGTCTGACGCCGGAGCGCCTTGCACAGATCAGTGCACTCAATGATATGGCTCGTGAGCGCGGCGAGACGCTGGCGCAGATGGCGGTCAATTGGATTTTGAAGGACGGAGAAGTGACAAGCGTGCTGATGGGGGCCTCTTCGCCGAAGCAGATTGAAGAAAATGTAAGGGGTATCGCAGCCTGCAGCTTTACGGACGAAGAACTTTTACAGATTGACAGATGTGTGTTATAATAGAATATCTATGAAAAAAGTTCTCAGAGGTATGAAATGAAACAGAAACTTAAATTAAAAGGAAAACTGCAGACGTTTGTGCATGCAACGCTTCTTCTCGGCTTGTTGCTTGCGGTGGTGGATGTGTGGATTTATACCATTGATGTCAAAGCCGGCGTTGTGCTTTCCGGATTTGTTATATTTTATCTGCTGATGTCGCTGATTCTTGTGACATTCAAAAAGAATATTTTGATGAATGAACTGATCAGCTTTGCAACGCAGTACGGGCAGATTCAAAAGAAGCTTCTGCGTGATCTGGAGCTTCCGAGTGCGCTTTTGGACGAGACGGGAAAAGTGATTTGGACCAACCGTCTTTTTGAGGAGACCATTCATAGCCCGAAGGGATTCAATAAAGACATCCGCACAGTGTTCCCGGCCATCAGCAGGGACAAACTTCCGAAGGAGAACGGGGAAGTGGCAGAGGTTTCTTTTTCCTATGAGGAGAAGGAATTTACTGCTAAGATGAGACATATTCCGTTGGCGGGTATGGTAGAAAACAGTGATGTTTTTGAGTCGGAAGAACGTTATGAAGGTTTTTTGGTAGCGCTTTATCTGTTTGATGAGACGGCTCTCCAGCTGGCTCTTCGCGAAAATGATAATCAGTCGCTCTGCGTGGGACTGCTGTATATTGATAACTACGAGGAAGCGCTGGAATCGGTGGAGGAGGTGCGTCGTTCCCTTCTCATGGCGCTGATTGAGAGAAAGTTGAACAAGTATTTTGCATCCTATGACGGTATTGTCAAAAAGATGGAAAAGGATAAATTTTTTGTTATCATTCGAAAACAGTCTTTGCGCAGACTGAAGGAGAATCGTTTTGATCTTCTTGAGGATGTCAAAACGGTCAATATCGGAAATGATATGTCGGTGACCCTCAGTATGGGTATCGGTTCCGACGGAATGACATATGCGCAGAATTATGAGTTTGCCAGAACTTCCATCGACCTTGCACTCGGACGAGGCGGAGATCAGGTCGTAATCAAGTCTCCGGAAGGTGTGTCTTACTTCGGCGGTAAGAGTCAGCAGATGGAGAAAAACACGAGAGTTAAGGCGCGCGTGAAGGCGCTTGCTTTGAAGGAGATTATCACGGCCAAGGACAAGGTGATTGTCATGGGTCATTCCAATACGGATGTGGACAGCTTCGGAGCTGCGGTCGGTATTTATCGTATCGCCAAGACGCTCGGCAGAAATGCTTATATTGTTGTCAACAATGTGAATCCGACCATCCAGCCTTGGGTGGAAGCATTCAGTGAGCGTCTGGACAAGGATGAGACAGTGATTGTCAACAATTCGCAGGCGATTGAACTGGCGGATAATAATACGGTACTTGTGGTGGTGGATGTGAACCGTCCGAGCTATACGGAATGTCCGGAACTGATTAAATATTGCCGTAGCATTGTGGTGCTCGATCATCACAGACAGGGTGAGGAGACATTTGAAAATGCAACCCTTTCTTATGTGGAGCCGTATGCATCTTCGGCCTGTGAAATGGTTGCAGAGATTCTGCAGTACGTGGAGGACGGTATCAAGGTCAGAACGGTGGAAGCAGATTGTATGTACGCAGGTATCGTGGTAGATACCGGAAGCTTTGTGGCAAAAGCCGGTGTCAGAACCTTTGAAGCGGCTGCGTTCCTGAGACGAAGCGGCGCAGACGTGACGAGAGTCCGTAAAATGTTCCGTGAGGACGCCAACGATTATCGCGCCAAGGCCGATGCGGTCAGCCAGGCGAAGATTTTCATGGACGAGTATGCAATTTCTGTCTGTACGTCTGAGGGTGTCAGCTCGCCGACGGTAGTGGGCGCCCAGGCGGCCAACGAGCTTTTGAATATTGTCGGTATCAAGGCGAGCTTTGTGTTTACAGATTATAATGATACAGTCTATATTTCAGCCAGATCGATCGATGAATTAAATGTCCAGGTAGTTATGGAGAAACTTGGCGGCGGCGGTCATATCAATGTGGCCGGTGCACAGATGAAAGATGTTTCTGTGGAG
The DNA here is from genome assembly GCA_045535935.1 of Lachnospiraceae bacterium. GTDB lineage: Bacteria > Bacillota > Clostridia > Lachnospirales > Lachnospiraceae > SVFI01. Next base: position 16,815 of record JAZSMO010000024.1, on the reverse strand, counting down.
GAAGCATGTGAGAGATTGAAAGCGACATTAAAGGAAATGAAGGAGCAGGGTGAATTATGAAAGTAATTTTACTGGAAGATGTGAAATCAGTTGGTAAAAAAGGTGAAATTATCGAAGCCAGTGAAGGATACGCAAAGAATTTTCTTTTCAAGAAAAAACTGGCAAAAGAAGCCAATGCAGCCAACATGAATGATTTAAAGCTGCAGAAGCAGCATGAGGATAAGGTGGCAGCAGAAAATCTGCAGGCGGCAAAGGATTTTGCGGCGCAGCTGGAAAATGAAAAGGTAGTTGTCAAGATGAAGGCCGGAGAGGGCGGTAAGGCGTTTGGTTCCGTTTCCAGCAAGGAAATTGCCAAAGCATACAGCGACCAGAACGGCAAAGAGATTGATAAGAAAAAGCTGGTGCTTCCGGATGCCATCAAGAATTTCGGTACTTATGAAGTGAAAGTAAAACTTCACCCGAAGGTGACAGGTACACTTCGGGTACAGGTTGTGGAGGAATAATCTGCAGAGGATTTTATTTGGATTAGAATGGTAAGTCAGGAGGAGTTGGCTGTGGCGGAAGAAGCATTACTAAAGAGAGTTTTGCCGCATAGCATCGAGGCGGAGCAGTCGGTGATCGGTTCCATGATTATGGACAAGGATGCCATTGTGACAGCTTCGGAGATTTTGCGCGGTGAAGATTTTTACAGCCGTCAATACGGAATTATATTTGACGCCATGGTCGAATTGCACGATCAGGCGGAAGTGGTCGATTTGATCACGCTGCAAAATAAATTAAAAGAAAAAGATTTGCCGCCTGAGGTGAGCAGTCTTGAGTTCGTAAAGGAACTGCTCGGAATGGTTCCGACCAGTGCCAATGTAGAATATTATGCACAGATTGTGGCAGATAAAGCGATGCTCCGTCAGATGATTCATCTCAATGAGGACATTGCCAACACCTGTTACGGCGGAAAAGAACCGCTGGATTTCATCTTAGAGGATACGGAGAAGCGTGTGTTTAAGCTGGTGCAGAGCCGGAACAGCGGCGATTTTGTCCCGATCCGTCAGGTGGTTTTAAATGCCATGGACAAGATTGAACAGGCCAGCAAAACAAGCGGTAATGTAACCGGTATTCCGACCGGATTTATTGATCTGGATTACAAGACAGCGGGTATGCAGCCTTCCGATTTGGTACTGATTGCGGCCAGACCTTCCATGGGTAAGACGGCGTTTGTGCTTAATATTGCACAGAATGTGGCGTTTAAAGAGAAGAAGACCGTGGCTATTTTCAGTCTGGAAATGTCAAAGGAACAGTTGGTAAACCGTCTGTTCTCCTTAGAATCCAGAGTGGATGCGCAGAAGCTTCGTACCGGTGATCTTTCGGACGGAGACTGGGAGCGTCTCATCGAGAGTGCAGGTGTTATCGGAGAGTCCAATCTGATTATCGATGATACGCCGGGTATCAGTATTTCCGAGCTGCGCAGCAAATGTCGAAAATACAAATTAGAGCATAATCTGTCCATGATTATTATTGACTACTTACAGCTTATGTCAGGAAGCGGTCGAGGTTCCGAGTCCCGTCAGCAGGAGATTTCCGAAATTTCCCGTTCTCTGAAAGCGGTAGCCCGTGAGCTTCAGGTTCCGGTGCTCGCCCTGTCTCAGCTTTCCCGTGCGGTAGAGCAGAGACCGGATCACAGACCGATGCTTTCCGACCTTCGTGAGTCCGGTGCAATCGAGCAGGACGCCGACGTGGTTATGTTCATCTATCGTGATGATTACTACGACAAGGACAGCGAAAAGAAAGGTATCTCCGAAATTATCATAGCAAAACAACGTAACGGCCCAATCGGAACGGTGGAACTCGTATGGTTACCGGAATATACGAAGTTTGCCAATATGGAGCATAGAGGACCGAGGTAAGGATAGGCGTGGTTGAATTTATGTCATAAAGAAGACTGCAGTCTTCTTTGTAGATAAAGTCAACGACGCTTATTCTTTTTTGGGCTTGTGCAATTCGTCAATTGATTTTGGTGTTAGAATGGCATATGATAAATGAAGGGAGATTGTTTTTTACAAATGCCCTTAGAAAGGAGAGTCACAGATTGAAAATACTCGTCATCGGCGGAACTTATTTTTTGGGAAAAGCTTTCGTGGAGAAGGCTTATAAGGAACATGAAGTGACTCTTTTTAATCGCGGAAATCGGCCGCTTGTTATGGAAGAAGTCCGCTTCTGTAAAGGTGACCGTCATGATGTGTCTGCTTTGCAACAGATAGAAGGTGACTTCGATGTTATTGTCGATTTTTGCGCCTACGAGGAAGGTGACATCCGTTTGGTAGCAGAGCAGTTGCAGGGCAGATTTAAACAGTATGTTTTCATCAGTACCTGTGATGTGTACCGGAAAGGTACCGGGGAGGTCCTGGCGGAGGATAGTCCTTTGGAAGAACGGGTATTTCCGGGACCGGAGGGGGCATATATCGCCGGAAAGGTGGCTCTTGAGCGGGAACTTTTGGCATGTGCTTCTGAGTATGGTTTTGCATATACATCCGTAAGACCATCCTTTATTTATGGGGAAGACAATTATGCACCTCGGGAAGGAATCTATTTTCAGTGGATTGAAAAGGCAGGGCAGATTTTGCACCCGGTGGATGCGACCGGTGAGTTTCAGATGGTGTATGTGAAAGATTGCGCAGATGTGATTTTGCGGATGTGTGGCCGGTCTGAGGCTTATGGGCAGGTGTACAATGTATGCGGAACGGAAGGCGTGACCTATGATATATGGCGCAATAGTTTACAGGAGGCTGCACAGAGGGCAGGCGGATCAGCTTTTGAGAGTTTGCCAGTCACTGTGTTGCAAGTGTATGAAAAGCAGATTCCGTTACCATTTCCGCTGCGTATGGAAGAGTCGGAGCGCTATGACGGAAGTAAGGTGAAGGCCTTGGGAGTCGCATACATTGCTTTGGAAGATGGAATCCGCAATTGCTATCATTACTTTAAAGAGAATATGTAGAAACGTTAAGATCCCGGACCAATCGGTCCGGGATTTTCTATACATTAAATTTTGTGTCGGTATGAAATTTTTTCTTTATTCTGCGTGGGCGAAATTTATAGAAAAAATCCATGATGCGAATGCAACGCTCCAGCTGTTTTTGGTTCATAAGCTTTATTATTTTAGGAATGTGTAGTCTGTCGTCTTCGTAACAGTTAAACATCTAAACAACCTCCCTTACATAAAAATTAGAACTTTTCTCTAATTTACGAAATGCCAGCATTTGTGAATTGAATTCATTATATCCCATTTTTAAAAAGTTTTCCATATGCATTTGGTAATATTTTTTTCTTATGTATTCTGAAGAGGCATATGTAAATAGGGTTCCGTTATGGCAGCATATTATTCCGAGGGAATAATTATTTCTGAAGTTTGAGTTTAGATCTTCGATACTTGGAGGAAAACTGTTTGGGTGTGAATGAATGGTTAAAATCGGTGTATTGAGTTTGGCTGCAGATTTGATTCGTTGTTTGGTTTTGCGTGAGTAGGATATTTTGTGCTCTGTCCGGCTATCAGTTTCTGAGGCAAGAATTTGAAGAGTTTCAAGGTTTATCCAGTACATATCTTCGTAATTGGTACCACTGCGATGTATCAACATTTTCTTTGCAAGTTGATAGAGCAGTCGGTTTAGTTTGGGGTTGTCGGTTATGCGGTCAAATTTTCGCTTATATTCTCCGCTGTTAATATATGTATGATTGATAGAAATTGATTTATCGCGACCGGAGCGTTGCGATTCTCGAGAAGAGTATTCCATAGAAAAAAGACCTCCTTGATATGAGATTAGAATATAAATATAAAATGAAAAAGTCGGTCGAGTGACCATGATGATATATTTGAAAAAAGAAATAAATAGGTGTGTTAAAATCCCGGACCAGTCGGCCCGGGATCTTCGTTTTCATATAACTTAAATTAAGCTTCTGAGATAGCGCCTGTTGGGCAAGCACCTTCGCAAGCTCCGCAGTCGATGCATTTTGCTTCATCGATTTCGAATTTGCCATCTCCCATGCTGATTGCTCCAACTGGGCATGTGCTTTCGCATGCACCACAAGCTACACAAGCGTCTGAAATTTTACGTGCCATGTCATTATCCTCCTTAAATTATGTTCATCCTATAGAATTGATAGTTTTCTATCAACAACAGTATTATATAAAAAATATGCAAGAAAAACAAGTCTATTGACTATTTATTTTCTTCCATTTCTGCACGGATTTTCCGTATTCCGTCAAGAATTACCTTCTTTTTGTCGACAATTTTTGACTTGTCCATGTCGGGCGTGTCTTTCAGGCGGTATTCCATTCCGAGCTGTTCGTATTTGGCTTTTCCCATGGTGTGATACGGCAATACATCAAGCGCTTTCAGATTTTTGAAACGTCCGATGTAATAGCCGAGATCAAAGAGATATTTGTCGTCGTCGGTCAGCCCCGGAACAACAACGTGGCGGATCCACATCGGAACTTCTTTTTCGTTCAGGTATGCAGCAAAAGCCAGGATGCCATCGTTTGGCTGCTGTGTAAGATCTTTGTGCTTTTCCGGATCGATGTGCTTAATATCAAGCATAACAAGGTCGGTTAAAGTCATCAGCTGATCCAGTTTTGCAATGTAGTCTGTATTATCTGGCTTGTAAGTGATGCCTGAGGTGTCAATGCAGGTGTGCACGCCCTGTTTCTTGGCTTCGGTAAAAAGCTCGATCAGGAAATCTACCTGAAGAAGCGGTTCGCCGCCGGTGACGGTAATGCCGCCGCCGTTATAGAAGGCTTTGTTGCGCTCATATTGTGCCATGATTTCAGAAACTTCCATCTCGGTTCCGCCGTTCACCGGCCAGGTATCCGGGTTGTGGCAGTACGCACATCGCATCGGACAGCCCTGTACAAACACGACAAATCGGGTTCCCGGTCCGTCTACGGTTCCGAATGTTTCGATTGAATGAATTCTTCCGCTCATATATAGTTACCTCTTTTCGGATTAATTTTTTGTTTGGCAGCCGCTAGGCTTGCTTTATCTTTGTATAGTATACCACAAGATAACTGTTTTGTGGTGGTGTGTATGTGTGAAAATATTCTGTTTTATGCAAAAGCCGACACAAGCAAAAAAAGAGTGCCGCTTCCTGCGAAGCGACACTCTCCGATAAGTCTGTTAATTAAACTGACTCGTGGAATGTACGTGAGATAACGTCATTCTGCTGTTCAGCTGTTAATTTAACAAAGTTTACAGCGTATCCGGAAACACGGATTGTAAGCTGTGGGTAGTTCTCAGGATGAGCCTGAGCATCTAATAATGTATCTCTGTTAAGAACGTTTACGTTAAGGTGATGTCCGCCTTTTACAGCGTATCCATCTAATAAGTTCACAAGGTTATCAACCTGTGCTGTACTAACTTCTGACATAATGTTTACCTCCTATTAGTTGTAATTATTGATAGTCGTCTAAGCCCTGGTGAAGTGTCGGAACACTGCACGCAAGTGGTGTTCTGGAGCAATCGGTACATCCCATGGTCTCAACATTGCGAGAACCTGTCAAAGTCTCATCGACTTCGACATTTACATGTCCGACGCCTTTTGCCATTCCGCCGTCAAGCTGTTTGATTAAATCTTCAATCATTGCATTTTCGTCCATAATTCACCGGTCCTTTTCCGTCAATTATTAGTTTAAGTCGATTTCGATATCTCCTGAGAATACCTGATCTTCTTTTCCGAGTGCGCCAGGGATGATAGTAAATGTATTGGAGATACCATCCTGTGCATGCTGGAACGGAAGTTTAGATACAGAAGATAAGGAAGCAACTGCACCATGAGTATCACGTCCGTGCATTGGGTTAGCACCAGGAGCGAAAGGCTGACCTTTCTTACGTCCGTCAGGTGTGTTACCTGTAGCTTTTCCGTATGTTACGTTGGATGTGATTGTGAGTACTGACATAGTTGCAAAACTATCTCTGTAAGTATGATGTCTGCGGAGCATTGTCATGAACTTAGCAACAAGGTCACGAGCGATAGTATCTACGCGGTCATCATCGTTACCATATTTAGGGAATTCACCTTCTGTTACGAAGTCAACGATAATACCGTCTTCGTCACGAACAGGTGTAACCTTAGCGTATTTGATTGCTGATAAAGAGTCAGCTACTACAGAAAGACCAGCGATACCTGTTGCGAAGTAACGGAATACGTCTCTGTCATGTAAAGCCATCTGAGCTCTTTCGTAGCAGTATTTGTCATGCATGTAGTGGATAACGTTCAGAGTATTTACATATACGTCTGCAAGCCATTCCATCATGTCTGTGAATTTGTCCATTACATCATCGTAATCAAGTGCGCCGTCACCTTCGATTGGGCGATATTTCGGACCAACCTGTTTCTTAGTAACTTCGTCCACACCACCGTTCATAGCGTATAACATACACTTAGCAAGGTTTGCACGAGCGCCGAAGAACTGCATCTGCTTACCAACAACCATAGAAGATACACAACAAGCGATCGCATAGTCATCACCGTGAGTTACTCTCATGAGGTCGTCGTTTTCGTACTGGATAGAAGAAGTCTTGATAGACATCTTAGCACAGTATTTCTTGAATGCTTCCGGAAGTCTTGTAGACCAGAGAACTGTTAAGTTCGGTTCCGGAGCTGCACCTAAGTTAGATAATGTATTTAAGTAACGGAATGAAGATTTTGTTACCATGTGACGTCCGTCGATACCAACACCACCGAGTGATTCTGTTACCCATACCGGGTCACCTGCGAAGAGGTTGTTGTACTCAGGTGTACGAGCGAATTTGATGCAACGTAACTTCATGATGAAGTGGTCAACGAATTCCTGGATCTGCTCTTCTGTAAATGTTCCGTTCTTTAAGTCTCTTTCAGCAAAGATGTCGATGAATGTAGAGGTACGTCCGAGGGACATAGCAGCACCATTCTGCTCTTTCACTGCTGATAAGTAACCGAAGTAAGTAGCCTGGATAGCTTCTTTTACGTTTGTAGCAGGTTTAGAGATATCGCATCCGTAGAAGGAAGCCATTTCTTTCATCTGCTTCAGAGCTACGATCTGCTCAGAGATTTCTTCACGAAGACGGATAACGTCATCTGTCATAACACGTCCTGTAGAATCTTTCTGCTCTAATTTATCTTCGATCAATCTGTCGATACCGTATAAAGCGATACGTCTGTAGTCACCGATGATACGTCCGCGCCCGTAAGCATCCGGAAGACCTGTAACAACGTGTGAAGAACGGCAAGCTCTCATCTCAGCGTTGTAAGCATCGAAACATCCTGCATTGTGAGTTTTTCTGTGTGTTGAGAAGAACTCGCTGATTTCAGGATCAACTTCGTATCCGTTGTCTGCACAAGCTTTTTCTGCCATACGGATACCGCCGTAAGGCTGCATAGAACGTTTGAAAGGTGCGTCTGTCTGGAAACCTACGATTGTTTCTTTGTCTTTGTCAAGGTATCCAGGTCCGTGAGAAACGATAGTGGAAACAACTTTTGTATCCATATCGAGAACGCCGCCTGCTTCTCTTTCTTTCTTGGTTAAATCCATAACCATTGCCCATAAATCTGTTGTGTTCTGTGTAGGGCCTGCAAGGAAGGAATCATCTCCGTCGTATGGAGTGTAGTTTTTCTGGATGAAATCGCGTACGTTGATTTCATGTTCCCATTTGCCGCCTACAAAATCTGTCCATTCTGGTCTCATTTTGAAATAGCCTCCTATTAAATTATTTTGAATTTTTAAACGGTGAAAAACACCGCAAGGTGCGAATAAAACTAAGCTTATTCTTTAATTTGCATTATAAAGGATAGATTGTATACAAGTCAAGGAAAGCCTTGTTCTTTTTTGTGTACAAAACGCAGAAAAACTGTTACTATTTTGAGCAAAGGGAATACTTGCTTTGAAGGAAGGGAAAAAGTGATGTCAAAAAACAAAATTTTGAGCGGTTTGATGGATGTGATCTCGGCGCTTGTGTTGTTTCTTTTTATTGTATCTTTTTCGGTGGCGGTGACGTTGAATTTCAGACCTCTCTACTATATGGATATCGAGCTGCTTGGGATAGAGGAGCGCTCGGGAATTCCGGAGGAAGAAATCAGGGAAAATTATGATGTGCTCATCGACTATAATTCTATGTTTTCCGATGAGAAGCTGGAGTTTCCGACGCTGGCAATGTCCGAGACGGGAAGGATACACTTTGAAGAGGTGAAAGTGATCTTTGTGCTTTTTCAACGGATGGCGCTTTTGTGCGGTTTGGCGGGGGCTGTGCTTGTGTTTTTGCATATGAGGAAGCAGTCTTATCAATTCTGGAAGCTGACCGGTATTTTTACACTGCTGATTCCGGCGGTGCTCGGAGCAGCTATGGCGGTGAACTGGGATAAGGCATTTGTCATTTTTCACAAGATTGCGTTCGACAATGATTACTGGATTTTTGATGCGAAGACAGATCCGGTTATCACGATTCTTCCGGATACATTTTTCCTGCACTGTGCAGCGATGATTCTGGTGCTGATTGTTGTCGGAAGCTTATTGTCGTTCGGCATTTATAAAAAAATGAAGAAAAAGGAAGAAAATGAATAGTTGCTTAAAATGACGGAAGGATGTATACTGAGCAAAGATGTTCCGGATGTGTTTCGGACAGAATACAGTATGAAATAGCAGGAGGTAACTCATATGGAAACAATAACAAAAGACATGACAATCGGTGAGATCATTCGCAAAGACCAGACAATTATTCCGATTCTGATGGAAGCAGGTATGCACTGCGTAGGATGTCCGTCCGCACAGGCTGAGAGCCTGGAGGAAGCTGCAATGGTACACGGAATGGACGTTGAAGCTCTCTTGAAAGCAATCAATGAGAGATAGTTAAAGCATAAATTTGAATTGAAAGGGAGCCTTTGCTTCTCAGATAGTCGTTTATCTGTGAAACAGGGGCTCCCTTTTTGTTTGTGATTATATCTTCTAGATAGAAGCTAGAGAACGCACGGCATCGCGTCCGATCACTTCGCTGTAATGCTCCTGAATATAGGCTTCCTTCGGGGCTTCGGCTTTTTCGATTTTGCCGTATTCGGAAGAAATGTTGCAGATGCGCCCGAATTCTTCCAAGGTTAATCCGCCTTTGGTAAGTAATAATACATAGCTGTTGTCAGCAGGATTTTTGTAAAGAGTATTATGCTCGCTGTAGAAAGGTGCAATGTTGCGGGAAAGAGTACAAAGGTCATCCAACCGGTCTGCGATGACGAGACGCGGAAAAGCAGGTTCGCGATCCTGTGGCTGCTCCGCAGCCTTTGCGGAGGCAGACTTCTTTCCGGCGCTGGCCTCAATATGGCGAAAGAGGTCAAGCACTTCGTCTGCGATGTCTTCTGCAAGAGAAGAATTGCTGTCGTAATCATCGTGGTCGGAAACGGAAGGGGCAAATTTGGAAAAACGGGTATCAATTTCCTCCGGATCCTCAACCTTGGTAATAATCAGGATGATGGAGTCTGCGCCGATCGGAATGGCTTCAATCATAAGAGGAATATTCTCTGCCTCGAAGCCGAATTCAAATGCAGCCTGCTGCATCATGTCGCGGAAGAGCGTTTTTGCTTTTTCGCTTCCGTAGGCCAATTCGCTGATTTTAAGTTCTCTATTTGCAAGATCTGCACTTGTGAGCGTGCATTTAATCTGGTGATCGTTTACTTTTTCGATTTTCATATTTATCACATCCTTTTTTGTATTTGTATCTTATACTTTATGGCGATTTTAGTCAATAGAAGTTGGATTTTGTGATGTCGATTTCACAAAAATTTTAATATTTTCCTTGCCAAAAGAGGAAGAATCACTTATACTTTCTCCAAGAGATGCATCCGGACAGTCTCGCACCGGAAGGAGGCATGACACATTCATTTTTTCCCTTCGGGAAAATATTCTTTTAGCAGTAAGCATATGCTTACAACATTTTTTTAATACAGTTTTATCAATAAATTATTATGATTTATTGTATGTCTTTTAGGCGCGTAAGTGCTTAGTTTTTTCAAATCCTTAATATTTTCACTATATGAAATTCAAATTTATGAAATGGATCTTTTTGATCAAATATGTTTTTTTGTGCGTGTCCGAAGCATCTCTTAAATAGTTTTGTCAATTTATTTCCCCGTAATCAAAAATAATGTTTCACAGGTGATTTTCCTTTTGGTAGCAGGGGGATTGACGTATGAGAGGAGGGATATTTTTGGCGGATGATCCAGTACTTCGGGAGCAGGCTGAGGAAGGAGAAGATACTTGGAAGTCTCTTTTGGCAGGGATTGATCTTCAGATCTGTCTCATGCTGGCCGTAAAAAAGCAGTTAGAAGCTTATGCGGAAGCCGGCTCCCAGAATGTATGCCGCGTGTATGAGCGGCGAAGCCGTTACGGGCGTTCGGGATATATGGCCGATGTTGAGTTGGATGAGAAAGGTGAAATCGCCTCTATCAGATACGACTGGGTAGAAGAGTAAAGGTAAGCCATGATATACCTTATATAAAAAGAAAAAACCGGTATGCTGTCTGCAGTGCAACTGTTATAGCCCCTCTATGTCATTTGCTGCAGCACATACCGGTTATTTCTATATCATTCCAATATGAAATAAATTGACGAAAGAAGGGAAAAAGCCTATACTACCAAAAGGGGATACTTATGAAATGTGAAAAGCATCAGAGCGTTAAAGGAGACAATATGCGTAGGGACGAAAGAAACGAAATAGATGAATTTGATGATATGGATTTGGATGAAGGCGGTAACTACGGGAAAAAGGGCTGGGTTCCTGTGCTTGTGGCAATACTGCTCATTGTTCTTATTGCAGGTGTTGCCATAGGTATGAAGGTATATGATAAATATTCCTATTCGAAAGAAACGATGGATCTTGCTGAATATTACGGAATCACTCAGGAGTGGCAGGCTGCACTCATCGTGCAGGATGAGGTGATTGCGGATCAGGCGGTAATCCGGGATGGGAATTATTATCTTCCGCTAACTTTTGTTCAGGAAAATTTAAATGATAAATTTTACTATGACAAGCATGAAAGATTGCTTTTGTTTACAACGCCGACAGAGCTTTATGAGATACCGGTGGATTCTTCCGCATATATGATTGCAGGACAGGTGCAGGAAAACGGCAGAGTAATCTGTATTATGCAGGATGATGTACCATATGTAGAGCTTGATTTTGTTTCACAGTATGCAGATTTCCTGAGTGAAATTTATGAGGAACCTGACCGGATTCAGTTGTATGTACAGGGGCAGACAAGTCAGACAGCAGTGATTAAAAAGGATACAGCGGTCCGTTATCAGGGCGGTATCAAGAGCGATATTTTAGAGCCGCTTGAAAAAGGTGCACAGGTATATGTTTTGGAAGAGATGGAGACATGGTCCAAAGTAAAGACAGCGGATTCGGTGATCGGATATGTGGAAAATAAGCGTCTGGAAGATTACGCCGAGGAAGAGATTGAGTTGTCCGGGGCTTACGTTGCTCCGACATATACATCCATCCAAAAAGATTATGTGATCAATATGGCGTGGCATCAGGTGACCAATACAACAGCCAATGCCGGTATTGACTCCATGCTTGCAAACACAAAGGGAATCAATACAATTTCGCCGACGTGGTTTTTCCTCAGTGACAATTTCGGCGGATTTACATCGATTGCCGATCAGGGATATGTGGATAATATGCATGCGAGAGGCATTGAGGTTTGGGCACTTGTCGATAATTTTACAAATGATGTAGATATTGCGCAGATACTGTCGACGACCACAAATCGCAAAAATCTGATCCATAATTTGGTGCAGACAACTATTGCATATGGCATCGATGGTATCAATGTGGATTTTGAGCAGGTTCCGGCAGAGGCGGGAGCAGATTACGTACAATTTTTAAGGGAACTTTCTATTCCGTGTCGCCAGAACGGAATTGTGTTGTCGGTGGACAACTATGTTCCGACGGACTATACCGCACATTACGGAAGAAAGCAGCAAGGTGAAGTTGTTGATTATTTCGTGATTATGGGATATGACGAGCATTATTCCGGTTCTTCGCAGGCGGGAAGTGTGGCTTCCATCGGCTATGTTAAAGCGGGAATTGAAAATACATTGAAGGATGTTCCGGCCCAAAAGGTGGTCAACGGAATACCGTTTTATACCCGTTTGTGGAAAATTACCGACGGCGTCAGTTCAGAGGCTTTGTCCATGAGCGCAGCTGAAAATTATCTTGCCCAGAACGGAGTGTCCGCAGCTTGGGATCAGGAGACGGCACAGAATTTTGCTTCTTTTGAAGCGGACGGCGCCACATATCAGATATGGCTGGAAGATGCGGAAAGCATCAGCGCAAAGCTGAATCTTATGGCGGGGTATCAGCTGGCCGGAGTTGCCCAGTGGAAACTCGGTCTGGAAAAGGCAGAAATATGGGATGTGATTGCAGACTATACGAGCAAAGCGCAGGCAGGACAGCAGACAGAGGAAGCTCCGGTGATGGAGGAAATAATCACAGATTAATCTTATGCAATGTTAAGCTTATTTTATAGAGAGAATCAAAAACAGACCGTCAAAGGTCTGTTTTTTGATGGGTGTGCATATAGTGAAATGATAAGAGTTTTTCGGAGGCATCGGTGAAATCAAAAATTGTATCTACTCTGATGGCCGTTTGCATGATAGTGTCTTTGTACTATCTGGCAAGGACGGCGGCGCAGTATACAATGTCCTGGCGGGAGGACGCAGAGCGTCCTGTTGTTGTGATTGATGCCGGTCATGGAGGGGTGGATCCCGGTAAGGTTGGGATCAACGGCGCGCTGGAAAAAGAGATCAACCTGTCAGTGGCTTTGCTTGTGGCGGAGTATCTGGAAGCACAGGATGTCAAGGTCGTCATGACCAGAAATGAGGATGAGGGGCTTTATCAGGGAGACAGTTCCAATAAAAAAATAGAAGATTTAAAGAACCGCTTGGCATTGATTGACACATCCGGAGCGGCAATGGCGGTAAGTATACATCAAAACAGTTATACCTCCGAGTCAGTGCGCGGGGCACAGGTTTTTTATTATGATACATCGAAAGAAGGGGAGACGGCGGCGAAGATTATGCAGGAGCAGCTGCGTAAAGGAGTGGATGAAACCAATGAAAGACAGGCGAAGGCCAATGACAGCTACTACCTTTTGAAGAAATCTTCCGTGCCGACCATCATAGTGGAATGCGGTTTTCTTTCCAATGGAGAAGAAGCGGAAAAGCTGATGCAGGAGGAGTATCAAAAAGCGATGGCGTGGAATATTGTTTTGGGGATTTTGCAATATTTAAATGGTGTGGTATAATTATCATGAGTTATTGCGCTGATGTGCAGTCATATAACAAAAGACAGCAGAGATTGAGGTTTTTGTTTTGGAGACAAAATGGATAAAAATCCAAAAGAATAAAGCGGACGAAGAAGCGATAAAGCAAGCGGGTAAAATTATTTGTCAAGGAGGCCTGGTGGCGTTTCCGACAGAGACGGTTTACGGTCTCGGCGGCGATGCGCTGAATCCGGAATCTTCGAAAAAAATATACGAAGCCAAGGGAAGGCCGAGCGACAATCCTTTAATTGTTCACATATGTCGCGTGGAAGATATGGAAAAAGTTGCGAGAGATATTCCGAAGCAGGCTTATGTTCTGGCGGAGCATTTTTGGCCGGGACCGCTGACTATCATTATGAAAAAGGCAGATATCGTACCGAAAGAGACGACAGGCGGGCTGGATACGGTTGCGGTTCGTTTGCCGAATCATCCGGTGGCAAAAGCGTTCATTTCCCAAGCGGGAGGATTTGTGGCGGCGCCCAGTGCCAACACATCCGGGAGACCATCGCCGACAGTTGGCAAATATGTATATGAAGACATGAACGGCAAGATTGAAATGATTCTGGATGACGGTGAAGTCGGTATCGGCGTGGAATCGACCATTGTGGATTTGACGGAGGATGTTCCTGTGATTCTGCGACCGGGCTATGTGACATGGGAGATGTTGCAGGAGGTGTTGGGACAGGTTTGTCTGGATCCGACCATGCTGGAAAAGGATAGTTTGCAGGCGCCGAAAGCGCCCGGGATGAAATACAGGCACTATGCACCGCAGGGAGAATTGACCATTGTTTCCGGAGAGCCTGATAAAGTTTCTGCGAAGATACGGGAACTGATCGCTGAAAAAAAGGCGCAGGGATTTAAGACCGGTGTCATTGTTTCCGAGCAGGACGCATCGCTTTATGAGGCGGATGTCGTGAAAGTGACAGGAGACAGGACGGATATGGCAGCAGTGGCGCGCAGCCTGTTCCGCATCCTTCGGGAGTTTGATGAAGAAAAAACCGATTTTATGTATGTGCAGGCATTTGCGCAGGATGGAATCGGACAAGCAGTTATGAACCGCATGCTGAAGGCGGCAGGACATAAAGTTATTGAAGTCGGATAGGAGGATATTATGATAGCAATAGGAAGTGACCATGGCGGATTTGATTTAAAAGAGTTAGTGATTGCTCACTTAAAAGAGCGCGGGATAGATGTAAAGGATGTGGGATGTTACGATAAGTCGTCCTGTGACTATCCGGTTTACGGACGTGCGGTCGCCCAGGCGGTTGCCGGCGGTGAGTGCGAGAAGGGAATCGTTATTTGTACGACGGGAATCGGTATCTCGATTACAGCAAACAAGGTAAAAGGCGTGCGTGCTGCGCTTTGCAGCGACGGATTGACTGCAAAAATGACGAGACTTCATAATGATGCAAATGTGCTTGCCTTGGGAGCAGGGATTGTCGGACCGAATCTGGCAATGGAAATCGTAGATAATTTTATTGATACAGATTTTTCGGGTGATGCGAGACATCAGAGAAGAGTCGACCAGATAGAAGAATAAGATTTGATTTAGAAAAGAATCGGAGGAGTAGGGGTTAGTATGAATCAGAAGAGAAGTGATTATATTTCGTGGGACGAATATTTTATGGGCGTCTCCGTTTTGTCGGGAATGCGTTCCAAAGATCCGAACACGCAGGTGGGGGCTTGTATTGTTGGAAAGGATCACCGTATTTTATCCATGGGATATAACGGTTTCCCAAACGGCTGCAAAGATGAGGATTTTCCATGGGCCAGAGAGGGAGATGAGCTGGCGACAAAGTATCCGTTTGTTACCCACAGCGAACTGAATGCGATCTTAAATTATCGCGGAGGAAGTTTGGAGGGGACAACTCTTTATGTGTCGCTTTTTCCGTGTAATGAATGTGCAAAGGCAATCATTCAGGCGGGAATTAAAAAAGTAGTGTATGATTGTGATAAATATGCGGGCACACCGTCCAATGTGGCATCCAAGCGGATGTTTGATGCGGCGGGAGTAGAGTATGTGGCATATGAAAGGACCGGAAGAAAGATAGAGATGGATCTGTAATTTTGCAGTGTTTTGGTGATAGGTATGTTTATGAAAAATAGGCGTAATTTTTATAAGGGTGCGCTCTTGCTTGCAGGAATTCTTTTTGTTATGACGCCGGTCTGCGTGTATGCGACAACGACGGGACAAAAGATTCAGGAAGCGGAAAGTGAAAAAAGGCAGACAGAAAGTAAGCTGAATCAAACAAATAATGCGCTCGATGATCTTCACGGTGACCGTGTCAGCCTGCAGAATTATCTTACTCAGTTGGAAGATCAGTTGTCCAAGGTTAACATGGAGCTTGCACAAATCGAGGAAATAAGAAAGAAAAAAGTGGAAGCGATTGAGGCGGCTGAAGTGCAGATTGCGGAGGCGGAGGAGCTTCAAAAGACTCGGTACGAGGATATGAAAAAGCGTATTAAGTTCATGTACGAGTCGGGAAGTGAGTCTTATTTGCAACTGTTTCTGACGGCTTCCAGCTTCACTGATTTTTTGAATAAAGCAGATTACATAGAAATGCTGAACCAGTATGACAGGGAAATGCTGGATGAGTATGCCCGCACGGAAGAGATGATTTCGGAACGGAAAGAGGAACTGGAACAGGATAGGGAGACGTTGCTTGTCCTTGAGCAGGAAGCAAGCGTGAAATCCTCGGAAATATATGAAAGTGTGAAAGTGGCCGGCGCCGACTTGAAAAAATACATGGCGGAAATCGCCGAAAAAGAAGCGCAGGCACTGGCTTACGAAAGAGAGATTGCGGCGAAGGAAAGTGACCTTACGGCGCTCCGCGAACAGTACAAAAAAGAGCTGGCTATGTCAGCGCAGTCGGCGGCGATGGGGACGAGAGATCTTTCGGATGTGGTATTTGCCAGCGGAGACGAAGATTTGATGGCGGCGATTATCGAGTGTGAAGCCGGAGGAGAGAGCTATACCGGAAAGGTGGCGGTCGGAGCGGTTGTCATGAACCGTGTGCGAAGCCCACTGTTTCCGAATACGGTGCTCGAGGTTATCATGGCACCGAAACAGTTTTCGCCGGTGGGAAGCGGGCGTTTTGCCATTGTGCTTGCCCGAGGCGCCAACGAATCCTGCTACCAGGCGGCCAGAGACTCTATGGCCGGCGCATCGCCGGTGGGCAACTGCTTGTTCTTCCGTACCCCGATTCCGGGTCTGGAAGGTCAGCAAATCGGGGGACATATTTTCTATTAAGGGGTTGACTTGGATTGTCGAAGTGAGCAGATTCTTCCTGCATCAGTCAGGAGGAAGAATGGAAAAATTTCAAGATTTAAATTTAAGCAATGCCTTTCTTGAGGAATCAACAGATGAGTCGGTTGGTGACGGAACATCCACCAATATAAAATTGCTGCACAAAAAGGTAAAACAGGTTAAGCAAAACGCAGATTTGGAGGCGAAGTATATGACCGGAGAAGATTTATTACGTT
>JAZSMO010000055.1:0-27213 GCA_045535935.1 Lachnospiraceae bacterium | reverse complement strand
ATTGTCACTGACTGC
Source organism: Lachnospiraceae bacterium (assembly GCA_045535935.1). GTDB lineage: Bacteria > Bacillota > Clostridia > Lachnospirales > Lachnospiraceae > SVFI01. Next base: position 27,198 of record JAZSMO010000055.1, on the reverse strand, counting down.
CTCGCCGATTCCGAGAACCTTGCAGATGAGTCTTGTGGGAATGAGGGACAAGAGTGTACTTGAGAGGGCACCATTTGACAGAATGCCAATCCGGACCTTTGTCATGGAATACAATGAGGAGATGGTCCGCGAGGCAATCTCACGGGAGCTGGCCCGCGACGGACAAGTATATTATGTGTATAACCGGGTTAATTCCATTGCGGAAATGACGGCTAAAATACAGGCTCTGGTTCCGGATGCAAATGTAGCATTTGCCCACGGACAGATGAAAGAGAGCGAGTTGGAGCGGATTATGTATGATTTTGTCGAAGGTCAGATTGACGTGCTTGTGTCGACCACGATTATTGAAACCGGGCTTGATATACCGAATGTCAATACGATGATCATTCATGATTCCGACAATATGGGCTTGTCACAGCTCTATCAGCTGCGCGGTCGAGTGGGAAGATCCAACCGGACCGCCTATGCGTTTCTTATGTACAAGCGGGATAAGATGCTCAAGGAAGTGGCAGAAAAAAGACTGCAGGCAATCAAAGAGTTTACAGAGCTCGGCAGCGGATTTAAGATTGCCATGAAAGACCTGGAAATCCGTGGTGCGGGAAATCTTCTCGGAAAAACCCAGCACGGACATATGGAAGCAGTCGGTTATGATTTATACTGCAAGATGCTCAATGAAGCGGTGAAAACCTTGAAAGGGCAGAAGCAATCCATTGATTTTACAACGACCATCGATATGGATGTGGATGCATTTATTCCGGAGAGCTATATTGTCAACGAATATCAGAAGCTGGATATTTACAAACGCATCGCAGCCATTGAAAGCCGTGAGGAGAGCGAGGAGATGCGAAGCGAGCTGATGGACCGCTTCGGCGAGATTCCGCGTAGTGTGGAAAATCTGCTTCGGATATCCATGATTCGCATGTATGCACATGATTTGTATGTGACAGAAGTCAAAGGAAAAAAGGACGGTATCACTTTCATTATGGATCCGAAGGCGCAGATCCGGGTGGAAAATATAGAGATTGTACTTGCCAATATGGAAGGAAAACTGAAATTCAGTGTCAAGGGTATACCGACCTTCTTTTATCGCCTGAAAGCTACCGGGGTGGTGCAGCGGGATGAGGAGCAGATGCTGCAGGCGGCCGAGCAGGTGGTACGGGAAATGAGGGCACGTTTATTGTAGTTACAAAATTTTTATGAGAGGAAGGAAATATTTATGAGAGATTATGTGATTTCAACAGAAACCAATTCCGACATGTCGCAGGAGTTTTTGCAGAGCAATGACATTCTTGTGATTCCGCACTACTATACCATCGAAGATGATATGTACGGAGACGGAAATGAACTTACAATCAAAGAGTTTTATGACGAGATGCGCGCAGGTAAAAAAGCAGGAACTGCAGCAAGTAATCCGGCGGTTATTCTGGACAAGTTTACGGAAGTCGCAAAACAGGGAAAGGATATTCTTCATATCAGCTTTTCTTCCCAGCTTAGCTGCGGATGTCAGAATATCATCAACGGCGGAAATGAAGTAAAAGAGGATTATCCGGATTTTTCTATTGAGGTGGTGGATACTTTGTCCGGTACGCTCGGAGAGGGAATTCTTCTTCAGATGGCAGTTAATATGAAAAAAGAAGGAAAAACCCTTACAGAAGTAGCAAAGAAGCTTCGTGAAGTTGTGCCACACTTGAATGTGATTCTTACAGTAGATGATCTGGATACGCTTTACCGGGGCGGTCGTCTTTCGAAAACATCCGCAGTTGTGGGCGGTGTAATCGGAATTAAGCCTATTATTGCAATTGATGCAGAAGGGAAGCTTGCAGCAACAGGAAAAGCGAGAGGACGCAAAAAAGCATTTAACATGCTTCTTGAGACGATGGAGCAGAATATGGGCTCCTATAAAGAGAAACAGGAGTTTATCGGAATTATTCATGGGGATGCCATGGAGGATGCGCTTGTTCTTAAGAAAACGATCGAAGAAAAATTCGGATTTGATAAGTTTGTCATAGAGCCGATCGGACCAAGTATCGGTGCGCATACAGGTCCGGGAGCAATCGGACTGATCTTTCTCGGAGAAACAAGATAGATGTGTTAACAGAAAGAGCTGAGATGGAAAACATCTCAGCTCAGTTTTTTATTTACATTTGATTTTCTTTGTTTTGCTCCATTTGGAAAGGAGTTTGTTATAGGTATATACGCGCACTCTCACGTAGTAGGTCTTGCCTTTGGTGAGTCCTTTAAATGTGGCTTTTGTACCATTGGTAATGTTGTCCTGTACACAGAACGTTATCCCGTCTTTGATAGCGTTTGTCATGATACCGACCGCATCGGTAAAGTTTTTGTTGGTGGAACACTGTACTTCATACTGCACCGGATCATAATCAGAGCTTGCGACCGGTTTCCATGTCACGGTAATCTTCTTTTTGGAAGATTTGATGCTTGTGATGGAAGTGGAAGCACTTTTCCCTTTGACGCAAACAAGGGTAATACTTTTTTTGCCCTTTGGTATGTAGTCGTATACTTTGGAGCTGCCCTTCTTTTTGTAAGTAAGTCCGGAGTTGAATTTCAGTTTCGTCTTTCTGTTTTTCGGAGCTTTCACTGTTTTCAGGCTACCGCAGCGGATGAACATATCATCGTCGTGCTTGCGGAATTTTACCTTTGACATATCAAAACTGCTCAAATCCACCGAAACCAGATTGTAATCACAGCAGAACATACCGGCCATGGTGGTTACATTGGAAGTATCCCAGCCTTTCAAATTGATTTTGCGAAGGCTGTAGCATCTGCCGAACAGTTCATACATGCTGTTTATGTTGGAAGTATCCCATTTATGAAGATCGAGGGTTGTGAGTTTTTCACATTTGTAAAACATGAAATCGACCGTTGTTGCGTTGGAAACATCCCAATTTTGCACATCTATTTTGTGAAGGCTTTTGCAGTGATCGAATACGGAAATCATCACAGTTACGTTGGAAGTATTCCATCTGCTTACATCCAGTTTAGCAAGTTTTTCGCACCCGCCGAACATATTGAACATGTTGGTGACATTGGATGTGTCCCAGTTAGAAACATTGAGGCTTGTCAGACTGGAGCATCCGGCAAACATACCGGCGGTGGAAGTGAGCCCGGACACGTCAAGGGCTTCCGTATTGACGGATTTCAGTTTGGAAAGTCCGGAAAACAGGTTGCTTGAGTGAGAACCAACGACGCAACCGTTTCCAAATTGGATTTCCGTAAGGGTATCCCTGGTATTGTACCAGAGGCTCGGGACTTCGCTTGGGCACAGATATGTCATGTAGGTAATACCGTCTATTATCGCCGTAGACGGAACATACAGCCGGGTAGCCTGTCCGTTGTAGGCGTAGAGATAAATGTAATTTTCCGGATTGCCATGGCTTTTTTTCGCTAAGCTGTAGGAGTAATCGTCATACCAATTATTTGCAGCATATGCGTTTTCCGTTTTTACCAATGTAAGTACACAAAATACGCATATAAGCAGAATCATACGAAACATATGCGACCGTTTTTGATTCATAATAAGCCCTCCTTCACCTTTTCGAATAGTTATTCTTTACCGTTCCAGCAGTAGGTGCAAAGCTTGCAAGGATCGATTCCTACCGATTCAAGCATATCATCCAGTCGGCTGAACTGAAGAGAGGTAAAGTTTAATTCCTTGCGGATTTCTTCTACCATAGCTGCATATTTCGGGTTTTCCGGATCACAGTACTGACTTAATACTTCATCGGAAAGACCGCTTGTGTCCTCCACGCCTTCGAGAAGAGCAATCTTTTTACGTGTAATCAAATCCATCTCCGAATTGGAACGGGAGAAATTCAAATATTTACAACCATATACGAGAGGCGGGCAGGCAGGGCGGATATGCACCTCTTTGGCACCGCTTTCATACAGGAAATCTGTCGTTTCGCGAAGCTGCGTTCCCCGTACGATGGAGTCATCAATCAAAAGAAGGCTTTTATCTTTGATCAGTTCATTGACAGATAAAAGTTTCATTTTGGCAATGAGATTTCGTTTGCTTTGTACGGTAGGCATAAAAGAACGCGCCCATGTCGGTGTATATTTGACGAAAGGTCTGGAGAACGGAATACCGGATTCATTGGAATATCCGATGGCATGAGCAAGACCGGAATCGGGAACACCTGCAACGGTGTCCGGTTTCACAGTGTCGCGCTGTGCCAGTTTTCGACCGCAGTTGTAGCGCATCTGTTCTACACTGACGCCCTCATAGGACGAAGCCGGATAGCCGTAGTAAACCCAGAGGAACGTACATATTTTCGTGTCTTTGCCACAGCAGGCAAGTGTTTTGGCGCCGTCCGGAGTGATGATAACCACTTCGCCCGGAGCCAGTTCTTTGTAATCCTGATATCCGAGATTATGATACGCAAAGTCTTCAAAAGTTACACAGACAGCATCTTCCTTTTTTCCGAGGATAACCGGAGTACGTCCATGCTTGTCACGTGCTGCATAAATACCTTTTGGAGTTAAAATCAGAATCGAAAGAGAGCCGTCTACGATGGTAAGTGCATGCTGAATTCCGTCAATTAAATTTTCTTTTTGGCTGATAACAGCGGCAATGAGCTCGGTCGGATTGACTTCACCGGTGCTCATCTCCTGAAAATGTACCGTGCCTTCTTTAAAAAGATTGTCCACGATTTCTTCTACATTGTTAATGCGTCCGACGGTAGTCAGGGCAAAGGTACCGTGATGAGAACGAACAAGCAATGGCTGCGGTTCGTAATCGGAAATACATCCGATACCGTAATCACCTTTCATATTGCGGAAATCTTTGTCAAATTTTGTACGGAACGGAGCGTTTTCGATATTGTGAATTGCACGATCGAAGCCTTCCTCTCCGTAAACAACCATTCCGGCGCGTCTCGTTCCGAGATGGGAATGATAATCTATACCAAAAAATAAATCAAATACGCAATCATCTTTTGCAGCGACACCAAAAAAACCACTCATGAATTTGTGCTCCTTTTCTGACTTATAATTTTGTAACCCAATCTATTGTAACAATTAGGGTTTGAGATAGCAAGAAAAAATGTGTTACTAATTGATAAACATTTTATTTTGTGATAATGTAGTAAAGAATCAGTAAAAATTTTCTCTGGAGAGTCTCTGCACGGCAGAGCGCCGAAGGTGTAAGACGGAAAGTCCGTTGATCTCTCAGGCAAAAGGACAGAGCCTGTCAGCATGTTCTATATTCTTTAGAGATACCAGCGAAAGGAGATCGGAACATGTTAGATTCCATCAATAAAGTACTGGTAGCGATTGATGACTTCGTATGGGGAATTCCGCTGATCGTACTTATTCTTGTAACCGGTATCATCTTAACCGTCAGATTAAGAGGTATCCAAATCACAAAATTACCACTTGCCATCAAGTATATGTTTGCCAATGACAAAGAGGGTGACAAAGGTGAAGTATCCAGCTTTGCAGCTCTTTGTACAGCTCTTTCTGCAACCATCGGAACCGGTAATATCGTCGGTGTTGCGACAGCGATTGTAGCCGGCGGACCGGGAGCACTTTTCTGGATGTGGATAGCAGCTCTTCTCGGAACAGCGACAAAGTTTGCAGAGTGTATGCTTGCAATCAAATACCGTGTGGTAGCAGAGGACGGACACGTTGTCGGCGGACCTTTCTACAGTATTGAAAATGGTATGGGACCGAAATGGAAGTGGCTTGGAAAAGTATTTGCCTTTTTCGGTGTGGCAGCAGCTCTTCTCGGTATCGGTACCTTTACACAGATTAACGGTATCACCAGTGCGGTGCAGAACTTCTTTGATGTGGATATGCAGTGGAAAGTAAGCTTGTTTGGGATGGATTACTCCTGGACAGTAATAATTTCCGGTCTGATTCTTACTTTCTTTGTGGCACTTGTTGTTATCGGAGGAATTAAGAGAATTTCTAAAGTGGCGGAAGTTATTGTTCCGTTTATGGCGATTACATATGTGATTGTGGCAATGATTATCTTAGTGCTGAATTATAAGGCCATTCCGGGAGCTTTCGTCGAGATTATCGAGAGTGCATTCGGACTTCGTGCAGCAGCCGGCGGAGCGCTTGGTGCGGTTATGATTGCTATGCAGAAAGGTATTGCCCGCGGTATTTTCTCGAACGAAGCAGGTCTTGGTAGTGCGCCGATCGCAGCAGCAGCCGTTCAGACAGACTCACCGACCAAACAGGGTCTGGTATCCATGCTCGGTACCGTTATCGATACCCTTATTATCTGTACGATGACAGGTCTTTCCATTGTCATCACAGGTGCGTGGGATATGGGACTGGAAGGTGTTGCCGTTACATCCAAGGCATTTGAACTGGGACTTCCGTTCCCGGCAAAGATTTCTGCTTTCCTTCTTATGCTTTGTTTAGTATTCTTTGCATTTACAACGATTCTCGGATGGGATTACTACAGTGAGAGATGTTTAGAGTACCTGACAGGCGGTAACCAGAAAGCAGTCAAAGGTTATCGTTGGTTATATATTTTAGCAGTATTCATCGGACCGTACATGACAGTAAGTGCAGTATGGACCATCGCAGATATCTTTAACGGACTCATGGCACTTCCGAACCTTGTGGTGCTCATTGCACTGAGCGGAGTTTGTGCGAAAGAGGCGAAGGGATTTTTTGATACGCTGAAAAAATAGAAATATAGAATTAATAAGAGCCTGAAAGTTTATGCCAGAAAAAAAGCATAGAACTCGGAACGAAGATTCAAAGACCTCCCCAAGCAACCTTAGGGAGGTCTTTTCCATTTCGTTCCTCAAACATGCTATGCTTTTCTTCGTGACACAAATTTCAGGCTTTTAATAATTCTGTGTTTTCTCTTTGTCTCACACACCGCCGGTAATGCCTACATGGATGATAATAAGAAAGAACAGAAAAGCAATGGAAACAACCGGTGCAATGCATGAAAAGACGATTGCCGGAATCCTTTTGTTCTTAATCGTAAGGATGATTGAAATCAGCCATAAAATCGGATGTACCGGAACAAGGTACAGCAATAAAGTAAGTCCTGACAATGGAATCGGGTAGGAAGGAATCAAGTCCATTCCGTATAAAATCCCGACAAACGCTGCCAGTCCGAATAAAAACCATCTTATGATACAATCCCATTTATATAATTGAAACATTTTCATAAATAAACACCTCGCAGTTTCATTATAATTTTAAACTGCGAGGTGTTCAAGAAATATTTATTTTCGGATATCTTTCAAAATTTCGTCCGGAATTTCAAAGGTGCAGACGCCCATGTACATCGGAGCTACATCGCCTTCATTAAAGCTGATTATGACGGTTCCGTTTTCATTTAAATAAAATTGTGTATCTTCCGTGATGGACGTAAAATTCCATTCCGGGAAATCCGGGTCATCGAGCCAGTAGATGATATTTTCATCTGCTGCCATTTGTTCTCTCATCTGCGCTATGATATTTTCGCTGATCGGCGTGATATAATCAGCACCGTCTGCAAATAATTCTTTCAGGGCAAGTCGCTCGCCGGTCGTAAGGTCGATGGTGTAATAATAGTTCCATTCCACGCCGCTGGCAGCAGCTTCGTAGTAAGTCAATTTTAAGGTAAAATAGCGGTCGTTTGACTGAATGGTCTCGTAGTTGATGACCAGCTCCTGATAACCTTCGGCTTCCAAATTTGCCTCGAATTCGTCAATGTATTTCTGTGCCAGAGTTTCGATTTCTGCACTGATTTCCTCGGTTGTTTCGGAAAGCTGCTCGGCAACTTCGGATTCGGAGATTTCCGAAATATTTTCATCGGATTTTGAAGTGCTCTCTGCGTTCATATCGGTTACAACTACTTCCGGAATTTCCACGTCGGCAAGTTTGGTTTCGGTTTCCATATGATAATCGCGGAAAGTTACGGCTTCCACCAATTTGCCGATGACAGGAATAGAACTTAAGGTTTCCGCCGCCTGCATGGAAACATTCGGAACTGCAATAAAAAGTGCAATCGCTGCAGCGAACGGTACGGCAAATTTTACGATATTGCCTGAAGAAGCCGAAGATTTACGGGTTTCTTTCTTTGCGTTTTCAATTGTTTTTTTCATTTCTGTTACCTGCTCCTCTGTCATTTTTTCGTTTTTATAATTTTGTTTTAGTTGATTGATATCATTTATATTCATAAAATTCACCCTTTCTATGGTTCAAGCTGAAGTTTCAGTTTTTCCAGACTTCGGTAGAGTCTGCTTTTTACAGTGCTTTCTTTTTCGTTTAACACCTGTGCGATTTCGCTCAGCTTCATGTCTTCGAAATACTTTAGTATGACTACCAATTTGTCTTTGGGGTCAAGGCGGTCCAGAGCAACCTGAAGATCGAAATTTTCATAGGTATCTTCGTGTCCGGTCTCCGGTAACATGTCCTGCGGAAGAATCAATATGTTTTTGTTGAATTTGCAAAAGCGGAAAATTTCGTTCAGCATAATGCGATAGATCCACGTTTCGACAAATTGTTCGTTTTTTAATTTTTTTCCGGCCATGATAGCTCTGCAAGCCCCGTTTTGTACAATGTCAAGCGCATCGTCGCTGTTGTGTGTGTAACTTTTGGCTAACCGATAATATTTGTCGTAATTGGTTAAAAGTGTTTGTTCAATCCGTTCTTCTCTTTGCTGTTTTTTTATAGATGACATAAGCAGCAAGTTCACCTCCCTTGTCTGTGGCTTTTGTATATTAGACCCATCATAGCGCAAAAAAGTTTCAAGGGAAAATATTTTTACAAGGTTGCAACCGCAGGTTGCGCATGCGCTCGGCAGAAATGGTTGCTTTTGGCCGATGTCTTATCTATAATCGAGATTATGAGGGAAATTTATGAAGGATATCAGGGAGGTAGAAACATGAGAAATTTTGCAGATAAATTATACAGTCTCCGCACACAGAGCGGTTATTCACAGGAGACTTTGGCTGAGAAGGTCAATGTCAGCAGACAGGCCATTTCCAAATGGGAACTCGGACTGACGCTTCCGGATACAGATAAGATCGTGGCGCTTTCCAAAGTGTTTGATGTGACGATTGATTATTTGTTGAAGGATGAAATTAAAGTCAATAAAGATGAAAGTCTGGATCGTCTGGTTTTGAAATTCCTTGGCTCGGCGCAGGATATGGAAGAGATTTCCAAAGAACTGGTCGACATCATGCAGGATGGCGTTGTGGATGATTTCGAACGCAGGCGTGTGAATGAGATTGTGAAAATGCTCGATGACATAAGTGCGATTATTGATGAGATTAAGACGAAGATGAGTATGCAGTAATACATAATGTACAGAAAGAGGAGGAAAATCCCGTTGTTATGGCATTTTTACCATAACAGCGGGATTTTTTTATTGTTTCTGTGCATGGACAAAAAATGTGCATTGTAGTAAATTAAAAGGTGATGTTAATGTGCAAGGAAAGTGTAGGAGGAGACAATGAAACATACATTAAAAAAATCATTGACTTACATATTATCGACAGCGCTTGTCATCGGTTCGCTCAGCGTTCCGACTGTGACAGCAGAGGCAGCAGGAATTCAATATCGTAATGTGGAGGAAGGCGATGTTGTTATTGATAGTTGCGGTGGCAGCTGTCTGGGGCATGTGATTACGGATAACGGAGGTCCGACAGGTAATACCATAACAGTAACAGGGTCTCATAATATTACATTAGATGGGGTGTATATTGATACAACGGAATGCGCATTCAAAATTGCGGATAATAATACGGGAGATGTCACAATTACACTTGTTGGCCAGAATATTATTTTGAGCGGTGGCTCTCACGCCGGTATAGAAAAAAATGGTACGAAAAATGTTGGTACATTGGAGATTACCGGTACGGGTAGTTTACAGGTACAAGGCGGTAACCGTAATGGGGATGTGTCAAATGAATATAAATTCGGTGGAGCGGGAATAGGCAGCGATGCTGATTCTATGTCCGGTACGAGTAATATTGTAATCAGTGGCGGAATTATTTGTGCGTATGGTGGCGCAACAGCCGCAGGAATCGGAACCGGAGCCGGTGATACAAATCCGGCGGATAATATCGTCATTAATGGCGGTTCTGTCAGTGCATTTGGAGGAAAAGATAAGTGGGAACATGCAGTTGGTGCTGCAGGAATTGGAGGATGTAGAGGCGGTTTCTCATCTAATATCGTAATTAATGGTGGCTCGGTATATGTGGAGTCGGAAGGTTCAGATGTGGAAGCAGATTTATTCGGCTATAATAAGAGCGGCGATAACACGACAGAAGGCAGAGAGCCTGTATTGCCGGTTAACGATGCTGGGAAGACAGTTCGCTTGTTGGAGATTCCGAATCCAAATGGCGATGCGGTAGTAATCGACGGAAAACCATACAGCCCGTCGGTACATCATAATATGACAGGAACAGAAGAAACGTTATACGCTTACCTCACCGAGGACAGACACACTGTTCAGATAGGTGATGATGAGCCGATAAATTACATCTGGGATGAAGGCGAAGAAGCATTCCTTCAGGAACTGACGGCGGATATGTTTAAATTTACCGTTCCAGGTACGAATGTAGATAAGGAAGTAACCTATAACGGACAACCAAAAGCAGCAACCGTGACTTCGGATGCTACAGAAGGTGCTATTACCATAAATTATTACAATGCAGAAGGAAATAAGTTAGATTCTGCACCGACAGAAGTCGGTACATATAAAGTAAAAATTGATGTGGCAGCAGCAGGAGATTACGCATCTGCAACCGGGCTGACCGCAGATAATTGGAAATTTGAAATTACGCAGGCGCCTCTTACTGTGACAGGGGCGACCGCAGAAAGTAAGGTTTATGATAAAAAAGCAACTGTAAAGATTACCGAAGTAAGTTTGGAAGGAAAATTCGGAAACGATGATGTGAACGTCGACGCAGATGACTTATACGGTGAACTTTCATCTTCCGATGCGGGAAGTTATACAGAGGTAACTCTTCCGGATACGCTCAAATTAGAGGGTGACGACATTGCAAACTACACACTGACTCAGCCGTCATCACCGGTTTCGACCAATGTGACAATTAACAAGGCAGCAGTTGCACCGAATAAGCCGGGAGCAACTTTGAGCGCATCCAACAGTACAGCAACTGTCGGGGCAATTGCTATCGGAGACTTATATTCGGGCTGGGATTGGAGCGAAGCAGATAAGGAGACTCCTCTTGTATCCGGAAATTCCGTACCTGCTACAGCAGTATATAAAGCAGATGACAAAGGTAATTATGAGACAGTCGAAACAGTGGTTGCTATCACCCGTTCCAACTGTGACCACGAAGAGGCAGAAGAAATTGTAGTCAGTGCCAATACGATTCCGGAGGAAAAGGAACCGACCTGTACTGAGACGGGTCTTGGTCATACTGTATGCGAAAAATGCGGAGAAACAGTCAGAGGCGGAGTTGAAATTCCTGCACTCGGACATACCGGCGGAACCGCTACTTGTAAGGATTTAGCAGTATGTACGAGAAAAGGATGTAATACGCCATATGGCGAAAAGAATATGCAGAATCATGTCGGCGGTACGGAAGTGAAGAATGCAATAGAAGCTACTTGTACAACAGCCGGACACAGCGGATATACAGAGTGTAAAGGATGCGAGTATGTAATTGATCCGGGAGCTACCATTCCGGCCTTGAACCACAAAGGTTATACCGCAGTGGAAGGCAAAAAAGAAGCGACCTGTACAGCGACCGGTTATACCGGAGATACCCGTTGTAAAAAATGCGGAGAGCTTGTTGCGACAGGAACGGTTATCGCAGCCAAAGGACATAAATGGGACGGAGGCGTTGTGACAACTGCTCCGGCTATCGGCAAGACTGGTGTCAAAAAATACACCTGCGCTACATGTAAGACGACAAAGACAGAGACGGTTGCAGCGCTCAGCGCACCGGCGAGCGGAACTGTTGCGGCGGATGATACCAAAGCTGCGACCTATCAGGTGACCAAGTCAGGCGCTACCGGCGGAGAGGTAGAATACATTGCACCGTCAGCAAAGAAATCTTCGGTTACAATTCCGGATACCGTTACGATTGACGGCGTAGTATATAATGTTACAAGTATTGCGAAGAATGCATTTAAAGGAAACAAAAAGCTTTCAAAAGTGACAATCGGAAAGAATGTGACGAAGATCGGAGCCAATGCATTTAATGGTTGCAAAAAGCTGAAAACTGTCACAATTAAGACATCGAACCTTAAGAGTGTCGGCAAAAATGCATTCAAGGGAATTAAGTCGAAAGCGACGATAAAAGTTCCGAAGAAGAAACTGAAAGCATACAAGAAAATGCTGAAAAAACGCGGTGTAAGTTCAAAAGCGAAATACAAAAAAGCATAAGATTTACATTAAGAAAAATACCTTGTAGGGGAGATTAAAACATGGAAAAGTTTGTTCTGGGCAAGCTTCCAAAAGAAGAGAGAATAGCATTTTATCAGTCGAAATATGATTACTACCGTTCTTTTAACATATGTCTGGCTGTGGTTGCTGTGCTTGCTTATCTTTCATTCTTTTTTACGGATTGCGGTATCTTCGGAAGGTTTGCGCATGAAACATTGCTTTCAAGGATTATTATTTTGATTCCGTTTGCGATTTTTCTCTTTCTGCAAAAAAGAGTGAGAGACTATCGTATTATGGTTCCGGCCACATATTTGTTGATTCATATTATTATATGGTGTACAGATTGGGCGACCTATCTTTTGCCGGACAGACAACATGCGATTTCGGGTATGTTGATTATGAATCTGATTTTTATGTGTGCGGGATTTGCAGCACCGTTTTCTTACAGCACGATTGGACATTGTCTGCTGATTGCGGATATTGCAGTAGCCAATACATTTATGCATTACGACAATTTGGATATGATGTATATGTTTAACATACCGGCAGTTGTCTCTGTCTGTGTGATGCATAACATGATGCAGAGGGTGTATTTAGAACAATATATCACCAAGAATAGACTGGAAGATCTTGTGGTGCACGACCAGCTTACCGGTACATATAACCGTAAAAAAATGAGAGAGTTAAGTATTGTCAGCACGGGAGAACTGAATTTTCCGAAAGATTTGGATGTCAGTATGCTTTTGATTGATATTGATTATTTCAAAAAGGTGAATGATCAGTATGGTCATGAGGCGGGTGACAAAATCCTTGTACAGTTGGCGCAGTTGTTTAAGGGAAGTGTCCGTGCAACGGACTATGTGATCCGCTGGGGCGGTGAAGAATTTGTCGTGATTATGCCGGGATGTGACAGTGAGCAGGCGATGCGAGTGGCAGAAAAAATCCGGGAAAAAGCGGAGCAGAGCGATAATGGCATTTGCAAGACAACCATTTCCATTGGTGTGGCACTTTATACCGGAGGAAATTACCATGAAACCCTCAAAAAAGCCGATGAGGCCATGTACAAGGCCAAGGCAGCAGGACGAAACAGGGTTGTTTTGTATGAGAATGCAAGCCATGCATCCTTGACAATGTATATATAAAATATATAATAGATACAGAGCTTTTGATGCTTTATAACAGATATATTCAGTAGAAAACAAGGGAGAGAAAAGTATGAGACAGTTGAAAAAAGCAGTTGTTTTGGCGGTGCTTGTATTTGCGATGACAATGATGGCATCAGTGAGTGCGAAGGCCGGAAGGATAAATACACCTACCAATGTTGTTTGGGGACAGAGTTTTTCGGGATATGTTACAGCGGGTAACTATTATGAATACAATTTGGTGTTACCAAAGCCGGGAAAAGTTACATTGTTGGTGAATCACTCGGGAGACAGTAATGTCAGAATGCGGGTTTTTGATTCGGCAGATACAAGATTGATCAACAATATTGTGAATGAAGGAACGCAATCGTATTCCTTCGATTTGGTAGAAGGAACTTATTCTTTGCAATTTGTAGGGTATGTCGGTTATCAGGAATTTGAATTCTCTTGCGTGCCGAGTTATGTACCTTCCAATGAAAATATTGCAGAAGGGTACTTTAATAAGAACAATGATTTGGGTACGGCAACCGGATATCAGGTTGGCAGTACTATGAATGGTCACTTTGCTGTCAATGATGATAAAGATATCTATAAGTTTAATGTTCCGAAAGCCGGATACATGAATGTGAGAGTTATGCCAAGAATGAAGAGTTTATCCTTTGATTTAAATGCCGAGTCAGGGGATACAAATTATAGTAATAATGTGGCAACCGTCGGAACAAATTCATACAAGTTTTTTGTGCCGAAGGGTACATATTACCTGACAATGAAGAAAAATGACGGAACCGGAGATTATTCCTTCTCTATGTCATTAGAAGGTATCACTACCACCAAAGTTAAATCAGCCAAAAATGTCAAAGGTAAAAAAGCAAAAATCACATGGGTGAAAAAGAACGATGTGGACGGATATCAGGTACAGGTAGCCCGTGACACAAAATTCAAAAAGGGTAAAAAGACAAAAACCATCACTAAAAATACGACAAAGAGTTACACATTTACAAAACTGAAAAAGAAAAAAACCTACTACGCACGCGTGCGTACTTACAAGCTGGTAAACGGAAAGAAAGTATATTCTGACTGGTCAGCGCCGAAGAAATTTAAAGTCAAAAAATAAGGCATAAAATACCTCCATTTACAAATACTACTCACAGACGTAGAAAATGTAAATGGAGGATTTTTTTATATGAAAGCAACAGGAATTGTAAGAAGAATCGACGATTTGGGCCGTATCGTCATCCCGAAAGAAATCAGAAGAACACTCCGGATCCGTGAAAGCGATCCGCTTGAAATATTTACGGACAGAGAAGGTGAGATTATTCTAAAGAAATATTCTCCCATCGGCGAGATGACAACTTTTGCCAAGCAGTATGCGGAGAGTCTTGCGCAGGTATCCGGGAGGTCGGCGCTTATTGCAGACAGAGATCAGTTTATCGCAGCAGCCGGCGGATATAAAAGCCTGCTGGGAAAGGCGATGAGCCGGGAGATGGAGGATGCCATTACCGATCGGAAAAGCATTATGACAGCAAAAGGGGAAAAATCATTTATTGAAATATCGGCAGAAAAAACACCGGAGATGGAGCAGTTTGTGTCGGTTCCCATTATTGCAGAGGGAGATGTTATCGGGGTCGTAATCCTGGCTTCCAATGACAGTTCACAGGTGATGGGCGAAGTCGAGCAGAAGCTTGTCCAATCTGCAGCAGGATTTCTCGGCCGTCAGATGGAGCAGTAGATAGAGGATGGAGACAGAAAAAATTTGTAGCTATAAAATATTTCGCAGTGTGAAATAGCTTTAGAATTAGTTAGAGTCTGAAATTTTGTGTTAGGCGGAAAAACATCACATGTTTGAGGAACGAGAAGAAAAAGACCTCCCTAAGCTTGCTTAGAAGGAGGTCTTTTTCTTCTCGTTCCGAGTTTGATGTTTTTTCGACTGCATTTAACAAAATTTCAGGCTCTTAGTAATTCTTAAGCTATTGAAGTCGAGGAAATTTTTATAGTACAAATATTTTTCTGTCCATCTTTCATCTACTGCTTTTCTGACGGACTGTAATCCTCAAAGTATTCTGCAAACTCTCCGTCATCCGCATCGAAGAAGCAAATTCCGACGATACCGCGTCCGGTGTGGGCACCGATGGCGCAACCGACGGTGGAAATGAAATATTCTTTCGGAGCGACCTGCTCATCGAGATATTTTTTTGCAAGAGCAAGAGATTCCGAATCTTCTCCGTGGCAGACGGCGATGACCTGCTTGGTAGGGTCGTAAGCATTGGCTTTTACATATTCTACCAAGGTTTTCAGTGCTTTTTTGCCGCCGCGGACCTTCTGGAGAACGGAAAGTTTACCTTCCCTGTCAACAATAAGGATCGGCTTAATATCCAGCGTTTCGCCGATGGTTCCGGAAACCTTGGAAAGTCGTCCGCCCTTAATCAGATAATTCAGGGTGCGCACGGTGAATACATGATGAATATGCGAGATATAATAATCAGCCGCCTTGATAATCGTGTCTTTGTCAGCGCCTTTTTCCAACATATGAATAAGCTTGGAAACAACCAGTCCGAAACCAATCGCTGCGCATTTGGAGTCGATTATAGTTAAATCAAAATCCGGGTAGTCCTCAAGGATATTGGTTTTTGCAATGTTCGCTGCGTTAAATGTTCCGGCAATTCCTGTGGAGAAGCAAAGATAGATGACACTGTCGCCTGCTTCTGCGTAAGGACGGAATGCATTTTCGAACATTTCCGGATTGATATGATAAGTGCGGATGTCACGTTTGATATCATCAAGGATGTCGTAAAACTCACCTGTCTGAATGGTGTCCCCGTCAAAATAATCTACTTCATCAATGACGACCGGTGTCGGAATTACGTGAATTCCGTGCTTTTGTACATAACTTTTCGGGAGGTCGCTGGCTGAATCTGTAATGATTTTTAACATAATATTTCCCCCTTATGAAAACTCATAAATTTGTTATGATTATAAAACAAAAAGAGAGGTAAATCAATCCTTGCTCATCTGGTCAAGAAGGCTGATTTTAATATCATAGAGTCTTGCGGAAAGATCCACGTAAACCTTATGCGGATTTACAAGACGTCTTGTCTCCGGCCAGAGAGTTTCAAGCTCCTGCTGACAGTACGCACGGATATCCATTACCTTCGGTGATTCGTAAACACATTCACCGCCGAGGAATACAGGAACCATGAGCTCGCGGATGGTATAAGTACCTGCAGCTAACTTTGTCTTCTTCCATGGTTCTACCGGATCGAAAAGAAGCATCGGCTCATTTTCATCAAAAGTTTCACCAACGAGACAAATGAGGTCGGCTTTGATTTTGCCGGTTTCTTTTTCATAAATACGATAAATCATCTTGTTGCCCGGGTTAGTTACCTTTTCCGTGTTTTCGGAAAGCTTAATCTTCGGAATGAATTTTCCGTCCGGTCCTTTGATGGCAGCTAATTTGTAGACGCCGCCGAAGGATGGGCAGTCTTTACTTGTAATCAGGTGCGTTCCCACACCCCAGGAGGTGATAGTAGCTCCTTGTGTTTTCAAACTGTCGATCAGGTTTTCATCCAGGTCATTGGATGCGGAGATAATTGCATCCGGGAAACCTGCTTCATCCAACATTTTACGAGCTTTTTTGGAAAGATAAGCAAGGTCGCCGGAATCAAGGCGAATTCCGTATTTTTTGGACTCGATACCGGCCTCTCGCATTTCTTTAAATACGCGGATGGCATTCGGAACACCGGAGTTTAGTGTGTCGTAAGTGTCAACTAACAAAATACATGCATTGGGATAGATGTCTGCATAGGCCTTGAACGCTGTGTACTCATCCGGGAAACTCATGATCCAGCTGTGTGCATGCGTTCCGCTGACCGGAACATCAAAAAGTTGTCCGGCGAGAACATTGGAAGTGCCGACACATCCACCAATCATCGCAGCTCTTGCACCGTATGTACCTGCGTCCGGACCCTGAGAACGTCTGAGGCCGAATTCCATAATGCCGTCGCCTTTGGCCGCAAAGCAAACGCGGGAAGCCTTGGTGGCGATCAGACTCTGATGGTTGATAATGTTGAGAATCGCTGTTTCCACAAGCTGTGCCTGCATGATCGGAGCGATTACCTTGATCATCGGTTCGCGCGGGAACATAACGCTTCCCTCCGGGATGGCATAAATGTCACCGGTAAATTTAAAGTCTTTTAAGTAGGCAAGGAAATCTTCTGAAAAGATACCGAGACTTGCAAGATAGTCAATATCTTCCTGCTCGAATCGCAGTTCTTTTACATATTCGATAACCTGCTGTAGGCCGGCCATGATGGAATATCCGCTGTCCATAGGATTGTTGCGGAAAAACGCATCAAAGATGACGGTTTCATTCATATCCTTGTGATTGAAATAACCCTGCATCATAGTAAGTTCATAGAGGTCGGTCAGGAGCGTTAAGTTTTGTCTGTCCATGTTATTTGTCCCCCGTAGTTGACATTTTTTCTGATTTGCAAATCAGTATAAAGCCGATAATAAATAAAACAATCAGTGCCAGAACGCCGTATTTTGAACTGTTGAACAAAAGGGCGCACACAGATAAAATCAGCGGACCGAAAAAGTCTGCAAATTTTCCGAAAATATCAAAAAATCCAAAGTATTCGCTGGCTTCTTTTTTCGGAATCAGTTTGCCGAAATGAGAGCGGGACAATGCCTGTACACCGCCTTGGCACATTCCGACTGCTACTGCGAGAATCCAAAATTCCACCGGAGTGTTCAGACCGTAGCCGAAGATACAGATCAGACAGTAGCATATAATAAATATTTTAATGATCTTCAAAGTGCCGAATTTTGATGCCAGCCGTGCACTGAGCAGCGCACACGGAAAAGCGACAATCTGCGTCAAAAGGAGTGCAAGAATCATTTGTGTCGAATCAATTCCGACCTCGCCGCCGTAGGTGGTCGCCATGGAGATGATTGTGTAAACTCCGTCAATATAAA
This sequence comes from Lachnospiraceae bacterium, assembly GCA_045535935.1. Lineage (GTDB taxonomy): Bacteria > Bacillota > Clostridia > Lachnospirales > Lachnospiraceae > SVFI01. The sequence goes on along the minus strand of JAZSMO010000055.1, from coordinate 8,742 downwards.
AGAAATACCCGATGATAAAATAAAGCAGGCTCCGGTCGCGTTTCAGTTTCAGGAAGGTAACCCAAAGTCTGCGAAAACTGTGACGTACCACATGTTGTTTCGGGCGCAGAAAGTGTGTCTGTCTCACATTTTTTAAAAGCGGAATAGTCAGTGCAAGCCACCAGACCATGGTGATTACAAAGGAAATTCTGGTCGCTGCAACAGTGGATAAACCAAACGGTTTCAAAAGGATCAGTGCGATTCCGGCGATAAAAGGAATACAACTTCCGATATATCCCATGGCGTAACCCAGAGAAGAAAGATGATCCATCCGCTCATCGGTTGTGACATCCACAAGCATAGAATCATATAAAATGTTACATGCGGAGTAACCGAGGCGTGCGACAATAAAAAACACTAAAAACGCAATCCAATTCGGTGCAATGGTAAAAGCCACACCGCCGCCGATACCTAAACAGAGGAAAAAAACAAAAATTCTTTTTTTCATATTTTGATAGTCGGCCAGTGCGCCGAGAATCGGGGCAAGAAGGGCGAGGATTAAAATTGCAATCGATGTCGATGTTCCCCAGATGGATGTCGAATGGGAAGCGCTGATACCTGCTTCCGTGGCCAGACCCCGGAAATAAATCGGGATGGTGGCTGTAAGTATCATGATGAAAGCAGAGTTAGCCACGTCATACAAAACCCAGCTGAGCTCTGTTTTTGTCAATTTATGTTTTGTCATGGAAAGTCCTCTCTGTTTAGCGAATTCTTAAAACGAAATTATTATAGCACTTTCCTATTATAATTACCATGTTTACTTCATAAAATCCCTTGACAATGCGCATAAATGCGCACTATAATTCGGATTAGAGAGAAAGACGATGACGAAGACAGTAAGCTGTCAGCCAAAGGCAAAGCGAATCGGGGACGGTGGAAGCCCGGTGCGAGTAGCAGACAGCCCAATATCACTTCTGAGTTGCAGACTGAAACACACCCTCATCTTTTGGGCATGCGAGTAGGTTCTGACGGTTTCCGCTCCGTTACAGCGGGCACATATAAAACACAAACGTGGGAGTATGCAGTAACAGGTGGTTAACGAAGCGATAGCTCGTCCTTTTACGGACGGGTTTTTTTATTTGAAAGCTCCGGTGATCCTTCCGGATGTCTGCACTCAAACAACAGGAGGTAGAAACATGTACGAAAAAGTATCCACGAATCTCAATTTCGTAGAACGCGAAAAAGAAACTGAAAAATTCTGGCGTGAAAATGACATTTTCCAGAAAAGTATGAAAGCCAGAGAAGGCTGTCCGACTTACACCTTTTATGACGGACCGCCTACTGCCAACGGAAAACCGCATATCGGTCACGTGCTGACACGTGTCATCAAAGATATGATTCCGAGATACAGAACAATGAAAGGCTACATGGTTCCGCGTAAAGCCGGATGGGATACCCACGGCTTACCGGTAGAGCTCGAAGTAGAAAAGTTAGTCGGCATTGACGGAAAAGAGCAGATCGAAGCATACGGTCTTGATCCGTTTATTTCTAAATGTAAAGAAAGCGTTTGGAAATACAAAGGAATGTGGGAAGATTTCTCACAGACCGTTGGTTTCTGGGCGGATATGGATGATCCGTATGTAACATACGATGACAATTTCATTGAGTCCGAGTGGTGGGCACTGAAAGAAATCTGGGATAAAGGATTGCTTTACAAAGGATTTAAAATCGTTCCTTATTGTCCGCGCTGCGGAACTCCGCTTTCTTCCCATGAGGTAGCACAGGGTTACAAAGCAGTAAAAGAACGCTCTGCAGTGGTACGCTTCAAAGTGGTAAATGAAGACGCATACTTCCTTGCATGGACGACCACACCTTGGACACTTCCGTCTAACGTGGCTCTCTGTGTGAATCCGGATGAGACTTATGTGAAGGTAAAAGCTGCAGATAAGTATACTTATTATATGGCAGAAGCACTTCTTGACAAGGTGCTCGGAAAACTTGCAGAGGAAGGCGAAAAAGCTTACGAGGTACTTGAGACTTACAAGGGAACCGACCTTGAGCGCAAGGAGTACGAACCGCTCTTTAAGTGCGCAGGTGAGGCGGCAGAAAAACAGGGCAAAAAAGGCCACTATGTGACATGTGATAATTACGTTACGATGACAGATGGTACCGGTATCGTTCACATCGCTCCGGCGTTCGGTGAAGACGATGCCCAGGTAGGAAGAAAAAATGACCTTCCGTTGGTTCAATTTGTAAACGGAAAAGGTGAGATGACACAAGAGACCGATTACGCAGGTATGTTTGTAAAAGATGCGGACAAACCGATTCTCATCGATCTGGAAAAAGAAGGAAAATTGTTCGACGCACCGAAGTTCGAGCATGACTATCCGTTCTGCTGGAGATGTGATACTCCGCTTATCTACTATGCACGTGAGTCATGGTTTATCAAGATGACAGCAGTGCGTGATGATCTCGTGCGCAACAATAAGACGGTAAACTGGATTCCGGAATCCATCGGTGAAGGTCGTTTCGGAAACTGGCTTGAAAATATTCAGGACTGGGGTATTTCCCGTGACCGTTACTGGGGAACACCGCTTAACATCTGGCATTGCCAGGACTGCGGACATATGGAGTCCATCGGTAGCCGCGAGCAACTTGCTAAGATGAGCGGAAACGATGCAGCGCTTACCGTGGAGCTTCACAGACCATATATTGATGAGATTACCATTACCTGTCCGGATTGCGGAAAGACGATGAAACGTGTACCGGAAGTTATCGACTGCTGGTTTGACTCAGGAGCGATGCCGTTTGCACAGCACCATTATCCGTTTGAGAACAAGGATCTGTTCGAGCAGCAGTTCCCGGCGCAGTTTATTTCCGAAGCAGTTGACCAGACACGTGGATGGTTCTACTCTCTGATGGCAGAATCTACGCTCCTGTTCAACAAAGCTCCTTATGAGAACGTTATCGTGTTAGGTCACGTACAGGATGAGAACGGACAGAAGATGAGTAAGTCCAAAGGAAATGCAGTCGATCCGTTTGATGCGCTGGAGCAGTACGGTGCAGACGCAATCCGCTGGTACTTCTATATCAACTCTGCACCATGGCTTCCAAACCGTTTCCACGGAAAAGCCGTGCAGGAGGGACAGCGTAAATTCATGGGTACACTTTGGAACACTTATGCGTTCTTTGTACTCTATGCTAACATTGATAATTTTGACGCAAGCAAATATACATTAGAATATGACAAACTTCCGGTTATGGATAAGTGGCTTCTTTCCAAATTAAACACACTTATCACAGAGGTTGATACAAACCTTGACAACTACCGCATTCCGGAGACAGCAAGAGCTCTCGATGAGTTTGTGGATGAGATGAGTAACTGGTACGTGCGCAGAAGCCGCGAGCGTTTCTGGGCAAAGGGAATGGAGCAGGATAAGATCAATGCTTACATGACTCTGTACACAGCACTTGTGACAGTAGCCAAATGTGCAGCGCCGATGATCCCGTTTATGGCAGAGGATATTTACAGAAATCTCGTTTGTACAAACGATGCATCCGCTCCGGAAAGTGTACATTTGTGTGACTTCCCGGTAGCAAATCCGGATTTCGTGGATAAACAGCTCGAGGAGGACATGGAAGCAGTTCTCAAAATCGTTGTTATGGGTCGCGCCTGCAGAAATACAGCAAACATCAAAAACCGTCAGCCGATCGGAATGATGTTCGTGAAGGCTCCGAAAGCACTCTCTGAATTCTATCAGGAGATTATCGAGGATGAATTAAATGTGAAGACCGTGAAATTCACAGACGATGTGAGAGATTTTACAACCTACACATTCAAACCGCAGCTTCGTACCATCGGACCGAAATACGGCAAACAGCTCGGCGGAATCAAAAACTATCTTGCCGGTGTGGACGGAAACGAGGCGATGGATACACTGAAAGCAGGAAATGCCCTCACCTTCGATGTGGACGGCGTAACCGTGGAGCTTGCAGAGGAAGATCTGCTCATCGAGATGAGCCAGAAGGAAGGCTATATGTCAGAGGCCGACAATACCGTGACGGTTGTTCTCGACACCAACCTGACCGAAGAACTCATCGAGGAAGGTTTCGTATATGAAATCATCAGCAAAGTTCAGACGATGCGTAAGGATTCCGGCTTTGAAGTGATGGATCACATCAAAGTGGGTATCAGCGGAAATGAAAAGGTTGCAAAGGTGGCAACAGCTAACAAAGATGTAATCTGCGGAAAGGTACTTGCAGATGAGCTGGCAACAGAGGTAGCCTTTGCTAACAGTAAAGAATGGAATGTAAACGGAGAAAAAGTTGTTATTTCCGTGGAAAAGGTATAAAAGATAAGCGAAAAAGCAAAATTTTTTGTATAAATAGGATGTTTCCTTTTTAAGGAAAGTTATTGTATAATACCAAATGGACAAGAAAACGCTATTTTAATGAGGAGAAAAAACATGGCAACAAAGAAAAGTACAGTTCCGGTTTCACCTACATTTGATAAAGAGCTTTTCAAGAGAAGCGTTCTTTACAATGTGAGAACTTTATATCGCAAGACTTTGGAAGAAGCTACACCTCAGCAGATTTTTCAGGCAGTTTCTTATGCGGTAAAAGATCAGATCGTTGAAAACTGGATGGAAACACAGAAACAGTATGAGAAAAAAGACGTAAAAACAGTTTATTATTTATCCATGGAGTTCTTGATGGGTCGTGCCCTCGGAAACAGCCTGATTAACATGCAGGCGTTTGCGCAGGCAAAGGAAGCATTGGAAGAGCTCGGTGTTGATATCAATATGGTAGAAGATCAGGAGCCGGATGCAGCGCTCGGTAACGGCGGTCTCGGAAGACTTGCAGCCTGCTTCCTTGATTCTCTTGCATCTCTCGGTTATGCAGCATACGGATGTGGTATCCGTTATCGCTACGGTATGTTTAAACAGGAAATCAGAGACGGATATCAGGTGGAAGTACCGGATAACTGGTTAGCAGATGGTAACCCATTTGAGCTTCGCCGTCCGGAGTATGCAAAGGAAGTGAAATTCGGCGGATACGTTTCTATTTATCAGGACGGAAACGGACGCAACAACTTCCGTCAGGAAGGTTACCAGTCAGTAACTGCTATCCCTTACGATGTTCCGATTGTCGGTTATGGCAATGGTATCGTTAATACACTCCGTATCTGGGATGCACAGCCGGTACAGTGCTTCCAGCTTGATTCTTTCGATAAGGGTGATTACCAGAAAGCGGTTGAGCAGGAAAACCTTGCCCGCAATATCGTAGAAGTTCTCTATCCGAACGACAACCATTATGCAGGAAAAGAGCTTCGTTTAAAACAGCAGTATTTCTTCATTTCCGCATCTGTTCAGGAAGCAGTTGCAAAATATATGAGAAATCATGACGATATTCGCAAATTCCACGAGAAGGTAACATTCCAGCTCAACGACACACATCCGACGGTTGCGGTAGCAGAGCTGATGCGTATCTTAATGGATGAATACTACTTAACATGGGATGAAGCATGGGAAGTAACAACAAAGACTTGTGCATATACAAACCACACAATCATGGCAGAAGCGCTTGAGAAATGGCCGATCGAGCTGTTCAGCCGCCTTCTTCCTCGTGTATACCAGATTGTGGAAGAGATCAACCGTCGCTTCGTGATGGAGATCGAAGCAAAATATCCTGGAAATCAGGACAAAGTTCGCAAGATGGCAATTATTTACGATGGACAGGTTAAGATGGCTCATCTTGCTATCGCAGCCGGTTACAGCGTAAACGGTGTGGCAAGACTTCACACAGAAATCTTAAAGAATCAGGAATTGAAAGATTTCTATGAGATGATGCCTGAGAAATTTAACAGTAAGACAAACGGTATTACACAGCGTCGTTTCTTACTGCATGGAAATCCGCTTCTCGCTGACTGGGTAACTGCTCATATCGGTGCAGATTGGATTACAAACCTTGCTAAAATTAAGAAACTTGCTGTATATGCAAAAGATGAGCAGGCTCAGCAGGAGTTCATGAACATCAAGTACCAGAACAAGGTTCGTCTTGCAGAGTACATCTTGGAGCACAACGGCGTAGAAGTAGATCCGAGATCCATCTTCGACGTGCAGGTTAAGAGATTACACGAGTACAAACGTCAGCTGTTAAATATTCTTCACGTAATGTACTTATACAATGAGATCAAAGAGCATCCGGAAATGGAATTCTTCCCAAGAACTTTCATCTTCGGTGCAAAGGCAGCAGCCGGATACAAGAATGCAAAGCTTACCATCAAGCTGATCAACGCAGTAGCTGATGTGATTAACAACGACGAATCCATCGATGGAAAACTCAAAGTTGTCTTCATCGAAAATTATCGTGTATCCAATGCAGAGCTTATCTTTGCAGCAGCAGATGTTTCTGAGCAGATTTCTACCGCATCCAAGGAAGCTTCCGGTACAGGTAACATGAAGTTCATGTTAAACGGTGCCCTTACAATCGGTACGATGGACGGAGCAAACGTTGAGATCGTAGAAGAAGTCGGCGCTGAAAACGCATTTATCTTCGGTTTATCTTCCGACGAAGTTATAGGCTTCGAGCAGCACGGCGGATATGATCCGATGGAAATCTTCAACAACGATCCGGATGTCCGCAAGGTGCTTATGCAGCTGATCAACGGAACATACTCACCGGAAAATCCGGAATTGTTCCGCGACCTTTACAACTCACTGCTCAATACACTCAGCACATCCAAGGCTGACACATACTTTATCTTAAAAGACTTCAAGGCTTACGCAGCAGCGCAGAAGAAAGTCGAAGAAGCTTACAAAGATGAAGCAGGCTGGGCAAAGAGTGCAATTCTTAACGTTGCATGCTCAGGCAAGTTTACATCCGACAGAACCATTCAGGAATATGTCGATGAAATCTGGAAGCTTGAGAAAGTAACTCTTCCGAAAAAGAGAGCACCTAAGAAGGCAGCAGAAGAGAAGTAAGAAATAGAATAAATATAGAGAACCTGATATTTTTTCTTCGGATCACTTGTGTTACGGAGAAAACGCAGCGGTACTAAGAGGCCGTGCGCTGAGGCGCAGCCCTCTAAGGACCGGCGTTTTCAACGTTCCTCAGAAAAATATATCAGGTTCTTTTTTATTATTTTTTAGGGGAGACGGTCAGTTCGAGGCCCAGTGGGTGCAGGAGTTTTAAGAGGGTTGATAGGTTCGGTGTTGTTTGGAAGGATTCGATTCCGGCGAAAATTACATATGAGAATAATACATATACTGTGAAAACGATAGGGGAAAGAACTTTTAGTGGATGTACGAATATCAAAACCGGGGGATTTTCCTTCAGAAATCCACCCGGTTTTCTTTTTAAAGGGATTACACTTTTTTCTTTAGTTTTTCAAGTTCCGCTTTCAGGGCATCTTTTTCTGCTTCCAGAGCATCTTTTTCCGCTTTCAGAGTATCTTTTTCCGCTTCCAGTTTCGCCATCGCCTTCTCATGTTCCTTCTGCATAATTTCAACATCAAGTAATAAGGATTCGTCTGTCATCTCATTCAACTCCTTCATTTCCTCGTAATGGGAATAAATGTGTTTGTACAGCTTGTGCGCCAGTCTGCGCAGCTTTATGGCATCATCAATGGTGATGTTACCGGCGTCCAGATTCAGCTGGATTGCTTCGAGTATATCTTGGTTGATGAGGTGTTGCAAGGCACAAAGGTTTTCCGGGGTGCGCGTTTTTTCGATGGCTTTTCTAAGTTTCAGCAGTTCAAAAGGAATTAAAATGATCATCTTTTTCTTGGTCAGTTGTTCAGAGCTGGAATCGAGATATTTGAAGGTGGTTACTTTATAAGGGAAGGTTCCTTGTGAGCCGAAATCAAGGTTGAGTATGTATTCGTCGGGCGCAGGTGACTTGGAATAGAGAAGAATTACTTTTGGTTCGGGAAAATAGAGCGTTTGATGCATTAGGTTTTCTGAATGTTGATTAACACTTTGCTTGCGTGCATGACCAAAACCGTAGTCGAATACGCGAAGTACAATGTTTTCATCAAGGCTCATCTGCGCTTCAATGTGATAGCTGTGGCTATGATTATTGTGGTTAATAGTGATGATGGTGTCAGCCAAACAGGTGCGCATATCGTCACCGACATGCTCGGTCCAGTTGTAAGTGATAACAGAGTCTAAAGGATGATCCGTCTCAAAAAGACCGTTGATTAAATTGATGACAGCAGTGGATGAGAGAGTTAAGATTTTTTTGAAGACCTTATCATAGAGCTGATAGACTTCCTGAGAATTAGAATGTGACATAAAGAATCCACTTTTGATACAGATGTATCTGCGGATGAGATTTTCACGAAAAAAGATTGTGTGTAAAGTATAGGAGAGAGTAAGGGAAATGTCAAGAGAATAGGAAACGGTAGTTCTTACCGAGGGACGTTGAAAACGTCGGTCCTTGGGAGCTGTGCGCAGCACATGGTCCCTAGTACCGTTACGTTTTCTCCGTAGCGCAAGCGCTCCGAGGAAGAACTACCGTTTTTTATTCTATTTGGATTTCTATTGTGCACACGGTAAGATTTCTAATCTACTCTCTCATCGCCCCAGAAGAACAGCACGACGGTTCCCGGACCGGTGTGGCTTCCGATGACGGTACCGATGGTGTTGATCTCTACTTTTCCGTTCTTGATCGGGATAGCTGCTTCTACGATGTCAGCAAGGGCTTTTGCGGCGTCGTAGCAGCCAGCTTTGGCAATATAGCATTTTTCACTGTAGTTTTCTC
>JAZSMO010000028.1:0-2948 GCA_045535935.1 Lachnospiraceae bacterium | reverse complement strand
ATATTTTTTTTATAGTGTTTGTGTATGTATTGTAAAATTTTTTTTGTTTTGCCTTCGTTGTTATGATCTCTGGGTAACGGAACGAATTCATGTTCATGTTCTTGAATAAATTTTAATGTTAAACTCCATAAACGGCTGACAATGGTCAGGCATAATAATTCATAATCATCCGGAGAATTTTTATCAATATCAATCAGTTTGTAGAGGAGTTCGAGGATTGTTTTGCCATTATGTGTGGCAGGCGTTATGCAAAATCCCTTGATTCCTGATTGAAGAGTGGGCTGAAAATATTTTTTATATACGGTTCCTTTTTCACCATTTACGAACAAGGAAGGTAAAAAACTGACAGTAAAAATATTTATTTCGCTCGGGGCAGTATGTTTTGCCATATGAATAATATTGGAATTGATGAATACAGCCTCTCCTTTTTTGGCGTGAATGTGTTGTCCGTCAATATAGTAGTCCAATTCTCCGGAAAGCAATACCCCATATTCAAATTCTTTGTGCCAGTGACAGACGATTGTTTTGTCTGCAAATGACTGAAAATCTCCCGACCAAACGACAAAAGGAAACGAAGGGTCTGGATACTCAAATAATTCACGCATTGTATCATCAAAGTTTATCGGTGTTGAGAGCATAATGTACTCGCTTTCTATTTGAAATTATTTTACCAAAAACACGTACCATAGTTATATGAATTCATCTAATATGATACTATAATTATATGGTATAAGTTATTGATTGTCAATAGAGCCAATTGGAACAATAACCTGTATATGGAATATACAAAGAAAAGGAGTTAATTATGGACACAATGAATTCAAAAAGAACAAAGCGTACCTGTTATTTTACATACCTTGCAATGTCCTCAGTATTTAGCCTTCCTCCGCTTTTGTTCGCAACCTTCAGAGAAATGTATGGGATATCCTATACTCTTCTCGGCACGCTGGTTCTTGTCAATTTCTGCACACAGTTGGGAATTGACTTGATTTTTAGTTTTTTCAGCAAGTATTTTAATATTCACAAGACAATCCGAATCATGCCGCTTATCACTGCATCCGGTTTGTGCATTTATGCTCTGATCCCTACGCTGTTTCCGCAGTATGCATATGCTGGTCTGGTTATTGGCACGGTTCTCTTCTCAGTTGCGGCAGGACTTGGCGAAGTTTTGGTTAGCCCAACGGTTGCGGCATTGCCATCCGAAACACCGGATAAGGATATGAGTATTCTTCATTCACTTTACGGATATGGTCTGGTAGGCGTTGTGTTAATCAGCACCCTGTTTCTTAAATTCTTCGGCAATCAGTATTGGATGTACCTGACATTCTTTTGGGCGTCTCTTCCTGTCATTGCGTCTGTTCTGCTGTTTACAGCAAAACTGCCGGATATGAACGTAGAACACAATGAAGAAAAAGCCGTCAAGTCCGCATACAGAACAAAGGGAATCTTCCTCTGCATGGCGTGTATTTTCCTCGGTGCCTGTGCCGAGAACACCATGTCTAATTGGATTTCAGTTTATACGGAAAATGCACTTCACATTCCTAAAATGTGGGGAGACCTTTTTGGTATGTGCCTGTTCGCAGTACTTCTTGCTCTTACACGAAGTGCCTATGCCAAGTTTGGTAAGAATATCTCTCGTTTTATGATGATAAGCATGCTCGGTGCTGTCGTCTGCTATGTTTTTGTTGCACTCTCATCCAATGCAGTCCTTTCTTTGGTTGGATGTGTTCTGACTGGTATCTGCACCTCGATGCTATGGCCGGGAACACTGATTCTTATGGAAGAAAAAATTCCTGCAGTCGGTGTATCTGCGTATGCGTTAATGGCAGCGGGAGGCGACTTTGGTGCTTCCTTTGCACCTCAGACGATGGGGATTGTCGTTGATAAAATTGCTGTTACCGAATGGGCACATACTTTGGGAAGCAGTTTAGCCCTGTCACCTGAGCAGATAGGGTTCAAGGTTGGTATGCTGATTGCAGCTATCTTCCCGATTTTGGGATTTTTACTTTTGGTTTATATGAGAAGATTTTTCCGAAATCAGTTATGATGCGAAGTAGATTAAGGATTTAAGCCGGTATACAAACCGCTGCAATGTCTATCTTATGTTGGGATGGAGGTTACAGCGGTTTTCTATGTTGATTACCGTTCATAGTCATATTAGTAACAATCTTCCGACATCCAATCCGAACACAAACACTGCTTCAGGATCGAATGGTCTGAACTGCTGTCACTCAAAACATCCAATCCGCCGTGTCAATTTCTCACTTACATTTTTATCCTGCGTAGAAATGTTCTCTTAAACGACTTCGATCTTGATGTCATGCATAAAAATACGGAAAAACGGGCAAAAACAGCGGTTTTTACGCCTTTTTTGACATCAATACTACCGTCTCGAGAGTAGTCTCATCATCCCAACTCATTTCCTCGACTTCTTTTCCATCGAAGAATACCGGGAATCTGAACTTGATATGTTTCAGAAACCTGCCGTCCGGCTGTTCCTGTTCATAGATATCCACACTTTCCACAAAACTGTTCAGGAATTCTTTCTTCTCCGCATCCGTGAACTTGTCGTACAGCCGATCAAAATACAGCAGAAACTGATACACATTATTGCCGGAAATCTTCTGCTGACGGACATTTTCCATTCGGGCTTCCACTTCATCAATGCCCGTCTCAACGGCATCAATGTCGTCATACAGCTTATACAGACGATCTTCCATATCCTGATACTTCCGGTTATAATGTTTATCCGAAATATCCAGACTGTCCATCTGCTGCCCGAGCCGCATTTTTGCACCGTTGAGCTGTTTCAGTTTGTTCCGCAGATTCCCGAGTTCGTTTTCCAACTCACCTGTATCAATACTTGCGCCGATCTTTTCACGGATTGCCTGCTCGAATTTCGGATTTTGTACAAGTTTCTTGATAACTTCCTCCACAGCGGCATCCAC
>JAZSMO010000029.1:0-2546 GCA_045535935.1 Lachnospiraceae bacterium | reverse complement strand
TTACATTATTATAATGAAGCGATTATTTCGTCGAAACGAAACGCTTATTTCGTTTTCATTAAATGAAGAGTTATTTTGTCTTCATTTTGATGTCAATGTAAACGCCGGCCGGCATCTCGAGTCTGGTTAATGCATCAACCGTCTTCTGAGTCGGAGCGATGATATCGATCAGTCTCTTGTGGGTTCTCTGCTCGAACTGCTCACGGGAATCTTTGTACTTGTGAACTGCACGAAGGATGGTGATGATTTCCTTCTTGGTCGGCAACGGTACCGGACCGCTTACCTTAGATCCTGTCTTCTTCACAGTTTCAACGATTTTGCTTGCAGATGCATCGATTAACTGATGATCATACGCTTTCAGGGTGATTCTCATTACTTGACTTGCCATAAAAAAAGTCGCCTCCTTTTCGCACTTAATTGCAGTACGACAAGCGGTGACTGTACACTCGCCCGTGTGTTTCCTGCTTTTCGGAAAATTAAAACCAAGAAAATCAATCTTGGCGCTTGTTCAGCTCATCCCGAAAGCCGAATTTGTACACGGTTTATCTGCCCGTAGCAGAATGTGCATATGGAATATGCGGTACAGTGACTTGTCGCCAGTTTCATAACTTGACATTCGCTCCACGGAAAACCTGCTAAATTTCAGCAGCAACCTCACGCTTCTACGCTATCAACGTCACAACGTGACCTATTATATACCGCATATCCATAAAATGCAAGGACTTTTTTCACTTTTTTTCATTATTTTTTTAGAATCTTCTGCTCCCGCCGCTGTGCGAACGGCCACCGGAGCTTCTTCCACCGCCACCGGAACTTCTTCCGCCGCCGCTACTGCCGCTTGATTCTTTTGGACGGCGTATTTTTGTTACCGTAGTCCGAAGGTAATCATCCCGTCTTGCAGACAGGCCGGAATTCTGCTGATCCATATATGTGGTTGCATATACCGTCGTTTTGGTCTTTCTGTTTAACCCGATAATCAGACACACCACTGTCGATATCGCAACCGCGGTCAACAGCGAGCCAAAGAAGGACTCCGACAACACCTTACCAAGATACTCCCCTGCAATATACCGCTCGTTCAGCGGCTCGGTATAATAATCACTTTCCCCGCCATAAGCTTCCCCGTAGTCCTGTCCCGGTTCGTACTCCGTGGAAACACCCTTGTCCTGACTCATATAATATACAGTCTGTTCTCCGAAGCTCATAGCCGCTCCATAATAATCCCCCTGTGTCAGATATTCATACACCAGGTCAAGCATGTATTCAATCCTGTCATTGCTAAGCCAGAACTCACAATCCCCATACCCCTGTATGGTTACCATTCTGTCTTCCATATTAATTAACATCAGGGCAGCATTTTCCGCAAGCACATCCTCTGTATAATACAGCTCATCCTGAAAATCTTCAAGATATACCATATCTGTCTTGCCCGCCATGTTCTCTGTAGTCACAAGGATGATATCAGTTTTTGCTTCCTGTCCCCACAGATAAAACTGCCGTTCCAGTTCTTCCTCTTCTCCCGTCGTCAGCAAACCCGCGCCGTCATAGATTCTTGTCTTTTCCAGGTTTACTTTTTCCTCATTTCCCGACAATTGCTCTTCTGTCAAGGTCGATTCAACTGCGGACACCGTCAGCACCCCTTGGCACACCGACAGAAGACAAATGTACACCGCAAGTATTGACAACCATTTTTTCATTCCAATAACCACACCTTTCCGGAACTGCCATCATTCTTTTCACCAATGATGTATCTTTATCTTCCAAACTACATAATCAATGCTGCATCATCCAAAATACGTAATTAACGCTGCTATCACCCGCGCCAGCATTAATAAGGCAAATCCACCGCCGGCAAACAGACTCCAAAAACCGAACACTCTTTTCTTGTCCACAGGCAGAGTACCTACTATCTTACCCGTCTGTCCGTTCATTGCAAACATATGCTGTGTATCCTTGTAATCGTAACTGAAAATCCAGACCGGAAGCATGGTATAATCCGCATGCTTTCTCTCACTGTTTACCAGCTCCGACTGATAATGTACCGTAGAATATCCGCTGATAGTTTCTCGGATATACTGCTTCACAAAATCATCCACTCTTGCACGGACCCTGTCATACATCTCATCTGCGGTATAGCTGTACTTATCCGCCGAAAATCCGGCAAGAAACGGCATCTGGAATTTTTGAAGTTCCTTATAATCATAGGGCTCCAACAAATTCATTATATTATCATCCATCTTTTCCGATGCATCTGCCGGTACATGGATATAATTCAGCTTTGCTCTGCGGAATATATTAAAGTGTCTTGTCTCCGTGTAAATATAATCGCCTCTTACGTAGGTCCGCACCTTGGTAGCATGCGCCTGTGTATTTCCTTCGCTGCTGATATCATACAACCAGAACGGTATATAAATACCCTGCACGCTTTTCACCTTTTTTGCATCGCGGAAGCTTTTCGGCGTAAACAGCCCCTTTCTGCTCCAATCCTCAAATGCTTTCTGCGCCTGTTCCTTCGTCACCTTAAACGGAATCACATAAGTCGGCGC
>JAZSMO010000035.1:0-40445 GCA_045535935.1 Lachnospiraceae bacterium | reverse complement strand
TGTTCTTTTCCTTTCCGATGCCACGTTCGCAACGGTTGCCGGATACATACTGACGGCCGCCGGTGAAACGGTTGATGGTAAGGAGACAGCTGTTGGTACAGCCCTTGCAGCGAGTCATGGAAGACTCAAAGCGCAACTCGTTAATCTGCTCAATGGTAAGCATGGTTGTTGCCTGACCGGTATAGTGTGCACGGGCAACGAGCGCCGCGCCAAAAGCACCCATGATACCGGCAATATCCGGACGGACTGCATTACAACCTGCAATGGTCTCAAATGCACGCAGAACAGCATTGTTATAGAAGGTACCGCCCTGAACAACGACTTTATTTCCGAGGTCTTTCGGGTCGGTAATTTTAATTACTTTGTAAAGCGCATTTTTAATAACGGAATAAGCAAGTCCGGAGGAAATGTCGGCAACCGTAGCCCCTTCCTTCTGTGCCTGCTTTACTTTGGAATTCATAAATACGGTACAACGGGTACCGAGGTCTACCGGATTTTTGGCAAAAAGAGCAATCTGCGCAAAGTCAGATACTTCGTAGCTTAAGGACTTTGCAAAGGTCTCGATAAAGGAACCGCAACCGGAAGAGCATGCCTCGTTCAACTGTACACTGTCTACGGAGCCGTTCTTAATCTTGATGCATTTCATATCCTGTCCGCCGATATCAAGGATGCAGTCTACTTCCGGCTCGAAGAAAGCAGCTGCATGATAGTGTGCTACGGTTTCTACTTCGCCTTCATCCAACATCAGGGCGGCCTTAATCAGATGCTCACCGTATCCGGACGAGCATGAGCGCACGATGCGGGCGCGGGAAGGAAGATATTCGTAGATTTCCTTGATGGCTTTGAGGGTAGTCTTTAACGGGCTTCCATTGTTATTGCTGTAAAAGGAATACAACAATGAACCGTCCTCACCGATGAGGGCAGCTTTGGTTGTAGTGGAACCGGCATCAATACCGAGGAAGCAGTTTCCTTCATATTCGGAAAGATTTGCTTTTTTGACGGTATTCGCAGCGTGCCGCTCGCAGAAAGCGTTATAATCGGTATCTGTCTCAAAGAGCGGTGTCATACGGTTTACTTCAAATGCCATCTCAATGCCGGTATTTAAGCGGTCAGCAAGTTCCTTCAATGATACGGAAGTGTCATTGGAAACAGAAGTGTTTGCTGCAGTGTGGGCATGCATGGCTGAACCGAGTGCAGCAAACAGATGGGAATGCTCCGGAGCGATGGTCTGCTCCGGCGTTAAATTCAACGTACGGATAAATGCAGCTTTTAATTCCGGAAGGAAGTGAAGCGGTCCGCCTAAGAATGCAACATTGCCACGGATCGGTTTACCGCAGGCAAGTCCACTGATTGTCTGATTAACGACTGCCTGAAAGATCGATGCTGCTAAGTCGGGCTTGGTTGCGCCTTCGTTGATGAGCGGTTGAATATCTGTTTTGGCAAATACGCCGCAGCGTGCAGCAATCGGATAGATTGCTTTGTAGTCCTTAGCATATGTATTCAGACCGGTTGCATCGGTCTTTAACAAGCTTGCCATCTGGTCAATGAAAGAACCGGTACCGCCGGCGCAGATGCCGTTCATACGCTGTTCTACATTGCCGCCTTCGAAATAAATAATCTTTGCGTCTTCGCCGCCGAGCTCAATGGCAACATCCGTCTGAGGGGCATACTTTTTGAGCGAAGTGGATACGGCGATAACTTCCTGGGTAAACGGTACCCCAAGACAGTTGGCAAGTGCCAGTCCGCCGGAACCCGTAATCATAGGGGCAACGGAAATATTGCCCTCCTGTGCAAAGGCGTCCTTTAACAGCTCAAGTAATGTTTCTCTTATATTTGCAAAATGTCTTTTATAGTCTGAAAAGATAATATTCTGCGCTTCATCCAGAAGTGCAATTTTGACTGTGGTCGATCCAATATCGATTCCTAGAGTGTAAAATCCAGTCTCCATTGTAGTCGTCCTTTCTTATTTATTATATAAATTTTGACACCATCCCTCATTATACGACAAGGTTTTTGATTTCGCAATGTGGATTTCGGTTAAGAATTATAAAAAATAAATAAACAAACAGCGTTGTTTTTGTTAAAAGTAGATGAAAGAATTTACTTTCAAATCTTTGCGTGATAAAATAAAAAACGATATCATAAAAGACAGAGGTGTATAATTTCTATGAGTTGGTTATCAAAAATGGAACGAAAATACGGTAAATATGCGATTCGGAATTTAACGTTATATCTGATTATCTGCTATGGATTCGGTTATGTCATACAGCTTGTGAATCCCGTCTTTTTTCAATATCTGACATTGAACCCGTATTGGATTTTGAAAGGGCAGGTGTGGCGACTCGTAACATGGATATTGATTCCGCCGGCCGGATTGGATTTCTTTACGCTGATCATGCTTTATTTTTACTATTCCATCGGAACCAGTGTGGAACGCGCATGGGGGGCATTTCGCTATAATGTGTATCTGATTTCGGGATTGTTGTTTACGGTGCTTGGTGCTTTTATATTGTATTTCATCTGCCTGGCGAATGGATTAAGTGATATAATGGCAGTTGCGGAACTGGGAATCGACGTGGTTTCTCTTTCTTCTCGGCAACCTAGTTTTTCCACCTATTACGTCTGTATGTCCATTATTTTGGCTTTTGCCATGACATTTCCGGAAGTACAGATTCTTTTAATGTTTATTATTCCGATCAAAATAAAAGTACTGGGAATTATTTATGCAGTTATTTTAGGACTGGATTTTTTCGGAAGTTTTATGACCGTAATGCGGACGCAGGAACCTGTCACATGGTATGAAGCATTGGCAAATTGTATTGCGATTCTTTTTTCTCTTATGTCGGCGATTATCTTCTTTGTGACTACGAGAAAATCATTCCGTACACCGGCGCAGATCAAGCGGCAGAATGCGTACAAAAAGCAGACGGTTAAGATGCAGAAGATAGCAAAGCATAAATGTGCCATCTGCGGACGGACGAGTGAGGAATATCCGGATCTGGAATTCCGTTTCTGCTCTAAGTGCGACGGCAATTATGCGTATTGCAGTGATCATTTGTTTACGCATACGCATATCAAAAAATAGAAGAGGAGTTTTTTATGAAAGAACAGCAGTTTAGAGAGAATCTCACAGCGCTCACGCAGCTTGCAAAGACGCAGAAAATGTGTGTCAGCGAGGAGCAGATTGCAGAGTTTTTTTCCGATATCATAGAAAATGAAGAGCAAAATAAACTATTAAAAGATTATTTGAAGTCTCAAAAAATATCCATCGGCGAGCAGGTGGATCTGGATGAATATCTTTCCATGGAGGACAAGGATTATCTGAAGGAATATGAAGAGAGCCTGAAAGCGATACCGCAGATGGAAAAAGAGGAGCTTTCGGAAGTTATGCTTTCGGCGGTCTCAGGAGATCAGCAGGCACAGCAGGTTGTTCTTGCACAGTTTCTTCCCCAGGTCGTGGAACTTGCCAAGCTATATGCAGGGCAGGGGATTCTGCTGGAAGATCTGGTGGGCGAAGGGAATCTGGCGCTGACGCAGGCGACATTACAACTTGGAAATTTGGCGGTGACAGACGCAATCGAAGAAGAAGTCAGCGGTTTCTTGGGCAAGCAGATGATGGACGCCATGGAGCGGCTGATTAACGAGGAGTCGGATGAAAAAACAATCGATCAAAAAGTGGTAGATAAAGTAAACCGTGTAGCGGACGCCGCGGAGGAATTGTCGCAGGAAATGCGTCGTAAAGTGACGCCGGAGGAGGTTTGCTCCGGAAGCGAGCTGACACTGGATGAAGTGCTTGAGGCTATGAAAATCAGCGGTAATCGGATTGAATCGATTGAGATGGAGTGATGTTATGACGGCGATGGGAAATGAAAATGATTTTAAATATGTGCTTCAGGATTTTTCTAGGATTTACATCGGACTGCGGATGAATTATAAGGAGCTGGCGGAGGCGGACGATACACCGCAGAGGCTCAAAACAGCGGTTTACATGTATGTTATTCCGGAAATCGGTGAAGATATGAGAGTGTGTGACCATGTTTTGACGATGAAGCCGGACAGCAGGGCGTTTATGATTTTTCAGCAATTAAAAGGCAAATTTAAAGTGATGAAGCCGGTGGAAATCACGGACCGGAAAGGAAACAAAAGAACCGAGTACCGGGAGAGGATTTGTAAAATAGAGGAGCTTGTCAATGATGAGGAGCTTCGAGCGCAGATTAAGCCGGAGTATATTTTGGAATACAGATTTTCCAAACTGCATCTGGCATCGCTTGCAGTATAACATAGCGGAGGCACGACATGGATTTTAACAGATTGAATGCATATGAACTGATAGAAGAAAGACAGATTGACGATTTGAAATCGCAGGGAATGATCCTGCGTCATAAAAAGACAGGAGCCAGAATTGCGCTTCTCAGTAATGCGGATGAAAATAAGGTGTTCTATATCGGATTCCGCACGCCGCCGACGGACAGTACGGGAGTGGCGCATATCATTGAACACAGTGTGCTTTGCGGCTCGGAAAAATATCCGGTCAAGGATCCGTTTGTGGAATTGGCGAAAGGATCGCTCAACACATTTTTAAATGCAATCACTTATCCGGACAAAACCGTGTATCCGATCGCCAGCTGCAATGACAAGGATTTTGCAAATTTGATGGATGTTTACCTGGATGCGGTTTTTCACCCGAACATCTACAAAGAAAAAAAGATCTTCCTTCAGGAAGGATGGCATTATGCGTGCGAAAATCCGGAGGATGATATCACATATAACGGTGTCGTTTACAATGAAATGAAAGGGGCGTATTCGTCTGCGGATGACCTTTTAGACCGCAATGTCTATAACGGACTTTATCCGGATACAGCCTACGGTGTGGATTCCGGCGGAGCACCGGAGTGTATTCCGCAATTGACCTATGAGGATTTTATTGCCTTTCATCAGAAATATTACCATCCGTCCAACAGCTATATTTATCTGTACGGCGATATGGACATGGAGGAAAAACTGATTTATCTGGATGAGGAATACCTCTCCAAATATGATTATCTTGATGTGGATTCCCGGATCGGTATGCAGAAGCCGTTTGAAAAGACGCAGGAGATGGAAAAAGAGTACCCGGTACTGGAGACCGAAGACACGGAGTCGGCGGCTTATTTTTCTTATAATGTTTCCATCGGAACCTGCCTGGACAAGGAGCTTTATGTGGCACTTCAGGTGCTTGATTATGCACTGTGTTCGGCACCGGGAGCACCGGTGAAGGTGGCACTTTTAGACGCAGGAATCGGAGAGGATGTGTACAGTGTTTGCGAAAACGGAATTCTTCAGCCGTTTTTCTCCTTTGTGTCTAAAAATGCACAGCCAAAGGACAAAGAACGGTTCGTAGGTCTTTTGGAAGAAACCCTGAAGCAGCTGGTGGAGCATGGCATCCCGAAAAAGGCGTTGCTTGCATCCTTAAATTATTTTGAATTTAAGTACAGAGAGGCGGATTTCGGATCCTATCCGAAGGGGCTTATGTATGGACTTCAGGCGCTGGACAGCTGGCTTTACGATGAGTCTGCACCGTTTATGCATATTGAAGCCAATGAGACATTTGCAAAGCTGCGTCAAAAGGCGGAAACCGGATATTTTGAAAAGCTGGTGAAAGAGCAGATTCTCGAAAATCCGCACAAATTGATTTTGACCATGCTTCCGTCAAAAGGTCTGGAAGAGAAGAGAAACAAAGAACTTGCGATGCAGCTGGCAGAGTTTAAAAAATCGCTGACAGAGCAGCAGCTTGAGCAGATTATTGAGGATACCAAGGCGCTTGCCATGTATCAGGAGGAAGAATCTGCGCCGGAGGATATGGCCAAAATTCCGCAGCTGTTAAGAGAAGACCTGAAAAAAGAGGCGACGGATTTTTGTACGATAGAAAAAAACTGCGCAGGCAGTAAGCTCTTATACCACCCGGTAGACACCAACGGAGTGTCCTATGTGCGGATGGCATTTGACGTGCGTGATATTCCGGCGGAAATGATTCCGTATCTGGGCCTTTTGAAACAGATACTGGGGTATGTTGACACGGCAAATTATAAGTACGGCGATCTGTTTAATGAAATTCATTTGAATACCGGAGGGATTGCTTTTCAGGTTAATACCTATGTCAATTCCAAAAACACGGATGAGTTTAAAATGCTTTTGGAAGTGAAAGGAAAAGCCTTTGAAAAGCAGACACCGCAGTTGTTTGCATTGATCGGAGAGATGCTGTTTGCGTCGGATCTGACGGATGAAAAGCGTCTGAAAGAGATTCTCGGTGAACTGAAATCGCGTATGCAGGCCAAAATGAGCAGCGCCGGACATTCGCTGGCAGCAATGCGTGCCATGTCTTATTTTTCACCGCAGGTATGGGCGGATGATCTGATGACCGGCGTGAGTTTTTATCGATTTGTCAGCGGTATACTGGCGGATTATGACAATAAAAAACAGCAATGTATACAGAAATTACAGGAAGTTCTTGGCTTTTTGATGCACAAAGGGCGTGTGCTCTATGATTACACCGGATCAGAAGAAGGCTTGAAGGTCTTTGCGCAGGAGGCAGAAGTGTTTACGGCCCGTCTGGATTCCGGGGATAATGCGGGACAGCCGTTTGAGGCGCAGCTTTTGGGAAAACAGGAAGGGTTTTGTACTTCGGCCGGAATCCAGTATGTCTGCAGAGCCGGTGACTATCGGAAGGCCGGTCTGGATTATTCGGGAGCGCTGCGCGTTCTGCGTGTTCTGATGGGATATGAATATCTCTGGCTTCAGGTGCGTGTGAAAGGCGGTGCATATGGCTGCATGAGCAATTTCTCAAAAGCAGGACCGTCCTATTTTGTTTCTTACCGGGATCCGAATCTGGCGCAGACCGTAGATGTTTACGAAAAAGCGCCGGAGTATCTCCGCAGTTTTTCGGCGGATGAGGACACGATGACCAAATATATCATCGGAACGATTGCAGAGAAGGATATACCGCTGTCTCCGAGCAGTGAGGGCGCCCGCAGCTATACGGCTTATATGACAGGATATACCTTGGAGGAGGAACAAAAGGAAAGAGACGAAATCCTTTCCTGCAGTCCGGAGGATATCCGCCGGATGGCAGATTATGTGGAGGCTATGCTTCGGGAAGGAGCATTCTGTGTCGTGGGCAATGAAGGAAAGATCAAGGACAGCAGTGAAATGTTCAGGGAAATTTTACCGTTATTTTAAAAAAATACCAAAAATGGGGAAGGGAAAACACGTATTTCATTTATAATACAATTTTAAGGGGGTTTTATTATGAAAAAACAAAGCAGGAAATTAACGGTGTGGTTACTTACATTTGCTCTTGTGGGAGTGTTGCTGACAGGATGTGGCGGCTCTTCGGATCGTACTAAGTCTGAGATGGCAGCCGACACGACAGCGACGCAGGAGTATGATTCGTATTCCATGGACGGAGGCTTCTTGTATTCTAACGGTGTGACGGAGGATTATGCAGAGGAGCCGATGGAAGATGCAATGCCGGAGGAAGAAATGGCAGAGGAATCAGTGGAGGAGGCCGGTGGCACCGGGTCGGAAAATGCGGATCTCAGCAATACCGTAGCGTCCAACCGAAAACTGATTCGCCGCGTGAGTATCAGTGCGGAGACACAGAATTTTGTAGAGCTTACAACATTCATTGAAGACAAGGTCAACGAACTCGGCGGCTACATGGAGTCCAGCGATGTGTACGGCGGAAGCTATGAATATGATTCACTTCGCAATGCGGAATTTATCGTGAGAGTTCCGGTGGATAAGCTCGATGCGCTTGTCGGAGCAGTTTCCGGACAGGCCAACATCACAAGAAAGAATGAGAGCGCAACGGATGTGACGCTTTCTTATGTGGATACCAAGAGCCGCAAGGAGGCCTATGAAGTAGAGTATGAGCGCCTGATGGCACTTCTTGAAAAAGCGGAAGATATCGATACCATCGTGGCGCTGGAGAGCAGGTTGACCAGTGTCAGATACGAGATTCAGGGGCTGGAATCCCAGCTTCGTACATACGACAATTTGGTGGATTATGCGACAATTAACATCAGCGTGCAGGAAGTGAAGATTTACACACCGGTGGAGCCGGAAGTAAAGTCTGACTGGGAGCGCATGGCAGAAGGTTTTGTCAACAGCATTGAGAATATTTTGTTTGATCTGAAAGAGTTTGCCATTGATTTTGTTGTTTCTTTGCCTTATCTTATCTTATGGGCAGTGATTATCGGTATTGTTGTGCTGGTGATCCGAAGCATCATCAAACGTAAAAAAATAAAAAAGGAAAAGAAGAATGCAGAACGAAAAGAAAACGGGGTTTGTGACACTGATCGGAAGACCGAACGTGGGGAAATCAACACTGATGAACCGTCTGATCGGGCAGAAAATAGCGATCACATCCAATAAGCCGCAGACGACGAGAAATAAAATACAGACGGTGTATACCTGTGACGAGGGACAGATTGTTTTTCTGGATACGCCGGGTATTCACAAGTCAAAAAATAAGCTTGGCGATTATATGGTGAGTGCAGCCATGCACACACTCAAAGAGGTCGATGTGATTCTTTGGTTGGTAGAACCTTCCAATTTTATCGGGGCAGGAGAACGTCATATTATCGAGCAACTGAAAAAAGTAAAAACGCCGGTCATCCTCGTGATTAATAAAATCGACACAGTCAAGAAGGAACAGATTTTAGAGTTTATCGATACCTACAGACAAGTGTTTGATTTTCAGGAGATTGTTCCGGTTTCGGCGCTGAAAGGTGATAATGAGGAGGATCTGATACAGACGATTTTCAAATATCTTCCGTACGGACCGATGTTTTATGATGAAGATACCGTGACAGACCAGCCGCAGCGCCAGATTGTGGCGGAGCTGATAAGAGAGCAGGCACTGCGCTGTCTGGATGAGGAGATTCCGCACGGGATTGCGGTTTCCATCGAGAGTATGAAATACCGGGAGCGTGTCGTCGATATCGATGCGACCATCATCTGTGAGAGAGATTCCCACAAGGGAATCATTATCGGAAAAGGCGGCAGCATGCTTAAAAAGATCGGAAGCAGGGCACGTCGTGAAATTGAAGATCTGTTGGAATACCATGTCAATCTGAAGCTTTGGATCAAAGTGAAAAAAGATTGGCGTGACAGTGACTTTTTGTTGAAAAATTTCGGTTACAATGCGAAAGATATCACAAAATAAAATTAGGAATAAACTGGCACACATATTTTTGCCGTGAAAAGCAGACCATAATCTTGGGTTCAAAAGATATGGAAAGCGGGTGAACGGTGATGGAAAAAGAGGAGTGCTGGGAGACATTTCTGGCAAGCGGAAGTGTTGCGGATTACCTGAAGTTCAAGCAGACAGAGAGGTTTGAGGCGGCGCAGTTTTCGCAGAGTATCCGGTCGGAGGCGAAGCAGAAAGAAACGGCCGGAGCGTATGACAGGGTGGAACAAAATGCAGGATTTTATTGAAGTGACAGGGATGGTTTTAAAGGCCGTCCCTGTTTTGGAAATGGATAAAAGAATAACGATCCTGACGAAGGAGAGAGGAAAGGTGTCTGCTTTTGCCAGAGGGGCGAGAAGACAGGGGAGTCGTTTCATGGCGGCGACCACACCGTTTTGCTACGGAACATTTCGGCTATATGAAGGGAAAACGGCCTACAATCTCTCGGATGTGAGGATCGATCAGTATTTCGAAGGTCTCCGGGAGGATTTTGAGGGGGCCTTTTACGGTATGTATTTTACGGATGTGGCAGATTACTACACTCGTGAAAACAATGACGAGAAAGAGATGCTGAAACTGTTGTATGCATCTTTGAAAGCACTGGAAAAAGCATCGATTCCGAATGAACTGGTGCAGTACATATTTGAAATGAAAACTTTGGCGGTCAACGGAGAATTTCCGGGAGTGATTGACGGACATGACCTTTTGGAATCCACCGCTTATACCATATCTTATGTGCAAAATTCGCCGATTGAAAAATTATATACATTTACCGTGTCAGGGGAAGTGCTCCGCCAGTTGGAGAGAGAATGCGAGCATTATCGCAAAAAATATATCGGACATAATTTTAAAAGTCTGGAAATACTGAAAAATTGCAGGTTGAAAAACTAGACTTTCGCTAGTATAATATAATGCGGTATGCAGGAGGTAAAAATATGAATAGATTAAGAACGCTGCTCTTGTTGGGATGCATGGCTTCTATGATATGCGCATGCGGATTCGGACAAAAGGTGGACACTACCACAGTTTCTTTTGATAAGGATGGTGAGATCAAGGAAACCATCGTTGAAGATTTTGCACAGCCATATTATGATGTGGAAGAATTAAAGAATGATATACAGAAAGAGATTTCGCAGTATAACACAGCGGCAGGTACAGAGGATGCGGTTGTGCTCGGAGAGGTACAGCTGACAGACGAAAAGGTTGTATATGTCGAGATGAAGTTTAAATCATCTGCCGACTACAAAGCATTTAATGAAAAGGAGCTTTTCTGGGGCACTGTTGCGGATGCGTATGCGGCCGGATATGAATTTACCACGATGCGGGATGTCAGCCAGGAGGGCGTAGTGCTTTCGGCTAAGGACGTTCTGGAAAAAGGTGATATGCATCTTATTGTTTTGGAAGAGGCACAGCAGATTATTGTGCCGGGAACAATCCGCTATATCAGCGACGGGGTATCCGTGGTGGAGGAAGACAGAGCGCTCAATTTAAATGAAGGGCAGAAAGCATTTATTCTTTATGAATAGAATGTGTTTAAATAAAATGAATCAAATAGAACAGTGAGGATAAAGACATGGAAAAATCATTTGAAAAAATTGTGGCACTTGCAAAAAACAGAGGTTTCGTATATCCGGGTTCCGAGATTTACGGCGGACTTGCCAATACATGGGACTACGGTAACCTCGGTGTGGAATTGAAAAATAACGTAAAAAAAGCATGGTGGCAGAAATTCGTTGTGGAAAATCCATACAACGTAGGTGTGGATTGTGCCATTCTTATGAATCCGCAGACATGGGTAGCCAGCGGACATTTAAAAGGATTTGCAGATCCGCTTATGGACTGTAAAGAATGTCACGAGAGATTCCGTGCAGACAAATTGATCGAAAATTATGTGGCAGAGAAGGGACTTTCTCTCGAAAAGCCGATCGATGCATACAGCCATGAAGAGATGAAAGCCTATGTGGAGGACAACAATATTCCGTGTCCGACCTGTGGCAAACACAATTTTACAGATATTCGTCAGTTCAACCTGATGTTCAAAACATTCCAGGGTGTAACAGAAGATGCGAAAAATACCGTATATCTTCGTCCGGAAACAGCACAGGGTATCTTTGTCAACTTTAAAAATGTACAGAGAACATCCCGTAAAAAATTACCGTTCGGTATTGCTCAGATCGGTAAATCTTTCCGTAACGAGATTACACCGGGTAACTTTACCTTCCGTACCAGAGAGTTTGAGCAGATGGAGCTTGAGTTCTTCTGCCAGCCTGGTACCGATATGGAGTGGTTCCAGTACTGGAGAGGTTTCTGCCGTGACTGGCTTCTTTCCCTTGGTATCAAAGAAGATGAGATGAGACTTCGTGACCATGATCCGGAAGAACTTTGCTTCTACAGCAAAGGTACAACCGATATCGAGTTCTTATTCCCGTTCGGCTGGGGAGAGCTTTGGGGTATCGCAGACAGAACGGATTATGACCTGACCCAGCATCAGGAGACATCCGGTCAGGATATGTCATACTTTGATGACACAACAGGTGAAAAATATGTTCCTTATGTTGTGGAGCCGTCTCTGGGTGCAGACCGTGTAGTTCTCGCATTCCTTTGTGCAGCTTACGATGAGGAAAATATCGGAACAGAAGAAAAACCGGATATGAGAACCGTTCTTCATTTCCATCCGGCTCTTGCACCGGTTAAGATCGGTGTGCTTCCGCTTTCCAAGAAATTAAACGAAGGTGCGGAAAAAATTTACATGGATCTTTGCAAGAAATACAACTGTGAATTTGATGACAGAGGTAACATCGGTAAGAGATATCGTCGTCAGGACGAGATCGGAACACCATTCTGTATTACTTATGACTTTGAGTCGGAGACAGACGGATGTGTAACAGTACGTTTCCGTGATTCTATGGAGCAGGAGCGTGTGGCAATCGCAGATCTGGATGCTTACTTCGCAGACAAGTTTACATTTTAAGTTAGGAGAATAGTGGAAATGAGACAGTTCACTTCAGATGAATTAAGAAAAACATGGAAAGAGTTTTATATTGAGCGCGGACATGTGGATGTAGGGGCAGTTTCCCTTGTGTCTGACGGTTCGACAGGTGTTATGTTTAATGTGGCAGGTATGCAGCCTCTTATGCCATATCTGCTCGGTCAGAAACATCCGCTCGGCACAAGACTTTGCAATGTGCAGGGCTGTGTGCGTACCAATGATATTGATTCCGTCGGAGACAAGAGTCATGTTACCTTTTTTGAGATGATGGGTAGCTGGAGTCTCGGGGATTATTTCAAAAAGGAACGTTGTCAGTGGAGCTACGAACTTTTGACACAGGTATTCGGATTTGATGCAGAGCACCTTGCAGCGACTGTATTTGCAGGGGATGAAAATGCGCCTCGCGATGAAGAAGGTGCACAGTACCGTATTGAATCCGGATTTAAGAAAGAGAATATCTACTATCTTCCGGCAGAAGACAACTGGTGGGGACTTGAGTACGGCCCATGCGGACCTGACAGTGAAATGTTTTATATTGCAGACAGACCGGATTGCGGACCAAACTGCGGACCGGGATGCTCCTGCGGCAAATATACAGAGCTTGGCAATGACGTGTTTATGCAGTATGAGAAACACCATGACGGTCATCTGACACCGCTTGCCAAGAAAAATGTGGATACCGGCTGGGGGTTGGAGCGTATTCTTGCGTTCTTAAACGGAAGCCGTGATGTGTATCAGATTGATTTGTTTGCACCGGTAATTGCTTATATTGAGCAGTCTTCCGGAATGAAATATGAGCAGGATGAGAAAATGACTCGTTCTATGCGTATTTTGGCAGACCACATCCGTACAAGTGTTATGCTCATCGGAGATGAAGCAAAGCTTCTTCCGTCCAATGCAGGGGCAGGCTATGTGCTTCGTCGTCTGATTCGTCGCGCAGTAAGACACGGACGTACATTGAAGCTTTCCACAGACAATCTGATTAAGATTGCAAGTATTTATATCGATGATATTTACAACGAAAGCTATCCGCTTTTGGTAAAAAACAGAGAATACATTCTTTCTGAGCTTCAGAAAGAGATTGCCCGTTTTGAAAGTACTCTGGAAAACGGCATGAAAGAATTTAACAAGATTCTCGACAACAAGAGAGCGCAGAAAGAAACCGAAATTGACGGCAAATCAGCGTTCTACTTATATGATACCTTCGGTTTCCCGATTGAGCTGACGGTGGAACTTGCGCAGGAAGAAGGCTTGAAGGTAGATGAAGAAGGCTTTGCTGCGGCGATGGAAGAGCAGAAGCAAAAAGCAAGAGAACACCAGAATTTCTCTGCAAAACTGACAGCAGATGCAGATGTGTTTGAAAGTCTGGATGCAGCGATTGTCAGCGAATTTGTCGGATATGATAATCTGACGTATGAGAGTGAAATTTCAGCAATTGCATCTGACACAGAGATTGTAAATGAGCTCAGTGCCGGTCAGGAAGGTACGATTATTGTTGCAAAAACACCATTTTATGCGACAATGGGAGGTCAGAAGGGCGATATCGGTGTGATCCGTACCGAGAAAGGTGCGTTTGAAGTTTTGGATACCGTGAAACTTCCTGGTGACAGAGTCGGTCACGTCGGAAAGGTGACAGAAGGTGTTATCTCTGTTTCTCAAAAGGCATCATTGGAGGTAGATACCATAAACCGCGGCAATACATGCAAGAACCATTCGGCAACCCACCTGCTTCAGAAAGCATTGCAGGTTGTGCTCGGAGACAGTGTTCATCAGCAGGGATCTTACCAGGATAGCGGAAGAACCCGTTTTGACTTCAGTTATTCACAGGCGATGACTGCAGATGAGATTGCGCATGTTGAGAAAATCGTAAATGATAAGATTGCGGAAAATATTGCAGTTGTTACAGAAGAAATGACCATCGATGCGGCGAGAGAAAAAGGTGCCATGGCATTGTTCGGAGAGAAATACGGTGACAGTGTGCGCGTGGTTTCTATGGGAGATTTCTCTATGGAACTTTGCGGCGGTACCCATGTAAAGAATACCGGAGATATTTCTTTCTTTAAGATTCTGTCTGAGAGCGGTGTTTCCGCAGGTGTCAGAAGAATTGAAGCTTTGACCGGAGCAAACGTAATGGAATACTATAAAGCGGTGGAGGAGAATTTCGCAAAAGCAGTAGCTGCAGCGAAGGCAACTCCGGCGACACTTACAGATAAGATTGTGCATATGCAGGCTGAGATTAAAGCGCTCACTTCGGAAAATGAATCATTAAAGAGCAAAGCGGCCAATGAGGCACTGGGCGATGTTATGGATCAGGTAAAAGAAGTGGCAGGAGTGAAACTCCTTGCAGTCAGCGTTCCTGGTGTGGATATGAACAAACTCCGTGATCTCGGAGATCAGCTGAAAGAAAAACTCGGTGAAGGCGTGATTGTTCTTGCGTCAGACCTGGACGGAAAAGTAAATCTTGTAGCAATGGCGACAGATTCGGCGATGGGCAAAGGCGCACATGCAGGAAATCTGATCAAAGGAATTGCAGCGCTTGTCGGCGGTGGCGGCGGCGGTCGTCCGAATATGGCACAGGCCGGCGGAAAGAATCCGGCGGGCATTCCGGCGGCGATTGCAGAAGCAGAAAAAGTACTTGCTTCCCAGATCGGTTAGTTTACAGTGTAAAAAAGTGTTGACTTGCGGGAAAAATCTGTTATAATCATAATGTACGTCAATGCGTATAAAATAAATTAACCCACCAGTCAAGGGACTGAAGGGAGGTCAGGTGTTAATATGTCTAACGTAATCGTTAAAGAAAATGAGACTTTAGATAGCGCTTTACGTCGTTTCAAAAGAAGTTGTGCAAAAGCTGGTATCCAGCAGGAAATCCACAAGAGAGAGCACTACGAAAAACCAAGCGTAAAACGTAAGAAAAAATCTGAAGCAGCAAGAAAACGCAAATATAACTAATTATTTCAAATCCCCGATCATTATGGTCGGGGATTTTGTTATATATTGCCATGCCAAATATAACCGTTGGTTATCACCATCATAATCAGCGGTTACATGTTGACAAAGTTTATGAAATAACATATTATGTTGAAAGTGATGTCGGCGATTTATCGCAATAAAGTATTAAGTCACAGAAGTACAGGAGGAAATATTATGAAAATGAAAAAGTTACTCAGCCTTGTGTTGACAGCAGCTCTGACAGCTACCTTATTAGTTGGCTGCGGCGGTCAGGAAGGCGCATCTGATGTCGCTGCCACAGAAGGCGGCAACGTATTAAAAGTCGGTGGTATCGGACCTACGACAGGTGGTGCAGCAGTATATGGTACAGCTGTTATGAACGGTGCCCAGATCGCAATTGATGAAATCAATGCAGCTGGCGGCGTAAACGGTATGAAAATTGAAATGAACTTCCAGGATGATGAAGCGGATGCTGAAAAAGCAGTAAACGCTTACAATACATTAAAAGACTGGGATATGCAGGTTCTTATGGGAACAGTTACAAGTGGTGCTTGTATGGCTGTTGCTGAATATGCAGCACAGGACAATATGTTCTTATTAACACCTTCAGGTTCTGCAGTAGAATGTATCGCAGCAGACAATGCGTTCCGTGTATGTTTCTCAGATCCTAACCAGGGTATCGCATCTGCTCAGTACATCGGACAGAACGGTATCGCTTCCAAGGTTGCAGTAATCTATGACAGCTCTGATATCTATTCATCAGGTATCTATGAGAAATTCGCAGCAGAAGCTTCCGCTCAGAATATTGAAATCGTAGCAGCAGAAGCATTCACAGCTGACAACAAGACAGACTTTACAGTTCAGCTTCAGAAAGCAAAAGATGCAGGCGCTGAGCTTGTATTCTTACCGATCTACTACACAGAAGCATCTTTGATTCTTGCACAGGCAGATGCTATGGGATTTGCACCGATGTTCTTCGGATGTGACGGATTAGACGGCGTGCTTACCGTAGAAAACTTTGATACATCATTAGCTGAAGGCGTTATGTTATTAACTCCTTTCGCAGCAGATGCAGATGATGAATTAACAAAGAAATTCGTTGCAACATACAATGAAAAATTCGGTGAAACACCAAACCAGTTCGCAGCAGATGCTTACGATGCAGTCTATATCATCAAAGCAGCAGCTGAAAAAGCAGGTATCTCTGCAGATATGAGCGTTACAGATATCTGTGAGGCTATGAAAGCTGCTATGGTTGAAATCACAGTAGACGGTCTTACAGGTGAGGGTATGACTTGGACAGCAGACGGTGAGCCATCCAAAGCTCCGAAGGCTGTTAAGATCAAAGACGGCGTTTACACAGCAATGTAAGAAAAGATAGTACAAATAAGCAGACAGGGTTTGTTCCCTGTCTGTTTTTTTCTTGCGCTTTCTTGTTGTGAAGTGTTAAAAAATGTGGTAATATAGGAGAAGTGTATTAAGAAACAGAGAAAGATTAGAGGTTGTTTTATGAGTTTTATTTCGTATTTGATTACCGGTATCAGTCTCGGAAGTGTGTATGCGATTATTGCACTGGGATATACCATGGTATATGGAATTGCCAAAATGCTGAACTTTGCCCATGGCGATGTCATTATGGTCGGAGGGTATGTCGTGTTTGTCACGGTTAGCAATATGGGAGTGAATCCGTATGTTGCGCTTTTGATTTCCATGGCGACATGTACGATACTCGGTATTACGATCGAGAGAGTAGCATACAAGCCGCTTCGCGGTACGTCACCGCTTGCGGTTCTCATTACGGCAATCGGTGTAAGTTATCTGCTTCAGAATCTGGCACTTCTTATTTTCGGTGCAGATACTAAGGCATTTACATCCGTGGTAACGGTTCCGAATCTTGAGCTTTTTGACGGTCAGCTTACGATTTCCGGTGTGACTATCGTTACGGTAATTGCATGTATCGTGATCATGTCAGCACTTACCTTGTTCGTGAAAAAGACAAAGGCCGGAAGAGCGATGCAGGCAGTTTCTGAGGACAGAGGTGCTGCGCAGCTCATGGGTATTAATGTAAACGGTACGATTGCGCTTACTTTTGCAATCGGTTCTGCACTTGCAGCAGTGGCGGGCGTGCTTCTTTGCTCTGCATATCCGTCGTTGACTCCATATACAGGTTCTATGCCGGGTATCAAAGCATTCGTTGCTGCGGTATTCGGAGGAATCGGATCGATTCCGGGCGCTATGATCGGCGGTATTCTATTAGGTATTATTGAAAACCTGAGCAAGGCGTACATATCATCCCAGCTTTCCGATGCCATCGTGTTTGGTGTGCTGATTATCGTGTTGCTTGTTCGTCCTACCGGTATTCTCGGTAAGAATATTCAGGAGAAAGTGTAGGAGGAAATTATGAAGAAATTAAAATCAATGAACAAAATTACAAAAAACAATCTGCTCACATATTTGTTTGTTGTAGTGGTTTATGTGATCGTGCAGATTTTAGTGGCGACAGGAAGTCTGTCTTCGCTTATGTCGGGACTTCTTGTTCCAGTATGTACCTATGTGATACTTGCGGTTTCGCTTAATCTGACCGTGGGTATATTGGGAGAACTCAGTCTCGGACATGCAGGATTCATGTGTGTCGGTGCATTTTCCAGTGCGCTGTTTTCACTCGGAATGAAGGACAGTATCGAAAATGATATGCTCCGTTTTATCATTGCCATTCTGATTGCTGCAGCCAGCGCAGCACTTGCGGGATTCCTTGTAGGTGTACCGGTTCTTCGTTTGAAAGGTGACTATCTTGCCATCGTTACACTGGCGTTCGGTGAGATTATCAAAAACTTTATCAATGCCATCTATCTCGGTATGGATTCCAAAGGGTTACATTTTTCCATGAAAGATACTATGGCGCTCGGTCTTGAGGCGGACGGAAAGATTCTGATCAAAGGTGCACAGGGTATTACGGGAACACCGCATTGCTCCAGCTTTACAATCGGGGTAGTACTTATTTTGATTTCCCTTGTAATCATCAACAACCTGGTGCATTCCAGAACGGGAAGAGCGGTTATGTCTATCCGTGACAATTATATTGCTGCAGAATCCGTAGGTATTAATATTACAAAATATAAACTGATTGCATTTACGATATCTGCATCCCTTGCGGGTGTGGCGGGAGCACTTTATTCTCATAATTTGTCTACATTGACGGCGCTTCCGAAAAACTTCGGTTACAATATGTCAATCATGATTCTGGTATTTGTGGTGCTTGGAGGAATCGGAAATATGCGGGGATCCATCATTGCGGCGATCCTGCTCACCCTTCTTCCGGAGCTTTTGCGAGGTCTTGCGGACTATCGTATGCTTATTTATGCGATTGTGCTGATCTTCATGATGCTCTTCAACTGGAGTCCGCAGTTTATCAATTTCCGTAAGAAGATGATCGCAAAATTAAAATCAGGCAAGAAAGCAGCTAAGGAGGCATAGGATATGGCATTATTAGAAGTTAAAAATCTCGGCATTTCCTTTGGCGGTCTCCGTGCGGTAAATGCCTTTGATATTCAGATTGAAAAAGGACAGCTCTATGGATTGATCGGTCCGAACGGAGCCGGTAAGACGACAGTGTTTAACCTTCTGACCGGAGTGTACAAACCGGATGAGGGAAGTGTTGTTCTTGACGGTGTCAATATCACCGGCAAAAGAACGATCGATATTAATAAAGCCGGAATTGCGAGAACATTCCAGAATATCCGACTGTTCAAGGATATGACAGTGCTTGACAATGTAAAGGTTGGTTTACATAACAACCATTCCTATGGTGTTCTCACCGGAATTTTCCGTCTTCCGCGTTATTTCAAAGTGGAGAAGGAGATGGATGAAAAGGCGATGGAGCTTCTTTCAGTGTTTGGGCTGGATGAATATGCGGACGTACTTGCAGCCAATCTTCCGTACGGAAAGCAGAGAGAGCTGGAAATTGCGAGAGCACTTGCGACAGAGCCGAAGCTTCTTCTTTTGGATGAGCCGGCAGCGGGTATGAATCCGAATGAGACCAAGGAACTGATGAATACCATCCGCTTTGTGCGCGACAAATTTGATATGACGATTTTACTGATTGAACATGACATGAAACTTGTTTCCGGAATCTGTGAGAAACTGACGGTATTAAACTTCGGTGAAGTGCTTGTACAGGGTGATACGAGTGATGTATTAAACAATCCGCAGGTAATTACCGCATATCTTGGAGAATAGGAGGAGACAGCCATGGCAATGTTAGAAGTAAAAGATTTGCATGTCCATTATGGCATGATCGAGGCGATCAAAGGAATCGACTTCGAGGTAAATAAAGGTGAGGTCATTGCGTTAATCGGTGCAAACGGCGCCGGTAAGACAACGACACTTCACACAATCACTGGTCTGTTGGCGCCTTCGCAGGGGACGGTGATATATGAAGGAAAAGAAATCTCCAAAATGCAGGGACACAAGATAGTTTCTCTCGGAATGGCGCATGTACCGGAGGGACGACGTGTATTTGCGCAGCTTTCCGTATATGAAAACCTCTTGATGGGAGCTTATACGAGAAAGGATAAAGAGGAGATTCAGAATACGTTACGCATGGTATATGACCGTTTTCCGAGATTGGAAGAGCGTAAAAATCAGATGGCGGGAACACTTTCCGGCGGTGAGCAGCAGATGCTTGCTATGGGACGTGCGCTGATGAGCCATCCGAGTATCATTTTGATGGACGAACCGTCTATGGGACTTTCGCCGATCTTTGTAAATGAGATTTTTGACATCATCCAGAAGGTTAGCAAAACAGGAACAACGGTACTTCTCGTTGAGCAGAATGCGAAGAAGGCACTTTCCATCGCAGACCGTGCGTATGTTCTTGAGACCGGTAAAATTGTTCTTTCCGGTGATGCCAAAGAATTGATGAATGATGATTCCATCAAAAAAGCATATTTAGGAGAATAAACGAAGGGGGTAAATGGAATGGGAAAATTAATTATCACAATCGCAAGACAGTACGGAAGCGGCGGTAAAACCGTAGGACATATGCTTGCCAAGGAACTCGGTATCAACTGCTATGACAGGGAGCTTATGCGAATGGCTTCCGATGAGAGCGGAATTGCAGAAGGGCTTTTCGGAAAAGCAGATGAAAAATTAAAAACATCCCCTCTTTTCCGTATTACCAAAAATGTGTATAAAGGACAGCTGATCCCGCCGGAGAGCGATGAATTCACATCCAATGACAATCTTTTTAACTATCAGGCAAAAGTTATCCGTGACCTGGCAGAGGAAGAATCCTGTGTCATTATCGGACGCTGTGCGGATTATGTGCTCAAGGAGTATGATAATGTGGTCAGCGTGTTTGTTCATGGCAACCATGACTTTTGTGTAAAGAATGCAAAAGAGCGTCTTGGATATACCTCCGATAAAGAAGTGGAGAAATATATTGCCAAGACAGACAAATATCGTGCGGATTATTACAAATATTATACGGGGCGCGAATGGTTTGATGCCCGCAACTACGACCTCTGTCTGGATGCGTCCAAACTCGGTTTCGAGGGCTGCGTGGAGGAAATCAAAGCATATCTGGATGTACGTTTTAAAAAATAAGAAATTGAAGTTATATTAAAAACCTCTGAAACGTAAACTAATACAAATGAATGACAGAGGTATATATGGATTGTTTGATTCAATTGAAAAAGCAGATGTCATGTCTGCTTTTTTCTTGCATCTTTTTGGGCATGGCAGTGATGGCGCCGTTGCAGATTTCTGCTGCGCAGGCACCGGCGGCCGGGGCGGATGAGGCGCAGAGCATACCGCTTCAGGCGGAGAGTGCAGTGCTGATGGAGGCATCCACAGGGCAGATTATTATGGAAAAGAATGCTGCGGAGGAAAAAAGTCCTGCAAGTATCACCAAGATTATGACGTTGCTTTTGATTTTTGAAGAATTAGAGAAAGGAACGCTGAAATTGACAGACGAGGTTGTGACCAGCGCCTACGCAAAATCCATGGGAGGCTCCCAGGTGTTTTTGGAAGAGGGAGAGGTACAGACGGTGGATACCATGATCAAGTGCATTGCCGTTGCGTCGGGCAATGATGCGTCTGTGGCTATGGCTGAGAAGATTGCGGGAGGAGAGGAAGCGTTTGTTAAGCGGATGAACGAAAAAGCGGCGCAGCTTGGTATGGAAAACACACATTTCCTTGATTGCTGCGGATTGTCCGATGACGACAATCACTATACCAGCGCAAAAGATGTTGCTGTTATGACCAGGGAACTGATTACAAAATATCCGCAGATATTTGAATACACCGGAATTTGGATGGAGGACATAGAACATGTGACGGATCGCGGCATTAGTACATTTACTCTCTCAAGTACGAACAAGTTGCTGAAGCAATATGAGTATGCGACAGGTTTGAAGACGGGATCGACAAGCAAAGCCAAGTATTGTTTCAGTGCAACTGCAACGAAAGACGGTATATCGATGATTGCAGTTGTCATGGCAGCGCCGGATTATAAAATTCGTTTTGAGGAAGCCAGGAAACTTTTGGAATATGGATTTGATGTGAGCTCGGTTTACAGAGATGACGAGACCGGGAAAGTTTGTGATCTGGAAGTGACCGGCGGGGTGGAAGATTCGGTAGCGGTAGGTCTGCAGGAAGAATTTACGTATCTGGATACCAAGGGCAGAAGTCTGGAAGGTGTGGAAAAGAAGATAGTGCTTCCAAAAACGGTGGAAGCCCCTGTGCAGGAGGGGGACCGGATTGGTGTTGCAGTATATTATTTGGGGGAGGAAGAACTGGGACGCATTGACATTGTCGGTTTTTCAACCGTGAAAAAAGCGGAATATAAGGATTGTTTGAAAAAAGTATGGAATAAGATGCTTTTATAAATGTGAATTTTTTGGTATGATAAGAGAAACTATGCTTGAAAGGAACAGCAATGCAGATTTTGATAATGGCATCGGTCGGCATAGCACTTGTGCTGACGGGATTTATAATATACGATTCCAACCGGTTCCGTGTTGTGGAATATGAACTGGAAAGCGCAAAGATAAAAAAAGAGTTTCGTTTTTTGTTTTTGTCAGACTTGCACAATAAACAGTATGGAAAAAATAACGAGAAGCTTCTTAGAGCGATCGAGAGAAAGCATCCGGAAGCGATATTAATCGGAGGCGATATCCTGACGGCTGCACCGGGAAAAGATGTGACGGTGGCGGCAGAGTTTGTCCGGAGATTGACAGAGAATTATCCCGTTTATTATGCCAGCGGCAATCATGAGCAAAGACTTCTTTTGTATCCGGAAAAATACGGAGACATGGGGGAGAACTATGAAAGTCTCATCCAAGAGGCGGGAGTGATGCGTCTCATCAACCAAACGTCTCAGCGCACATCCTGCGGAATAGAAATTGCGGGGTGCGAGATTGACAGACGATTTTATAAGAGATTTGAGCGGGTAAAAATGCCGGAAGATTATTTGCAGAGTATTCTTGCACATGGAGAAGAAGATACCTACAAAATTCTTCTGGCGCATAACCCGGATTATTTTAAAGAGTATGCAGCGTGGGGAGCGGATCTTGTTCTTGCGGGACATGTTCACGGAGGTGTAGTCAGACTTCCGTTTGTCGGTGGCTTGATTGCCACGAACTTCCGTCTGTTTCCGAAGTATGACGGAGGAATGTTCCGGGAAGGGAATGCAGTGATGATTGTAAGCCGCGGACTGGGAGCACATACCATACCGCTGCGTCTGTTTAACCCGGCTGAGCTGGTAAGTGTAGTGATAAAAAAGAAATGATGAAAGAGGCACAATTATGGCACTGGAAGTGAAACTGCAGGTGTTTGAGGGACCGCTTGACCTGCTTTTGCATCTGATTGAGAAAAATAAAGTAGATATTTATGATATTCCGATTGTTCTCATTACAGAACAGTATCTGGAGTACATCCGCAGGATGGAAACGGATGATATGAATGTGATGAGCGAGTTTCTTGTTATGGCGGCGACATTGATAGATATCAAATGTCGTATGCTCCTTCCGAAAGAAGTGAACGAGGAGGGTGAGGGGGAAGATCCGAGAGCAGAGCTTGTACAAAAACTCCTTGAGTACAAAATGTACAAGTACATGTCTTTTGAACTGAAGGACAGGCATATCGATGCGGTGAAAAATTTTTATAAAAAACCGACGATGCCGGAAGAGATTGAACAATATCGTCCGCCGGTCAATTATGAGGAGCTGCTTGGAGATATGAACCTGGTCAAGCTTCAGGAAATCTTTGAAGCTGTCATGCGCAGACAGGAAGAAAAGATTGATCCGATCCGTGCAAGTTTCGGAAAGATCGAAAAAGAAGAGATTGACATGGAAGTCAAGACCAGATACATAGAAAGTTATATATTGGATCATAAAAAACTTTCGTTCCGGGATCTTTTGGAAAAACAAAATTCGAAGGCGGAAGTGATAGTGACATTTTTGGTGGTGTTGGAGCTGATGAAGGTCGGCAAAATCGACATCCGTCAGGAACACACATTTGATGATATTGAGATAACAAGAAAGGATACAGAGTAAGATGGACGAGAAGAAACAGAAAGCCGTGCTGGAATCGGTTCTTTTTACCATGGGCGATTCCGTCGAGGTGAGTAAGCTTGCGGAAGTGATTGAGGCGGATGTAAAGACGACGAAAAGATTGCTCAGCGAACTTCAGAAAGAATATGAGGAGGCGGAGCGTGGAATCACGATTACGGAATTGGAAAATGCATATCAGATGTGCAGCAATCCGGATTATTATGATTACCTGATCAAGATAGCTAAGACACCGCGAAAATATGTACTTACCGATGCTCTTTTGGAAACGCTTTCCATCATTGCATACAAACAGCCGGTAACCAAAGTTGAGATCGATAAGATCCGAGGTGTCAGCTGTGAACATTCGGTTAACAGACTGCTTGATTTTGAACTGATCACTGAGGTGGGAAGGCTGGATGCGCCGGGAAGACCGATTCTGTTTGGGACGACCGAGCAGTTTTTGCGCAGCTTCGGAGTGAAGAGTCTGACGGAGCTTCCGGAAATGAATCCGGACCGTATTGCGCAGTTCAGAGAAGAGGCGGAAAAAGAGATACAGCTTACACTGGATATTTGATGAGGTGAATATAGGATGAAAAAAATGTGTAAAAGATTTGTGCTGCTTCTGATGATCGCAGCACTTTGCATACAGAGTGTAATTCCGGTCACGGCAGGAGATGGCAGTATCAGAGAAATGCTTGCGCCGGAGGAGACAATGAATTCCGGTATGAAGGGAATTGATATTTCGGAGGCCGGAGTAGAGGCTTCTTACATATCGAAAGAAGAAATGAAGCAGATGGGTGTAAAAGATACGGATATTGCTGCTTCTGTTGAAAAAATGAACAATGAATTAGGTATGAAACAGGGGATTGCAGAAGCGGTATCTGCTAACAGTATTTCAGTATCCGGAAATGCGGAAGTGATTCGGCAGGAAGGTGCAACCTATGCAACGCAGGAAGATGCAGCTGCTTATCTGCGGGGTAAAATACTAAAACGAGAAAATGAATGTAGTATCCGTATTGTTTCAACGAAATCCGCGCTTAACAAAAATATTTCGGAAATAATGGCAAAAACATTTGCATATGATATAGACGGTGCGCCAAACGAAGGAGATTATATGTATTGGCACATGTTGTATTATGGTTTGCCGACCGAAGGTGGCATAGATAAAAACAAAGACGGTACCTATACGGTGACCCTTCTTTTGGGATATCGGACGACGCTGGAGGAAGAGGCTTATGTAACCGGACGTGTCAACGCGATCATAAATCAGTTAAATCTGCGCTCAGCTTCGCTCAATGATTATCAGAAGGTGCGTGCGATATACGACTATATTATGAGCATTGTCCAGTATGATACCTATCATTATGAGACGAATCAGAGCTACAATTATATGTATACAACCTATGCAGCGCTGGCAGATGGTTATGCAGTGTGTCAGGCTTACGCCACATTGTTCTACCGTCTATGCGAGGAAGTAGGCATCAGCGCCCGTGTAATTTGCGGTAATGATTACGAGAATGGAAATCCGAGTCATGGATGGAATATTGTAAAGATCGGAAATTATTATTATAACGTCGATGCAACCTGGGATGATGCGGATATACCGACCCACATCTTTTTCTTGAAAAATATGGCGGATTTTGTCGGCCATCAGAGAAACAGAAGACATGTCAATGCGGAATTTGATAAGATGTTCCCGATGGCGAAAGTGTCATATGTTCTTCCGGAGGAGAGGCTTAACGTTCCGATGGAAAATGTAGTGGGCGGACTGGCTGTACGCCAAACCAAAAATAATACAGTCAATGTGTCGTGGAATGCGTACCCGGGCGCAACCGATTATCTTGTGATGCGCAAAAGCGGTTCCCAGCCATATTGCTGCGTCGGTAGCACAGCGGCGACTTCTTTTGCGGATGAGGTGAAACCGGGGGTTGCATATACCTACCAGATTTTTGCGGTTCAAAACGGAAAAGAAATTGCAAAGAGCGGTGAAATGTCGTTGGCGGCGAATTTGATGTTGCCGAAAAAGGGTGCGACGTATGTGGTGGACGAATATAAGTATAAAGTTCTCAAATCCACAGCCGGTGCAAAAGAGGTTGCTTTTGCCGGTGTGACCAACAAAAAGCGGACCGTTGTTTTAATTCCTGCCACGGTGAAGATTGACGGCCTGGAATATAAAGTGACTCAGATTGCATCTAATGCCTTGAAAGGGAATAAAAAAGTAAAAACTGTGTCCATCGGTTCCAATGTAACCAAGATCGGAAGCAAGGCGTTTTATAAGGCAAAAAAATTGACCAATATTGTGGTGAAGAGCAAAAAGCTGAAAAGTGTCGGCAAGAAAGCATTGTCCGGGATATCTTCCAAGGCAGTGATTCGGGTGCCTTCCTCTAAACTTAAGAAATACAAAAAAGTGTTCAAAGGAAAAGGTCAGAAGAGCTCGGTGAAGATTAAGAAATAGAATGCAGAACCGTTTTTTCTCATATACATGAAGAAATAGAAAGTATGAGAAAGTGCGGATGTTATGAAATCACTCAAAAAAATTACAGCAGCTATAACGTTTGTCTGTTATGTGCTTGTCGGTGTATGTGCGGTTACCGGTGAATATGTACAGGCAGAGGAATTGTCATTGTACGCCCGTTCGGCGCTTCTTATGGATGCGTCAAACGGGCGTGTTTTATATGAGGAAAACGGATATCGGGTAATGCCGATGGCATCTACCACGAAAATCATGACCTGTATTCTGGCACTGGAATATATGCAGGCGCATCCGGAGGCGCAGGAAGAAAAAGTTGTCGTGAGCGCATATGCAGCGAGAATGCCGAAGGTTCATTTGGGAATGAGGCAGGGAGAAGAGTATTATTTGAGGGATTTGTTGTATTCTCTTATGCTCAAATCACACAATGATTCTGCGGTGGCGATTGCCGAACACATTGACGGAAGTGTAGAGGCATTTGCAAAGCGGATGAACCAAAAGGCGAAGCAGCTCGGGTGCGAGCATACATATTTTATCACACCGAACGGATTGGATGCGGAGAAGGAAGGGAAGGTGCATGCAAGCACGGCGTATGATATGGGACTGATTGCATCCTATGCAATAAAAAATGAGATGTTTCGGGAAATTATAGCAACCCCGCAGTATACCTTCTCGGAACTGACAAGCGGAAAAACGTTTCAAATATATAATGCGGATCGTTTTCTTACTATGATGGACGGTGCAATCGGAATTAAGACCGGATTTACGGCGGATGCAGGGTACTGCTTTGTGGGCGCGCTGGAAAAAGACGGGAAGTGTTTTGTTTCTGTTGTGCTTGCCAGTGGATGGCCACCGAATAAGAATTGGAAGTGGTCGGATACAAGGCAGCTGATGGAGTACGGGCTGGAGCGGTATGAAATGGTAAATATCGCGAAGGACTTTACATATGAACCGCTGGAAGTGACAGACGGAGTACAGGACAGTGTTCGGATTGCAGCGGCAGAGAAAAAGGAGGGGGAGCTTGCTTTGCTCTTGTCAAAAAACGACAAAGTTTTGGTAAAGAATAACGTGCAGAGAGAATTGGCGGCTCCGGTGGAGAAAGGAACTTTGGTCGGGCATGAGTGCTATTTTATCAATGATAAGCTGTTTAAAAAGTATGAGATAAGAACGACAGAATCCGTTGAATTACGTACATATTTCTATTGTCTGCGTCAGATTTTTATGTTATACTTTTAATCGAATGTGGTGTAGGGGCGTACTATGCCCGTACATAATCTAGTTATTCATAAATTAATATAAAATGGAGGTCCAAAACATGAGTAATTCTTCAAAAGCGAGTCAAAGAATTGCAGCTTTACTCGACGACAACAGTTTCGTTGAAATCGGGGCTATGGTTACTGCCAGAGCAACAGATTTCAATATGAAACCAACAGAGACTCCTTCAGACGGTGTGGTTACCGGCTACGGAGTGATCGAAGGTAATCTTGTGTATGTTTACAGCCAGGATGCGTCCGTGATGAACGGTAGCGTGGGCGAAATGCATGCAAAGAAGATTGCAAACCTCTATGATCTGGCTCTTAAGACAGGAGCACCTGTCATCGGTCTTATCGATTCAGCCGGACTTAGACTTCAGGAGGCGACAGATGCAATGAACGCCTTCGGTGAGATCTACATGAAACAGACACTGGCTTCCGGTGTAATTCCGCAGATCACAGCAGTGTTCGGTAACTGCGGTGGTGGACTTGCCCTGATTCCGGCGCTTACAGACTTCACATTCATGGAAGGAAAGAATGCAAAATTATTTGTAAACTCTCCGAATGCATTGGATGGCAATTATGCTGAGAAATGTGATACAGCAGCTGCTGATTTCCAGAGCAGCGAAGCAGGACTTGTTGACGTAGTGGCTGACGAAGCAGAAATCTGTGCACAGATCAGAGCACTTGTTTCCATGCTTCCTTCTAACAATGAAGATGATATGTCTTACGAAGACTGCACAGACGATCTCAACAGAGCAAGTGCAAACCTTGCAGCATGTGCAGGAGACACAAGCATTGCATTATCTGAAATCGCAGATGACAACGTATTCTTCGAAGTGAAAGAAGCGTACGCAAAAGATATGGTAACAGGATTCATCCGCTTAAACGGATCTACTGTTGGTTGTGTGGCTAACCGCAGTGAAGTGATCGGTGAGGACGGAAAAGTAGCTGAGAAGCTTGACTGTGTTCTTACTCCGAACGGATGTGCAAAAGCAGCAGAATTTATTACATTCTGTGATGCGTTCAACATTCCTGTTCTTTCTCTTACAAATGTTAAGGGATATGCAGCATGTACATGCTGTGAGAAGAAAATTGCAAAAGCAGTTGCTAAGCTTACATATGCATTTGCAAATGCAACCGTTCCGAAGGTAAACGTAGTAGTTGGAAAAGCGCTCGGAACAGCAGCAATCGCAATGAACTCAAAAGCAATCGGTGCTGACCTTACAATCGCATGGTCAAATGCTGAAATCGGTGCTATGAACGCAAATGATGCAGCACAGATTATGTACAGCGGAGAAGGTGCTGATGTAATCAAAGAAAAAGCAGCAGAGTACGCAGCACTTCAGACAAGTGCAACAGGCGCTGCTAAGAGAGGATATGTGGATCAGGTAATCGATGCAGCAGATACACGTAAATATGTGGTTGGCGCATTTGAGATGCTGTTCGCAAAAAGGGAAGACCGCCCGGCTAAAAAACACGGTACAGTTTAAAAGAAAGGATGTACTTAATATGAAAAGAATAGTATTAGTATTAGGTATGATTGCCTGTCTTTTCGGACTGACAGCGTGTGGAAATGAAGAAGCTTCTGTTATGACAGAGGAAGAATTGGCAGCGGTTCAGGTGGCCGATTCTTATATCAGTCAGGTGATGGAAGTTGTAAATCAGGGTGCGGAAGCAGAGTATGTTGCATACGATGAATCGCTTGCACCGATCTTCGACAGCTGGAAAAGCGGTATGGAAGAGTTAGGCAGTTATGTAGAAACGACCGGACATGAGGTTAAGATCGACGGAGATGAGGTTGTCGTTAACACAGCAATCACAGGTTCTGCGCTCGATCCGGATGGAAACCCGAGAACGGCCGATGTAGAGATTATTTACAATGCAAAAGAGTATTTGCTGACATCAATGGTAGTCAATGTGGATTACACCATGGGTGAAAAAATGACAAATGCTGCATTAAATACATTGCTCGGTATGGGAACGGTATTTGCAGTGTTGATCCTGATCAGTCTGATCATCTCACTTTTTGGATTTATTCCTAAGATTCAGGCGGCATTTGCCAAGAAAGATAAAGTATCTGAAACAGAGAAATCTGTGGATAATACAATTGCTCAGATCATCCAGGCTGAAGAAGCGGATGACACAGAGCTTATTGCGGTTATCTCGGCTGCAATCGCTGCTTATGAAGCGGCAAACGGCGGATCTTCTGACGGCGTAGTTATCAGAAGCGTGCGCAAAGTAAACAGAAACAAATGGCAGAATGCCTAATTAACAGGAGGAAATAAAGATGAAAAATTATACAATTACCGTGAACGGAAACGTATACGATGTAGTAGTTGAAGAAGGCGCAACTTCAGGTGCTGTAGCAGCAGCGCCTAAGGCAGCTCCGAAAGCAGCTCCGAAAGCAGCTCCAGCAGCAGCTCCTGCAGCAGCAGGCGGTGCAGGATCAGTTAAGATTGAAGCAGGTGCAGCAGGTAAAGTATTCAAAGTAGAAGCAAGCGTTGGACAGGCAGTTAAGAAAGGTGACACAGTGATTATCCTTGAAGCAATGAAGATGGAAATCCCTGTTGTTGCTCCTCAGGATGGTACAGTTGCAAGCATTGATGTGGCAGTCGGCGATGCAGTAGAAGCAGGCGCTACTCTTGCAACATTAAACTAATTGTCTTTGATATAAATCAAACGACAAATAACAGGAGGTCGACAAATGGATTACATTATTACTACGTTAGATAATCTTGTACATCAGACGGCTTTCTTCAATCTTACCATCGGTAACTATGCAATGATTGCAG
This sequence comes from Lachnospiraceae bacterium, assembly GCA_045535935.1. Classification (GTDB taxonomy): domain Bacteria; phylum Bacillota; class Clostridia; order Lachnospirales; family Lachnospiraceae; genus SVFI01. The sequence goes on along the minus strand of JAZSMO010000035.1, from coordinate 10,205 downwards.
TGGCATGCTTTTTCTTATATCTTGCCATTCGACATGAGTTTGAACCACTTCTTTTGGTTCCGATTGCATTCGGTATGCTCCTGGTAAATATTTACCCGGACATCATGATGAGTATTGAAGATTCTCCAAACGGAGTCGGTGGTCTTTTGTACTATTTCTATCTTTTAGATGAATGGGCTATCATGCCATCCCTCATCTTCATGGGTGTAGGTGCGATGACAGACTTTGGTCCGCTTATCGCAAACCCGAGGAGTTTCCTGCTTGGTGCAGCGGCTCAGTTCGGTATTTTCGCAGCTTACTTCGGAGCAATTGCGCTCGGATTCAACGACAAAGCTGCAGCAGCTATCTCCATCATCGGTGGTGCTGACGGTCCGACGTCCATTTTCCTTGCCGGAAAATTAGGACAGACGGCTCTTATGGGACCGATCGCCGTGGCGGCATATTCCTATATGTCACTGGTGCCGATCATTCAGCCGCCGATTATGAAATTGCTTACAACAGAAAAAGAGCGTAAGATCAAAATGGGACAGCTTCGTCCGGTTTCCAAACTGGAAAGAATTCTTTTCCCGATCATCGTTACGATTGTTGTATCATTAATTCTTCCGACCACAGCTCCGCTTGTAGGTATGCTGATGCTCGGTAACTTATTCAGAGAGTCAGGCGTGGTTCGTCAGCTGACAGAAACCGCATCCAACGCTCTTATGTACATCGTAGTTATCTTACTCGGAACATCCGTTGGTGCTACCACAAGTGCAGAAGCGTTCCTTAACTGGGATACGATTAAAATCGTTATTCTCGGTCTTGCCGCATTCTGCTTTGGTACGGCGGCCGGTGTATTATTCGGTAAGTTGATGTGCGTTATGACAAAAGGTAAAGTTAACCCGCTCATCGGTTCTGCCGGAGTTTCCGCAGTTCCTATGGCAGCACGTGTTTCCCAGAAAGTCGGGGCAGAAGCAGATCCTACCAACTTCCTGCTCATGCATGCGATGGGACCGAACGTTGCCGGAGTTATCGGTACAGCCGTTGCAGCCGGAACATTCATGGCTGTATTCGGAGTATTCTAAATTTAATTGATTAAAACAGGAGGAAAAATAAATGGCAGAAAAAAGACCGGTAAAAATTACCGAAACCATATTACGTGATGCGCATCAGTCATTGATCGCAACAAGAATGCCAACAGAATTCATGCTTCCTATTTTAGAGAAGCTTGACAAAGTAGGATACAATTCTCTTGAGTGCTGGGGTGGTGCAACATTTGATGCTTCCCTTCGTTTCTTAAAAGAAGATCCATGGGAGAGACTTCGTAAAATCAAAGACGGATGTCCGAACACACCGCTTCAGATGTTATTCCGCGGTCAGAACATTTTAGGTTACAGACCGTACGCTGATGATGTAGTAGATGCTTTCGTTGAAAGATCTGTGGCAAACGGTATCGATATCATTCGTATTTTCGATTGCTTAAATGACCTTCGTAACTTAGAAGCAGCAGTTAACTCTACCAACAAGATCAAACAGCGTGAAGGAAGAGGTCATGCACAGATCGCTCTTTCTTACACACTTGGTGATGCTTATACCATGGATTACTGGACAGACATGGCTAAGAAGATCGAAGAGATGGGTGCAGATTCTATCTGTATCAAGGATATGGCAGGTCTCTTAGTACCATACAAAGCAGCTGAGCTTGTTAAATCTATGAAGGAAGTAACAAAACTTCCGATCCAGTTACATACACACTACACATCAGGTGTTGCTTCTATGACATACTTAAAAGCAGTAGAAGCAGGAGTAGACGTTATCGACTGTGCAATGAGTCCGTTCGCACTCGGAACATCTCAGCCTGCAACAGAAGTTATGGTTGAAACATTCAAGGGTACAGAGTACGACACAGGATTTGATCAGAACTTACTTGCTGAGATTGCTGATTACTTCAGACCATACAGAGATGAGTGCTTAGCATCCGGTCTCTTAAATCCGAAGGTAATGGGTGTTGATATCAAGACATTATTATACCAGGTACCGGGCGGAATGCTTTCTAACATGGTGAGCCAGTTAAAAGAGCAGAATGCAGAAGACAAATACTACGATGTATTAAAAGAAATCCCTGCAGTTCGTAAAGACCTCGGTGAACCGCCACTTGTTACACCTTCTTCTCAGATCGTTGGTACACAGGCTGTATTTAACGTTCTTATGGGAGAAAGATACAAAATGGCAACTGACCAGACAAAAGACGTATTACGCGGTAAATATGGTCAGACTGTAAAACCGATGAGCCAGGAAGTTATCGATAAAGTTATTCCGGGTGAAGAGAGAATCACATGTCGTCCGGCTGACCTGATCGAAAACGAAATGGAAAAACTGGAATCAGAAATGAAAGAATGGAAGCAGCAGGATGAAGACGTATTGTCATACGCACTCTTCCCACAGGTTGCTACTGACTTCTTCAAGTATCGTAAAGCACAGCAGGATAAAGTGGATTTATCCAAAGCTGACACAGCAAACGGTGCTTATCCGGTATAATCCGATCGAAATTTAAGATCAAGATGACAAGAGCTCTTGCATTTATGTGCAGGAGCTCTTTTTTTGATTTTGCGCCTTTTCTTGCAAAAGGGTATAAAAGTTGCTACACTGTAGAAGGAAAATGAAGGACATTCTGCAAGTGAAAAAGTGCCGAAAAGCCCGGTTTTATGCGAATGCAGGAAAAACGAGCGTTATTTTGGGTTTTTGGGCGCAACATAAAAATGAAAATATAACAAATGTTACCAAAGGATTATAACGGGTGTTACGTTCGTCCGGTAACAAATGTTATCATCGGTGAAAAAGGAGGAAAAACAAGGGGATGACAAGCTGCAAACCATATGAGAGAAAAACCTATTATTATGAGACGGATCAGATGGGGATTATCCATCACTCAAATTATATTCGTTGGTTTGAGGAAGCAAGAATTGATTTTTTGGAGCAGATCGGACTGCCTTATGACGAGATGGAAAGAAGAGGGATTCTGATTCCAGTACTCGGTGTTTCGTGTAAATATAAAAAAGCATTCCGCTACGGCGATACCTTTCGGATTGTGTTGAATTTACAAGGATTCAAGGGAGTTAAGTTCAGCGTTACCTATGAAGTATATAAAGCGGATACCGGAGAGCTGCATGCAACGGGAGAATCGGAACACGGATTCTTGGATCGAAATCTGATGCCGGTCAACATAAAGAAAGTGCACCCGGATATATATGAGCGCTTTGTCAGCGGTATATCTGAAAATAATTAAAAAAATAGGTTCACATAATATTGACAAATCTTCAAAAACAGACTAGAATAACAAGTGTTATGATACATAAGTTATTTTGGTCTGTTTTTATGAGGTGAAAAAGATGGCAAGAAAGATAAGTATTACAAAAGAAATGATCAAAAATGCAGCGTTTGAAATTGCAAAAACGGAAGGAATGGAAAGTGTTACCGCAAGAAAACTTGCAGACAAAGCCGGTTGCTCGACGCAGCCGATCTTCCGTATTTATGAAAGTATGGAAGAACTGCATAAAGATGTGTTCGAAATGGCGATACAGGCATTCTCTGATTTTTACGGAGTATATTGCGGGGAACATTCGCAGGAGGACAAACCGTTCGTTCGTTTCGGGATGGCATATATTGATTTTGCCATAAAGCAATCGCAGCTGTTTTGTTTGCTTTTCTTGTCAAAGGAAAGATACGGAAAAAGTTTGTATGAACTTTTAAATGGATCGACAGGGGCTTTTATGAAGGAAATCGCACGGGCGAAATCTCTTGGGGTAAAAGATCCGGGAGAATTGTTTATGAAGATGTGGATCTTTATACATGGTGCGGCCAGCATGGCGATCACGGGGGATTATGATCTGCCTGAGGATGAGACGCTTCGTCTGCTTCGGGAAACATATGCAAGTAGTGCGGCATAGAAAGTCGGGGGATAGTATATGCAAAAAACAGTGGATATTATTGCAAGAATAGAAATGAAATACCCTAAGATGAGTAAGGGGCAGAAAAAGATCGCAGATTATATTTCGGAATATTATGACACTGCGGTATTTATGACGGCGGCGAAACTCGGTGCAGAGATTAATGTCAGTGAATCGACTGTGGTTCGTTTTGCCTCCGTTCTCGGATACAACGGATACCCGGAATTCCAGAAAGCATTGGAAGAGTGGGTACAGGGAAAATGGAGCAGTGTGCAGAAGGTCGGTGTAAAATACGGAAACAGTTCTCAGTCGGAGCTTGTTATGTCCGTTTTGCAGGCTGATATTGATAAGATTTCCCACACGATGGAAAATTTGGATCCGGTTTCTTTTGAACTTGCTGTCAATACTATTTTGGAAGCAAAGCACGTGTATGTGGTAGGACTGCGAAGCTGCGAGCCGCTTGCGAACTTCCTTGGATTTTATCTTTCCATGATTCGCGGTGATGTAATCATGCTTCGCACAACATCCATGACAGAATTGTTTGAACAGATGATTCGCGTCGGCGATGAAGATGTGGTGATCGGAATCAGCTTTCCGCGTTATTCCATGAGAACCTTGAAGGCGATGGAATTTGCCAGAGACAGGAATGCGAAAGTAATTTCAATTACAGATACAGAGCATTCCCCGATGAGCTTATATTCTTCCTGCAATTTGCTTGCCAGAAGTGATATGCTATCTATTGTAGACTCTCTTGTAGCACCGCTCAGTCTGATCAATGCGCTGGTGGTAGCACTTTGTGTAAAGGCTCCGGATGAAACGAGAGAAAATCTGAAAGAACTGGAAAGAGTGTGGGGAGATTATCAGGTTTATCTCAATGATGAAATTAACTTTATCGATGACGAACCGATTTTAGATAATTCTTTGACGAAGGAATAAAAGATATGAGAAATATCGTTGTGGTCGGCGGGGGCGCAGCCGGTATGATGGCGGCTGTAGTTGCAGCCCGTAACGGAAAACAGGTGACGCTGTATGAACAAAATGAAAAACTGGGGAAAAAATTGTTTATTACGGGAAAAGGCAGATGCAATGTAACCAACAATACCGATTGTGAGGATCTGCTTGCCAATGTGATTTCCAATCCGAAGTTTTTATACAGTGCATTTTATGATTTTGATGCAGGGGCCTGTATGGATTTTTTTGAGGAAATCGGAGTACCGCTCAAGACGGAAAGAGGAAACCGCGTGTTTCCGAGAAGCGATCATTCCTCGGATATTATAAGAGCTCTTGAATATGAAATGCGGCGTCTCGGCGTCAAGGTGCATTTGAACAGTCGGGTCAAAAGTCTGCTTACGGATGAGATGACACAAAATTCCGCAGAGCAGGAATCGGAGAAAAAGAAATATACCGGTGTATGCAGAGGCGTTGTGTTGGCAGATGGTACAAAGATTTATGCAGACAGAGTTCTTCTGGCAACCGGAGGTGTTTCCTATCCGCTGACGGGGGCCAATGACAGTGGACTGCGTATGGCGGGGGAGACAGGACATAAAGTGACACAGCTTTATCCCGCGCTTGTACCGCTTAGGACAGAGGAAGCATGGTGCCATGAACTGATGGGGCTTTCCCTCCGAAATGTGTCGGTCAAATTGAAAAACGGAAAGAAAATCTTGTACGAGGGCTTTGGTGAGATGCTTTTTACCCATTTCGGGGTGAGTGGACCTTTGATCCTGAGTGCCAGCAGTAAAGTGACAAAAAAACTGCAAGAAAGTAAGCTTCAGCTAACTATTGATCTGAAGCCGGCATTGACTCCGGAACAGCTGGACAAGAGGATTCTGCGTGATCTGGAACAGGCAAATAACAAACAGTTTAAAAATGCACTTTCTGATCTTTTGCCTTCCGGGCTCATTCCTGTTATGATAGAAATGTCCGGCATTTCTCCGGAAAAGAAAGCGAATGAACTGACAAAGGCAGAGCGTATTGCCTTTGGGACACTTTTGAAAAATGTCCCGCTTACGGTGTGTGGTACGGCAGATTTCAAAGATGCAATTATCACGCAGGGGGGAATCAGTGTGAAAGATGTGAATCCTTCCACGATGGAATCTAAGAAGATCCTGGGATTGTATTTTGCAGGAGAGTGTATCGATGTGGATGCTTTGACCGGAGGCTTTAATTTACAGATTGCATGGTCAACCGGATATTTAGCCGGAACCAATATGTAATATAGGGAGAAAGGAAGAAGAATATGAGTTTTAATGTAGCGATTGACGGACCGGCGGGAGCAGGAAAGAGTACTATTGCAAAAAAAGTGGCAAAGGAGCTTGGATTTATCTATGTGGATACCGGGGCGATGTACCGGGCCATGGCACTGTTTCTTTTGAAAAACAATGTGGACCGGGAGGACAAGGAAGCCATCGGTACGAAATGTCAGGAGGCAGATATTTCAATCCGTTATGAAAACGGAGAGCAGATTGTGCTTTTGAATGGAGAAAATGTCAATGGATTTATCCGGACGGAAGAGGTCGGCAATATGGCATCGGTCAGTTCCGCCAATCCGAAACTTCGTGAGAAGCTGGTAGAGCTGCAGAAGAAGCTTGCAGCAGAGGCAGATGTCATCATGGACGGAAGAGATATCGGAACATGCGTACTTCCGAATGCGGATGTCAAAGTATATTTGACAGCGTCATCCAAAGTGCGTGCAATGAGACGTTTCAAGGAACTGGAAGCAAAAGGGATTGCATGCGGCCTGGAGCAGATTGAAGCGGACATTATCGAACGTGACCACAGGGACATGACCAGAGAACATTCGCCGCTTCGTCAGGCGGAGGATGCGCAGCTTGTAGATTCCTCCGATATGACAATCGATGAGGTAGTGGAAGCTATCTGCGGGCTTGTCCGCAAAAAAAGATAACAGAAAGGGAATCCGGAATGGAAGTTATTTTGGCAAAGTCGGCTGGTTTCTGCTTCGGAGTGAAGCGGGCGGTGGATACCGTGTATGAACAGATTGAAACCGGTGATAAAATATACACCTATGGTCCGATTATCCACAATGAAGAAGTGGTAAAGGATCTTGAAAAAAAGGGTGTGACGGTGTTAGAAAATGATGATGAACTTGCAATGGCAAAGGAAGGTACGGTCGTGATCCGTTCCCACGGAGTGGAGAGAGAGGTCTGTGAGAAGATTGAAGGATACGGACTGAAATGTGTGGATGCGACATGTCCTTTTGTAAAAAAGATTCATCGTATTGTGGAAGAAAAGAGCAAAGAAGGATATTTGATTGTAATCATCGGAAACAAAGAACACCCTGAAGTTCAGGGAATCTGCGGATGGTCTGTCAGCTGTCCGGTCGTGATAGAATCTGTCCGGGAAGCAGAAAATTTTAAAGCGGAAAAAGGACAGAAAATATGCGTTGTTTCACAAACGACATTTAACTACAATAAATTTAAAGATTTAGTTGAAATTTTTGAGAAAAAAGGTTATGATATAATTGTTGTGAATACAATCTGTAACGCAACAGAGGAGCGACAGACGGAAGCGCGAAACATTGCATCGCGCGTGGATGTTATGATCGTGATAGGCGGTACTCATAGTTCCAATACGCGGAAACTGTACGAGATCTGCAAAAAGGAATGTGAGAACACGTATTTCATACAGACACTGGATGACTTGCATTTAGAAGAGATACCTAAATCTGCAAAACTGGTGGGAATTACCGCTGGGGCGTCTACCCCGAACAATATTATTGAGGAGGTTCAAAATTATGTCAGAATTAACTTTTGAACAAATGTTAGAAGAATCATTAAAAACAATTCATAATGGAGAGGTAGTCGAAGGAACAGTTATCGATGTAAAAGCAGATGAAGCTATTCTTAATATCGGATACAAATCAGACGGTGTTCTTACTAGAAACGAATACACAAACGAACCGAATGTCGATCTTACGACTATGTTAAATCCTGGCGACAAGATGGAAGTAAAGGTCGTTAAAGTGAATGACGGAGAAGGACAGGTTATCCTTTCCTACAAGAGACTTGCTCTTGAAAAAGGCAATAAGAGAATCGAAGATGCATACAACAATAAAGAGGTTCTCACAGCAAAAGTTGCTCAGGTACTGGACGGCGGACTCAGCGTTGTTGTGGATGAAGTAAGAATCTTTATCCCTGCAAGCCTTGTTTCCAACGTATACGAAAAAGATCTGACCAAATATGACGGTCAGGAAATTGAATTCGTAATCAGCGAGTACAACCCGAAGAGAAGACGCTACATCGGTGACCGCAAACAGCTTATGGTTGCTAAGAAGATGGAAGCACAGAAAGAGCTCTTTGATAAGATTAACGCAGGTGATGTGGTAGAAGGAACAGTTAAGAACGTAACAGATTTCGGTGTGTTTATCGATCTTGGCGGAGCAGACGGACTTCTTCATATTTCAGAAATGTCTTGGGGACGCGTTGAAAATCCTAAGAAAGTATTCAAGGTTGGCGATACCGTAAAATGTCTCATCAAAGAGATCGACGGTACAAAGATCGCACTCAGCCTTAAGTTTGATGATACCAATCCTTGGAAGGATGCAGACAGCAAATATGCAGTTGGCAATGTGGTAGAAGGAAAAGTTGCAAGAATGACAGACTTCGGTGCTTTCGTTGAGTTAGAGCCGGGTGTAGATGCACTTCTTCATGTATCTCAGATTTCCAAAGAACACATTGAGAAACCTTCCGATGTATTAAAAGTCGGTGATGCTGTGACAGCAAAAGTTGTTGATTACAATGCAGACGACAAGAAGATCAGCTTAAGCATGAAAGCACTTCTTGCTCCGGATCCGGTAGAGGAAAAAGCAGAGGAAGAGGATGCAGATGTTGTTGCTGTTGATATCGATGCTGTAATTGCAGCAGAAGAGACAGCAGAGGATGCTGAATAGTCTGAGAAAATAATTTATGTATATGTTGAATAGGCTGTATGTTTCATACAGTCTATTCTTTTATAAAAAAATGTTCGCGGAGGGTTACCTTATGCCTGAATTCGATTATGAATATTTCAAAAGAGCAGTGTTTGATCTGACAAAGATTGATTTGAATGCATATAAAGAGAAACAGATGAAACGGCGTATCGACACACTGATTACCAAGCATGGGATCAGTGGCTATGACAAGTACGTTCAGGTGCTGAAAAATGACCCGGCCATGTTTGAAGAGTTTGTTAACTACCTTACCATCAATGTGTCTGAGTTTTATCGTAATCCGGAGCAGTGGGAGCTTTTAGATAAGGATGTGTTCCCGGAACTGATCAGAAAGTTCGGAAAGCATTTGAAGATTTGGAGTGCGGCGTGTTCAACAGGAGATGAGCCGTATTCGCTTGTTATGGCGCTTTCCAGACATCTTCCGCTTTCACAGATACATATTATTGCGACAGATATTGATAAACAGGTGATTGCAAAGGCAAAGATCGGATTGTATTCGGAGAAGAGTATTGCAGCTGTGCCTGCAGACTTGAAAGCAAAATATTTTACTAAGGTCGGAGCTTCTTATCAGATTTCCGAGGAGATTAAGAAATGTGTGGAATTCAAGCAGCACAATCTTCTCAAGGATCCGTATGAAACAGATTGCCATTTGATTGTTTGTCGGAATGTTCTGATCTATTTTACGGAGGAAGCAAAGGACGCCGTATTTGAGAAATTCAGCAAATCTATTGTGAGCGACGGATGTCTTTTTATCGGAAGTACCGAGCAGATCATCGGCTATAAGGCCATGGGATATTGCCGCAAGAATTCATTTTTCTACGGAAAAGAATAAAAATAAGAACTATGTACGAGATTTCTCGGGTACATAGTTCTTTTTTTATTCATTCTTTCCGTGTGCCAGCATATCAATGATATGAAGTGCATATTTGTAAAACTCGGCAGGAGAGCGTTTGATTTCTTCTGTCAGTTCAAAATAGCAGAGCTTGTCGCCGTATTCCCGTTTGAATACCGGTGAAAAGATCAAATCCCACTGCGGAAGGAAGGCTCCTTCTTTTTTTGTGTAGCAGGTGGCGGCAGTTGCCTGCTCGCGGAAGTCTTTTCCGACATAGGTTGCGACGGATTTGTGAAGTGCCACATCCTCAGCCGGCAAATAATAATAATCTTTATAGTTGCTGTAAAAATATTTCAGTGTATCATATACAATCGGAACTTTAAGATTTCCTTCGTTTTCAAAACCGTCAAATCGGCAGTTTCTTCCGGTCAGAGTGATCGGCTTTGGGAATGCAAAAGGAAATTTAAGCTTCATCATAACTTCCGTCTGTTTCTGACCG